>JASKBU010000046.1:0-13888 GCA_033272285.1 Nitrososphaeraceae archaeon
GTTGACGATATCAAAAAAAGAAAGCGCGAATTAAGGATTTAAGAACGTTAGTTACCTGGTTCATCTCATAGCAGAGTTAGTCAGGTTATGAAAATATATATCTCATATCGAATATCATAAGTATATGCTAAATGCAACTCAAAAAAGATGTGCCCTATGCGAGACTACACTGCCGAAAGAAAGCGCCATAAATATTTGCGAAAATTGCTTAAAAAATGCAGACTGCTGTGTTGGCCTAGAGAGATTAAGAGAATAAATCTAATTTTATTCTGCCATTTTTAAGGTATCACTTATAGTTATAATACCGATAAGTTCTCCTTTGCGACTCACAAGTACACATTTTGCAAATCTTACAAGCGGTATGAGCGCCTTAGCGGGAGTCGCTATGTCAACTATCGGTGGAGGAGGTTCCATTATCTGTAGGATAGGTACTTGGTGAATATTTTTTTTGTCATCACTTTCTAGCACCTTCCTTGCAAGTATATCTTCGCTCACTAGGCCCACAATTTTGGACATGTCAAAAACAGGTATTTGACTAATTGAATTTTTCATCATTATTTCAATTGCAACCTCTAGCTTCTCATCCTTCTGTACCGAAATCACCTCATGGCTACATATGTCTCCGGCCTTAAGCGAAGTTTTTCCCTCTTGAGAGTTAAGTACTTCAAATATTCTTTTAGCAGTATCATAGCTGGGCTTGCATCGCCCAGATTCAATTTGATTTATCATCGAAGTACTAATTCCAGATAGGGATGCCAATTCACGTTGAGTCAATCCCAGTTTAATCCTTCCCTGTTTAATGTAATCTATTCTAGGAAGCATCTGCTGATAACTTATTCTGATATCATATTTTTATAGTAATGGTATGGACCATCATTTTCTTTGTAATGTAATAATGCCAACCTTAACCTTATATTATATAGACTTAAAGATTTCATACTATTAGAAATGAGTCAAGACACCCACAAGAAAAAGTGGGATTCTGTGAAGAGATACAAACTAACCAAGATGTTAAATCAACTGTCAAACATTACTGGACACGGCACTGAATTGGTTACAGTGTATATTCCTCCAAGAAGACCAGTTTATGAAGTCATAGGTCAACTCAGAAATGAGTCTGGTACAGCATCGAATATCAAATCAGATTTAACGAGAACTCATGTGCAAGATGCGCTGAGCAAGACAGTAGAACATCTTAAATTGTTCAAAGAAACACCAGAAAATGGCCTTGCGATTTTTTGTGGCGCCATTCCTAACAACAAGGGAATTGGAAATGAAAAGATAGAACTTTATTCAGTTTTACCACCTAAACCTATTCAGATTAATCTGTATAGATGCGACGATCATTTTTGGACAGATCATATCAAGGATATGTTGCAAGATGAGAAAGTAATAGGACTTCTTGCTATAGACAGTCAGGAGGCTGGACTGGGAATATTAACAGGAGATAGATGGGAAGTCATAGACACGCTAACGTCAGGGGTAGCTGGAAAGCATAGACAAGGTGGACAGTCGGCAAGAAGATTTGAAAGACTAAGGGAAAATGAGTTAAACGAATATTATCACAGAATTGCAGAACATGCGCAAAAAATCTTTATTGATGAATACAAAGTTAATGGCCTAATTGTTGGAGGTCCCGGACCAACAAAAGAGAACTTTTTGAAGGAGGAGTATCTTGACTACAGACTCCAAAATAATGTACTAGCTACAATCGACAGCTCCTACTCTGGAAGTGAAGGTGTAAGAGAATTATTAGAGAAGGTAAATGAGCAGGGTATAATTTCTGAGTATAGACTACTAGAGGAAAAGAAATTGGTCAAGAAATTCATGAGTCAAGTTTATTCGGGTCACGGCTTAGCTGTTTATGGTATTCATGATGTTCTGAATTTGCTAAAAAGTGGAATAGTGGACACTTTGATTATTACTGATGAAATACCGTACATAAGTTTGGAGATTAAGTGCAATAAATGCGGAAATATTGAAGAAGAGTATATCGATAGAATAAATTTAATCGCTGTAAAGCAAGCAGAGATCTCAAAGTCATGTCCTAAATGCGGCAGTGAAGATAGAGAAATCACAGAAAAAGATATTGTAGATCTTCTTGAAGAAATGTCTGCCAATATCGGCAGCAAGATGGAAGTCATTTCGGCAAAAACAGAGGAAGGTGCGCAACTTGGAAGTTTGGGAAGTATTGGGGCTCTCCTACGTTTCAAACCATCCCATTGACAGACGCCATACAAATTTTTGTTTTCTAATTTGCTTTAATACCTTTTAGAGTAAGTGCTGCCCTTATTTTTCGGGCAATCTTATCCAACTCTTCGTATGAAATTAAGTTTCGTGAAGGCCACCGGCCATTTGGAGAATCATAATTGTATCTTGGTATTATGTGAACATGAACATGCGGTACTATTTGATTAGCAGCTCTCCCGTTATTTTGGCCAATATTCACCCCCTTGGCCTCCAATGATTTTACTATGCCCTTTGCAAGAAATGAAACGGTAGAAAACAACCTTCCAACATCTTCATCATCCATTGTTAAAATATTTTCATGATGTCTCTTTGGGAGAACCAGTGTATGCCCTGTATTGATGGGATACTTGTCCATAAATGCCATAAATTGGCTGTCTTCGTATATTTTAACGGCGCTTATCTCGTTATTAATAATGGAGCAGAAAATACATTTAGTGTCCGGCTTCAATAAATAAAATCCATGTCCCTTGCTGATTTATGTTTTTGTCATATTGCCATGCTCCTGCGTGACTTTTAAATAGGTCAAATTTTTTTCTAACTGTAGATGACTGAAACTATCGAAATATATGAATTTAATGTGAAATTCACATTCACCTGTCCAAAATGTGACTACAAAAATGAAGACATCTCTGCGGTGGATATTGCTAATGGCAATGCTGAATGTGGAATGTGTGAGACATTATTTAAGACAGAAGGAATTGATGGCGTAAAGATTTTTGCCCTAGTTGAGTAATAACCCTTTTTAATCGATACTTAGACTAGTATCAATGTTATATTAAAATACGCATTAACCTCTATTTCACTGATGGAACTTGTCAGTAGAACCGTAGTTAATGGCCCAGCAAGAGCTCCACACAGAGCAATGTATAAAGCCATGGGCTTGAATGATGATGATTTGTCAAAACCCATCGTAGGAGTTTCCTCTACTTGTAATGAGGCAACTCCTTGCAATATCCATTTGGGAGATTTGGCACAGCACTCAAAAGCAGGAGTAAAGGATTCTGGATGTACACCGAGAGAATTTACTGCCGTTTCGGTATCTGACGGTATAGCAATGGGACACGAAGGCATGAAAGCATCTCTGGTTAGTCGTGAAGTTATTGCAGATTCAATTGAGATTATGATGCTAGCGCATAGATACGACGCCCTTGTTGGAATTTCAGGATGTGATAAGAGTCTACCCGGGACAATTATGGCTATGGCTCGACTCAATGTTCCGTCCATATTTGTCTACGGCGGTACCATACTGCCAGGAACTTGGAATGGAAAACAGGTTACTATTCAAGATGTATATGAAGCTGTAGGTTCCTTTGAGGCAGGCAAAATAAATTTTAAAGATTTAAAAGAGTTGGAGAACGCTGCTTGTCCCTCTGCGGGTTCATGCGGAGGCATGTATACTGCAAATACGATGGCGTGTATTAGTGAAGCATTGGGAATAGCATTGCCGGGAAGTGCTTCACCTCCAGCATTAAGTGAAAAGAGAAACCAAATTTGCTATGAGACAGGAAAACAAATCTTTCATTTACTAGAAAATAACCTGCGGCCAAAAGAAATTCTTACATTTGAAGCCTTTGAGAATGCAATAGCTATTGCAAACGCTATAGGAGGTTCTACTAATGCGATACTTCATTTGCTTGCAATATCTAAAGAGGTTGGTGTTCATCTCGATCTGAAAGATTTTGAAAGGATTAGGAAAAAAACACCTCACCTGGCTGATACAAGACCCGGAGGCATGTATGTAATGGTAGATTTAGACAAAGTAGGTGGAGTTCCTATTATACTAAAAAGTTTACTAAAAAACGGACTGCTTAACCCAGATACTATGACCGTCACGGGTAATACAATGAAACAAAATCTTGAAAAAATAATTTTACGTGACTCTGAGCCGGTAGTGTATTCTTGTGAAAAACCGCTCCATAACGAGGGTACATTGAAGATTCTTAAGGGTACGTTAGCACCTGAAGGTGCAGTAATAAAGATTGCGGGGCTCGAGCGAACAAAATTCGAAGGCATTGCAAAGGTTTTCAATTCTGAAGAAGATGCATTTGATGAGATTTCAAAACAAAAGATAAAGAAGGGCGATGTAATTGTTATTAGGTACGAAGGTCCCAAAGGAGGACCAGGCATGAGGGAAATGCTTGCCGTAACAGCAGCGCTAGTTGGACAGGGTCTTGGTACAGAAGTAGCTATGGTCACTGATGGAAGATTTTCAGGTGCTACTAGGGGATTTATGATTGGTCATGTTTCTCCGGAAGCAATGGTTGGTGGACCAATTTCATTAATAAAAAAAGGAGATAAAATTAGTATTGATTTGAACAAAGGAAATATCGATTTGAACATAAGCCCCGCTGAGTTCAAGACGCGAAGAAAAATGTGGAAACCAGTAAAGTCAAGATACAAGAATGGAGTGCTTGCTAAATATATGCTATTAGCACGATCTGCTTCTGAAGGTGCTGTAACTATACCGCAATTGAAATAAACTCCATTGTTCGTGATTAATTTAGCTGAACCTAAAAAATCATGATATTTAACCAAATGCCAAATTTCAAAAACCTGTTCCTACTGTCAATTATTGCAATATCAATAATTTCAGTTGTATTTTTTTTATACAGATACGAATCAGTCACAGTTAACTTCTTTCCTCAGAATTCAAATTTGATATATGGGGGTATTTTTAACAACGCTACTAGTCTAGCTGAACTGGGAAATACTACATATTCTCTGGGATTAAACAACATGTCGGGAGTAAAATCAAATATCTCTACTATCAATCGTAGTAGTAACAATACAAACAATCCTATTGACGATATTGTTTCGCTCAGCAATCCAGTCGACACGCTTACAAAAATGATAATAAATGTATTAGAAAATTCATCAATTGCAGACAGTACAAAAGGTAAAGATTTGGGACTCAAAAATTACTATCAGTTGGATGGCTCATGGAACCTAGCAATAAAAGGCGATGAATTTTCGAACTTTACTGGAAATATTGTATTGAACAACGCTATGAATAACATTACCAAAAATTATAATGTTAAGCTTGTTACCACAAATGCAAACAACATTACTTACCAGACATCAAATCAAATCCTAAAAATAAAAGGAACAGGGGATTTGACACTTGATGATGAAACTACCAGAGTCCAGTTATTGATAGTACTCTATAAGAATGAAAACATCTATGTAGTGTTTGCATCAAAGACAAATGAAAATCTGTTCGATAATTTCTTGATACATGGAGATATTATGCAACGAAAATTTGAATACTGAGACTGGTTAAATATCTCGTATTTGGCATTATTCAGCACCTATCAATCCAATTAGATCGAAACCTTCAGATATCTTTGAACTAATTTCGGCTATGGAAATCAAATGACCGTCTGGATCTGCTATTATGGCATGCTTGCCAAATGATTCCTCCTTGGGTTCTTTAAAAAATTCTACTTTCTTGTCTTTCAACTTCTTTGCTACTGTTTCCAGATTACTTACCATAAAACCAACCAATACTCCAGAATTTTTTGTTCTGCTTTTGCTTTTCGATGGATGTAGGGCAAGAACTGTACCGCTTGAAAAAAATTCTACCCATTCAGATGAAGTGTTTTTGATGGGCAGTTCAAGAACATCACGATAAAACTTTATAGATTTATCCATATCACTTACGAGTAATATCACGGCCCCTAGTCTTTTGAATGACATAGTACCACAATTGAATGACTCTGAATTAATAACTTATCGATTTTAGATTAAAAAGTAACCGTTATTATAGTAAATTATATTAAATTTTAATTCAAGTAAGACATGAAAAGGGATTTAGGATGTTAACAGTAAAAGTAATTGATAACAAAATAACTCTGGTTGAATCAGAATTATCGGGTTATAAGGATGATGAAATAGTAGTAAGGATGCGTTCATGCGGGATCTGCGGTTCAGATTTAGAAAAGGTGTATGGAAATTATGGAATGAAATCCTTAAGGGTAGGACATGAACCGGCAGGAGCTGTTATCAAGGTTGGTAAAAATATAAAAAAATTCAAAGAAGGGGATCGGGTCTTTGTACATCATCACGTAAGTTGCTACTCGTGTAGGTATTGTATACAAGGCAACTATACAATGTGCAACAATTATCAAACTAGTAACATTGACCCGTGTGGATTGTCTGAGGAATTCGTTGTTCCAAAATGGAATATTGAACATGGAGGTGTATTAAAACTTCCTGATACTATTTCCTACGACGAAGCAGCTCTGATAGAACCTTTTGCTTGTTGCATTAGAGGATTAAACAAGATTTCCATAAAGCACGGTGATAACGTGGCAATATTGGGTGCCGGACCCACAGGCGTGATGCATACACTGTTGGCGCGGTTGTGGGGTGCAAACAAAATAGTCGTTTCCGACATAAATGAATTTAGGTTAGGATTCGTCAGTCAATACGGTGTAGATACGGTAAACCTTAATCAAGGAAGGCTTGAAGACGCCGTTAACAAAAATACTAATAATTTGGGTGTCGATGTCACAATTTTAGCAACTGGAAGTACAAAGGCATTTGAAAGCTCACTCAAAATAACAAGAAGAGGCGGAAAAATACTGCTTTTTGGGGTTCCATCAGTTGGTTCCAAGTTTGATCTGGATTTGAATTCCCTGTATTCCAACGAACAGATAATAATTCCAAGCTACGGGGCTTCAGAAATAGAAACCAACCAGGCGTTGTCTTTAATGTCTGATAAATCGATTGATCTCTTTCCCCTCATCACACATCGTTTTCAAATTAAGAAAACTAGTGATGCCTTCAAATGCGCTCACGAAGCATTCGACGCCATGAAGGTGTTGGTAGTAACATCATAAAGGCCATTTGATCAAAATATAAATAACCTGTTTGGTCAGGTTATCTTACATTGGATTGGGGAATTAGGAATCGCTTATCAAGGATAATTAATCAACAGAACGGAAAAGGAGTTATGTTGGCAGTTGACCATGGCTATTTTCTTGGACCTACTGAAAGATTAGAAGATCCCAAAAAAACAATTAAGCCACTCTTACAGTATGCAGACTCCTTAATGCTTACCAGGGGAGTTTTAAGAACTTGTGTAGATTCAGAATCAAATATTCCGATAGTACTGCGCGTTTCCGGTGGTACTAGCATCTTGGGAGAGGATCTTTCAAAAGAGACAATTACAACATCTATCGAAGAAGCCATAAGACTAAACACATCTTGTCTGGCACTGTCAATATTTGTAGGCAGTAAATATGAACATCAAACACTAAGCAATCTTTCTAAACTGGTAAATGAAGGTGAGAAATATGGGATACCAGTCTTGGCAGTTACTGCAGTTGGAAAAGAAATGGCTAGAGATGCAAGATATCTTGCCTTGTCCTGTAGAATTGCTGCAGAATTGGGCGCCCATGTAGTTAAAACATATTATTGTGAAAACTTTGAAAAGGTGGTTGAAGGATGTCCAGTTCCTGTCATAATTGCAGGTGGCAAAAAATTGCCAGAAAAAGATGCACTAGACCTTACTTTTAATGCGATAAAAGATGGAGCTTCTGGTGTGGATATGGGTAGAAATATTTGGCAATCTGATCATCCTATTGAAATGATACAGGCCGTAAGATCGATAGTACATGATGGATTATCAGTACAAGAATCACTTGAATCGTTCTTTTTGAAAAAAAACCTACAGTCTAATGAATTGGAAACCCTAAATACCCGATAAATATTTTTACTTGATTTAATTTCAAATTCTAATATGTCAGAGTATGAGGGCGGCACTTTTAGATGTAAGGTATGCGCGAAAGAATTTCTAACAAAGAATGAGTGTGATGCTCATTATGAGGATATTCACGGGGATGAGATTGCAAACATTGGCGAATAGTTGCCGATAATCAAAATACACTGAATACCTGGCTGGAAATAATGTTAGATTTTTTAGTGACCAAATTAAATTACTGTAAGATCTAGTTGAAAATTGCAAATGTGATATTGTTTGAAATTGGGATTTGTGTGCTTGAGGATTCAAATTTAATATATAGTAAGAAATTTGACAGTCCAGAAATTGAATATTCATCAATAATGCAAGGTAATAAATCGTATCTCACAGACTTGATTGACCAATTGAAAAATTTTGATCAGGTAAGAGTTAATAATAAAAACTTGATTGATATTTTTCAAACTGAAAGTGACGAAGTTAAATTAATGTCAGATTCTCGACAGGATGAGATTAATCAAAATAAATTGGATCTAATGGTAAAGTTCGGGTTTTCTAAAACTAAGGAAGAGTTATCCGCAGCTCTACAAAAGTTTGCCATAAACCTTTCATCTATGAAGGTAAAAGAAACTTCTGAAAAATTAGATCAACACTTGGTTCAAGGAGTGAATACCCTAGATGAATTAGACGAAATAATTAACACAATTAGCACCAGGATTCGTGAATGGTATGGTCTTCATTTTCCAGAATTGGACTATATACTCCAGAATATTATTACGTATGCCGCCATCGTAAAGGATGCGGGACCTAGGGAAAATATTACCAGTGAGCTTTTAACTCAACTTGATGTACCAGACAAGAAAATTGAATTAATCAAACAGGCAATATCAAAAAGTCAAGGAGGAAGTTTAACTGACGAGAGTGCTAAATCGCTTAGAATTTTAGCATCACAAGTAATACAGTTATCAGAATTAAGAACAGATTTATCCAACTCGGTAGAGAACTTAATGGAAATACTTGCGCCAAACCTGAAAAATATTCTTACTGCAATCATTGGTGCAAGGTTGATAGCCAAGGCAGGTAGTCTGCTAAAATTGGCTCAGATGCCATCAAGTACGATTCAAATAATTGGTGCCGAAAAGGCCTTATTCCGTGCACTTAAAACAGGAGCAAGACCTCCAAAGCATGGCCTACTATTCCAACATCCTTCGGTTAACTCAGCTCCAAAATGGCAAAGAGGGAAAATTGCTCGTGCCCTCTCTGCAAAAATTGCCATAGCAGTGAGAATTGACGTATATCGTAATGCTTCATTAGATAATTCGCTATTGGATAAATTAACAAAGAGGATTGAGACGATTCAAAGGATTTATCATGAACCTCCAAAAGGGAGAGAATCGTTTGATGAGAGACCCAGGTTTGATAAAAGGAGACCAAAAAAATCAATGCAATTTAAGAGACGAAAGATGCGACATGAAAAACGTAGACGTTATTAGTCGCGTTATGGTAAATGGGAAATCTCATTTAGCAACTATTAACATGTTGAAAGGTACTACTCTTTATGGTGAGAAACTAGTTTCCAGAGATGGAAATGAATACAGAACGTGGGATCCATTTAGAAGTAAATTGGCAGCAGCTTATACGAAAGGTCTGAGGTTTGACTTCTCCAAAATTAGAAACATATTATATCTTGGTGCATCAACAGGAACTACAGTCAGTCACCTTTCGGATATAATTGGACACACTGGTAAAATATTTGCGGTTGAATCCTCTGCTAGAGTTGCAAGAGAGTTAATCACAAATGTTTCGTCTAAGAGAACAAATGTTATACCAATCATAGAAGATGCGAGAAAACCGAGAAGTTACTTTTCCATATATGATAAAATGGATCTCGTTTATTGTGATATTGCCCAACCAGATCAGACGAACATAGCAACGGATAATTGCAAAATATACCTTAAGGAAGAAAACCCACTGCTACTTGTAATTAAGACTAGAAGCATTGACGTCACCATGTCTCCAAAAAACGTGATTTCTCAGGAAATTAGGAGATTAGAAGAGCAATCATTTAGGATAAAGCAAAATATAGATCTTGCTCCCTTTGACAAGGATCATGCAATGGTAGAAGCAATTTTTTGTCCTCCCTAGGAGTTACTGCATAACAGTACGAGATAATATGAGTTGAGCGGGTTTCCATGACTTTCTCGCAAATGGTGGAATTTCCCTGTTTTGTTCAAACCATTCTTGTACAAATTTTATAGTTTTTTTATCCGAAGGATATCCACTTCCCAAATCACCGTATTTGAGCCGAATTTTGCTTATTTCAGAATCGCGTATCACTTTTGCAATTATGGAAGCTCCAGATACAACAACATTTAACCTGTCTGCATGATGCATTGAAATCAGTTTTGTATTATTCCTTTTAAGAAAGCTATTGATTGTTCTTTTATACCTAGATGGATTTACATCGCATGAATCTACATAGGTCTTGTAAGAATCCATATTGCCAATCGTTATTGCCATCGCTTCTGCTTCTAGCAGATTTAAATGGTTTTTAGATACATGAAAATCAATGTCCTCAATACCAATTCTACAGATGCAGATTGATTCGGCAAGGCCAATAACATCTCCGAAGAGGATTTGCCTCTTATTAGGAGTAAGCAATTTCGAATCTTTAATTCCTATCTCAACCATTTCTGAAAGGGATTTCTTACTTACACTGATTCCCGCCACTATTATTGGACCTATTAAAGACCCTCTACCGGCTTCATCTACTCCACAAATACTGTTCTTGTTTTCAGTGAACTCTAATCCCCTTCAACTCAAATCAATATTTGTTGCTTTTTATCCTTATCCCCTTGGGGGATGATGATATATTAGGAGCCAAAAGTTATTGAATATCAACAAGCATTGAATCATGACGTATCAGAGATCAAAGAGGGTAAAACATCACTCTTAGTCCCAAGTTCAGCTCTTTCGCAAAGCGTTCCACCTAAGAATCCTGCTTTCTTCAACCCGAATGCAAAATGGAACCGAGATATTTCAATGTTGGTGTACAAAGTTTACACTTCGTCTTCAAAAAATAAAACATTAGCCGACTCAATTTGCGGTGTTGGTGCAAGAGGTTTGAGAGCTTCCGTAGAGGTTCCACAAATAGAAACAATTTACTTTAATGATCTAAATCCAATTGCTATCGAATTTGCAAAAGAAAGTGCGAAATTAAATCAAGTTCAGTATAAATGCATTTTTAAAACTAATGAGGTTTGCAAATTTCTAAACTTTGAAGAACGTGAAATTCGAAGATTTGATATTGTTGATCTAGATCCATTTGGAAGTCCATCGCCCTATGTTGATTGCGTTTTGAGATCAGTGAGTAATGGAGGATTGATATCCATTACAGCAACAGATACAGCAGTATTATGTGGAGTTTACCCAAGCGTATGTTATCGAAAGTATTACGGATTCCCGATAAGATCTGAATACTCTAACGAAATCGGGGTACGTCTTTTGGTATCTTTTATTGCACTAAATGCTACCAGATTCGATTTATCAGTTGTTCCTTATTTTTGCCACAGTAATCTTCATTATCTCCGAGTGTACCTGAAAATAATATTTAGTAGTTCACTTGCAAACACTGTTTCATCAAAAATAGGATTTATTAAACACTGTCAGAAGTGTAAATCTCGCAGGGTTGAAAAGATCAGGGAACAAAATTTAGTATGTGATTTATGTGGTGCCAAATGTATTATGGCCGGACCACTTTGGATAGATAGTATTTTTGATTCTGATTTTGTTAATTCTATGTTAAATGAATTGAAAAATTCCGAAAATAGAACCTCGCCCAGAAATGACCATAACAGATTACTAAAAATGATGCAAATTTGCACCTCCGAACTTCCAATACCGGCTTATTTTGAAACAGATAGTATAGCATCATCGGCAAAAAAAAGTTCCATCTCTTTGGACAAAGTAATTAGCACTCTTGCAAGTAATGGATTTCAATCATCTAAAACTACTATGAATGAAAAAGGGTTCAAAACTGATGCGTCTCCGAAAGAAATAATCGAACTCCTTTACAAATAAATAGTAATTCATAGAATTATCGTGATTAGGAGAGTATGATATGATAGGTGAATTCAAGCATGTTTGTTTTTTAGAGGAGAATGGGCGTGAAATTACAAGTTAAAAATTTGTCAAAAGAATTTAAAACTACTAGATCAAATAAGACTGAATACGTCACCGCTTTCGAAAATATTGACCTTACGATAAACGATGGTGAATTTGTGTGTATTGTTGGTCCATCGGGATGTGGAAAATCAACTTTCCTTAATATTCTAGCAGGGCTTGACAAACCAACTGAAGGAGAAATCATTCTTAATGGTCATCAAATCGAAGGCACTGGCCCAGATAGAATAATGGTATTCCAGGAGAATGCGTTGTTTCCTTGGCTTAAAGTGGTCGAAAATGTTGAATTCGGCCTTAAGATAGCTGGTCTGCAGAAAGAAAAGAGGCGACAAATAGCGCTTGCTCACCTTGAAACAATGCAATTGACAAAATTTTCTGAATCATATGTATACCAGTTATCTGGGGGAATGAAGCAAAGAGTAGCGCTTGCCAGGGCGCTTGTTATGGATCCAGAAATTTTGTTAATGGACGAACCTTTTGCATCTCTTGACTCTCAAACCCGAGACCTTCTTTCAGTAGAATTACAACTCATCTGGTCTAAAACCAGAAAAAATATCATTTTTGTAACACACAATATAATGGAATCTGTATGTCTTGGAGACAGAGTATTTGTGTTCACAAAAAGACCGGGAAAAATCAAAAGAGAAATTACAGTTGATCATCGAAGACCGAGACTTACTGAAGATGATGAACTCAAACCATACTACCGTGAAGTTTTAGGGGAGTTAAGAAGCGAAATTAGTGCAGCACGAAAACAAAAAACTGACTAAGCCTCCCTTAATTTCCTAACAAGATGTAGGCCATCTTCAAAACTATTTGGGGAACACAAAAGAATCTTTTTTGTTAAACTTGCCGCCTCGCGAATAAAATTTTCTGGCCGTTCTTTGTAAGAATGCCAATCCAAACCAATATTCTGTGCGGATATTTCGTTTCTGCTTGATGGGCACATTATGCATGGAATAACATCAATACCATAGGGCGCAGACACTTTAACTATGTCTCTCAAATTGTCGATGTTGCTTATTGATTGTGTAACAAATGCACGTGGCTTTGCCTCAAGTTTATTTTTGATTTTCATTGTATCATTGACTTCATTTGGGAATGACAAATCCAGTTTAATGTAATTATTAAAATTATGTTCTGAGAGAATCTTGATAACCTTTGAGGGTGATATATTGAAAAATTTATTACCAATAATGGGGTCATCTCCACGAAGGACTAAGATACTGTATACGCCACACAAAATGGCTTCTGTAACAAACTGCAATACAGAGATAAGATTTTTGTCATAAAGTCTGCATGTACAGCTTATTGGCTTTGTAATTCCATTCTTTTTGAGCATTGATACAAGCATCAAACTGGAAACTCTTGGTATACCAAGTACATTATCAGTCAAATGTATTCCATCTACAAATTCTGATATACGTTTTGTTTTTGAAATGAAAATATCGACATTCTTTCTTATAGTGTCGTTATCATAGTGATTATCGTTAAGAACCTTTGGAGGATTCATTTCATAAATAATTTTGATCTCCATCAATATCTTACATTAAACTTCGTTTATATGGTGATTACTCTTGCCTTGATAATTATCCATGAGTAATTATGTGGCCACAACTTTGCTGAATTAAGCGAATTGCTTTACTTGTTAAGTCTCAGCATTTACTTAGAGCTTGAACTTGTTGTTAAATTTAACACGAAGTCGGGATAAAACAGACCGAGTTACTGCTGGCGTAAGTGAGCATCGTATATTCC
>JASKBU010000047.1:0-1530 GCA_033272285.1 Nitrososphaeraceae archaeon
CATTTGGAAAGCGATGATGAATCAGCAAATTTAGTAACAAATTGGATGTTAGAATCTAATTTTTCTAGTGAAGAATTTGAAGACTATCGTCAAGCTCTTTCCATGTTTAATAACATATCAAGGGATGGAACGCAGGTTATTTTATATGAAATAAAAAAGAGTCCCGTGGATGGATCAATTGTAAAGAAAACTCCGTTACTAAATTCTAAAAAAGCTAAAACTAAATCAAAATCATTTAAGAGAATCACTTACAGAAAATCCGGGGATAACTCTGATGACCATCCGAAAAAGAAAAATAAATTCAAGGACTTTAAGGCAAGCATTTTTCTTCTTATCATTGTTTTCCTTACCTTTATTGCCATAATGTTTTTTATGAATAGTATTGCAGGAGAGTCGTCAAACGTTACGACGGTACACCAATCTATATTATTTAGAATCGATAATCCGAGTTACTTTTTACATCTTTAATAAAGATAATCTTGGGTAATTATTAAAAATTATTGTGAATTGCAATTTTTTGTGCTTAAATCTTAAAATGTTTAGGTGTGTATGAGAAATTATGAATCTGATCAGTACTATAACATATTAATATATTTACTTTGGGCACAAACTTGATAACTGTATTATCACGTTTTAAAGATTATAGGATATTGCTGAATATGTAAATTATTGTGAGGAATATCCAATAAAATTTAATCTAATAATTGAGTCATTGTCTATCTCAGTTCAAAAGATGATTTGGGATGAATTTGGTATCAAGTATGTAATCAGGTGAACATACATTTGTTCATGATAACTAGTAACTTGACTAACCAAATTTAAAGTTTGAATTTAAAACTTTATAAGAATTAGTATTATATTATGTATATGAATTTTCAGAAAACCCATTCTGATATAATGAACCTTGATCCAAAAATTAGGATGGTGACGATATGCGATTCAAGTGGGAAGATAATGTTTTCTGACCATAAGCCTGGGGTTACCAACCTGTTAACACCAGATGAAAGTAGGAAATCTCTTGAAATGGCTGTAAATGCATGGAAAACAAGAAGTCAGCTTGCGAACAAAATAGGAAAGGGTCATTTCGTGTTAGCAGAATATGATAAAATAAAGAGAATAACTATGCCCTTAGGTGAACATCTTTTGTATATTACTACTGATGTAGATGCTGATCATTCTAGAATTCTTGATGGGATTCGTAAAATAGAATCAGGTTAGGTTAAGAAGTATTATCTTATAAATTGGAGCCCATCGCATTACCATCGAACATCACATACGAGTAAACTCATTTGTTAGTGTAGACCCTAGTACCAAGCCGATAAATCAAAATCTAAACACTATATATGAGCTCCCTTAAGCCAACGCCATTTTTATTCGCTTTATCACATTATTAGTACCACCGAACCCGAATATTATTGTTACCAAAATTAGTAAACAGATACAAGGTTAAAAGCATTTATCCTCCCATTACTATTTTATGCTTTATGGCAAAATTTGTTGAAATGGATTGATTGAGCAAAAAATTCCGGT
>JASKBU010000048.1:0-6589 GCA_033272285.1 Nitrososphaeraceae archaeon
GATTTTCAATAAAAGTACGTAATTAATTATGATAATTTCTACTATTAGTGATCATAGTAAGATAACAAGTCATGGTATGAAGTCGTAGGTATGAACAACAAAATTAGTAGTGTTACTGAATTCCGGTACATATTATGCATTACATAGCATTCAAGGTTTCTCTTGCTAGCCAGCAAATTCGAGTGCATCAGGATTAGAACCGTGCATATAATAGGGTTCTACTAACTTCTATTAACTTCTATTTAGCTTTTATCTGACATTATTAAAATCATTTTAAAAGGTAATCAAAGTTTTGTAATTTTGATCTTCACCTCCCAAGATCAACACTAACTCCATTCGGATATTCCTTATCGCTAAATATCATGTCTGCAATTTTTTCAGCGTCTTTGCGGGGATGCAACATCTTGTTTTTGTTCAGTTCATAATATTGCGAGTCAATATCTTTTTGCATTTTCGTTGCGACCTGTCCAGGACATATTGTCATTACCCTGATATTGTAATTATTAATTTCACGAGCTAAACTTTCTGTTAATCCAATCATTCCGAATTTACTCGCGCAATATGCTGATATATCTTCAAACCCAATTTTGCCTGCACCCGAGCTTACGTTAATGATTATTCCATAGTTGTGTTTAATCATGTGTGGAACAATTGCTTTGGCGAAAAGATAACTGCCTTTCAGGTTAATGTCTAGTGTGTTGTCCCATTCCTCTTCTGTAGTATCAATTAGTTTTTTGACATACGAAATTCCAGCATTGTTTATCAACACATCAATTCGTCCGTAAATATCCAATGCTTCATTCACAACCCTATTCACTTGAGAAGAGACACTAACATCACATTCCCTTGCCAAGATCCTATCATTCCCAAATGATTTGATTTCTTTCACCACCGAATCTATCTCATTTTGATTTCTTGAACATATAATTAAATTGAAACCCATCTTGGACAGTAGAATAGCTGTTTCCTTACCTATACCACGTCCACTTCCTGTTACCAATGCCGTATAGATCGTACTCATTCTAACTGTCAATTAATTTGATCAAAAGTAATTAAAATCTTGTTGATAAAGGAATTGTCAAGTAATTGAGCCCTCTATTCCCATTCCCAAGCAGCTGTATCATTTTCTGCAATTATTTAAGTGGGTTTTATTTGCACAAGTACTGCTCCCTCTCCACTATTCCTTTCGCCATATGCCTTTGAAATCTTTTTTACCCATGTATCGTTTTGCAATTCTGATAGCGCATCTCAAAGCCTCTTTTTGCCTATATCGATGAAGCTGTTAAGTTGTCACAATAAAACTTTTTCTTTAATTATACGACTCAGTTAATAATTATATCATTAGAGCCAAATTAAATAATGGTAAACTGTCAATAATTGAAAATCGCTATATATCATTTATCCATAAATAGATCTTGAATGGTAGTAAAAATCAGCATTCAAGCGGCTCATGAGCAGGTTAATCCATCCGACTTATTGCATGATGTGATTTACATGGATCAAAATGGAATTGAGCGATGCTGGACCAGTGATCACTATATGCCTTGGTGGAATTCAGGGGCTTCGGGAGGAGCAGCATGGCCTTGGTTAGGAGCTGCACTAGCTAGAACTAATAAAATAACAATAGGAACTGGCGTAACTGCTCCTATTCTAAGATATCATCCAGCAATTGTTGCACAGGTCTTTGCAACACTGGGATTCATGTTTCCAAATAGGGTATTTCTGGGTGTTGGAAGAGGAGAGTCTCTTAATGAAGTAACATCTGGTAATCAGTGGCCTTCTAACTTGGAGAAATTTGAAAGATTGAAGGAAGCAGTCCTTCTGATTAAAAAACTTTGGACTGAAGACTGGGTCAATTTCAAAGGAAAATATTACTGGGTTAAAGATTCTAACTTATACACTAAACCCAAAACCCCAATTCCGTTGTATATTGCAGGATTAGGTAAACAGTCAGCTATGCTTGCTGGTGAGCTTGGAGATGGATTTGTTACCAATGAATTAAGTGTGGATGCGATTGGCAATAACATCTTTCCAGCGCTAAAAGAAGGTGCTAAAAGAGCGGGAAAAAATTACGATTCATTAGAAAAAATACTATTCATTCCTGCTTCCTACGATCCTAATGATAAGCAAAAGGCAATTGAATCAATCAGATTTTGGAGGGGTGCTATGATAAAAGCCTTTTTTGATGTTGATGTACATGACCCGAAGAAAATAGAAGAAAATGCACAAGTCATTGGCGATGATACATTAGAAAATATGTTACTCATAATATCAAATGGCGCAGATGCGATAAAGAAATTACAAAAATATGTAGATTTGGGCTTTACTGAGATTGTTTTAACGAATTCTAGTCCAGATAGAGACAAATTAGTTAAGCTCGTTTCCGATGAAATTGCTCCATATTTCAGAAACTAAAACCATGCATCTTAATTCATTGACGTTTGTGCATATTCTTAGAAATTCATCTTGTTCAAGTAAATTAATAAAGTGAATTACGTTGTAATTATATGATTGCAATTATGGCTCATGCAACGATTAAGCTACCACTGCATGGCGGTTATGCCCCTGCTTATCTTATCGACAGGATGATCAAACTTTCAGGTGCCATTGCGAAAGTGATTGTAAATGAATACGGTGGGCATGAATTTTTAAGAAGATTATCTGATCCCTTGTGGTTTCAGGCTTTTGGTTGTGTGCTAGGTTTTGACTGGCATTCTTCAGGAGTAACAACCGTGGTAACGGGCGTTTTAAAACAATCATTAAAAGTTGAAGAACACGGTATTTCAATAGCAGGAGGGAAGGGCAAAAAATCTACCCGAACTAAAAATGAAATCCCAATATTGGCCGAAAAATATTACAATCTATCTTCTAACAAAATAGATAGTTTAATGTACGCAAGTAGGATGGCTGCAAAAGTCGATAACGCGGTAATACAAGACGGATACTCATTATATCACCATGTGATCCTTTTTGATAAAAATGGTAATTGGTCTGTAGTTCAACAAGGCATGAACCCCAAAAGCATGACTGCAAGAAGGTATCATTGGATGTCCGATTTTGTGAAAAGCTTCACTTGCGAACCTCATTCAGGCATAATAAGCGATTACAAGAATTTAAGGACATTGAACATGTGTTCAATTAATTCAAAAGAAAATCAAAAAGTTTCTCTTGAATTAGCAACGGGCAATACCGAGAACCTGAAATCTTCTGTGAACAAGCTCGTATTAAAGAAAGATCATTTGCGGAAAATTAATAGTACACTAGATCCTTGGATGCCAAGAAGCAATTTAAGCGATACTTCTGGTATTCTTTTTGAAGATTTCCATGCTGATGAACACTATGAAATGCCTCGTAAATTGGATTGGAATTTATTTAGAAAGATTTATGATATTCAACCTAGGAACTATGAGCAACTAATTTCCATACCCGGTTTCGGTCCGGCTTCAGTAAGAGCTTTATCTCTTATAAGTGAAATAATTTTTGGAACGAAAGCTTCATGGCAAGACCCTGTGAAATTTAATTTTGCTCACGGTGGTAAGGATGGAGTACCCTATCCGGTAGCTCGAAATACCTATGATAAGTCAATTACTTATCTGTCAGACGCTATTGAAGGAGCGGAAATACAAAGACAAGAGAGAATTTATGCTTTAAAGAAGCTGGCAGCTTTTTCCAAAAGATTGTTCTCTGATTGAGGAGGTTAGTAACTCAGAAACTAACTATATTAGAAAGATTTTTCAATTAGATTGTCGCAATGCTGGTCATACGATATAACCTCAGTAAACTTTCCAGTCATAATATTTGCTACATGTTTCCGCATGAAGTTTCGGTATTTGATAAAGAAAAAGGTTGTCTACTAATACAACCAGATAGATTATTGCTCTATATATTATAATATCATAAAATGAATTTTATATTCTACCACTTCTCTTAAATTTGATAACATTGTAATCACGCATATGCACAATAAATATTCCTATAAAGCCGAATACACTTCCTAGTCCAGCGATAAGAATATTTTGTGGCAAATTGACATCTAAGCCAAATTGTTTTAAAATTACTTGGAATACTAATGTTAAAAGGATACTAGATGATCCGATTGTTCCTGTAAGAGCTGCGCCTATTCTACTTAGACCAATAGAATAAGACAACGCACCGATAAAAGGAAGCCATGAAAAGAACAATAATGCTATTATCGCCGTGGGGTACACTGGCACAGAAATTCGTGAGAAATAAGGAATCTGGTGATCTAAAGCAGAAACAAACACTACCAGGAAAAAACTTAAGATTATCCCAGAAACTAATAGCGACGCTCCTGCCACTTGAAGCGGGGAATGAATTATAACCAGTTTTGTTAAGAAAAGAACTCCTACTGCAAATCCCAGAGCAGAAACAATTGCTTCGATATCTCCCAATGTAATGATAGAGTGATAAGGTAACAAGGAGAAAAAATTCGTATTACCATTATTAATATCACTTATAACTGCCAAAAAGAATCCAACGATTGCCACTATTATGCCTATAAGATGTACTTTGTCTAATCTTTCTTGTAGGAAAATATATGCGAGAATGACAATAAAAATTACCTCCAGCGGTCCTGCAAGCAACATCTCCTTTGAGGCACCTACTCTGCTTATGGAATCGTACCAAGTAAATATTCCCAGTGCCAGAGATGCAGATGCATAAAGAAGATTTTTCGCTGATTTAGTAAAAATGAGTATAGTTCTTGGCACGATATGTGTTATTTTTCTTCTTCTATGGAATAAATTTCCTATAAGCAGTAACAAAATACCAGCGAACGTGATGCTTACGGCAGATACAATGATAGGAGATAAGTTATAGGTTGTGGTCAGTAGCTCAATAAAAATTGATTCGGCAGATATCGTTAGAGCATAGATAAAAATCGGCCATGATCTTAATACAAGCAGCAAGTATTAGGTTTAAAACCAGATATAATATGAAGATTAGGTTTTATTTTTCGAATGAATGCTATTAGAAGCTAAGTTTTTCGGGCTTGTTGTGATATGACTGATATTTAGTCGAAACTTATTAGCGTTTAACTCCTTAAGGAGTTTATGATGAGAATAAATATATACACAACTCCACCAACAATTAAAGTATGTTGTGATTATCGTGTCGTGACACAGGAGCAAAAGTGATTGAATGCGATTATGTTGCTAGAGGAATGACAGAAGAAGAGCTTTGGAAAAATGGCACAGAGCATATAGTAAAGGTACATGGTATGAAAGTTGAAGATATTACTCCGCAGTTTAAAAACTATTATAAACAATACTTCAAACATTCCTAAAATACACACAAAATCAGGAGTTACTCTTCAAAGAGAGATATTTACAGGGTAAGAATTGCCTGCTGGCCTGTAGTCAGTAAGGTCCTTCAGTCCACTATCATTTTGTTTGTGGCTTTGGAATTGGTTATAGGAGGCATTTAGTCGTACTTTGCCTTTTTAGATCGTTTAACTATTGGGTTTGGATTTTTTCTGATTTACAATGGATCAATTAATTAACTCAATGTTACTTCCGTTAAATTCAGAATACTAATGCAGGGCATCATGAAAAATAATTCCTAGTGTATGTCGTTCACCATCATGAACCTCACTTATACCATGCCTCATTTGCACTTGATAGTAACCTTTGTTGCCTTTCATGGGTCTGAAATTTGTAGTAAGAATGAGCATATCTCCCATACGTGGTCTAAGTACTATGGCTTTTGATTGTGCTCTAGGGTTTTGCTGCGTCAATACAAATTCTCCTCCAAAATAGTCTTCATCTGGTTCATTAAGGAAGAGTACGAGTTGCATGGGAAAAAAAATATTCCCATATAAATCCTGATGTAGTGTATTAAATCCTCCCTTGCCATATTTTAGAATAAGAACTGTGCATTCGACTTGGTTGTTATCGTGGCATACCTGTTGAAGTTTTTCAAACTCATTAGGAAATTGTCTTTTTAGGTTTAGCAGTCGCATCCAATTGTTTGCGATAGGAGCAAGTATGGGATATACACCTTTTCTTATAATATGAATTAAATTGGGCAAGGGATACTTGAAATATTTATATTCTCCTAAACCAAAACGATATTTTTCCATAGTAATAATCTTACGATAAAGATCCTCATTACCATATTTGTCGATAAGTTCTTTACAATATTTTACAGGCAAGAATTGTGATAACAAAATATATCCTTTCTCATCCATCTCTTCGGCTATCTTTTGACCATTGATTTCAGAAATCTTTTGCTGAACATCATTCATTATTTCAGATATGATTTTTCGTTAATATTAAATTTAATCTATGACTTCTGAGACTTATTGAACATTTAAACAGTGTATATGTAATCCGACTCAAATTCTAATGGTTCTTTAATCATATGCTACAATACTATCCTAGACTCCTTTTTGAGAATTAATTTAATCACTGGGCCGTCGAGATGGGAATTGTTAACAATTCGGATCCAACGATAAGGGATTAGTAACAAATTTGGCTTTTCTAACATGCATACAAAAACATTCGTTGGTCTTCGCCCGTCGGTACCCATGCCGCTATCGGTTTTAAATTAGGATTCTGATATAGTAACC
>JASKBU010000049.1:0-149620 GCA_033272285.1 Nitrososphaeraceae archaeon
TCTTTATTAAACTCTGTTTGAGTACTCACAACTTGTATGTATCGCTTCAGTAAGTCGTCATCTGTATATGAGTTTGTTATTCTTGACATGTCATGACTCCACGCTCTAATTGAATATCTGGTGGCAAAAAGTAAGATCCTTATTGTTAGTAAAAGTCATACTGTTCTTCTGATTAGAGTGATCCTTCCAAACACCACAATCCAAATATGTTATTGGACTGCCTGCAGTCCGTGCTATCTTGTAGTATTTTGGAATAAAAATTAATTATTTGCTTTTATTCGAACTTCATTAAACGGGAAGGCGAAACTTGTAACTTTGAATATATTTTTACTTGAGGCCACCTACGAGATTAGGCACATAGGGGTACGCATCAGTGCGACAAATAGTTCACGTTGATTAGAAATATTAGATAATTGAAGAGCTCAACTTTAAATTAAAATACTGTTAACTCAATAGATAATTACAAAAAAATAGCGCATAGGAACGATTCTTACGTAAGAATCTTACTAAAAATTGGAACCCCTTCGTTTCCACTCTACGATTGGATCTCTCATGTGGAAATATGGAAATATAATGATGTATCGGATTAGTCTATATGCGAGAGGTGGTGCATTAATTTGATTTAAGTAATGTGGAAGTCTCTCTTGCTGAGAAAGCCAATCATTCCCTTCGTAAATTTCTGTAACCATTTGGTTACCCGGCGTAATTGTAGGTTTAAATCTGAAGACAATGGGATTCACCATAAAACTGAATCTCTACTTAAGACACAGTTTGAGAGACAATTGAGACATAAATTGAAACAATATTGATGTTGGTTCACTTGCTAATTTTTACAGGGATATCCGACTTTCAATTTAGGACTATCTGGCGATGGATAATAAAATCAGACATGTGCGGTAGAGTTTGGCTTAAATAATGCAGCTGTTACACACTAACGATGGTTAGCATTCCAACTATTGTTATCGTCTCAACGCTTATTCTGTTAACAATTATGCAATTGAATATTATATTGGTTCATGCTGATACCTCGGATCTTTCGTACTGTGCAAATGGTGAAGGTAAGGACGGAATTAAGGTCAAAATTTGTAGTGTAGATAAGGAAAAATGTGAAAAGCATGCTAATGAAAATGACATTTCAGCATCTTGTAAGAAGATGCATTAAACTAAAACTAACGAATTCAACAATGCAATACTCGAATTAGAGTAGCTAATATTGTCTTCTTTGTGATATTTAATTTACCTTTTCCTAGTATTAATAGGATGACTGTTTGTGCTGCATTCGTCTTTTTCGCAGGTATTTTCGACACGATATCCATCGGGGTTTGAAACCGTTTCACATTTTCCATTGATGCATACCTGCATCGTTGGCTCTCCGTAAGTATGAACCTGACTACTAGAGATTATTGAAGTCACCATCATGAACGTGATAATAGAACAATAAATAATTAGGGTGCTTCTCACATTTCTTTAACTTCTAAATATTTAAGATTCGACAAAATCAAAAGTAACAACAGCAATGAATTGTTTTTCATATAATTGTTTAATTGGTAGCTAAATTGATCAAATATGAAGTCAGGATTGGAAAAAGGAGATAATTCATGGTAAAACAGAAAAAAATTCTCGGTATAGTAGGAGCAGTTCTTGCGATAGGAGGAGGTATCACCTGGTTTCTCCATCAATATCTTGTCTCCGTGTTGCTATGGGGTGCTGCGGGATTAATACTACTAAAACTAAACAAGGCCAAAAGAAAAGCCAATTCAAAAAGAAGATAGCATATTTGTGGGGCGCAATTTACTAGCACAAATGTTTCAGTAATATAACATCATGGTAGAATTAATAATTTCCACAAATCAAATTGCAATATGCGAGTTTATTATTTCACACTACGATGCTTTTGATAGTTTTTTAAAAGAAATTTTTCCTATGGTTTTTTCTAAATGATATTATCTAATTTCTTAATAGAAATCAAAATCTTATGATATAGATCAATAAATGCAAATAGAAATAGACGAATGTGTCTATTGGATACTTCATACTGTTGTATCAAATGATCTACTAAAATATAATCACGTTACGGTAAGAGAAGAAAACTTGGAATTCATAGTTGTTGAAGCAAAAAACTATTTTATCGACTTGACAGGATTAATAAAAATAGAAAAAATTACAGGTATGAAGCTGCTACAGATGAAGTCATTCAATGGCGTCTCGTACCTGTGGTTTGGTAGGAAAATGAAGTTAATCCCATCTACAATCCCACAGTAGGATTTTATCTTAATGAGAAATCGATGATCCCCTTTATGAGAGAAAATTGTTACCATGCTTTTGGAGGCTAAGGAAGAATGTTTTTTCAGCCTGAATTTTTTTCTATTTCATATTACTTTTAAGGCCAAAATAACATGAATGACATTGAGATTTAGCATATATGACTCCCTTGTTACCGCACGTAATGCATTTTTTGTCGTAGTCAATTGTAGAATCTGAGGATTTTATCTTTTGCATACATTTACCGCATACAGGGGCTTCAAGAGCATAGCTTGATAGAAAGCCTTTTCCACATTGATTGCATCTAAAACTGTACATCTTTCCTTTAGGTCTCCATTTCTTAAATACGTCGATAAGTCCCATATTGAATAATAGCATCAAAAGACTTTATTAATCTACATTTGTGCTAGTTGGATTCCAAAAAGCACTTACAATTTGATTGATAAGATGTCTACACGAAATATAACACTACAAAGAACAGCTCCCCATCACATTAATGGGTATCTTATTCAAAGCTAGGTGGAAGTGGAGATTAATTAGTGCAATTTTTATTTAAAGTAAATATACTGAATAATCAAGATATTAAATAGGTACTAGGAAATTGAAAGATGAAAATAATACTTTGAACAATTTCAACGACTATGATATTTTTGAGAAATGGAAGAAATTACAGAATTTTCCCACCCTTGGGATGTTTAGTGTTCTAAATAAAGATTACAATGAATACATGGAAGATTTGATAACGTTAAACAAGATCCTAATGGATCTTCAGAAATATTTTTCCAATTACTGGTTGCAAATGTCCAAAACTCAATTCCAAGCCATTGGAAACCTTATTCTGAGATCAAAGTCGGATCCAAATGTGATTGATCCGAATTCTGAAAAATTCAGGCTTCTTGTAATTGACGCATTTGAGGAAGCCTATAGTTCCCTTTTTTCCTCAAAAGATTTTGCAATATTATCCAACGAAGTCTACTCAAAGCAGCTTGACTTTGTAAATCATGTTAATAAAATAGTGGAAAAAAATCTTAATTTATTAAATATACCTACTCGGTCGGAATTAGATACGGTTCTAAAGGACCTACAAGAAATTAAAAAAACTCTAAGAACTCTAAAAAATGGATACGAAAGACTGGAAAAAAAGTAAATTATTGATTTGATTTAGAAATGACTAGCCAAGAACGGAAAACCCCAGAATGGAGCGGATTTGATCTTTCAAAAGTAGCCAAAACTATTGAGCTACTCTCCAAGGGAAATCACATTTCTGTGGGTGATACTCCAAACGATATTGTATCTGAGACAAGGCTATACAGACTCTTGCATTATCATAGCCTTGTGAAAAGGGTTTCTTCTACTCCAATATTGGTGGTATATGCATTAGTTAACAGGTCATATGTACTTGATCTTCAGCCTAACAAAAGTTGGATTCGCCATCTTTTGATGCAAGGATTTGATGTATACCTACTTGATTGGAAGTCTCCTACTAGAATCGACAAGTATGTCTCATTTGATGATTATGTAAATTCTTATATTGATGATTGCGTGGAAATAGTTCAAAATAATAATTCTTCGGACAAAATTACTCTTCATGGATACTGTATGGGATCTTCTATGTCGGCCATGTATACATCCTTACATCAAGAAAAGATCCAGAATTTGGTTACAATTGCACCAGTGATTGATACAAGTAAAGATACAACAGTAATTGCAAATATTTCTAAGCAGATGGATATTGATAAGCTGGTATCCTACATAGGTTACCTGCCACCAGAAAAGCTCTACGAGTGTTACTCTATTTTGAAACCGTTCAAGCAGGGAGTTAACAAGTACTTTAATCTCATTGAAAATATTGACAATGAAACATTTGTGCAGAATTTCTTACGTATCGAAAAGTGGTTATATGATACACCACCGATTGCCGGTGAGACTATCAAACAATGGATAAACGATATTTACAAAAAAAATCTCCTCGTTAAAAACCAATTTAAATTAGGAACTACCATCGTCGACCTGAAGAAGATTAACGTTCCTCTTCTAAATATCGTTGCAGAGGAGGATCATCTAGTCTCTCCTGAATGTAGCGTTCCCTTAAACGAAGTAGTATCGAGTGAAGATAAACGACTAATACGATTCCATACAGGTCATGTGGGATTAATTGCAAGTAGCTATTCTCAGAACAACGTTTTACCAAAAGTAGGACAATGGATCAAATCGCGGTCAAACTAAGTAAATCCAATTAACTATAATAGTTAAGGATTAACTTATGGTTTTATTAAATCAATGTCATTTGTCGGAACTATTCTTATGTTTTCTTTCGATCGGGATTACTATGACTTGGATAAGATCTCCATCATCAATTTTCAATGCCTGCCTCTCAGCCTCCGGTATTGAGATTCTGCCGCCGCTTTGTATAGTAGTCTTGAACATTGCATGATGAAATGTCAGGCCTTGTAGCATTGAAAAGAAATTTTGCATCGCGTCCAATTGAATATTTGAAAATTTCTTAAAGAAATCTTGTTGTGCCTGTGTCGTGTTATCTATTGCCTTCTTGTATGATTCCATGTCTTCATTAACTTCAGGCTTATCTTCACCCATACTCCTAATCTCAAGGATACGTTTATTTAATACTATTGAATCCTTTCAAGAAATCGATTGCTAATTTAGAAAATATTTTTGGTTTTTCAGTAAAGGGTGTATGACCACATTTTGGTATTACTAGCAAATTAGATTTAGGAATTTTCATATAATCGTCTGCATATTTGACCGGTATCATTTCGTCCTGTTCTCCCCATACTATTATCGTAGGTGAAAGTATCTTGTCGAGTCGAGAAGACAAGTTTGGATTATTCCTGATTCCAAGCATGGTAGACATAAATGCGTATTTTGCATTCGGAAGTTTCATTCTATCGATAAAATCCTCTATAGTTTGTTCGGTAACTGTTCGGGGGTCAAATGCCATATTGATGAAGGTTCTCCAAACATTATCATGTGTTGGATAAAGAGACGCGAGAATATACTCCTCCAGTGCTCTCGTCGAACCTTTCATGGTTCCAGCTGGAGAAATTAAAACTAGTTTGTTTACCATTTGGCTATTCTTAATTGCAAACTCTGCTGCAACTAATCCCCCAAAAGATGAGCCTGCAATGTTCGTTTTCTTGATTCCCAAACTGTTCAGGAAATCTCCTAGAAATTTTACAAAGAAGGGTATGTTATACTCAACTGTTGGTTTGTCGCTATAACCAAAGCCAACTATATCTGGGACAATTACCCTAAAATGATCAGTAAAAAATGGAATCACTTTAGACCACCTTTCGGCAGATGCGCCTATACCGTGCAACAATACTAAGGTATCTTTTTTCTTTGTATCAACATTATCATAATCAAGATATCGAATCCTGTTTCCATGAACCCGGATATTTCTCACTGGAATTTGAATGGACAATAATCTGCAGTCTGATAAATATCTCTAGGTCCACTTTATTACTTTTATCATATTCGCCTTTTTTATGATATGTTAACCTAGCTCAACCGCGCCTTCATTAGAACTCACAATCTGGGTCAAAACTTTCTGTTCTTTAAATCAAATCTTGTCTGGGTTCACGATAATCCATCCATTTTTTGATGTTTATCGATTAGGCATTTTGGTAAAAATCGAATATCAATCTAAGCGCAATTCCAATAAAAGTAATGCCAAGAAGTAATCTTAGTTTTTGCTCACTCAATTTGGTTGATAACCTTGATCCTATTTGAGCACCTGCAAATGCCCCTATTGCTAGTAATATGGCAGGTACGTATTGAGGATTTCCTAGTATTATGTGAGTGGATAATCCTACCAAAGATGTAATCATGAGAATAAATTGTGAAGTGGGAGCAGCCAAATACATTGTTAGTCCTAGAACCATTATCATTAAGGGAACAAATACGACTCCTCCTCCTATTCCAAATAAACTAGAAATGATTCCCGCAACAAATGTACTGGAAAAAAAAAGAATCCTTACCCACAAGTTTTGGAATGACAAGGAATTTCCGGCGAGTATTGATTTCTTATAAATTAGATAAACTCCTGTACCAATTAGTACTATTGCAAGAAGTATCTTGAAAGAACCAGGATCTATTCTAACTGAAAAAAAAGATCCTATTATTGCACCTGGTATTGATAACAGTGCCATCTTAATTCCGAGCAAATATTGAATCTTCTTTGACTTACTGTAAGCAAGAGTCGAGGAAATGCTAGTTGAAGAAACTGCAAACAGACTTGTGCTTGCTACCTGTGGCGGAGAGAGACCCAGGAATGTCAGTACGGGAGATATTATTATTCCTCCACCAACCCCGATCATCGACCCCAATATGCCTGCAATCAATCCAACTAATACAAAAAAAGGGAAAAGCAAAAAGTCTTGCAAATCTGATCTAATACCTATTATTTCTAGTACGATCGTCGTATGTTAATAAATTGTTTGCAAATTTCGATTCGCATAATTAAGGGAACTCAATCGCACATCAGTATTAGGAATTAAATTAAATTTGGTTGATGTTACAGTTGTTATAAATGGAAGAGTTTTACTGCAATATTTGTGAGAGGGCAATAGAGTCAGCATCAATGGAAAACCACATTAAAGAATCTGATCATGTTACACGCAAAAGAAAATTGGAAAGAGATCTAGAAACAAATAAGGAATCCGAAAAATCAAAATTGTCTGTTGTGGAATTGTGGAAAAACGACTGATATTGGTAACGATTTATAATAATATATTATCATGCAATTAAAGTGATTTTACTATATCAATTAAAATCGTGTAATTTCTATTGATACTTTATAGTTCAATTTTGATGCGTTGATTTAAATATGTAAATTATTCTAGTTAAAGATCTGGAAAAACAAAAACAAAAAGGCGTTCATGCCGACATCTTTCACCCGTTTCCCCTGATTTTGCTTCATACCCCATTTGGCCTAAAATTCTTTGATTATATAGCAAAGACGAGAATCGCAAAGGCCTATGCTAGAGCTAATACTTATTTAATGCCGGTTATAACCGCCATTGCTATCTTATTAATCATAGGTGGAATTTCAACTCTAATTACCAATGTTTCTCTGAGAGAGGATGTCAGGGAGATAGGACCAAGAGGTAATTTTCTTATACCCATACTTAACCCGCTTCTTCCAATCACCTACACTTTGGTTGCTCTTGTAATCAGCGTCTTTATACACGAAGCAGGTCATGGCATCGTTGCAAGGGTATATGGAATAAAGGTGGAATCAACCGGAATTGCTTTTGTTCTCTTTGTTCCCGTTGGGGCTTTTGTTAATCTTGATAAAAATGGATTAGAAAAGGCAACATTGAAGGAGAAGAGTGCGGTTCTAACTGCAGGTCCGCTTAACAATATGATCCTTGCTGCAGTCTCTATGGTCTTGCTCTTTATAGTAATATCCACCTTGGCGCCAATTCCCACGCAAGACACCGGGAAGAATGGATTGCAAATAATTAGTGTAACTGATGGGTCTCTTGCTGACAATATTGGTCTAACACGAGGTTCCAGCATACTAACTATTGCGCAAACTGAAGTACGTAGTCAAGAGGATTTATCTAGAGTTTTAAGATCAAATATAGGCAAACAATTTCAAATCGTATGGACTGACAGACAGGGGAAACAAATAGCGGATACTCTATCAATTCCAGCGGACGCCGACCCAACCAAACCTATTCTTGGTGTAGTAGCATTATCCCTTGATCCCAATGTGACGCTAGAATTGTACAAGAGGCAATTTGCTTTTACATTCGACATCAATCGCCCAGTACCTATGCTCCCTATGCCGACCTTAAGTGGACAATTTATACCATTTTCAGATACCATGGCTCCAAAATACAATTCAAGTATATTTGGTCCAACATTTCCCATAATTGCAAATACCCTCTTCTGGCTTTGGTTCATCAATTTTAATTTGGGAATATTTAATGCGCTTCCTATTGCATTTTTGGACGGGGGTCAGTTGTATGGCTCTCTTATAGAGAGCAGATCCAGGATTGATAAGAATCGTCTCAAACAAATCTCTTCGGCAGTATCCTTTATCATGATTTTTATTGTTATTATGACTTTTATTCTTCCTTACGCACCTTTCTAGAATAAAGAATAGTTTCATACAATTAATTTCCAAAATATATATTAAGAGAGAAGTTCACTTTCAATATGGATACAACCGGTAAGAACTTTAATGACCTTGCTATATCGTGTTGTGATAGTAATTGATTATCACTATTAGTGTAAGGATAATGGAAAATGAGACCGAGTATCTAGAAGAAAGTTAAAGTGACCAATGAAAATTTAAGTAAAAATTCTGTGGATGAGCGTATTTCTACACTAGAGAACAGTGACAAAGTTAAAGAACGAAATGATACTGTATCCACAAATCAAATTCAACGTACAAAAAAAGTTGATGAAGATTTTTTTAAGGATATAATACTCAAATCAATTCCAAAAGAATCGCAGATTACAAACATACGGTTTGAGGGCCCATATATTGCGCTATATACATTAAATCCTAAATTTTCGTTGACCGAATTGACCTACTATCTTTCCTCTCTGTCGAGAAATGTTAAAAAAAGATTTGTAGTAAGAACCGATACATCGATCAGACTATCTGAAGAAGAAACAAGAGCCGCTGTCATCAAGATGTTACCGGATGAGGTTACTATATCTGCTGTATTTTGCGATGACGCCACCGGTGAAGTAGTTCTAGAGGTAAACCGTCCAGAGTCAATAAATGCCAACATGGTAATCAATATAGCTCAAGCCACGGGTTGGATAGCACATACGTTACGGTCTCCTCATATCCAGTCAAGTAGCATGAACATGATCCACTCAACACAGAAGAGCTCCACAAAGGAAAGAAGTCTTTTCCTACAATCGCTAGGCAAAAGAGTCTTTAGACATCCACTTGTTCTCCAAAGTAATGATATTAATCTAAATTTCACAAATCATTCAAGTGAAAAAAGGTCTGAGTTCATTGAATACAAATCGAAGTTGAGAAACAAGGAGGAAATAGCCATTTTCTGTCTTGGCGGGGTTAAACAAGTAGGTAGATCATGTTTCATTGTCGTAACTTCCGAAAGCAAGATAATGCTTGATTGTGGCATTAATCCTGGAGAACCATTAGGTATATCCGCTTATCCACGATTGGACTGGTTTAATTTTGACCTTGACGAAATAGATGCAGTAATCATAAGCCATGCTCATATAGACCATCAAGGATTCTTACCCGCATTATTCAAATTTGGATACAAGGGGCCAGTTTATTGTACCGAACCAACTCTCCCTTTAATGACACTTCTCCAGTACGATTCAGTCAAGATATCCAAAAGCAATGGCACTTTTTTGCCCTATGAAACAAGAGATGTAAACGAAGTCATTAAGCATTGTATAACCTTACCTTATGGGAAACCAACAGATATTTCACCGGATGTCACAATAACTTTCAATAATGCCGGGCATATAATGGGAAGCGCTACAGTTCACATCAATGTATTTGGAACTCATAATATTCTTTATTCTGGTGATTACAAATATGCTAGGACACAATTACTTGATAGTGCCGTTTCAGTTTACCCTAGAGTCGAGACACTAATTACAGAAAGTACTTACGGTAATTCTGCTGACATAATGCCGGATCAGTCTGTAGTATACAAAACCTTCACTGATGCTATCAACAAGACAATGTCGGCGGGAGGAAAGGTATTGATTCCAGTTCCAGCCGTTGGAAGGGCGCAGGAAATAATGTTGGTCCTAGATAAGGAAATGAGAGGAGGACGTTTAATGGAGGCACCAGTTTTCATTGAAGGTATGATATCTGAAGCTAGTGCCATACACATGTCCTATGCACACTACCTCGGTTTTGATGTTAGAAAATCAGTGTCAAACGGCGTTAATCCATTTCAATCAGAATACTTCACGGTCATTAATGGATATGAAAGAAGGGAAGAAGTATTTAACGACGAAAATCCAAGCGTCATAATGGCCACCTCCGGTATGTTAGAAGGGGGACCATCAGTGGAATACTTTAAGAAAATCGCACCAGATGAGAGAAATAAAATAATATTTGTCTCTTATCAGATAAATGGCACTCTGGGAAGACGGGTCATAGATGGAGGTTTGATGGAGATAAGCATGATGGATGAAAAAGGCAAGGTTAAAGTTATTCCAATAAAATGTGCGAGTCAAAAAATCGATGGATTTAGTGGACATAGTGATTTCAATCAGATTATGAATTTTACGGCAAGGATTAAGCCAAAAAGAGTACTTGTTAATCACGGGGAAAGGTCCAAGTCGGAAAATGTAGCCAGCAATATTTTTTCTAGATTAAAAATAAGATCTGTTGTTCCAGATAACCGAGAAATAATCAAACTCAGATAAATTAGATCAATTCGTTTCGTAATTCTAGTGAAACAATACTAGTCCAAGACCAACACTTGATTCAAGTGATATTAAAGTCCTCGTTTTGGTAAAATTGAACTATATAGTTTACATTATTTATCTGATAAATATCTAATGCAACCATTTTGAGTAATTAACCATTCTATAGTAGCTTGCTAGTGCATAATATTATTGTTTGATTGGTTCTAATTCACAAGCACACAAATTCTATTGTTTACTAGCTTATTTCAACTGTCGCTTAGCCATGCCCCTTGATTAATGGGTAATAAAGCAGAATAGTTCAACGGCACCTACAAGTGAGATTGATTAGACAATAAGTGGTAGTTCGCTTCAGTATCTTTTTAGATATGTGCGTATAAGTATCTTGTAATTGGCTATAAGATACAAATGTATTAATTGTAATATCGTCCTTAGCGGTGAAGGCGCCTCTAGACACTATCTTGCTAACCCGACTCATAAACTTGAAAAACTTCCGCCTCAGTTAAAACAAGCCAAGAATGCTGATTCCTCTTGATTTGAGTAACCAGTTTCTATTCTCTTATGCTCTCCAGGGTCGAAACGACTTGCCATAGCAGCGTTCGTATGTGAGACTGCATCTGCGGATTCTGAGTCACATTATCTAACATGCTTATGGTATTTGCCGCTCTGACAGAAATAGACCCATTTTTTTCATCCTTTATTCCCGTCAAGATTTCCCTCACTATGTTTCGAATATTTTTTTGAATATTGTTATTTCTCGCTATACTATCTAAAGTATTGATAGCATTTGCAAGACGTTCTTGGTTTTCCTTGTCCCTTATCTCTTTCTTTGAAGCCAATGACGATAACACTCTCCACTTTTTTTATCTTACAAAACAGTGACTTTTGAATGTTGTTCCAATAGTCCTAGCTTTATTTTACAGCAAGTCTAAAATTTATTATACAATACCAATTAATATAATCTAAACGGGGTTATTCTCATAAATGTCTGAGGTTGATGAGGCGGATATGACAACAAAGAAAAGCATTTCTCAACCCCCACTTGATTTGCTTTTCAACCCATCAGTGTTGTCAAAAAAAGATGTTTGGGAAATAGATGTTTCCTTGCTATTGGAAATGTTGTTAAAATTGATCAACAAAAGTGGCAAAAAAGACCTTAGAATGTGTGGAATTGCTGCCTTGTCTTCTTCATTAATTTATCGACTAAAAGTAGAAAGTATCTTGCGTTTGGAAAGAATCTCTAAAACAAAGAAAGGTGTGGAGGTTGTTGATATCCAACCAATACCAAATCTCAAGCCACTTGAAATTCCATTTAGAATCGAACCTACTTATCCTGTTACGTTGGAAGAACTACTGCATGTACTTGAAAATATGATCAATGGACTGGCAAATCCGAAACCTAAGAGAAATCAACTTAATCTGGAATCTGTCGAGACATTCAACTTTGATGAGTATTTAGTAAAATTCGAGAAAATTCTGCAATCTTATGAGGATATGATTTTTGATATTGTGACTGCCGACAAACGTATTGAATTTAAAAATCTTACACTTAAAATGGGCTCAGTTGAAACAGTCAGATGCTTTATTGCGATGCTTTATCTTGCCATGAAGAGAAAAATATTTCTCGAGCAAAAAGATGATGAAATATTGATTTATCTTGACGAAAACATTGATTAACACTGTCTAGTTAGTAACAGACAATTGCCCCAATCGCTTCCGGACGGTGAAATTACTGCCAGAATTGAAGCAGCTCTCTATGCTGCGGGCAGACCATTATCCTCTAATGATTTGATGAGAGCTGCAGGAATAACATCGAGAGAAAAAGTAGTCAAAATATTAGATGAACTAATAAAGAAAACGCAAAAGGTTTTGACTGCTTTAGAGATTGCACAACTTGATGATGATAAATTTGTATTTCAAGTAAAGCCTATCTATATGCCATTGATTAGACGGTTCGCTCAACAGCCTCTTATTCCAGTGGGTGCATTGAAAACATTATCGTTTATTGCCTATGAACAACCAATTACTTCAAAGAGGCTGGTCCAAATTCGCGGAAGTCAGGTTTATACTCATCTTAAAGAGCTTAGAGCTCACTCTTTTATAGAGTCGGAGAGATTGGGAAGGATGAAAATATATAGAACAAGCAGAAAATTTCAAGAATATTTTGGAATAAACGATCTCAATGTGCTGAAAAATAAAATGATTTTAAAATGATTGCTTCCAGTCTTGTGTTTGCTCAATAGAAAACCTCATAATATGGATCAATTTTACTTAACTTGCAATCATGAAGAAATCTATTGAGAATTTATCCGGGCGCAAGTACACCGGCGGTAGAATAATTCCAATGCGCAGTAGACGCAAATATGAAATAGATAGGTATCCAAATGAGGCGGTTATTGGAAGTAATATCAAGGTGACGAGAAGAGTACGTGGAGATAACAACAAGACTGCGTTAAAAACTGTTGAATTTGCAAATGTATCAAATCCCGAAGAAAAGAAAACTGCGAAGTCCAAAATATTGAGAGTAATCAAGAATACGGCTAACAAAGACTACGAAAGAAGGGGAGTAATTACTAAGGGAACCATAATTGAAACCGAATTAGGACTAGCAAGAGTAATATCAAGACCAGGACAGGTGGGTCTTGTCAATGCGGTCCAGTTGAAAAAATAAAAGCCAAAAAAAAAACGATCAAGAACTAACACTAGAAATTAAATTAGGATGTAATCTAGTCCTATAGGTTGCCAGGAACTAAAAATATCGAGTTTTACTGTGCACTAAGGAGTTCAGCTATACCCTCGGCTTCATAGGTTATAATATAATTTGCTCCTGATCTAACCAGACAAGTAAAATATCCCGAAAGCCATTCATACTCATTAATCAGGTTATTACGTGATGCGGCTTTCAGCATGGCGTATTCTCCAGATACATGTTGAACAGCTATCCTGCAACGCACTCTTTCATAAATTCTACTTATTATGTCCAGATTCGCCATGGAAGGCTTTATGGTTATAACATCGGCTCCTTCGCGATAATCCAATTCTACTTTTCTTAAAATTTCTCTTGAATTAGCATAACCTATTTGATAATTGGATTTGTCAATTTTGGAAACTTTCTTGTATGCAGTCCGTCTAAACGGCGAGTAAAGACTAGAAAATTGTTTTGAGAATGACATTATTTTGGTTTCTCTATATCCATTTAAGTTCAGTTTGTTCCTAATTGATAACACCAATCCATCCATCATGGAAGAGGGTGCAAGCATATCCGCACCAGATTCAGCGTAACTTAGGGCAATCTTTGACATCAGTTTCAAGGTCTTATCGTTATCTGGGTAGTTATTTTGATTAACAATTCCACAGTGACCTGATAAGTTATACTGACAAATACAGACATCAGCAATTACTTGAATTTTCTTATCAAAGCTATCTCGTATTATTTTCAGGCTTCTTTGAACTACACCTTTTTTCTCCAATGCTTGTGTTCCGTTTGAATCATGTAAAGGGGGCACGCCAAATATGATTATCTTGTCGATGTTGAGAGACAGAATTCTTTCAAGTCGATTTATCAGGTTTCTATCAGTCATAACCTGAAGTCCAGTGTTGCTAGAAGGGGAGTTTGTTCCTATGATAATTGGAGCAATGAGATTACTCGTTTTGATTAGAGACTTGCTATAGGCGTCTTGAATTGTCAAATATTACCTTATGATTTTTTTGTAAATATATTCATATTTGATTGATTAATGAATTACAAGTGTAATCTATGTTTCATTATGCTGGGCGCATCTGAAGAATAAAATATGTTGCATCCTAAACTAAGGAAGTTTGAAAACGGTATCTGTTGGGATTCCATCGTACAACGAAGGAACAAATATTGTCACAATTTTGGAAAGTGTAATCAACTCAAAGCTAGATTCAGTCGAACTCTGCGAAATTATTATATCCGATGATTCAACAGATGAGACTCCAGATGTTGTAAAAAAATTCATGGAGAATAATTCGGAAAAGATAGTCTTTCTTCATAATGATAGTAGAAGAGGAGCAGCAAGTGCCTGGAACAATATTATACAAAATGCAAAGGGCGAAATAATTGTGCTATATGATGCGGATGTCGTACCAAATCATAATTGTATGTCAGAACTGGTTAACAAGATCAACAATAATATCGGCATATGTGCTTCCAATCCGAGACCTATTCGAAATAGTGGAATTCCAGCGAAAGGCACGATTTTTATCAGCGATTGGTTGGCCTCAATAAGAAAAAAGCAACTATCCGAATATACTGTAATGGGAAGAGGATTGTCGATACGATCTGATATTGCTAAAAAAATAACGATACCTGAGAACCTCATAGCGATAGATCTTTACATTCAAGGTCAAGTAACGAATATGGGTTATGAAGTAGTCTTTAATCCCAACGCAATTGTCATGTTCAAGCCAGCAAGGACTTTTGTCGATTTTTGTTCTCAGGTGTTAAGGGCCATAAAAGGCCATAATCAGATAAAAAAGCTTGGCTACAAAGCAAAGTATGGACTAACACTAAAGACATCTGTTTTTGAGTTTATTCACACAGCATTAAGAAATCCAGTTGGAGCAATTTCTGCCTGCATTTGCTATCTTGTTATGCCAATCTATATGTTGAGAATTAAAAATCTTGATTCTGCCTTATGGCATACTGCGCAAAGTACTAAATAATCGCGGGATTGGTACTCGAATTTCTACATTTTGGACTAGAAAATATGTTCAACCATAAAAATAAAAAATGGGTATAAATACTCCTCTCCAATTACGATTGTAGAATTGAGTGATGCTACAAACGCTCCTCGTGGCTATGTATGTTACCCCCGAGATAACAATGCTCAAAGTTTAATTGACTACTGGAAGGATTGCGACGTCGTCAGAGATTTGTACTTTGCTACAGCCACATTTGCATTTGAAAGTAAACCGTATTTTCCTAATAATTCAAATCACTATATACTCGTAAAATATGATGGACTGGACAAGATAGTACAAGGCATTTCAAAATACCAGAGTCCCAACAATTCCCTCTTTCTATTCAGTAATGAAACGGAATTATTCGAAAAATATCATGAAAAAGTTAGTTACCTTTCAATTTATTATACAAGATACGACCAAGACAATCAGGAGGTAAAGGATATTGCGGGTATTCTGGCAAGAAGGGATATGGTAGTGAGTGCAAATTTGGGAAATCTAAAATTTATAATTAACAAAAAATTACCGTTTATTTTCCCACATTCCGATAACATTATTATTTTAGAAGTTGAAGGTAAGAAGAGTCACCAAAGTGATCAGAATTATTGCGAAAAGACACGAAAGGATGTTGCAAGAAAAGGGATTCCCCTCATTAATCTTGTAAGCTTCTCTATTTTGGAAAAACTACGATAATATAGTTCGGATCAGAACCGTTAAATATGAAGCTATTTCCTATTTTTTCGACCAATATTGAGCAAACCGATGGATCTAGGGAGTCTGAAAGTAGGTTCCTATATTATTATTGATAATGAACCGTGTAGAATAGTTTCATACGATCATAGTAAACCCGGGAAACATGGTTCAGCAAAAGCAAGAGTTTCTGCCATTTCAGTTTTCGATGGGTCAAAACATAGCTTGGTCTCACCTGTTTCAGCCAGTGTGGATGTCCCGTTGATAGACAAGAGAAACGGTCAAATTATTTCTATTTCTGGACAGATATTTCAAGTCATGGACCTTGAAACATTTGAAATGTTCGAAACTTCATCTGTAGAAGATGAAATTAGAGAAAAAATTGTGCAGGGAGCAGAAGTTGAATATTGGAAGGTACTTGAAAGGGTAAAAATAACCCGAATAAAGGGATAGATTTAGATACCAAAAATTTTTAACAAACTTTACCAGAAAGGATATCGTATATTGAAGGATTACAATTGGACAAATTGATAAGATTTATCTAAAGTATTGAATATTATAATAGACGGTTCTGCTTCAATATTTCCATCTATATTTGGAAAGTCTTTATGTGCACAACCCGGGTTTAATACTAGTGTATTATGTATTTTATCGTCTCGCTTCTTATGAGTATGCCCATAAATGACCAAATCATACAATTGACTTGTGATTAAGGCTTCAGTAACCTTGTCACTTGTTCCGTGATATATTGCAATTCTCAGTCCGTCTAATCGAAGTTCACCAAATTCTCCGTATAGTTCTCCTCCTATTTCTTGAAAATTTCTCAATAATCCCAATTTTTCACCATCATTGTTTCCGAGTACTCCTACAAGTTTTCCATTGAAGTTCTTGAATTGCTTTACTACACCTGGGAAAACATAATCTCCCGCATGGATTACATAATCTACCCTTCTTTCATTAAAGGACTTTATTGCGTTTTTTAGACTTGACAGGTCATCATGCGTATCGGATATTATGCCTATGTTCATTAATTATTTACAATCTATGCTAATAATATAATTGCAAATAAATCAATCTGTAGAAAATAATGGATACAGTTCGTGAAACATGGATTTTATAATATGCTGATACTCATGAAATTTCACTTTCCTGGCGACTCTTATTTCTTCTTCGAACCTTTACTACGAACCATATAATAAAACCTACTATTACACAGGCTGCTACTATATCGAGGTATATCGCATATTTGTCAATATTCTTCCAGTTATTTCCAAGTAATATGCCTATATAAGTTAACATTGAATTCCAAATAAGGGATCCTAAGAATGTATAAATTGAGAATTTAACAAAATTTGCTTTACCAACACCACATGGCAAAGAAATATAAGTTCTTACTGCAGGTAACAACCTACAAAAGAATGAAATTTTATCACCATATTTTTCAAACAATTCCTCGGTTAATTCAAGATGGCTTTTCTTAAACAGTATATATTTTCCATATTTTAATATGAACGCCCTTCCTACCTTTATTCCCAAGTAATATGTCAGAATTGACCCAACCAGATTTCCGAATGTTCCAGCAAGTACCACACTTATGGCATCAAATGTCCCGTTGCTGACAAGAAAACCTGAAAAAGGCATAATAATTTCACTTGGTATAGGAATTAAGGCGCTCTCCAAGATCATTAGTAGAAAAATTCCTGGGTATCCCAGACCCGAGATAAATGAAATTACAAAATCAATAATTGGCTTGAGAATTTCAAATGTAATTGACAACTAACTTTTAAAAAATAGATGGCATAAATATCTGTTTATTTTTGCAGTGTAATGCGGATTTGTAATTTCTATAATACGTGCCGGAGGCGGGACTTGAGCCCGCGGCCTTTCGATTATGAGTCGAACGCTCTGACCAAGCTGAGCTACCCCGGCGCTCAGCTCCTTGACCAAGATGATTTTTGGAAACATAATATATTTTATTCAAAGCAGTCGTTATCATCGACTTGAGATTAATCGTGGTCTGAGGCATCAGAGAAAGCTGTGAAATTGAGTCGATTGAGTAGGATAGATTTTTTTGACAGGAACCTTTTAATCTAGATCTCTGAATTTCGTAGATTATGAAGGATGCCATAAAGCGCACTATCGTAAAAACAGTAAGCAATGGAAAGGTATTTTCCAGACATGGGAGAGGATATTCTAAGGATGAATTAATACAATCAGGGGTGACGGATATCCGTGTAGCTCGAAAAATAAACATACCAATTGATCCTTTTAGAAAAAGTAGTCGTGAGGAAAATGTTGAGCGACTTAAGGCTTTTTTAAAAAGAGAGACCCCAAAGAACACCGCAAAGGTTAAACCAAAAAGCGTCAAGAAGCCAACGAAATAAGAACAAAGATAATTTGTTATGGCTCCAAGGTTACAGATTGTGACTATTATTCAGCGCCCTTTATTGTGGATATATATAAATATATCCTCCCAATAATATATTCATGACAAGCGCGTTAGTTTCTGAAAGCATTTCGTCACTCCTTTCGTGGCCAGTTGGAAATCTAATGAATAATGATGCAATTATACTTGAGGCAGATAGGAATTTAGATGAAGCAATAAAGAAGATGAAGGAAAGAAATCAGCGCAGTGTTCTTGCAACACACCTTGGAGAGGTAGTAGGTATGGTGAGCAAGACCGATATACTTTATAAGGTAACATCTGAGGGAAAAAATCCTTCCAAGATTAAACTTAGGGAAATAATGACGTCTCCAGTTCTAGCAGTAAATCCTCAAAACACAATAAAAGATGCTCTTACCATCATGAACAAACGCAATGTAAGACAATTAATGGTTCACGCGTATTCTGCAGTTCTTGGAATATTATCACGCGAAGATATTTCGAGGAAAATGGAATCTATCGCCCTTTCATCCATAGATGAAGTTCTACATGGAACACCAGTATGCATTATCGATACAAAGTCCATAGAATATGTTAAGGACTCTAGTAAGGCAAATTTCAGCTGTGCGTATTGTGGTTCTCCTTTTGATACAAAAGAAGGGCTTTCAAAACACATTGATAGACTTCATAATGAATCTGGTATCTTGGAAGGAGATGTCAGACATTTAATGGACTGATAATCATTTTTTTCTTTTGTTCCACACCATTGTTCAGTGATCGATATTCATAATTAGTAACTTGCAGTCTTTTTACCAGTTTTCGATTTGATACTAATTTAATACTTTTTTTGTACTTTTAATCTGATGATAATTAATCCAATATTGGCGAACTAATTTGATTAAGGCTTTAGAGAAATTAAAAAAATACAGAAATTTAGTTTTTGGTATAGTAAGGTCATTTTGTCTTTTGTAAATGCTAGAAAATTACTAAAATCTGAAGTACATTGTTGGAAAAAAGTGAAAAGTAATAACGAGTATCTGGAAATTCTTAGATACAAGGATCACAATTATTTACCCTGAAGACAGAACATGTGAACCTGATGATTTATTAGGAATTTTCTTGACCTTTTCGAGTGTCGAGAAATTTCAAGTTATACTTTGTTTCTATCCTACCTCTCATAGGTTTTGTCTTGTTTGCTAACTATGATCAATCAAATGCGCAGTCAAACTTAACCGCACCCAGTCTACAGTCAAACTTACCTACACCTAATGGACCGCCTACCGTGGATACTCCAAATACTTCAACTTCTATAACTGAGACCCTAAACGACGTCCTATCTGGATCGATTGATGGAATGATTGGAGAGACTGTTGACATGCTAAGCAGTGATACTGCCAAGGTGGCTGATGACTCACCAACAAGTAGTCTCGAAAACGAATTACCTTCAAGTCTTACCCTAGATAAAAACAATGAGAGTGCTGTGCAAGATACTCCTCTGCAAACAAGAATAGAGGGGAATACTACCAGCGGAGTTTTGAACAATAGTAAGATAATTCCGGCTGATAATGAAAGTACTTCCGATTCTGTAGACGAAATCAAACGGTCACTTCAAAAATCCATTTATAACTCTTCAATTGTACAGAGTTTCGACAATAACAGTTTTACTAAAATAGTGAATCAAGATACTCTTGATCAATTTGTTTACAAAATGAAAAATATTCTAGATATAGACCTTTTCAAATAACTTTAGACTTCTTTACCAGAGAATCATAAGGTGAATTGGTTCGTAAGGTTAGGGTTGGTGTCTTATTCACTTTATCGTTATCAGAAACAGTATCAAGATGAGTTTGCAACACAACTACAAAAATACTCCGATTACACTACAATCGGGCTCGTCTGAAATATTTGAACTTAATTAGATCGCCATTTGGGTAGTATAAGATCGCCATTTGGGTAGGTTAATTTTCGGCTATAGTAATTTAAAACGTATATCATGTGATAATATCAAAGAATTAACATGTTATGTTATATTCTTAATTTAATTAAAGATATTTGAAAACCTTATATTCTTTATATATTTAAGTGAAAATATGAAGCGGATTGACGCGATAGTTCATAGTGAAATGATTCCAGAATTAAACGAAAAGCTTAAAGAAATAGGAGTTGGGGGATTTACAATTACGGATGGAAAGGGCAGAGGCAAAGGTGAAAAACCTGTAGTCCAATCCGGGCGCGGTACAGGAAAATATGTTTCAGAATTTTCTGCTAGAGCAAATTTATCTACAGTCGTGGATGATTCGGAAGTTGATAAGGTAGTACAGACCATTTTAGATACTGTAAGCACTGGCTCTCCCGGGGATGGAAAAATTTTCGTATCGTCAGTTGCTGAGGCAATAGATATTGGAACCCAAAAAAGAGGAAACGAAGCTCTCAAATAACATATTTTCTGAGTAGTCGTTTTTGAAATATGTACTGTGGAAACAACCTAGTTGTAATCTATTTATTTTTGATCATTTTTTCAATAAGAGAGTAATTAACTTTATAACGTCAGTTCGATAATCCATTTTCGAATCGAAGACAAAAAGAAACATATCACTTTTAAGTCAGATATCAAAATTATTTACATATTAATGGCTATTGGCAGACAGATACGACTTTCGAGAATTCTAAATAATGGTAAAATGCTTTGTATCCCTATGGATCACGGAATAACAAATGGTCCAATACCTGGATTGGAAAACGTTTATGATTTCATTTACAAATGTGAAAAATCAGGAGTTACCAGTATTATTATAAACAAAGGAATTATCAAGGCCCTGCCACGACCTCCAACGGTGGGATTAATCGCACACTTATCTGCTAGTACTTCACTTGGCCTTTCGCCAAACAAGAAAGTACAGATGGGGAGTGTAGAAGATGCAATAAGACTTGGCGCCGATGGAATTTCAGTTCACATAAACATAGGTGCCAAAGAAGAACCTGAAATGCTTCATAAGTTAGGTACAATTTCTGACAAATGTAACGAATGGAATGTTCCCTTAATTGCAATGATGTACCCTAGGGGTGAAAACATTAAGGATCCGTATAATGTTGACATAGTCTCCCACGTAGCTCGGATTGGTGCGGAGGCAGGAGCTGATATTGTTAAGACCGTTTATACCGGTGATAGGGATTCCTTTAAACGGGTTGTAAGAACATGCCCCGTTCCCATAGTTATTGCAGGAGGACCAAAAGCCGCCACTGACGAAGATATCCTGGAAATGTGCGACGGGGCCATGCATGCGGGAGCTATTGGTGTTACCTTTGGGCGAAACATATTCCAACACAAAAACCCTCCTCAGATTCTGACCGCGTTATCAAGGATTATTTTTAACAAAGATAAGCCAAAAGAGGTATTAAGAAATATTGTCAGTCCAAAAAAATAAGGAATTCATATTAAAACCCCTAGTGAAAAGAGAAAAACTTGATGACTTTCTATCCAAAGTATCGAATGTATCACTTGTATACGGGGATCCTACAGTTATAACAGACAAGAAATTCAAAACGATATTCCACTCTGATAATGCGGATCTTGTTGTGTGCAATAGTTTGGATTTGTTAAAGAAAAATAAGGAAATTTTGGACAAAAGTGTAGGGTACACAAAAAAAATTGCAAACAATGAGGATCTAGAGGATATTGTTCTTGCTTCTAAATATGGAGCAGATTTCGTTATTGTTGAAGTTACTGATTGGAAGATAATTCCCCTAGAAAATCTTATTGCTAAGCTTCAGAAAACTGGAACAAAAATTTATACAACAACTAAAAATTCAGAAGAAATTAGAACGATGTTCTCTGTTCTGGAACTTGGAGTTGATGGAGTTATATTGGAAACAGATGATGTTACTCAAGTTGAGAACTCACATCAGTTGCTTGATAACCCTGCTTTCAATTTAGAATACGCGAAGATTTTAGAATTAAAGGATGTTGGCATGGGCGAGAGGGTGTGCGTTGATACGGTATCGATGATGACCATGGGCGAGGGAATGCTCATAGGTAGTAAATCAAATTTCTTGTTTCTGGTGCACAATGAATCAGTAGGCTCCTCATTCACCTCGCCTCGACCGTTTAGGGTTAATGCAGGTGCCGTTCATTGCTATACTGCAATGTCAGATGGGACTACAAAATACTTGTCTGAGTTAGAGGCTGGCGTGGAGATCCTCGTTGTGAGCAAAGATGGTACTAGTAGAAAGTCTACCGTAGGACGATCGAAGATTGAATCTAGACCAATGAAATTAGTAAAAGCTCAAATAGGAGATTCTTGGGGCACTGTAATCTTGCAGAATGCTGAAACAATAAGGCTAATTGCAAAAGACAATAGATTGGTTTCCGTCACTGATTTAAAAGTCGGTGATGAAGTCTTGGCCTATACCAAATCTTCATCCGGAAGACATTTTGGTATGTCGGTCGATGAATTCATACTAGAAAAGTAAAGCAGCGAAACTATTACGTTTCTAAATTTGATTTCAAGATCGTCTCTTGCAATGGATTATAATATGAAATTGACTCTTCATTTTCAAACCACCTTCTCATGTCAGCTCTCGATATTTCTAGGGGCTGGAGGCCATTTTCGAAGGGTACTTTAAATTCCTGTGAAATTTTTTGTTTCCTAATGAATTCACTAATACGTCTCATGTCAACCTTCAAGTTCATCTTTTTAGTATATGATTTAATTAATTTTATTTATCATCCAGTTTATTTTTTTTAAGTATGCGGAATATGGATTGATACTTAAAGAAAAAACAATTCCATGTTACTCGAATTTCAAAATTCCATAACCCAGGGTAATTGCAGAAAAATTCTTTCAGAATTGACTGCAAATTTTATTCAGCTTACAATAACTTCTCCTCCTTATAGAAATGCCATAGATTATGAAGCGCATGTTGAGAAAAATGGATATTATCGGGGAAAAACGAGAAAAGAAACAGGTGAATATCTCGAAGAGATGGTTGATATCTTTAACAATAGCGTTTACAGAGTCACTAAAGATGGAGGTTACTGTTGTATAGTAATTGGAAATGAAGTTGTAAACGGTACCATTATTCCGCTTCCTCATATGTTATTATCAAAGTTGGTTCAACCTTTTGGAAATTGGAACCTTCATGAAGAGATCATCTGGCACAAAGTTACTGGTGGTACCAATAGATATGGATCTTTTGTAATTAATCCATACCCAAAATATTTTAGAGCCAATATTATGCATGAATTCATACTTGTCTTGAGAAAAGGAGATGTAAATAGTGGGAGAACAAACAGGCGTGATATTCTTCCTGCGAAACATGAAGAGTTTACAAAAGAGATCGCAAATTCAGTTTGGCATATTGCGCCTGTTCCACCTGGACATATAAATCACCCATGTCCATTTCCAGAAGAGATTCCATACCGTCTTATGAAGCTCTACTCATACGAGGGCGATATTATACTTGATCCTTTTAATGGTAGCGGGCAAACCACGAAAGTAGCGCACAATTTTTCTAGACGATATATCGGAATAGATTTAATGAGTGAATATGTTGTATTGGCCAAATCGCGAATAAATAATGAAACACTGCATATTAGGCCTGAGGCTTTGATAGCAAAGTGGCAAAAAATTCGATCGCATTATTTTACTAATTAGGAAATTCAAGTATAAGCTGTGATTGCCCATTTCTTGATGAGATTATTCTTGAAATAATCTGTGTCTGAAGAAATGCGACCTAATTTAATACATCTATCAGACATGGAGCGCCTAATCAAGATCCAAATTTGATGAGAAAAAAATACATTGTATTCAAAATCAAATTTCGTTCAGATTTATTCCATATTTATTTTATAAAACACTCTTGTCTACTGTTTTTTAATTAATACTTAACTAGAATTAAAGCCGAGCCTTTTATAGAATTTTTTAGACGTATTAAATGATCAGTTGCTTCAGACAAGATATGTTAATCTAATTCTATTATCCCTATTACTCATCTTTACCGTTATTTTTATGGGACACTCTCATGCTAAATTAGAAAATTATGAAATTGCAATTGTATATCCCGCTAACAACAGTTACGTTCAGGTTGGTAATTTGACCATGACTGGGACAGCATCATATAATTCTAGTCAAGACTGTAATGTTTACGTTTTATGGAATGATGAGGCATCCATTCCACATGCAGCGAAGGCGACAAACGGAGATAATTATTCCATGTGGAATTTCAATTATGATTCTTCATTTCATGAAATAATTGGAGGTCCAAACAAACTCACGGCGATGCTATCCTGTCTAAATTCACCAGATGAAAACATGACCTCTCAATACTCAATAAACGTTCATGGCATTACAAAGTCGAAAACATATTCTCCTGCCATAGGTACAGGTTTACCCGATACAGATCCAAACATGAAATTAAATAAACAAGAAAAGAATAGCGATGTATTCTCAGGTAATAATTTCGACTTTGCTATTCCAACAATCAATGAAAATAATTCAAAGTTTCAAGTTACCAATTCAGAGGAATTCAGAGGAGTTTACAGAGCGAATAATAATAGAACATTTAATCCCAATGACACTCTAATGAACGGCGGCGTACCACCCTCGATCCTTGAAATAGAATCAAATCAAAATTCTCTTGGACTTTTGTCAAAATCCAACGATACTGGATTAACTGCAGACGCAGGAAAAGATCAAACAGTCAATGAGGAATCACCTGTCACACTTAATGGTAGTTTGAGTCTGAGTAATGATAGTGTTATCTTGTCTTACTCGTGGAAACAAATTCCCAATCCCAATATTACGATAGGTAGTGCAAATACCATAATATGGTCATTTATCGCTCCCACTGTTTCGACCGACACTACGTTTACATTTCAACTTACTGTCACCGATAGTAACGGAAAAATTTCTACAGATGATGTAGATATTATTGTTAGAGATAGAGGCAATATGATAAACGAGCAAAACAAGACCAATCAGATTGCGGATAATGAACAAAAAATTAGTAATAACAATGATCATGAACAAAGAAAGATTGTAATTCAAACTTTGATTGATAAAACTCATGTTGCCAAAGGAGAGGAACAACAGATAAGGATAGATCTTTTTGACGCCGACTCAGATGATAAGATAAAAAATGCAACAATAAGTGGACAAATTTTAGATTCATCAAAAAAGATTATAAAGAAATTTGCAATAAAAAATGATACAGGGAACTTGACTTTAGATATACCGGAAAATGCAAAAGTAGGAATCTTTGTAGTGAAAGTTAATGGCAGTGCAACCGGTTACATCTCCTCAAATATGGAGACAAACTTTAAGGTTGAAAAGTAAGAAAGATAGATTTTAAAAAAAATAATACTAATGTTGAGGGATGAACGTCATTTTCAGATCATACATAATAAAATAGATATATGATACTTTAATATATTCAGAAACTGTATAGGTGAAAATACTCTCAATAGTAACACTATTTGTAGTAACGTAAATTGAAGTTTGACGGACTGGGGATGTTGTCATGTTCGTAAGTGTTACCCAATGCTTGCATTTATGAATTCTTGAAACTACGGATCTTATTTATGGCGTCGCCGCTAAGTTTTAGAGTATATGCAGAGGAGTCATCATCAGAATAGTGGGATAATTCGTCTAGAAACTTGGTCTTGTCTTTTCCTCTCTCATAAATACCTCCTGACTCTTTAACACATAATGGGAATTTTTGCATTTTAAGACCATTTAAATTCAAATAATTTATGAAACATCGGTATCCTTCGATATCGTACCAATCAATCTCTCTTTCTTCACAGTAGGCTATCCACACATCAATAGTATTTTGAAAGAATGCCCTATCTCTTAATTGTTCAAGCAACATGTTTTACACTTCTTAATATGAATTAAATTAAATATATATTTAGGTTGATAATTGGCTTTAAAAAATTATAGGAGAATGCATCAAGCATCCGACTGTACCGAAAGCGATAATCGTACTAATCCTAGTAATAGTGGGAATCTCCGGGTTACACAACAAATTGGAAAATTAGTTCCGTATATACTAGCTTTATTAATTTCCCGTGCGTAAGTTTCAATGAAAATTGGCCCAATATTTACAGATCTGGAGAACTCTGAAGGCAAGACAAACAGGAAAGCAAAAATGAGTGGGGCTTTAATTGTGGAAAAACCCAATCATTCTTTCATACTAATTATTTAATTATTACAGCCAAATGATTACTTGATGATTAACGAAGAGAATGAATTTAATAAAATCTACGACTCTTTGTCAGAAATTGAATCTCTTGTTGATAGAATGTACGTTCCTACAAGGACTATGGAAGATGCAATTCACAAGCGGGAAATAGTAGCAGATCATGGAAATTATATGAAGTTTGTAGATTTTAACATTAACTTTATGCACAATTACTATGAATGCATTATTACCATAGTTGATAAATTGGTGGATATAACAAATAATAAAATTCATTCCGAAAAAGATTCACAAATTCTTTATAGGAAAATTATTGATATACTTCGAAAGATAACTTATCAGAGGGGACACCCTGGTATTATAAGTGAATTGGACGAAGCCACTGAAAAATTCAAAAACTCAAAATCTTCTCCATTTATTAACATACTAGATATTGATATTAATTTAATAGATGATAATGTAAGTGTTATAGACAATTTTAAGAAACAGTTTCTTACAGAACCACATGAGAAATCGAGTTAGTTTACCAATGTTATTGAGCGTTAGTTTACCAATGTTATTGAGCAAAAACTAAATTATTTGGAAAATTAGTTCACTGGTGGGTATAGGTGGAGTTGACAATAGGACGACCCACCAGTGTTGATGGTGTTAAAAGATTAACCATAAATTTATTCATCTTGATATAAGAACGTGCCTTAACTAAGTTACACGTATTGTATTCCGGTTTGGAAAGATTCTGCAATGGGCTAATATATTCATAGAATCTATCGCCAAGCCCTAGATCGCATCAGCCACGCATCATTGATTTTTAGTTCTAATCCAAAGTTTCTATTCTTCGTTCAATTTCCGAATCGGTTTTGGCATGTCGTAAAATATGTCAAAGGTAGTATCCAGTTTCAACCTCCATCCTGTTTCCATTACGATCGTACGCCCCTATATTTTGAGCTTCATACGGAAAGCAAATTATTATTGAAACAAGACCGAAAAAATGATTCAAGTCTTCTAGGGATGGCTTGTTTGATCCGCTAGGATGCGAATGAATCGTTCCAATATATGATAAATCGAATGGAAGCTCATAGACAGGAAAACCCGAATAATATGGCCCATGAGTTGAAAAGGGAGGAATAATTAATCCTGTTACATTGATAACATGTTTATCTTTTTTTCCCTGCAAAATCAGTATACCCTCGTTGGGATGGCATGACTTTGCATAAGTAATGATACTGTCTGTGATGTGTTTTGTCAAAACGACTTTTCTTTTTACTTCAGCTAGTTCTTTTTTTCTTTTAAAAAACACAGTAATTATCACCATATTCCCAGTATTAAAATTAACTATTGGACATACTTCTCGTATTTACAGGGTCTATTGAAAAGGTGGAAAATAAAGATCTTTGGCAAAAGAACATCGGTCATGAGATCATTTATCCATAATGAAGATAGAATTACTGTGTATCAATAATCAAACGAATATCAGCTATTTTTATCTCATGCTGTGTTTTAACTCTGATAATATATTGTTTAGGTGATTACTAATACAGTAACATGTGTATAGTAATATTATGGCTGCAACAATATGTTAGAAGAAATATTATTTGAATTCAATACGTCGTAATACTAAATAACTGTATGAATTTCTGTCAGACCATGATGAAATCGAAGAGCACTAAAATCCAGCAACATATATATGTAGATTTTTATTCGAAATCACTTTGTATCCCTGATGTTAGAAACATACAATAATTAATTATTACATGTAAGCTTGAATGAAGTAAATTAAAAAGGCATTATTGCCGATTACTTTATGCCTAATAACATCAGGACACTCCTGGCATGCCAGAAAGAGACATATTCAGAATAAACGCTGAAAGCATTGAAGATACATGCTAGAAAGAGTAATTATTTTTCTTGAGGATCCGACTCCGACTCTACTTTATTATTTGAATCTTACAGTTCTTATATGGACATGATTTATCAAACCATGGATAATATTACAAAAGTTATTCTCGAGGATTAGATAAATTGATAATCGTTAAAAATCTTGTCAAGAAGTATGGAGATTTCTATGCGTTAAATGGATTAAGTTTTGAGGTCAATGAAAATGAAATATTTGGACTGTTGGGTCCCAATGGTGCAGGTAAGACTACCCTCATTCATATATTAGCGACCCTGCTGAAACCAACAACAGGAGGGGCCGTAGTCAATGGATATGATGTGCTGCATAATGCCACTAAAGTGCGGGAAAGTATAGGAGTTGTCTTTCAAGCTCCAAGTAGTGACGATATCCTTACAGGATATGAAAATCTTAAGATTCACGCGCTACTCTACGGAATACCACGTGGGACTAGGGAGAAAAGAATTTCAGAGGTGTTAAAACTAGTGGGGTTGGAAGGAAGAAAAAACGACCAGGTAAAGAAATATTCTGGAGGCATGAGAAGAAGATTGGAAATAGCACGAGGACTCTTGCATCACCCAAAAGTCCTTTTTTTAGATGAGCCCACCCTCGGATTAGACCCTCAAAGTAGAGAAAGTATGTGGACATATATCAAAGAAATAGTAACAGAAGAAAAAGTAACAATCATTTTAACTACTCATTATATGGAAGAGGCAGATATGCTTTGTGATAGAATTGGTTTTATTAGTAATGGAAAAATAATAGCCCTGAACTCACCGTCGAATTTAAAACAGGAAATGGGCGGGGATATTGTAAAAATAAACTTTATTGGTGATATTCCTTCCACCGAAACTTTTACACGTTTCGATTTTGTTCACAAAGTAGATCTTGAGGAAAACACTGCGATTGTCTACATGGACGAGGTAAATTCAAATATTCACAGCCTGATAAAAGACTTGAAAGGAGTTCGAACGATAGAATATAAGAAACCAACTTTAAATGACGTGTTCTTGAGACTTTCTGGTGATTTTTTATCCGGAGATAGTCCAGAAGGGGGGTTTATGCAAAGATATGCTCAGTACAAAAAATCGTGATCTAAAAATAATACTGGGACAGCTATATGCTTTATGGCTTAGAGAATTTAAGGTATTCCTACGTGAAAGGAGTAGACTTGTCGCTTCCACTTTCAATCCTTTGTTATGGCTATTTGTTATCGGATCTGGTTTGGGATCAACGAACCTCCAAATAGGAACAGATTATCAAAAATTTATCTTCCCTGGTATCATCTGCATGTCCGTCATCTTTACTTCTGTTTTTTTTGGTTCGTACATAATCTGGGATAGGAAATTTGATTTTCTAAAAAGTGTAATGGTAGCGCCATCAAGTAGAACTACAGTATTCATTGGAAAAACTCTCGGCGGAATGACGACTTCGCTTTTTCAGGTAGCTATCATATTGGTAATTGGAGTTCCTTTAGGAATTAATTATGACGCACTTTCATTACTTCAAATAATATCAATTGCATTGATACTCTCATTTGGTTTGACATCATTGGGTCTAACTTTCGGGAGTTATATTGAGAGCCTAGAAGGATTTCAATTAATTGTTAGCTTTGTTGTATTTCCTTTATTCTTCCTCAGCGGTGCATTGTTTCCAATAGATAACTTGCCTGCATGGCTTAGTTTCATAACTCTTATAGATCCAGCGACGTATTCCGTAGATGCTATCAGGAATAGTATCTTACATTTAGGAACGTACTCTTTTGAATTAGATCTGCAAATACTGCTACTGTTTACACTACTCATTACTCTGATTGGGATCTTTTCTTTTAAGAGAATGAAGGCCGTGTAATTTTAGAAATTACGATCCTTCATTTTTTTTACATTCGTATTTTTTCAATGCGAAAGAACTCTGCAAATCAGTTTAGTAAAATCGATTTAAGACAAGTCGTATCGAGCTGCAATAGATTTAATATTGTTAAATTTCTTCATCCAGATCCTCAAATGCTCTTGCTTTTGAAATTTCATGCAGTCGCATTGTTAATGTTCTTTCAAATTCTTTTTTGCTTAGAATCCCCTTACTATCCAAAATCTCTATTAATATTTCTAACTTTATAACAAATTCGTCTTCTGTTGATAATTCTTTACCAGTAATTTTTCTCTTATCCGAACGTTTCTTATTCATCCCAATCGATAATATAATGACGTCATATTAGAATAATTTCGTCTAGTTTGTCCCTGACTCTTAGCTAGGTCCATTCGCCTTATCGTAGAGCTAAAAACTTTGATTGGTGAAGAAAGGAAGTTCACCAGATTAATTTTATCCATACTCTACGTAATACTTGTATCTTTTTTCCACTTCTTTATTTTTGCCGGATAAAACAAAAGAGGTATGGTCTCGTACACCTTTTTTGATAAAATTTAAGATATCACTGGAATTTGTGTCGCTTTGAAATCCAGATGACAGAGCAGACTCAAACAAGTTCATAAATTCTGCTACTTTCATTCTGTATTCATCAAGTGTTGGTCTCTTGTCACCAGTTACTTTAAACCAGGTTGTTGCACTTGGAGCCGCGAATGTACGTACAAGCTCTTCAAGTACTCTTTCCATTTCAAAAAAATCCATACTAAATATCCCCTTTCGTACTAATTGACTAACCAGTGGTATAAGATTATAGTGTCATATAAAACAAAATCAAATGATTATGCTCTGATAAGAATAAATTTGTGCGAAGGGTAGGGTACTCTGTATTTTGAACTATACGAAGGAAGAATTATCATCGCACAGTTTGCTTTGGATTTATTTTCTCGTCTCCATAGGCGTGGCCCTACAAGTGGGCGCCGCAAATTGGGATATTATTTGGCATGGTGTTGTAAATGTAGAATCTTTCTTTACTCCACCACATACCGTATTGTACTTTGGTGTTGGTTTATCTTTAGTATCCACACTTGTAGGGATAATATTTTCGATAAAACATGGTGATCACTCAACTGGATCAATTTTTTCGATCCACCACAGAATCCCTACTCCATTAAAGCTAATTATCTTGGGATCTCTGGTTGAAGTATTCTCAGGTCAATTTGATAATTGGTGGCACTCAAATTTTGGATTTGATGGCCTCCTTAGTCCGCCACATTTAATGCTGATAAGTGGAATGTTGCTTTCGATAATTGGTGCACTGATAGGTACACATTTGTCTGACTCTAAAACTAAATTCAAGGTAGCTTTTGAATTGATCGCATTTGGAATTCTTTGGATGGTCCTCGTCAATTTTGTTTTTATGTTCACGCTTCCCTTTTCTGAAGGTCAATACTTTGATTTTAATCCCTCTCCTACAACAGCGTTGGTCCTAGGATCAACCTTGCCTGCTGTATTTACAGCCATTATTTTCTATTCAGTGCAGGGCATGTCCTTTCCTTTTCGAATGACTGTTGTAGCCGCAACATTAATGACGTTACAGTCATCATCCACAATTATTTCCAATGTTTACTTTGCGGGCTTATTTCCTCTTTATCTTCTAAACATACTAGTTCCTTTGTTATTAGACATCATTGCAACTTATACCAAAAATAATAACAAAGTACTGGCCGTTCGCCCATCTAAAGAGTTCTTACGAATAGTCTTTTCAATTGCCATTTCTTATTTCTTCATCACTTTGTATTTCCCGTGGTCGGTAAATATGTTCAAAGCCTACTTTGGAATTGATCTAATTACATTTGAAAGCGTAGCGATTTTTGAACAGCTTTTTTGGAATTTCATTATACCAATTTTGATGCCGATATCATTTACCTCGGCTTACGCGGGAATATTGATTTGGAAAAAGTTTTACAGATGGCGCAGGCTTACCAACGTGTTTAGACTCGTTGTTAGATAATTTGGCACCTTTCTCAACATTCAACGCATTCTACATTAATTGTCTGTCTTGTCTCACCTTTCCATAACATACTTATCAATCTAGTCGTAAAAAGCAAAAATATATTTTCGCAAGAAAGACCCGAGAAATATCTAATAATGAAGGAGTTAAAACCCTAAAAGATTAGAGGAAAGCGTCGATAATTAGAATGTCTAAAATTTTAGTATTTCATAAAGATCAAAAAAATAATCCGTTAGTGTGGAATGCGTAGATAAAAATGAGTTTCTAAATAGTTAACCTTAATAATCTTGTTTCATCAATTATTATATCGAAGCATGGAAAATAGAGATTTTCTTACCCAAAGTATAATGTGGATTGTCATTTCGATAGGCATAAGCATAACAGTAGCAATGTTTATTCCATTTCCATATTCTTGGATTGTTATTATAGGAATATTTCTTTCGTGGAATTACTGGCGATTTAGAAAGATGAACAAAATGGGCTCAGGAGTGGGAATGTTTGGCTCTCTCTCATCTCCTTTTTCGGGTAACTCGGTAAATTATTACTGTATGAGCTGTGGCACAAAGCATAGGGAAGCAGCATGTCCGCGATGCGGCTCTAAGATGAAGAGAGTCGGCTAAGTACAAATTTTTTGTTATCCAGATTATGTCAATATCGTGAACCATGTATCTTGTAGATCCTGTACATAGATTTGTAACTGAAAACTAGTTAAAGAAATTCGCTTATTTTGCACTGCTGTAAAGAAACAGGGCATTCCTGTTTCGTTCTAGAGATTTGTGCAATTAGTTTCTCAAAACCAAATTCAATATTCCTATTCAAAATCTCATATTTGAGATTGCTCATCACTTTACCAGTATAGCGTTCATCTGCAGTTAGATTATTCTCATGTAAAATGGGTTCCTGAAAACCATATATTTGCTCATATTCTTTAATCACCCACGATAAATCAATTAGTTCTATAACTTGTCTAATCCTAGGCCAAATATCATATCTCAGGCGAAGGACCGATCCAGATATATTTCCTAGGCCTGATTCCTGACATTTATTGACAATATTCCTAATTTGTTGCTCGCCATCAGTAATGAATGGAATTATGGGATCAATATTGACACAACACTTAATCCCAGACTCAACAAACTTATTTATAGTCTCAAAAATTCTTAAGGCTGGAGGTGTTCCTGGTTCTATGATCCGTCTTAATTTTTCATCTACAGTTGTTATAGACCAAACTATGAAACAATCATCAGAGTATTTACAAAACAGGTCGAGGTCTCGTTCGATCAATGATGATTTGGTGAAAATGTAAAATGGAATATGGTACTGTTGCAATACTTGGATGCATTTTTTTGTGATACCAAACTTCGACTCTGCAGATTGATAGGCGTCTGTTGCTGATGATATCATGACAGGTAACATTGAACTATTTTTCCATTTGTTCAATTCAGATTCTAGAATTTCAGCAGCATTTATTTTACCATAAATCTTATCATAAAAATTTGGCGACCATTTGTACGTTGCGTAGCAATATCCACACCTGTGCTGGCATCCTTGATATGGGTTTATTGTTAACCCTAGATGTGATCCAACCTTGAAATGGTGAATTATTGATTTTGAATATTTTCTTTCAATTATAGGTGCCTTGTTAGAATACCACAACAGTACTTTAAGTGAAGAAGAGTTAATTAGTATTGAATTACCTGTGGACGAGGGAGAGGGAATAGGAGTTTAATACTCATCCAATCTTCTAATTAGTGGATTTTCAGCTTTATTTACTATTGATTGAATGAAATTAAAAACAGGTTTTACATCAGAGAGATGACCGCTTATTTCAAATCTTATGCCGCCCTGTATTCGAATTTTAGAAGTTTTGAAGAATATTCCTTCTTCATTGTATTCTATACCATAAACGCTCTCAAGTCTTTCACTTATTACATCTGGCGATTTAAAAAAACGTCCTCTTTCTGAATATAGTAGTATTCTTAGATTTGTGACAATGATATGGTATTTCTTTTCTGTACATTTGAGCTTCGTCTTACTTCTGAACATTATGTTCTCTTGAGGGAGTAATATTTCCTTAAGTGCCAAGAATCATTATGTAAAGCAGTCGGTTATATCCATAAAAGTTGAATCATTTTATTTATTCTACTAACAAATGTCAATGATCGTAAATTCTATTAAAATGTTTTATAACAAGTATCAATTTGGATTTTTTATTCTTCATGAATCACATAGTAACTATAACGATTCTATATTTGGGGTATCGGGTATCAAGGAATGGGTAACTCATGCTATATAGCCAATCCTATAAATAATACGACTGCCCCACTTGCTTGTTTTTTATCGTATTCGCCAGGTAATAAATCAAGTAATAACCTGTACGTCCCATCGAATACCCTAAAAAAAATGTAATAATAATACTCGCAAACAGATTCGGTGGACTTAAGGTAATTATGATTCTTGTAATTGCCCTTCGCAGTTCAGGTATGTTGGAGATTTAATGGAAATGATCGATGTAATAATTGTATGAGTGATTAAAAAATACCATCAACATTTAAATCTCAACCATATCTACCTTGTACTTATGTATGGTATCCATAACGCCATTTTGCAAATGCCAACTGGATATGAATTTCTAATTATCATAGTTATTATCGTAGTTTTGTTTTTCGGTGTCAAGAAAATTCCTGAATTAGCAAGGTCTTTTGGAAAGGCAAGAGCGGAATATGAAAAGGCAAGAATTGAAGCTAAAAAGGAACTGGATCAAATTCGGGGAAAAGATAATGTCGGACGCGAAAAACTCGAGGAGATAGCAGAATCGTTAGGAATAGATTATACAAACAAGAATGATGATGATCTTAGGAAGGCAATCGAAGGCGCTGTTAATAAGGAAAAAAGTTAACCCTCACCTTACACCATTCAATAATAAGTGAGTAAATATTAGTTGACTTTTGTTGGAAAATTTTAATTATGACATAATCTTCTGCTTGCATAAACATGATTCATCCTGATTCAATATCTGACGTTATAGCGAAGTATGATCTGAAGAATATACACATGGCAGTAATCGGTAGTCATTCTGCACTAGAAATAATGGATGGCGCAAAGGACGAAGGATTGAGAACGGTTTGCATTTGTCAGAAAGGAAGGGAATTACCATATGTGAGATTCAAGAGGTTAGCGGACAATATAATTTTGGTAGATAAATTTTCGGACATGGTTTTCAAAGAAAATCAAGATAAACTCCGGGAATTGAATAGCATTATAGTACCACATAGGGCGTTCACAGGCTATCTTGGTTATGACTCAATTGAAAACGATCTATTGTTGCCAATACTTGGAAATAGACTATTATTTCGCGCAGAAGAAAGAAGTTATAATAAGAATCAGTACTTGTTATTGGAACAAGCTCAAATAGCTCACCCAAAGATTTATAAAAATTACACCGAAATTGACAAACTCGCCATTGTAAAAATTCAAGAATACAAGAGAAAGCTGGAAAGGGCCTTTTTCATAGTCAGCTCAATGCAAGACTTCCGGGAAAAATCTCAAAAGAAAATAAGAGAAAAAATTATCACTAGTGAAGATCTCGAAAATTCTGTAATAGAAGAGTTTGTCCTTGGAACCTATTTTAATTTTAATTTTTTCTCCTCCCCCTTGACTCCCGAAACCGAATTCTTAGGCATTGAGAGAAGACTTCAGACTAATCTAAATGATCTGAATTCTATACCTGCAAAACAACAACTGGAATTTGATACAGAAGTAAAACATATTGAAATAGGCCATACTCCTGCAAGCATAAGAGAATCTATGCTAGAAAAGGTCTTTGAACTTGGCGATAAATTTACAGCCGCTGTGAGAAAGGAATATCCTCCCGGAATTATCGGACCTTTCTCCTTACAGAGTATTGTCACACCAGAATTAGAGATAGTCGTATATGATGTGTCTCTCAGAGTTCCTGGAAATCCAATCATGTCAACTACATCACCGTATACCAAATATTCTCATGGCTACACATTTGGAATTGGCCGCAGGATCGCGATGGAAGTTAAGGAGGCATTAGCCTCCAACATGCTGTCAAGAATAGTTACTTAAATAGCAATTTACTGTTCGATCGTTTCTTCAAACAGATTTTTTCTTACTTTTATTGGTACATCAAAAAATGCAGCTAGTGCTATAGAATCTGACGCACGATAATTTCTCAATGTGATTACCTCCTTCCGAGTTTTGAAATAAAGATTAGACCTTAAAACAGGACCGTTTCTGTATATTCTTACCTCTATCAGTAATAGATCCTGAAGGGATGAAATATCTTCAATAAGGTTATAGATTGTGGGTATAGTACTCTTGTCTCCTTCTTTAAATCTTAGAATATGCCTTGCAACTTCTCCTGAAAACGCACGTATTGGAAACTCCCTTCCATCATCTGATTTCAAAGTCAAGAGTCCTTCAAGACCAAGTTTATCTACGAAACCAACAAAGCTTATTGACGCTGTAATAAAACCATCACTTGTGAAAGTTTCGTCCATGGCTTTTTTTATACGGCGGTAAATTTAGACTTTATCCAAAACCTAACCTTGGTTTGAATTAACTTAATATAGATTAGATTCCTTTTGATAACTTAATTTACACTTGGTTGTTTGCCATGCTCGATAATTACCAGTTGCTTCACAATAGAGGCTTACGGATTATTACAATCGGCGTATTTTCAATTATTTTCGCTATCACAATATACTCATTATTAAGTTCAAATCAATCTTCAGCGGAGGTTTCAAGACTATACAACTTAGCTATCGCCGATATTTTCTTGATATTAGTTTCGTTAATTGCCATTGGCTATGGATTATATTTGGCACTTCATTCTGAATCAATAAAGTCCAAATCCAATAAGAGCTATCTTGCATATATTTCTAGGATTTTGACAGCCAAGACTTACTGGAGAATTTTTGTTATTTCTTCTGTTGTTTACGGCATTTTCTTTGGTTTCTTGTCTCAAATTCTCATCTATCATGAAGATATTGAAGGTGATGTTGTTCCATCTATCTCTATCACACTTTGTTGTAATTATCCTGGCTATGTTCCGATGATAACAGTATTGCTGAGTGACTCATTTTCGATATTGATAATCCCTTTGAATCTGATACTCGCAATATCTGTATCGTCAATGGTTGGCTTTAATTTTGCACTAAATTTACACTTTCTTCGGATGTTTAGGTATCAGGCACAAAGAAAATTCTCAGCCGTTTCGACCTTTGGTATATTCAGTGGATTATTCATTGGTTGTCCTACTTGTGCAGGAAGTTTATTTTCATTCATAATGGGGTTCGGTACAAGTGCCGCTATCTCTGGATTAGCACCTTTTCAAAGTTTATTCATAGCAATAAGCATTCCGATTTTGTTAGGGACTCCGCTCTTGATAATACGTAAGATAGTAAACAATGAGACGTGCGATATCATTGGTAACAAATAGACTTTGCTAGTTTACGGAAAAGTTCTCGTCAAATTACACTGGAAATCATCGGCAAAAATTATTCAAAAATTGTAAGAGAATTGGATTGTTCCTTCAAAATTTTTTCGAATTTCAGAATGTCCATATCCTTGAACGGTCTCATTTTAGGTAATTGTGGAGGTTCCTTTACTTTCTCTAATATTCCTCTTGAAATTAACTCAGCCTTTAATTTTTCACGAAGCTCTGGATGACATAACTTGCTATGAAAAATACTGCCCCACCCTTGTAAGAACATCTCTTTTATATGAAGGTCCCCCTTTTCTTCATGAAAATGTGGATTGCGTGTTTCGATTTGCATAACCTCTACTCCTTTTTCCATGGTATCCTTATGTTCAGGAGGCGTTATTCCACCAAATTGTTCCAATAAATTAACTATTTCATAAGGTTCTATCGAAAAACCGGACGAGTAAGTCAATAGCTCTGCTAGTTGAATAGACATGCAATGTTCTCCAGAATTTCCTGTTCTAATAACTTCTGTTTCAAAACCAGTGTAATACGATATCATGAAATTTAGGAATTGATTTGTCATTTCAGAAACACGTCCGAGCTTGGAAAATCGCACACCAGACTCCGAAATCTTTGGCTTGTATATCCAAGATACACGAACCATTGTGTATGGTGTGGTTGATAACGCAATACCCGAAGAAAATATTTTTGTATATTCGTTGACCGCACCTGGGACATAGTTGTCAGAATCAACAAATCCAACGTATTTTTTTCCCATCATTTTTGAAAGGAGCATGCCAATGAACATTCCCTCTCCTTTTCCGTTACGTATCTTATTTTCAGAGTCAAAAAGATCAGTATAGCCGACTTCTTCTAAAGCCTTTACAAGACCCGTATCTTTCTGATGTATGATAACTGATTTTTTTTCCGCGAATCTATTAAATTGCTCAATTGCCTGTTTTTCTAGTTTGTACCTGTCAATCGGTTCTCTAGGACTATTAGATACAATTATTGTTAAGCAATCATGGGGGATGCCGCTTAGTACTCCTTCTAAGAGCTTTAACCGTTCTCCTTTTATAGGAATGACAATCGCCATTTCGGATTCAATTTTAGATATTATTTCATCATCAATAGAGCGAATTACTTCAGATTCGGTCTTTGGATGCTTGTTCTTGTGTCCAGAATCCAGTTCGTATACACGTTGCACTCCATGTAGACTTACTGATCCGAATCTTTCTGTGAATCTCGGGACATCAAGCTTCATATCTTTAATTCAGTTATGCCATATTTATTGCAATTCTATATAAATCAATAATTTTATCTGCAAATATTATAATCGAACTAAATTGACAAGCGTTACATCGAACCGGTAAGAATATTTGGAAATACGAGGTAAAAGTCATCATATGTGTAGGTTGCCTACTATGGTCATTATACTTTCCTTAGAAATTGTGCGTTTGTAAGGTTCGTAAATTTCGTTAAAATTAGTAGTCATCGTACAGTTATTTAGAATTTCATCAAATTTCAACTTTCAGTGTTCGAAAAAAGATTGTCTGATGGCAAATTAATAATGTTCTTCAAAACGGAACAATTATGAAAAATATCATAAATATTCATTGATTGAATCTGTAAAAATCACTAATTTAAAAGCACTACTATATTCCAATTTAGTAAAAGATCAATCAATTTTGTTACTTACACATTTATTAATTCGCTAAAAAATAATAGTAACTTGCTACTTCTGCTGTTGAAATCTATGTTTCAACATACAAAGTATCATTTTCCACCACGACTTTGTGACTTTGTAGTGGTTTTAATTTTTGTGGAAATGAGATTAATGCTCCAGTCTTGACATCCCATTTTGCTCCATGCCACGGACACGTTAATTCATTGTTTTTTAATTCACCTTCATGAAGTTCTGCCCCTGCGTGAGTACAAATATTATCAATTGCGTAATAATTTCCATCCAATTTCGTTACCATTATTTCTTTTCCACCCGCCGTTATATGCTCCAATTTTCCTTCTTGAATATCTGCAGTTTTTCCGACAACTACTTTTGCCATAATAACATGCATTATCATGCATTATTTTAACCTAATTTGTCGAAATCGCGTAATTAATCAGATATCTTAATATAGAATATTTCAACTTTAAAGTTAATCAAGAATGAGGCCAGATGACCAATATTGAATATTCTAGTCAACTTGAATCAATTACTAATAAGAATCTAGTATGGGTAGATATTCAAAAACCCACTAGAAAAAAATTAAAAATGCTGGAAGGTAAATACCCTTTCCACGAACTAAATATTGAGGATTGTCTTTCGAAAATACAAATTCCAAAAATAGACAAGTATCAGGATCAAATTTTTGTAATTATGCACTTCCCGACTGTGGATAAGGATAGGAGTATTCCACGTTCAACTCAGCTTGCAATCTTTGCGGGACCTAACTATCTAATTACCGTACAGCAAGGTGAACTAAAACCAATCACTGAAATGTTCAACCTTTGCAAAGAAAATGAAAGGCAGAAGGAAACCTTCATGGGTAATTCATCAGGGTATCTATTACATAGCATTATAGATCTTATGGTAGATGATCTATTACATGTATTAATGAAGCTCGAAGGAAATCTGGATGACATAGAGGATCTCGTGTTTGATGAGAAAGTCGCAGTAGCAAAAGATATTTCTTTATTGCGAAGAGAGATAACGACTCTCCGAAGAGTAGTTGTTCCATTAAGAAGAGTAATATTGGAGCTGAGCAAAGAGATGCAAAGATTTTCGGAGGAAGATTTGACCGATTATTATGATGACGTTAAGGATCATACGGAAAAGGTTCTTGAAGCTCTTGAGGAATCAAAAGAAACTATAGAAATTTTCAAAGATACAGATTTCATGTTAAGTACGGAAAAATCAAACAAGATTTTAGCAACTCTTACTATCCTATTTACACTTTCCATACCTGCAACAGTAATCGGGGCTTACTATGGTATGAATGTTAATCTTCCCGGTGGTATTCTCACAGGAAGTCCAGTTTTTCTTGGTCCATATACTTCATTCATAATTCTACTTTTGATTGCTATAATCCCTTCACTGGTAATGGTCTGGTATTTCAAAAGATTGGGTTGGGTTGGCCGGTAATGAAATATTAAACAATGACTACATGAACAATTACTACATAATCTGTATTCAGTTTTAATTATCTTTACGTTGAATTAATGAACTCAAGTCTATGCTGAAAAATGTGCGAAGTATTCCTAAATACGAATCGACAGGAGGTGGAATCTCATCTTCACATGATACTTTCATATTCCAAGCATTTATCCAAATTATCATCGAATATAGGATATTTAGAAATCGTTTATACCGAGGTGGAACAACTTCCAAACTTTCCAGGTATTTATCTCCCAACAACCATGCTGCGGTAAAATCGAGACATTTTTGACCGTAGATTGCCTTGATTTGTTCTTCAATACTATTTGCGAACTTGAATGGAGTACGAGATACAAAAAATGGGAAATCAATTTTGTCCGGCATAATCATATCTGGTGGGGACCAAATCGAAATTATTCTACTGCCTTTTTTTAACTCTGTAGAAAATTTTTGTATCATTTTTTTTATGACAGTATCATCGTGAAACCAAAAAAGGAATACATTACCATCAGAGATATCCACTCTTCTTATGTCATCGACAATGACTTTGACGTTTCCTAAATCTCGAGTTTTCTTAATTAGTTCAGTGACTGATTTTTTTCTCTTTTCTATACCTATTGCCTTTTTCACTTTATAATGAGTGGAGGCAATGTAGACAGCATTACTATATCCACAACCAAGATCATAAAAAATATCATTTTTGTTTAGGCGCGCAAATCTTAGCATTCTTTTAATAACATTATTAGGTAATCTGACATTGTTTCCTGTAATAATCGAGTTTGGCAGAGTTGATACGAATTCATTAATGTTCATTATGTATCGCTATATTCATGATTTGAATATTGAAGTATGATATAAAAATGGAACTGAGAAAAACATTCCAAAATTATCAAGGCTCTTTATCGTATCGCTGACAAAGTTAATAATAGACACTTGGATTTCGATATTTGTGAACTGCCTTTACTGCGGTCATGTTTATGTGGCTCATGAATTAGAAAAGAACAAAGACAAACTAAACTCCGTATTCGAAGTAGGAAAGTGTTTGATAATGGGATGTAATTGTACCAGTTATGTTGACAAAATTGAAAAAATTGACGAAGAATTATTATGAGTTTATTTTACTTGAATTTAAAAGAATTTGATTGTTTACTCCCACATCAAGTCCTAAGATTTAGTAAACCGGAATTAATAGAAAAATAGTTGATAGATATGAGAAATAGCCAATTTCTGAACCTAGTTTTGCCATTTGTATCAATGGGGTTAATTTATGCGACAATGCTTATTGGTGTTTATATCTCGTCTTTAAACAGGGGAATTGCGTGTCCAGATTGGCCCCTGTGTCCGAATGGATTTGCATATCCCCCGGATAAATTTTTCTATGAGCATTTTCATAGGCTCGTGGCTATTATTGCTGCTATTTTTACAGGTATTACTTTAATTTTTATTAGAAAAAGCAAATGGAGATTAAACAGACTGGTAGTTGCAATTCTTACGTCATTACTCAGTGTACAGATAGTCATGGGATTTCTTGTAGTATCGACCAAATTGAATCCTTATATAGTTGCAATACATCTCTCGATTGGAGTAACAATTTTTTCACTTACTTTTCTCCTGCTTAGAGAATCTTTTGTTGAAATCAAGAAAAAAGGATCTTAGATCTAAAACCATCTTGTATTATTACCATAATAAGAACTTCATTTTCAACGTCAATACATCTTCAACATCAATATCAAATAGTAATAGTGAGTATTAGTGATAAATTCTATTTTCCTTGTTGGTAGAACATTAATGGATGAAGAAAATTTCTATTCATTCATTGATTCTAGATTGCTCTACCTATTAAATCAGTTAGGATCTAGAATTGATATCCGTAATTATTGTACCATCAAGAATGATATCATAAGGAACCGGAAATTGCAAATAGGTGGCATTGAGGAATTAGTTGTACAAATAAGTAAGGCATTGATGCCTGTAGGATACGAAAAGATTGTTCTAAAATATATTCTGCCATCGATAGAATTTGCACAGAAACATTTTCTGTATCCTTTCGATGATGCAAAAACGACGTTAGAAATTCTGTCCAAAAATTCTAGGTTACTCTTAATTGATAACCAAGACCACAAAATATCAAGAACTTTGAAATTCTATAATCTGGACAAGTACTTTGATTGTTGTATTTTGCCTGACCTGGCAAGAGATCCCAATAAGAAAATTTTTAAATTGATTCTAAACATGTTAAAAATTGATTCAAAAGAAGCCATATTAATTGGAGATAGATTAGATACTCATATACAGATGGCAAATAAGTTGGAAATTATTACCATTCTGCTATCTAACTCTCCATTCAATATACAAGTTCCTAGAAATCAAAATGAGCTACCAACACTCACTTTGAATAAATTGTCCGAACTTCCGGACACAATTTCAGCAATCAAACAAAACTAGATGCTCAATGGCCCTTAACCTCTCCACCAACAATACCTGCTCGTATGTCCCCAAACACTTTGCTCATTTCATTGTCGTCTAATCTGTGACTTGAATGAAACATGGAATGAATTGGGCCGCCTCCGTCACCATGTTTTCTTGGTACTATATGCACATGTAAATGTGGTATTTCCTGTCCTGCATCTTTACCATTATGAATAGCTATTAGAGTACTTTGCGCACCTGTTCCCCTTTCGACGTAAGCCGATATTGTATGTACCAAACTAAACAAAGGCGTAACCTGATCAAAATCGACTTCTTGTAATTTTTCATAATGTCTTTTTGGTATGACCAGGGTGTGTCCGGAAGTCAATGGAAAAGCATCAAGAAATGCAATTGCTTTTTCATTTTCAGCTATTATTTTCGCATCTATTTTCTTTTGTGCAATCTTACAGAAAATGCAGTTATCCTCAATTGTTGAACTCATGCATAGTTATTGGTCTATCAAATAATAAAATATTTCCAATTTTTTAATTGCTTGTGGATTAAGCTATTTGTGTTGAAATATTAAATAGAGACGTGATGTGTTTCGCTGCCACATACTTACTTATATTATTATTAATGGTAACCATCGGTTTTTCCTTATCATTTACAAATCCAATTATCTGCGGCTCAAAGTTATGTTTTTTCAAATCCTCCATAATTATCGGTGCGAGTTCTTCGCTTGAAATTATAAGATGACATCCATTGGTGGATGCCGTTGAATTTGAGACAAGGAATTCGTCAGTGGCAAACTTGGCCAATTCCTCATGTATTATCGGAAGTTCATTTACTATGATGTGTGCGTTTGAAATTTTGGCCAAATTGAGTAAAGCCAAAATGCCATCTGAACCAACCGGATATACACCGACTATATTGGCATTTGTATCAAATTCCTTTCCAAAACCGGCACAAAATTTTGAAATTATCTTACCCAAGGAAAAACGCGGTTGAGTTAAAGATTTTATTATTTCATCCTTGATATTTTTATCAATTGATTGATGCTTGCCTAAGATTGAGTTCATTTCACCAATCTGATTTATTGTATAAATACTGAGCGGAGTTAAGGATCCAAATTTATTTGTCAGGATCAATACCATGCCCGGTTGAATCAGATCGTATCTTACTGGTAATTCTTTGGTAGAGTGAGCATAAGCTGTTGCTCCAAAGAAAAGTTTTCCTAATTTAAGTGAACTGTAATCATCAAGTAATAGATCATATTTTGCCGCAAACATGTCAATGTTTGATCTTATTTTGTCTAGCAAGCTTTCGTCGGGAGCATCATATATTGGTATTATCTTAAATCCTGATGTACAACCAAGCAATAGGAGATTTTCAAGAGCTGAAGTTAAGGCAATTGACGTATTGACGATTGAATCTGGCTCCTCATCAGGATCAATTAGTTTTCCAGATGAGATATTAATCGCAGTATATCCTAACTTATTTCCTCTATGTGTGTCAATGTAGTCAACCACTGCAAATTGTGAATCGTACTGGGACGTAGTTGAGACTACAAGTCTTCTTAAAGGATGCTTAGGAGGCTTCCTTCCGTAAAAATCATCTAAAAGGTGGGAAAGACCTTGTTGATCTTCGGCGACCTCATTGTGAATCCTCATCAATGAAATTAGTTTCTTATTTTTCAAATCCTCTGAGATCGATTCGTTCACTTTGTATATTCTGCGTGTAATGTCTGGACTTTTTCCGCTATAGTGGAATGAATCAAACCACGACAGGTCGGCCCATGAATTGTGCTTTATCTTCTCAAATGACTTATCCAGTGTCAAATTATCAACTTCGTTGGAGCAATTTGATATCCATCCTATTGGATCAAAGCCTAAATTCTGATATTTGAATATACTTTGCCAAAAGTCATGAGCCAAAAACTACAACCTCCACATACCACTCATATACAACACTAATAATGAATCTTCCTAATGGATAAAAACACCTCGAGTATATTTGCGTTAGATAACTTTATTATATTAAACCGACAAAAAGAATAATAATTATAAGCCTACTTTTCTCAAATTAGAAATAGGGCAGATAAACAATAATGATGGGGAGGCTCCGAATGCTTTGGTAAATGAAATAAACAATATTGCAAAGGAAATGGAATCAAAACTCGCAGACGAGATCCTAAAATGGGGATTTAAGAAATACGGTGACAGAATGGTGCTTGCATCAAGCTTTGGTGCGGAAGATGTTGTATTAATTGACATGATGTGCAATATTAACAGGAATCTGACTAGAGTCTTTACCCTGGATACGGGTAGACTTAACCAAGAAACTTATGATCTTATTGACAAAATAAGACTAAAATACGATATTAAAGTTGATGTATATTTCCCAAAATCCAGTGATGTTGAGGAGATGGTCGCAAATAAAGGAATGAATCTAATGTACAAGAGCGTAGAGAATAGAAAACAATGTTGCAATATTAGAAAAATTGAACCCTTAAAAAGAGCTCTTAAACAATTCGATTGTTGGATCACCGGATTACGTCGAGAACAATCGTTAACCAGAAACAGTATATCCAAGATTGAAATTGATACATTGAACAACAATATCATTAAGTTAAATCCATTGGCAGATTGGACGAATGAAGAAATTTGGAAGTATATCCAAGAAAACAAGGTTCCTTATAATGAACTACATGATAAAGGATATCCTAGTATAGGATGCGAACCATGCACAAGAGCTGTGATGCAGGGAGAAGATCCTAGGGCTGGAAGATGGTGGTGGGAAAATGACACTCACAAAGAATGTGGCCTGCATTGGAAAGAAGGCAAATGATTATTTTTGACAGGTAATCTAACTTTACCACATGGTGGTAAATTAATAAATACATTTATTCAAAAAAAGTCTGATAATTTACCCACATTTGAAGTATCATCCGATATTAGAAATGATGCTGAAAACATAGCCACTGGTGTCTTTAGTCCACTTGTTGGCTTTGTTGGCCAGGAAGATTTCCTGAATGTACTTAAAGAAGGACGATTAAGTAGCGGAGTTCCTTGGACTATACCTATTGTACTTGATACGGAAAAACAAGTTGCAAAGCAAATGGCGGATTTAGGGGATGTTATTCTTTGTTCGAATGGCCAAAAATTTGGCATACTCCATGTACACGAAATTTATGAATATAACAAACAAGATATGGCAAATGCTGTTTACGGAACTACAGATACCAATCACCCAGGGGTGAGCCGACTCTTTAAAATGAAAGAATTCCTTGTAGGCGGAGAGGTGGAAGTTTTTCAAATGAAAGAGTACGATGAAATCCAAAAGTTCCGAATGCATCCATCGGATACTCGTTCAGAGATTACGAAACGAGGTTGGAAAAGCATTGTAGGTTTTCAAACTAGAAATGTACCACACGTTGCGCATGAAATGCTACAAAAGGCAGCCTTGAACATTTATGATGGGTTATTCCTCAATCCGTTAATAGGCAAAAAAAAGATAGGTGATTTTACAGACGATTTGATAATAAGTGCATACGAATCATTGATAGATAATTATTTTCCGAAAAACAGGGTATTATTTTCGACAATCCATACATCAATGAGATATGCGGGTCCGCGAGAAGCGATACATCACGCAATTATGCGGAAAAATTTTGGCTGCACACATTTCATTGTAGGCAGGGATCATGCCGGCGTTGGTAACTATTACCCACCATTCGCGGCCCAGGAAATCTTCCAAAAGTATCCTGATTTGGGAATTACTCCAGTAATCTTCCCTTCTTTTTATTTTTGTAAAAAATGTATGTCGTTTGCGAATGAAAAAACATGTCCACATGGAATAGAAACAAAAGAAGAATTGAGTGGAACGATGATGAGGAAAATGGTAAATTCGGGTAAAATACCTGAAAAACACTTGATGCGGCCAGAAATAGCAGAATTAATTCTTAAATCAGAAAAACCATTTGTAATTGAGTGAAATTGACAGGATTATTGAATGTTGGAATTATTGGATTTGTATTGTTCTTAATTTTCCCAATAGTGTCAATTAGTGGACAGAGTAGTATTCATGATGTAATCAAAACAAAGAATTCTGAAAGATTTGTCGTTGATTACGATGCATCTAATGCATATAGAAGACAACCATTAGTATACGACTTTTCAAAACCTATACCAACCAATTGGCAGTTGACTATTCAAAATAATTTAACCTACTCAAATTCAGAAAATGCAAAAACTGTGATAAAGATTCAAGAACCTGCGCCGAGTGAAAAGTTCATAGAACTAGCAATGTTCGGAGATAAAACCAGAAAGTTCTGGGCAGCAATTAACACCAATGAATCAGGTTATATACGGGTATATGAACGAGAAAAAGACGGATGGTCTAGGGATCAACCAATATTTGTAGCCCATGCAAACAATCAAGGTCTGACGATCACTAATGGTAAGAGAATCATAATTGACAAACTGTCAGTAGATGATTTTGTTGTTGGATCGGTATCGATATATGGTAAAGATGAAACAACTGATCCAGACAATTCAAATAGCGGTACAATTTCATTCGACATCATATTTGGTAACCCTGCTGAATCGCCATTGTATTACCTACCATTAATAACGATAAGCGCAATTGGCTCAATTATACTGGTATTAATTATTAGAAAAAAAAGAGACTAGCTATTTTTTGAATAATATTTGCACATTTTTGTCAACTGACAAACATTGCACTTGGGCTTTATTGGCAAGCATATATTCTGGCCAAACGTTACAAATGTTTCATTCACTCCAATCCAATATTTTTTGTCTATCGATTTTTGTAGGACATTTTCCGTTTCCTCAGGATTTTTTGTATTTACAATTCCAATCCTGTTGGAAATTCTATGAACATGTATGTCTACCGGAATGGCAGCCTTCTTAAAACCATAGACCAGCACACAATTAGCAGTCTTTCTTCCGACTCCCGGAAGCGTAAGGAGATCATTTACATTAGATGGTACCTCGCCATTATATTTTTTGATTATTAATTGTGATACTTCTTTTAGTCTAGAGGCCTTAACATTATAAAAGCCAATTTTCTGTATCAGTTTCTTTATGTCACTTAAATTTGCTCTAGATAGCTCATCAGGATTCTTGAATCGAGAAAATAGCGCTTTAATTACGGCAGTAGTAACTTCGTCTCTAGTTCGTGCGGACAATATAGTTCCAATCAATATTTTGAATGGGTCACCGTCTTCCTGAATTTGCAGATTTTTCAGAGCAGTAGGTCTTACAATATTATTATTCCTAAGGGTGCTCTGCATTAATGCAAATAGCTTGCTGATATTTAGCTCCATATTCGTGATTCCTTTATTTTATTCTCAATATGGATAACGTTACAAAAAAGTTTTTGGGAGTAAATTTCTATTCTTTCTTTTTTACTCTGGCTCGGCCAGTTTTTCGTGGTGCGATATTTCCCACTTTTCTACCAGGAGGTGTTGTTCTTCCGACTGATGATTGGCGACCTACGTGCTGATGTCTTCCACCACCATGTGGATGATAAACCGCAGCTTGTGCTATTCCCCTGACTGTGGGATAAAGCTTGCCGTGTGCAATCATGTATTTAGCTTTGTTTCCAGCTTTGAGAAATGGCTTTTCCTTTCGACCTGCACCAGAAACAATTCCTATCATTGCCTTACATTTTGGATTTAATGTAGTAAATTTTCCGGATGGTAATTTTACCGACACACCTTGAGAGGTATGGGAAAATACAATGGCAGATGATCCAGCGGATTTCACAAGTTTTCCTCCATCACCGATGTTCCTTTCTAGATTACAAATCAGCGTACCATCTGGAATAGATTCTAGGGCCAAAATGTTATTTGGTTTAAAGTCAACATTATTCCCAATTTGGATTTTTTCTCCAACTTCCATGCCGTCTGGAGCAGGTAAGTAACTGAACTCTTTATCAAATTTGATTTTAGCCAATGGTGCATCCCTACCTCTTTCGTGAACAATGTCAACTATCGAACCAACTCTCTGCTCAGTTAATTGTAAATTTGGATACTTGGCAGGTACAATTTTTCCTCTTTTTATGGCCTGAAATTGTTTACCACCTTTACCCCTTCTACGTACTAAAGTTCTTTTACCCAAAACGGTCCAATCGAATAATCATTATCATCATGATTTTAACGTTTTGATAGGTGCAATACTAGGTGCCTAATTACAACACAAATCTAATTTTTCTGTAGTAAAAAATATGAAAAAGACTCGTGCTTTTCCTACAAACACAGTGTTGGAGAATGGAATACAGTCATCTGATAATTGGATTTGCTAAGAATATTGAAGAGCATTCCTCGACAAAGGTATAAAGATAGGTACGATAGTACTTGATATCGTGAGTCAAAACACTCTCTCACTGAAGGTTCTCGAAGCATATACTCGAGACGTAGGTCGTGGAGTGGCTAGAATCGATTACGATTCAATGGACTCGTTGACTGCCTCTACTGGTGATGTTATAGAAATCCGAGGAAAAAGAAGGACTGTTGCAAAATGTTTACCGCTTTACCCTTCAGACGAGGGCAAAGGCATTGTAAGAGTAGATGGGCTAGTGCGAAACAATGCAGGTGTAGCCATTGGAGATACCGTAATTGTGAGAAAGATAAAGGCCGTTCCAGCAGAAAAAGTAATTGTTGCCCCCTTAGAGGCCATACCACCTATCGACGAGCGTTACCTTGCCGACGCACTTGAAAGTGTACCACTAATAAAAGGAGATAATGTCATGGTTCCATATTTTGGAGGCAGACTTACTTTCCAAGTAATAGGAGTAACCCCTGCATCAGATGCTGTATTGGTAACCCAGAAAACAATATTCCATATAGCCGAGAAGGGTGAAACCCTGAGAGGTGTTCCGCAGGTAACTTACGAAGACATTGGTGGCCTAAAAGAAGAGATCCAGAAAGTTAGAGAAATGATAGAGTTGCCATTACGACATCCTGAAATCTTTGAAAAATTAGGTATTGAAGCACCAAAGGGTGTATTGTTGTATGGGCCTCCAGGAACTGGAAAAACGCTTCTTGCAAAGGCAGTTGCGAACGAAAGTAATGCTCATTTTATAAGTATCTCTGGACCAGAAATTATGAGTAAATTTTATGGTGAATCTGAAGCACGATTAAGAGAGATTTTCAAGGAAGCCAAAGAAAAGGCGCCTTCTATTATATTTATTGACGAAATAGATTCAATTGCTCCCAAAAGAGAAGAAGTTACTGGTGAAGTAGAGAGGAGAGTCGTATCTCAATTATTGTCGCTTATGGACGGCCTTGAAGCAAGAGGTAAGGTAATAGTAATTGCGGCTACAAATCGTCCAAACGCTATAGATCCAGCCCTGAGACGACCGGGTAGATTTGATAGAGAAATTGAAATCAAAGTACCTGATAAGCGTGGAAGATTGGAAATATTGCAAATTCATACAAGAAACATGCCTCTAGACACCGATGTAGAACAAGATAGAGTGGCCGCAGTAACTCATGGTTTTGTCGGAGCGGACCTAGAATATCTTTGTAAAGAAGCAGCAATGAAGTGTTTGAGAAGATTGCTCCCTGAATTAAATTTGGAAGATGAGAAACTATCTCCCGAAGTCTTAAATAAACTCATAGTTACCAAAGCCGATTTTGATAATGCTGTAAAGGAAGTGACGCCTTCCGCAATGAGAGAAGTTTATCTGGAATCCCCAGATGTTCCGTGGTCTGCAATAGGTGGACTGGAAGATATAAAGCGCGAATTGCAGGAGGCTGTAGAATGGCCACTACGATTCCCAGAGCTATATACAAAACTCGGACATGCTATGCCAAAGGGCCTGTTGTTGCATGGATTGTCAGGTACTGGGAAGACCCTCTTGGCTAAAGCTGTTGCTACGGAGTCTGAGGCTAACTTCATTAGCGTAAGGGGTCCTGAATTGCTAAGCAAGTGGGTAGGCGAATCAGAACGAGGGATTAGAGAGATTTTTAGAAGAGCAAGACAAGCAGCTCCGTGTGTAGTATTTTTTGATGAGATAGACTCGATTGCTCCAGTTAGAGGAATGGGCGGAGATAGCATGGTTACAGAAAGAGTGGTTTCACAATTGCTTACTGAATTAGATGGGATTCAATCGCTTTCAGGTGTCGTAGTGTTAGCTGCAACAAATAGAGCAGATATTATTGATACCGCTTTATTACGACCTGGTAGATTTGACAAAATATTGTTAGTGCCTTTGCCCGATAAGTTAGCAAGGCAAAAGATATTGGAGATACACAGCAAGGATAAGCCACTTGGTTCAGATGTTAACTTGGCCAGAATAGCCGAAATGACAGATGGTTTCAGCGGTGCCGATACAAGCTCTGTTATAAATACAGCCGTATCATTAGTTCTACATGAATACCTAGCAAAATATCCAACACCTGAAGAGGCTGCTAGACATGCATCAGAAGCCCACGTAATGATGAGGCATATTGAAGAAGGTGTAAAAAAGATTAAGGCTCAGAGAGAAGGCAAACCTGGAGAGAAAGTTTCCGTCCAGTACTATAGATAGTGTCAGATAGTAACAAACATTATTTGATTGTCACACTGAATGCAGTAAGAAATAGCAATTATCTATTCCTGACCATATAGTTTTTCTCTGATTACTTCGTACGCCTTGGCAGCGTCATTCATCCCTAGAATTAAAATTATTTCATTTTGTGTGAAAAAAGCATTGTACAGTGGAATACGGTTGTTATGTAATAATGACAGAACAAGTGACAATACTTCATATGTGTTTTCCTTATCTGGTTGAACAGTAATTGTTATTTTAGAGAGACCATCCTTTATTTCTCCAATAGCTCGCTTGGGGGATGATTTGAACATAGTCCGAATTTCATCAATATCTTCAGCAAACAATCTAATTTGCTTATTAGTCCTGAACATATTGTATCCGGTACCAAGCTCAAGTATTTCATCTAAAACTTGATAGACGTCGTCCGTCTCGTGAAAGTCGATATCAATAATACTACCAGTCAAGCTCATTCTCACCCCTTCGAAAATTGGATGGTATTCATAATCAATTCCGTCTAGAGAATCTGCAAATCGCTTAATTGCTACTACTAGAGTATTTACATTGACTTCAGATTTTGTCAGCTTTTCGATTTCTGGTTTTATCTTCTGGGCCAAAGCGGTATAATTTGCTATGCCCGTGCTTAATGCTTGAAAAAATAGCGTATTTGATCCTATAATTTGTCTAACTGCATGAGGAACAGAATAAGTTTGAGAATACATACATTTAATTTATCAAATAAAAGTAATAAAGCTTTCTTGTTTATGTAAAATGCAAGTATATTGTACGAAAAATTACAAAATGTTAAATTCGAGATATGGAAAGCTAAGAACCATCATCATGCGATTAAATTCACCTATGTTGTTCTAATAGATTTGACAATGTTTCTTTTTAAGTAAATAATGCTGGTATTCGCAATGACCAAGCGCGAATTCATTATTGATAACGGAAATGAAAAGATTCAGGAATTTGGATATCTTCACAAAAATGTTGCAGTGAAGTACCTGATGAAGAGGCGAAGATCATTATTGATGACAAAAAATCTGGAAAAGGTAGAGAGCCTGTTTTCTCAACTTCCGAGAAAAATTAGCATTATTGGAAAACAAATTACCCACAATTATGAAGTAAACTGGGAAAGACAGGGAATAACTGAATTTGAAGGATCAAGATTTGTCTTTACTCTAAGGCCACTGGAAAATTAATTCAAATCAGATTTATTTCATGATTATTTTTCTTTATTTCTATTGATCTCGTGTATTAAACTCGTCGAAATCGAAGTGCGCCAACAGATTTTTGACCTACTTTCATTAAAAACAAAGAAATAATTTGATCTCATTTTATCTACTCAAAAATAAATCATGAATTTTTAGAAGAGCATTTATAATATGCATCAAATCAAGTAATCATAATTATATTCTGAAATCAGTGAAGATACTTGAAATATCCATTAAGAAATATTGTATTAGAAAAGATAAAAGAGGTAGGAAATTTGTCAGATAATGAGCTAGTGAGTAATTTAGAAAAGGATGGAGTACAAATTACAGTTGCTGATTTAAACAAAACGTTACTGGACTTAGAGATATTTGGATTAGTGAGAGTTAGTTGGCTAACGAAAGATAAGAGAAGGATAGAATTGGTTACATGAAGGACTTTGTTGTTCTAAATAAATTGATTAAATAATTTTATCCTGTGATGACCAGAATCTGAATTGAAACCTGTATTATGCGACTCTCACATCCATCTTACAGATCCTGTATATGATAATTTTTTGCCATCAATACTCGCAACTATAAAGGGGCTGGATTTGAAAGCGTGCTCAGTGACAGTGAATAATTCAACTTCGTTAAAGGCGTTAAGACTCTTTGAAGAAAAAAGCGTTCATGATTTTATTTATAATTTTATTGGGATTCATCCGCAATACGCGGCTGAGAATATATCAAAATTTGAGGAAATTGTTACTGACAATGTAAATAATATTGATGGTATTGGAGAAATTGGATTGGATCCCGCGTACTACGATCAAGAAGGAAATACTAAACCGTTACAATACGAGGTATTCAACAAGATGTTAACTATTGCAGAAACTTATGGTAAACCAGTTTCTATTCATTCTAGAAATTCACTTGATGAAATTCTGAGTTTATTATCTACATTTAATTTGAAAAAAGTATGCCTTCATTGGTTTGATGGATCCTCACAACAATTAGAAAAGTCTCTTGATATGGAATTGTATCTCTCTTATGGGCCATCACTGGTATACTCTAAGCGAAAGCAAAAATTGCTAAAGTTAACAAATGAAGAAAGATTATTAATTGAGACTGACGGACCAGTGAGATATCCATCTTGCTTTACTAATGTATTTACTCTCCCCACTTCATGTCTTGTGAGTATTGTAAGAAGTATAGCAGAACTTCTTTGCGAATCGCCAAGCAATGTAATGGAAAGAATAGAAACAAATTCAATTTTATTCTTTGACTAACGCGTATCTACAGTTTCTGTAATAAGGAAGATATAAAATAGCCTTTAATGATTAGTGTGTGATATTGAATAGAGTTAAGAAACTTTCAACAGAGCTCTTAAACCGATATCCAAATAAATTCAACGTTGACTTTCAACAGAATAAAAAAACAATAGATGAGATTGCAAAAGTTAGATCTAAAGAACTGAGAAATCAGATAGCCGGTTATATTGCTTCATATATCAACAGGCAAACAAAAGAACAAAACAAGAAAATTGAGGAAGATGTCGAGGAGACATAACGAACTAGGTCATTATTGGTAGATTGATCACCTTAAAGCTACTAGGATCCATTAAGAAATATTGTGGCAAAGACAACATAATAATTCATCAAAAAGAGACTACAATATCAAATATATTTTCCATACTTCATGAGCGCATGAATAATTCCAAGCTTCTCGATAAGGAAAACCTGTTAATTTTGATTAATGGTGCAGAATTGTCAATTTCTGGAAATGACCAAAAAATCAAATCTGGAGATATTGTAACAATTGCGAACTTAATCCATGGTGGATAGCTCATAATTTAAACAGTCATGCTGACATGGCAGAAAAGATAGCTACAATTAGCAACATTCCGTTATACAAAATTGATTCAACATATGTAGTGATACTATGCGCCAAGACTTTACATACACCAGATATAGGAACAACTATAGCAAAGTTTAGAGAACTGTATCCCACGGTAATGATTCAAGGTATTAACCCAAGTCACATATTTGGGAAAGAACACATCTTCGAGGTATTGAAGATTATTTTAGAGGCAAACAAGAGAAAGATCAAAGTTGCTAGAAGATTGGAAATGGAACTCTTGTTAAGACTAATTTGCAGTAACCAGGTTGATAAGGCAATTAATATTGGAGGTATTAAAAATAATAGTTTTGGATGTTTCGTTTTATTATCTGATACTAAATATCAACTTATCAAGTCTGTACGATATTTACGGAAAACACTCGCTGACCAAAATGATTCACTGTTGAATGCTACAAGAGAAAAAATGGTTAACATATGCAGAAGAATGCAGTTTACAAATACGAATTCCAGTACAAAGGAATTTCTGAAAATATTGACGGAAAAAGCGGCTCTTGTTTCACTATAGATTGTTGGGCCATACAATTTTATCAGACAAGCCAATTATCAAAATAAGAAAGATGAAAATAATGATCTATTTTCTTTTACTGAATTGAAATCTTTTCTTTTACAGAGCTAAAAATTTGATGGGATCTGAGAACTGAAATACCCGCCAATCTATTTACTATTTGAATTAATATTATCCAATTTGGATCGCTCAAGTTTACTTTAATATCTAAATCACTAGTAACGTTAGAAATAATCTCATTAGAACGTAAATTGGTATGTCTTTTTTCTATAATAACTTTGATAGTTTCATCGTCACCTATTTTCATGGAAAGTTGTTTGACCAGATTATGAATCTCAGTTAATTCAGCCCTGCATATTTTTTCCAGCGGTATAATTCTGAGAACATACCTGAATAACCATGGTTCATTTCTTACAAGTTCTCTACAAGCCTCTACTACTTGGACGGGGTCCATACATGTTTTGGCTACTATGATCCCTGAAATAGACGTAATTTCAATTGTAGGATTCTTATCCCCAAGTGTATCTAAGATCTGGAGTAATTCGTCAAAAGCATCGGTTTCTCTATACTTGAAGGTTGTTACAAGCAAATTGCAATCAGGTATGTCGTTCACAATAAGGGTCCTAGGTCATACGATAATAATCTATTGGATAATATTTGTTTTCAATAACTATTGCCAACAACAAAGTTAGTCCGTAAATCAATTTGTTTTCTTGTCTGAAGTTTCCAATCTTTTTATTATGCGAAAATGTATCAAGCTATCAAATGAGTCAGCTCAATATAGTTGAAAATAAACCAGCTTTATTGATTGACATATTTATTGATGGTAAACCGAAAAGGGTATTGGTAATTAGTGATTTACATATAGGTATTGCGTACTGGTTACGCAGTAGTGATATCGCTATTGACTGGTATCATATCATAAAAGATATCGAAACAGAATTAAGAGATATTGTTATGTCAAACAAGGTAAATTCCATTGTGTTACTTGGTGACATTAAAGACAACATATTTAAAATGGAAAAACAAGATTGGAATTTAATTCCTAATTTTTTACACTCATTGGCAGAAATTTGCGAAGTTTATTTGATCCCCGGAAACCACGACTCAAGAATAGGATTAATATCTCCTGACAATATACACCTAATTGGTGTTAAAGGAATGGTGTTAGACGATATTCTATTGACACATGGACATACATTTCCATCAGAGCTAAGATCTAATATAAACAAAATAATTATGGGACACATACATCCTACATTTTTTAGAGAGAATAGTATTTTAAGTGGACAGAAGGTGTGGATCTTTTTGAAAGTAAAAAAAGAGGCCATTTTTCCAAGTGCAAAAGGATCTCTCGATATAGTATTGTTACCATCATTTAATAGATACGTCTATGGGCATGGCAGACCTAGAAAAGCGAAAATAAATTCACCTATTTTGAAAAAAATATTAAAAAAAGAAATTATGGATAAATGTTTGATAGTTTCAATAGATGGAACAATTATTGGAAATGAGAATACTTTAGGTGAAGTTTTTAATCCTGACTTTAATTAATTCGATATTTGGAGAGTGGACTTATTGAGGGTTTATTCTTGGTTCTCCATTCTAAGCAATGTATGAAAGAAATTGCAGATTCTACTGTTGTAAGCACTGGAATTCCCATTTCAACTGCCTTTCTTCTGATTTGATATTCATCATCAAGCATTCCAACATATTTTTCAATAGTGGACGTTGATGGAATGTTTATTATAAAATCTATTTTCTTGTTGTAGAGAAGATCTGCAATGTTGGGTTTTCTTATTGGTTCGCTTATCTTGTGTACTTCCTGAACGCTGTTAGTTATTCTACTTTTGATAAATTCAGCAGTGTGTTCTGTTGCCAATAAATTAAATTTCATGGAATTTATAAGTGAGATTGCCGAAAGCATTTTTTCTTTATTTTTTTGTCCTCCAATGGTTATCAGGGCAGATCCTGAAAGTGGTAAATTATATCCGGCTGCTTCGTAGGCCTTTGATAAGGCATCATAAAAACTGTTTCCATGACAGGCTACTTCGCCGGTTGATTGCATTTCAACTCCTAATACTATATCCGAACCTTCCAATTGCATAAATGAAAATTGTGGTACTTTTATTCCAAAACCACTTATTTTTAACCATGGCTCGTTAAGGTCTTCTGGTAATTTTCCATTGAGAATTGCTTTAGACGCTAACGAAATTAAGTTAATTCCAACTATTTTTGAGACAAAAGGTGTGGTTCTTGACGCCCTGACATTGGCCTCTATGACATAAACCTCATCATCTTTAACCAAGTACTGGATATTAAGAGGACCTTTTACCTCCAATTTTTTGGCAATCACGTTAGAGTAGTCTACTATTGTATTCATTGTTTGTCTATTCAGCCTCCAAGGTGGTATGCACATCATGGCATCTCCAGAGTGAATACCTGCATTATCAATATGTTCAATTAGAGCACCTATGATGACATCTTTACCATTACACACAGCATCTACTTCAACCTCGGCAGAATCCTGAAAGAATTTGCTAATTACAATTGGGTATTCAGGACTGATTTGAGCTGCCTCATTTATGTACCGATCTAACTGTTCTTCATTCCAAATCACCTTCATAGCTGCACCACTCAGTACGTATGAAGGCCTTACTAACACAGGGAAACCAACCTTTTGAGAAAAAATCTTTGCTCTACTTAAATCTGTAAATTTATTCCAAGGAGGCTGTTTTATATTTAATGAATCAAGTAACTTGCTAAACTTTTCTCTGTCTTCGGCCATATCAGTATGGACACTATCAGTACCAATAATGTTTACATTTAGTTGGCCTAATTTAGGAACAAGATTATTTGCTGTCTGACCTCCAACACATGTGACTATTCCCTTTGGTCGTTCTTTTTCATAAATATCTAGAATCCTTTCTAGTGATAATTCTTCAAAATATAATCTATCGGATATATCGTAATCAGTAGACACTGTTTCTGGATTACAGTTAATAACTGATACTGATTTTATGCCATTATTCTTTAGACCCCATACCATGTTGACTGTACCCCAATCAAACTCTACACTACTACCTATTCTGTATGGTCCTGCACCAAGTACAATTACGGAATTTTTCTCTTTCCTAAAAACAATATCATCTTTGGCTCCCCCATATGTCAAATATAAGTAATTGGTTTTCGCAGGCCATTCTGCAGCCAGTGTATCTATCTGCTTTACGACTGGATTGATACCAAACTTTTGTCTCAATTTTCTTGCACTTAACTCTTTCAAGCCTAAACACTTACCTATTTGTAAATCTGAAAATCCATATTTTTTCGCATCTCGCAATAAATTCTCAGAAATCTCATACACATCTACCTGATATAATTTATCATATAACTCCACAATATTTTTGATTTTTTCCAAGAACCATGAATCTATTGTGGAAAGTTTACTTATTCGAGTTACGGGAATTCCCAATCTCATTGCCTTAACAACATCGAATAAGATCTCATCACTTGGATACAGCAATTTTTGTTCAACTAATTCTAATTCTTCGTTTGAATTTTCTTCGTTTCCAACCAAACCTATTTTTCCGCCATCGTTCATCCTAATAGCTTTTTGTAGGACTTCCTCAAAGGTTCTACCGATTGCCATTACTTCGCCTACTGACTTCATACTAGTACCAATCCTTCTGTTAACCAATTCAAATTTCCTGAAATCCCATCTAGGCATTTTTAGCACCACATAATCCAAAGAAGGTTCAAAGCATGCTGTGGTAGCCTTAGTTATACTATTAACAAGTTCTGTGAGAGAGTAACCCAGACCCATTTTTGCTGCCATGTATGCCAATGGATACCCTGTCGCCTTGCTGGCCAAAGCCGAGGACCTTGAAAGCCTGGCATTTATTTCTATTGCACAGTAAGATTCACTTAAGGGATCCAGACCAAACTGAATATTGCATTCTCCTATTATACCGCAATATTCCACTGCTCTAATGGCTGCAGAACGTAATCTATGATATTCTTCATTATTGATAGTCTGCGATGGAGCAATTACAATATTGTCTCCTGTGTGTACCCTCATTCCTAAAACGTTTTCCATATTACAAATTGCAATGCTGTTACCTGTCGAGTCTCTCATCATTTCATATTCTATCTGTTTCCAACTCCCAATATATTTCTCAATAAGGACTTGATTTACTAGACTTAAAGAAAGTCCTCGTTGCACTATTTCTTGCAATTCGTATTCATTATGCGCAACTCCTCCCCCTTTACCACCTAGAGTGTACGCTACCCTTATTATTACCGGATACCCTATCTTGCCAGCGACTCCTCGTGCCTCTTCCAAATTATAAGCCGGTGCACTCTCTAGTACCGGAACGTTACTCTTTATCATAGCAGTTTTAAACTGTTCTCTATCCTCGGTTATTTTTATACTATTCACGGGAGTTCCCAACACTCGTATCTTGTACTTATCTAGGATCCCATCATCGTGCAAAGATACTCCACAATTTAATGCGGTTTGACCACCAAAACCAAGCATAATTGAATCCGGGAGTTCCTTTTCTATTATTTGTTGTATATAATATACATTAACTGGTAACAGATATACCTTATTTGCGAATCTAGTATCCGTTTGAATAGTAGCTATGTTGGGATTTACCAGTACTGTCTTGATTCCTTCTTCGGATAAGGCTTTGAGGCATTGTGAACCGGAATAGTCAAATTGGCGGTCAGAACTTCTGACATTCGCCCGCTTCTCCGATTTTTATTGCTCCACTGCCCAGTACTATTGCTTTCTTTATAGTTTCATTCTTTGGAAAATTTTCCCACCTCCATTTTCTTTACAGATTTGAGTCGACTTTGGCTAGAATTCTTCTGTTCAATAAGGTCTTTAAAACTATTGAATATGTGCATACAATCATAAGGACCGGGAGAAGCTTCAGGATGAAACTGCACTGCAATTATAGGTTTTGATTTATGCTTGATACCTTCTATAGTATTGTCATCAGAATTTATATACCAGGCTTTAAATCCGGTTTTGTCCAAAGTATCTGACTTCACCCCGTATCCGTGATTCTGGCTCGTAATAAATGTCTGATTGGTGCTGACATCAGTGCATCCTTTATTCTGACCTCTATGACCAAACTTCAACTTATATGTATCACCTCCGGCCGCAAGTGCCATAATTTGGTTTCCTAGACATATGCCCAACATTGGCAATGATGAATCAATCAATTTAAGAGCAGTTTCTATTGTTATATCGCACACTTTCGGATCTCCAGGACCGTTACTTATTATGATACCTTTAGGTTTATGCGAAATTATCTTACTAAATGAGATATCCCATGGAACGCGAATAACCCGATAACCCATTCGTAAAATATTACGAATAATACTATATTTCGTACCTGTATCAATTAATACTATTGGTTCTAATGAACGGTCTCCATATTCGATAGTTTTGTCAACAGACACTTGGGACATAAAATTAATTCCATCATATCTGGTCTTTTTTACGGTATCCAATAGGGTTTTTGAATTTATTTGTTTTTCTGAAACTGAAAGAGCACCGTTCATTACTCCCTTTATTCTAATTTTCTTGGTTAGATCACGTGTATCAATTCCACTAATACCAGGTATTTTTTCATCATAAAGCCATTGATCTAAAGTTTTGTGGCATTCTCTATGATTCGCTACGTTAGATAACTCGTGAACTACCAGCCCTGAAACTTGAATGTTATCTGACTCAAAATATTTTGGAAGTCCATACCCATCCTTGATAAATTTACTTGGTACCCCATAGTTCCCAATAAGCGGATAGGTCATACACAATATTTGTCCTCTATATGATGGATCGGTTAATGTCTCCGTATATCCTACCATACCTGTATTAAAAACAAATTCTCCGCCAACTGTTTTTGGATAGCCAAATCCAGTACCTCGATACGTAGAACCATCTTCTAAAATTATCATCGCATTAAGGCTTGTGTGATTACTATGAATTGTAGGAATTTTGACCCTCATAGAGTTGTAAAATATCGAGATTTAAATTTTCCTAAGTTGAATCCATGTCGGGCATTTTCACTTTGCCGTTGATTAGTTAGATTACGATTGGTGTCAAACATACTGGCTGACGAAAGAAAAAATTTGGACTTGTTATTTTATTATTCCTACTTTAACCAATCAATTGGAATGTCTTGATATAACCCATTAGGTAAAACCCTTCTAATGGAAATAGGCAAAACTTTCGAGTTCAGTTCTGCCACAGCAATAGAGATTGTATCATTAAACTTGATTGATGAATCCATTAAAGTTGGCGCACCAAGAGAAAGCTGCAATGATCTTGCTCCTATTATTCTTGCACGTTCAAATCGCGTCAATGTTGGAGGTCCTATCAAAACTTGGCTATCTTGAGGAGGTATTTCTCTGGATTCAAAATCCATCTCTGGATATACTACTACTTCATCTTTGGGCCTGCTGCTTTTTGACTCCTCGACCACTTCTGGCTTTTCAATTTTGGTTTTCTTACTTTTCTTTTCCTTTACTTGAGGATTCTTGCCCCTAGTTGCCGCCTCTCCTTTTATTTTAAGCTGTTTTTTTACTTTGAGGGGTTTTTTTTCCCTATTTTTTTCAGATGTAGAACGTCTTAAAACCAAGAATAAAAGCAAAAAAAGTGAATATATAATTAAATGTTGCTAATAACTGAACAAATTAATAGCTATACAGAACTTATTTGCAGTAGTAGACAATGACGTGGAGTAATTCAAATACTGTCTCAAGAATTCATATCGATTTCACAGTTGGCAGCAAGGGGAAAATAGCGTTGGAATTTGTTCGTCATCTATCCCCTATCACTTTTTCAAATATTATCAAAGTAATGCCAATTTCTGGGAGGCTGCACTTTTTGGACCGTAAATTAGCTTACGTGGAAACAGGGCTAACAGTTGGAGCGGAAAAACAGAAATCGGTATTTAAAAAGGGAGATCTGGGATTCATGGTTTCTAACGGATCAATTTGTATTGTATTACAGGACACCAAAGGTATTAACATGAATCACATAGGTCATTGTGTGGAAGATCCCATTTTGTTAGAATCAAGTGATTCAGGTGAAATCACATTTATTAACCGGACTCCATGAGAGATTATGAGTCAAGGGGTGCTCTTCACCAATATTTCCATCGCTAAAATGTCATTTATTTGAACCCAGTAAGAAAATTATTTGGACTATTGTGGGAAAACATAATGAATATTGGATTGATTTAGACTTGGAATACTGTTCATGCAACGATTACTACTTTAGAACGCTTTCTGGTCGAGGGGTATGTTATCATTTAGATTTTGCAAAGAAAAAATCCAATTCAAACGCAGACGTTGTCCGCTTTTCTGATTCAGAATATTATGATTTTATTAAATCACTGGTAAATGATAATTACCTTGTTATTCGTAATGAAACAGGGGACTTATCTTGAATTGTAAAGTTTTACCGATTTCTTAAAAAACATGATAAAATTGAAACCATATGATACCATCTTGATAATTGGTTCTGGAGGAAGAGAACATTCTATAGGATGGAAGCTATCTAATGATTCGAACAAGAGTATATTTTATGCTCCGGGGAATGGGGGCACAGAAAAAAACATTCCAGTGGGTTCCAGCGACTTAATGAGAATTTGTGAATTTGCGAAGGAGCATAATTCTTTTACTGTAGTGGGCCCTGAAAAGCCTCTATCGCTTGGTATCGTTGATTTATTTCAGGAGAATCAATTACCTATATTTGGTCCAAACAGAAGCGCTTCCAGGTTAGAATCAAGTAAGGTGTTCGCAAAGCTTTTCATGCGCAGCATAGGAATTCAAACTGCCCCATTCTCAATCTATTCAAACGCTGAAAGTGCAATAAAGCATGTCCAATCAGCTTCAAAAAATGTGGTTGTCAAGGTTGATGGACTTGCAGCCGGTAAGGGCGTATTTGTATGTGATAGTGTCAAGTCGGCAACTGAAGCTATTCGAAGGATCTTTATTGACAAGGAATTCACTAATTCTCACAGTAGAGTTGTACTCGAAGAGAGAATTTATGGAGACGAGGCCTCTTTTATCGCTCTATGTGATGGAAAATCTATCATACCTTTAGCATCAAGCCAGGATCATAAGAATATCTACGATGAAGATAGAGGTCCGAATACCGGTGGGATGGGAAGCTATTCTCCCACCCCACTCATCACAGATAGACTCAAAGATAAGATAATGGAGAATGTGATGCGGCCTACAATAAAGGGATTAAGTGATCTTGGAATTAAATTCCACGGTTTTCTATATGCAGGGCTCATGATAGAACATGGTTCGAATGAACCGTACGTACTTGAATTTAATGTTAGAATGGGAGATCCGGAATGTCAATCTATTCTATCAAGAATGAATTCTAATTTGTTGGAATTTCTGGAGGCGGCTATGGATGAAAGACTTGACTCAATGCCACCGATCAACTGGACAAATAAAAGTTCTGTCTGCGTAGTAATGGCCTCGAAAGGATATCCTGAGAAGTATCATACCGGAGATATTATACATGGCTTAGATTCCACATTTGATAGTAACACCTACGTATTTCATTCGGGGACTAAAAAAGATTCTATGGGACGAGTCCTTACAAATGGAGGAAGAGTTTTATCAGTTACTTCACTAGGTGACACCCTTGAAGCTGCTAAAAAGGAAGCATATTTAACAGCATCTCAAATTCACTGGGGAAAAAATGAAGAATACTTTAGAAAGGATATTGCTTCAAAAGGGATTAAATACATTAAATCCACTTTCAGTAATTAAGACATCTATTTTTCTGTCATGCGGAAGAATTGGAATGGGTTTTTTAATTAACTGAAAATCGTAAGCCAGGCCAATACTTTTTGAAAATTTGTTGATGGTCAAGTATTTGTCATAATACCCATAACCATAACCAATCCTAAATCCATACATATCAAAAACAATACCGGGGATTATCAGTAAATCAATGAAATCTGCAGGCCTGTTGTCTATCTTTGGTTCTTTGATTCCAAACCTATTAACATCAAATGAATTTTTTTCGAAATCCTTTTGATCCACCACATAAAATCGCAGATCGTTTGACATAATTCGTGGTAACAACACAGTCTTTCCTAAATCTAGAGCATAATTTATAATTTCCCGGGTTTGAACTTCTGAACCAATGGCAAGGTAAAGTCCTATAAATTTTGATTGATTAAACACGGGGCTTTCAATGAGATTCTGCTGAATTAACTTGCTCTTCATGGATATTTCAAAGTGGCTCATAGAGTTTCTCTTGTGAAGAACCTCTTTTCTCAAAAGCGACTTTTCTTCATTGTCTAATTTCATATTACTACTGTTTGGTAATTTTATGTATGAGATTGGCAGCTAGCACAGTATTTTTTAATAGCATTGTAACGGTCATAGGTCCTACTCCACCAGGAACAGGAGTAATGTATGCCGCTTTTTCTGAAACTGATTCAAAATCTACATCACCTTTAATTTTTCCGTCAGCTCTAGAAATTCCAACATCAAAAATTATGGCGCCTTCTTTGATCATGTCTTTTTGGAGAATAAATTTCTGTCGATCACCTACAGCAGTAATGATGCAATCAAAGTTTCTTAATTTATGCTCGATATTTTTTGATTTTGAATGGAAAAACGTTACTGTTGCATCACGGTTCATGAGTAAGATACCCAATGGTTTTCCAACTAGATTACTTCTGTTTAATATGGCCACATCCATCCCCTTAACATCGATATTGTAAAAATCTAAAAGCTCAATGATACCTAAGGGAGTGCAAGGCACGAGTTTTGGAGCGCCTTTCAACAATAAACCCAAATTGTGTGATGTCAAACCATCGACATCTTTCTCATGGTTTACCATATTAGTAATGGAAGTTTCAATCTGGGGTGGCAATGGAAGTTGTACAAGTATTCCATGTACTTTGTCATCGCGATTTAATTCCTCTATAATGCTTACAAGCTCGTTCTGAGAGACAGTTTCTGGCAGTTTGAAATCTCTAGTTAATATTCCCACACAGTTTGCTGCGGTCTGTTTATTCTTAACATATGTTGCGGATGCTTGATTATCGCCAACTAAGATTGTAGCTAAGCAAGGTTGAATACCTCTGTTTACTAAATCTAAAACCCTATCTCTGATTGTTAGTTTTACTTTTTGAGATACTAGGTTTCCGTCTATAAGTTGTCCCAAATATTCTAAAAGTTCACAAAGCTATTTTTTTGCTTTACTATTTTTTATTCACTGGTTTTGCATTTACTGCCCGGTAACAATTACCCTTCTGCCGTGAACAAGTAATCTTTGTTCAGCAAATAGGTTCACGCAATAGGGATACAGAATATGCTCCTGCTCGAGTATCCTGTCCGATAATGACTCATCTGTGTCATTGTCCAACACTGCGACATGTCTCTGTGCGATAATTGGACCTGAATCTAATCCTTCATCAACAAAATGAACAGTACATCCTGTAACTTTTACTCCATAATCCAACGCTTTTTTTTGGGAATTAAGACCAGGAAATGAAGGCAAAAGCGAGGGATGGATATTCATAATTCTCATTTTGTATTTTCTTACAAATTCAGGACTCAGCAGACGCCTATAACCGGCCAAACATACAAGTCCGTTTTCAGGATACACATCATGTTCTTGTAATTTTTTTACTATTTCCTTATCATAATCCCAACCTTTTGAATTGCTAGAAATAATACTTGTTGGAATTTCAAATTTTGAGGCTTTCTGAAGGCCTTCTGCCTCATCTTTACTGGAGATTACTATTTTAGGACTTATGTTGGATGTCGTGTGTTCTTTTAGAAAATTCAAAATTGATTCCATATTGCTGCCTCTGCCGGAAATCAAGATTCCTAGGTTAATCAAACGCTCCTAATGTGAATGGTTGAGATTCTTAAATGTAATGAATAATTGGCAGAATCATGCCTACAACAATCATCTAAATATTAAATAATTTATTATTTTGACTTGCATCATTTTCTTGAAATATCACTCTTTTAGTATCAATTCTTTCAGAAATCAATCTTGACCCTTGAATTCCTGGATGATTATGGGAAATGCCGATAATTCAGCTCGACATTTACGATTGATTTGGCATCCCATGGTAGAAGACCAAATATACTCATACTATGGGAACAGAAGGGCAATACAACAAGTTATACCTTCATTTCATTTTGTACGCTTATATCTGAATTTATCTAATTTTATCAATTCATGATAAGAGCCAAATTGTGTTGTTTCTGCACTATCTAGTAACGATTCGTTTTCATCGTTAATTCCGTCATAAACTTTTATGATTCCGTAAACTGAGTTTCTTTGCGCTGGTACTCGACCAGCTGATTGTATCAACGATCTTATTTCCTTTGGTCTCATTAATTGTCCAAACTCAGATCCTGCAGATGTAGAAATACTTTCATTTATTAAGGTGCCGCCAAAATCGTTTACTCCGGCCTCAAGAAGCAATTGGGACATTTTTGCTCCCTCCTTGACCCAAGAAACCTGAATATTATTTATAAAATTGTTGAGCATTATTCTCGAAACTGCATGCATCTTTATCACATCCTGACCTGTAGGACCCGGCGCAATTCCCTTGACAAGATTATGATTATACATTGGAGCTTCTTTATGTACAAAGCTCAATGGTACAAATTCTGTGAATCCATTTGTCTGTTTTTGAATTGACCTTAATAAATCCAAATGTTTAGCCCTATCTTCCATTGTTTCTACGTGGCCGTACATTATAGTTGAAGTGGTAGGTATTTTCAATTTGTGTGCGGTTGTTATAACATTGATCCAATCAGCAACCGTGATTCTACCTGGAGATATCAGATCGCGAACATCTTGGTCCAGTATTTCAGCCGCAGTTCCTGGCAAACTTCCGAGTCCAGATTCTTTTAACACCCTCAGGTATTCTTTCACAGATAGTCCTGATCTATAGGAACCATACATGATCTCTTCAGGAGAAAACGCATGGATATGTATATTTGGTAACTCTTTTTTTATCGCCTTACATATGTCAACATATAAGAAGCCGTCCATCTTTGGAGGTAGCCCTGCCTGGATACAAATTTCAGTTGCACCTAAATTCCATGCCTCCCTAGCTCTTCTCACAACTTCTTCTGTAGGTAGAAAATAACTTTCTTCATTTCTAAAGTCTCTACTATAAGCACAAAAACCACATCTTTTAATGCAGACATTTGTAAAATTGATATTTCTATTTATTACGAAAGTCACATTATCACCAACGGCGTTTCTTCTTAAATTGTCAGCGACCATAGCAGTCATTATCATTTCAGTCCCCGTTGTTTCAAACAATTCAATAGCCTGCTTAATAGAAATATTTTTTGAATCTAGTGACTGGTTTAAAATATCGGAAATAACCGGATCTATGTCTCTCAATATTGATTCAAGCATTAACGTAGCTCCTCCTTTACCAATCCAGTGCTATCAGACATCTGCGAAACATATTTCCAAAGATTCTTTGGAATGAACTCTCTTTTGTTCATAACAAATTCCGGGTAAATTGGAAGTCTTCCTCTAAAGATATGGTCTTCCTTTTCTGTAACATGTTTAACATCACTGATCTCGGGCCAAGGCGATTCTGGATTTACGAAATCAATTGTTAACGGAGATATGCCTCCCCAATCATTGATTCCTGCACCAATATAGGTAGAATAAACTTTAGGGCTGAGATTGGGGGGAACCTGAATGTTCATGTGTGGCATGATAATCCTTGCCAATGCGATAGTTAATAAGAATGAATCATGTGTGGGCGGCAAAGAGTTCCTCATTTTAGTATTATACTTGGGTACATGGTTTTGGATTATTATTTCCTGAATATTTCCATATTTTTGATTTAAACTTCTAATAACTATCAGTGATTCAATTATTTCTTCCAATGTTTCGCCTATCCCAACGAGTAGCCCTGTTGTAATAGGGATTTTCAATTTGCCTGCGTTTTCGAGAACTCTTATCCTAGCTCTTGGATTTTTGCTGGGTGCAAATTCGTGAGGCATGTTCTTACCAGCGAGTCTTTCACTTGATGTTTCTAGCATACATCCTAGGCTTACATTGGATTTTTTGAGTAGAGATAATTCATCATACTTTAATGTACCAGCGTTTGTATGTGGTAACAGGCCTGTTTCTTCCAATATTAACTCGCTTATTTGTTCAACGTATTCAGCAGTAGTTGAGCAATTATTTTTACTTAACCATTCTTTGAATTCGGGATATTTTTGTTCAGGCCTTTCACCAGTGACGATTAATGCCTCAGTACATTTCAGACGTTTGCCTAACTTTGCTATGTTTAGAACTTGATCCTTCGTCAAAATTGACAAGTCAAAATCTGATAATTCTTTCTTATAGGTGCAGTAAGAGCAGCTATCCCTGCAGAGATTTATCAAATTTATGAACACCTTCCTAGAGTATGTGATCGGACCATTTTTGCAAATGTCTCTAAGTTTTTGTGCAAAATTGCATAGCGATCTTGTGTCATATCGGGCCACTAATTCAAAAATCTCTTCCTTACTTATTGGGAAATCTTGTACTCTTTGAACAAGGTCGTTCGATGTCACCAGATCTATTGCGTCCAGCCGAGATTTCAATGCCCATTATTATTGATGGGCATTATTATTAATAATTTGTTTCAACGAATGATTGCCATTTCTAATTTCATTTCTTTTTGACACGCTTATAGATGAAATGGATGCTGCTTGGTGCCGACAAAATAACTTCTATCGCGCCATTTTACTACTCTATTCCCTTTTAACTCAAATACGGATAATAAGAAGCAAATCGTTATCACCGTACACCCTACTACAAAACCTGCTCCATAAATCGATTTTTGTAGGAGACCGAAATGAGACTGTACAACTGCACATGCAAGCAACAGGAAAATTATTAACAAATTGACAGTTAGTAAAAGTCCTCTAAACTGACTATCTGGAAAATAAAACAAGGAAAGCGGTAGAATTAGAACTGGCTCCAATAAGATAAAGAAGATAAAAGCTGTAGCCATTAATGCAGATTTTCTTTTTTGTGTTCGCAACGGGATAATTATACGACGCAAGGCATGCCATAGAGAACGGGGATCACGAGCCCAGGTTGCTTCAACAAAATTTTCACCTCTAACTAATTTTAATCTCATTCCTTGCTCTTTCACTCTACGTCCAAGTGCTCCATCTTCGACTAATTCCTGACGCACTTGCTCATGGGTACCGATTTTCTCATAATTCTTTTTAGATATGAGATAAAAACTGCCAAAAAAATAGCCAATTTTGTTTTTTGGATTGTTTACCCGAAGTGGTGAGTATCTGGAATGTAGAAACACAGATAGTACGGGTAAAGTAAATTTCGTAATCAAATCATAGCATAATAATTTAGGGACGAGTGTGACCGCATCTAGATCATCATGCATCATTGTATTAATTGCAGATGATAGTGCATCAGGTTTATGGACACTATCGGCATCAGTAAACAATAGGATTTCTCCTGTCGATTTTTTATATCCCTGGAAACATGCCCAATTCTTTCCAACCCAATCATTAGGTCTTGGTAGTGATTTCACTGTTATCAATCTATTATCTTTTTCAGACAATTTTGAGATGATTGACAAGGTCCTGTCGGTCGATGAATCATCGATCGCAATTACTTCATATTTGTCGTAGTCTTGCGATAACAGCGATTGTAGACATTTTAATATTGTACCTTCTTCGTTCCTCGCAGGAACTATAATACTAACCTTGGGTTTTGTATCTATTCGAAATCGTGCGGACCATTCCAGTTTTGGTGACCTGGAAATTGACCAGATGATAAAAATAAGAAAATAAGTCCAACAAGCAAGAATTCCAACATTAATTGGTATGAGGATTGCAAGCAGCACTATATCTAGCAATTGCTATCGTTAATTAATTGGAAAATATAGACTATACGCTTTCAAAAAAAAAGTTCATAATAATTAATGATCTGATAAATTGATTTTTTAAGATTTCAGTTTAGCATCCACAGTCAAGTTAAAATAGAAATTAAATTACACACCCAAAATCTGCTTTAGTAGTGCTCTATAATCTACATTTTCCCTACTGCCGCCAGGTGCAGGTAATTCAAAAATTAGTGGAATTGGACGTTTAGCTCTAATACTTGTTAGTTGACTTCGAACTTCTTTGCCAATGTCTTCACTTATTAGAACAAGGCCCACATCGCTAACGTTATCTAAGGCATTGATATGATGAAGAGCCTCGGTTGCAGATTCAACCTTAATACCTTCGACACCTGCTAATTGAAAGCTTGTTACAAAAATTCTACTCCCAATAGCCATGATCCTCAATTTGTCTTAAACACCTATTGCCTCAGTTCTTTTTAATTCTTTGTGTACACAAATTCGCAAAAAAAAAGATTTCTCGTCAATGACATTACAGATAAATCCTGGTATCTTTTCTTATCAAACATTGTCTGACAATCCGGATTTGAGAGTATTGTTTGTTCTACTTGATGGAATAGGTGATCTTCCGAATCCTCAACTGAATGGTCAAACTCCACTTGAGGCAGCAACGACTCCGAATATTGATTCTCTGGCAAGAAAGGGAAAAATGGGTCAAGTGATAAGCGTAGGAAAAGGAATATCCCCTCAATCAGATATTGCCGTATTTAATATGCTAGGTTATAATTTTGAGGGGAAAAAGTATGCTGGAAGAGGAATTGTGGAAATAGTAGGATCTGACATTGATTTCCGCGATGGAGACCTTGCATTAAGAGGAAACTTTGCCACTTTAGATGACAATAAAATAATTGATAGGCGTGCGGGTCGGGATATCACAAGGCAAGAAGCCAGCAATATCTGTTCATTTCTAGAACAAAATTTAAAATTTGACGATCCAGATGTGTCAGTTAAAATAAATCCAACTATTTCTCACCGTGTAATTATTAAATTTAGACATAACAAGAAATTTCTCTCTGATAAAATAACTAATACCGATCCTGCCTACGGTAAATTGAATGGAATTGGAATTGCCAATACTAACGTTGAGAATATGGAAGTTCAAGAATCTCAGCCAGAAGAAGATTCTGAATCCTCCAAGCTGTCCGCAAGAATTGTCAATGAATTTACTCGCAAATCCATTGTCTTGATGAAGGAACATCCAGTAAATCTAGCTAGAATTTCAAACAGTAAGAAACCAATGAACGTAATATTGCTACGAGATGCAGGAAATAGTGTACCGCATCTCCAGCCGATTAACGAGAGGTTTGGAATTTCAACTTCCTGCCTAGTCGATATGCCTGTAGAGATTGGAATAGCTAAAATAATAGGAATGGATCTTTTTCGCTCACAAAAAATAGATGATTATCAACAAAAGGCAAAAGAAGTCGCAGAAATTCTTAACTCTTATAATCTTGTGTATGTTCACATTAAAGGACCAGACGAATTTGGACATGATGGAGATGCATTTGGCAAGAAATCTAACATTGAGTCAATCGATGAAAATTTCTTTGGCATGTTTTTGAAATACGTGACAAGACAACATGTCGTAGTAATCTCTGGTGATCACTCTACACCTTGCGTTAAAAAATCACACACGGATGACCCAATTCCATTATTGGTATCTGGAGATGGTATCAAAGGTGATGGAAGTCAGCGCTTTACCGAATCATGGGCAAATAAGGGATCAATTGGAACCCTAAAAGGGTCGGAAGTTATCCCAAGTGTCTTGAATATGATTCGTACCGAAAAACCGAAATAGAATTTCTACTGTTCGCAGCAGTTATTTACTGTTTGGTACCAGTCAGGGTAACTTTACATTGTTCACATACCTTTTCATCAATGTTTCTTTCAAGACTATGATGTGCGTCGCATATGATGAGTGAGTAGCGCATATAATTGCATAGGGCAATAAATTTGGATAATGTCTTTGCAGTGTATGCCCTATTTGTAGAAAGATCATCGCGAATTTCTTTTATCATACTCATGATTTCGCTTAATGATAATAGTTTTGCTATTAATTCATTATCACCACGCGTGCCTCTCAGATAATTGCTTACTGCAGCTTGAGTTATCCCAAGCAATCTGGCTACCTCCTCTTCCTTTAATCCTTTTTCGATTACAAGCTCTTTCGATAATATTGCTCTTACTGCAGGTATTAATAATTTAGATTCAATTTCTGATGGAAGTAGCATTAGGTGAGCCTAAATATGGCTTCTTAAATATATATAGTTTTTTCAATAATCTGTTACAGCGCAAAAAGTAAGCATACAGTTTCAAGATATTTTTTGATATTCAACTCAATCATGAAAATTCACTATCAAATTGAGTTATATTTTGATTTCTATTTAAGAATTGGTTGTACTTATTTGCAGTGTGTCCTTCACTGGTTTTATAGTTAACAAAATCTTGCTAAAAACTACATTTATTAATACTCGGATTATTATTGACTAGATATTGCAAAAATTCGACGATTTAGACATGAAAATATTGTCGGAACTGTGTAAGAATGCTAATATTTCGGTGCCTCGATTAAGTAAACTATTATCAACTAATTCTTCAGTCCTGTATAGCAGAATTAAGCGTCTTTATAAAAGAAATTTGATCCAAAAATCGACTATAATCGTGAACGAACCCCTTTTAGGGATAAATGTCAAGGCTGTCGTTGGAATAAATAGAGATCCCAAATTAAAAAGAGAAATACATACTGCACTTTTGAAAATATTTCAAATAATATCAATTTCTGAGGTGACAGGTAGATTCGATATCTTGGTATCTATCAGTGCTACCACTCTCGAAGAACTCCACAATGTTGTTATAAAACAAATTGGCAAGATAGAAGGAGTTCAAAATACTGAAACGTTCGTTGAGATGCAAAGAACAGAAAAAGATCGCGTATTCACTTCATAATTTTGTCATTCACGCCTGAGAAGCGCAAACAGATTTAACGAAACATGATATACCCGAATGCAGTAACACAATATGGTGCTAAAATCCATATTTGGTAATGAGGTCTGTTCCCAGACTGCATCTGAGATAAAGATGTGAATTCGAACGCCATTTTGCAGTCAAGAAAATTGAGAATGCCTTATTTGCTCCTAAATGTTAAATCATTATTTGGCCTATTAATAATTTTTACTCTCACTATTTATAAGACAACTTATCATCCATTCATCCTCCACTAGCCTAGCGTTTTTTGAATTTCGATAGATTCAAATATTGCAATAATGCGATAAAATGTGGAATTTTTGTCTTTCGTACAACATAAAGTAGTAGAAATAATTCAGACATTGAAACTAGCAAAAAAAACTAGCAAGGACGACTATGTGACTCACCTAAGGCTAGTGCTGTTGGGTATAGGCTTCGTGGGCGGTATTGCTTTTGTCATAAAACTAATTGCAGAATTTCTAACAGCCTCGGGCAAATAACTAGAAAGTTTCGACCAAATTAACAAAATTTCGAATAATATTAATTTCCTAGTCTAAGTAATCCCATACGATAGTTAGTTTGACAAAGATCATTGGAACTCTAGGATCTCATTGTGCACTTCAGGTACTGAAAGGCGCAAAGGATGAAGGATTTAGGACGCTTCTGATAACGGAAAAAAAGCGTTATCATGTTTACAAAAGATTTAATTTTATTGATCATGTTATGCTGGTAGATAAATTTAGGGATATACTAGAATCAGATTTCCAAAAAAGATTGAATAAATTGGAATGTATCCTTATCCCTCACGGTACTCTCATATCATCCTTAAGCTCCGAAGAAATAGAAAATATTGATGTACCTTTTTTTGGTAATAAACTCATTTTAAGGTGGGAGGCGGATAGAAACCTTAAAGAAAAACTGATGTTAGAATCAAAATTAAGTATACCCGCAACGATAAGATCTAGGACTGAAATCAAGGACCTTTGCATTGTAAAATTACATGGAGCTGCCGGAGGCAAAGGATATTTTCTTGCATCAGATCGGAATGGTTTTGATGAAGGGTACAACAAGCTCTTGAATGAAAACGTCATAAAAGATGAAAGCGATCTATATATTCAAGAATATGTTAAGGGAGTTCCAGTATTCCTACACTACTTTTATTCTCCAATATCCGGAGATATAGAATTCATGGGTGTAGATAGAAGATATGAATCTGATATTGATGGAATTTCTAGAATTCCTTCAAAGCATCAGCTTAATGTTCCCATGGAGCCTACCTATAACGTAATTGGAAATATTCCTCTAGTTCTCAGAGAATCACTTCTCGACGATGTGTATAAGATGGGCGAAAATTTTGTGCGAGCTTCTGAAAGGCTAATACCTCCAGGTATCCCTGGACCATTTTGTTTGGAAGGGGTATATACTAAGGATGCAAAATTTATTGCCTTTGAGTTCTCCGCTAGAATAGTTGCTGGGACAAATCTCTACGTTTCTGGTTCTCAATATTCCGATTTCCTTTTCCAACATGACATGAGTATGGGTAGGAGAATTGCGTTTGAAATTAAAAACGCAATTAATAAAAGAAAGCTAAACAGGGTAATCACATAGTATTGAATACGAACTTTATAGCTCGAAATACAAATCACTCGAATAACTTAGTGTCATGAATTGACGTGACATTCATACAATAAATTCTATTGCTGTATAAGATCGATCGAATTTATCAATCCATAAATAGGACTATTCAAAAAATGTTCAACAGTTTTTTCATCTTTTATATCAATCATTATTAGTTTTGAATTTATGAATGATACTGTTATAGGAACGTTTTCCCATTCTAATACCCCATTTGTATATACATCCACATTGCAATTAAACCCTGAAGAGTTGCTACCCTTATTTTTAAAAAATGTTCCTAGTTTACCTTGCATGTCTTGACTTACTGATTGATTTGGAACTGGCTTATAGACAATCGTGTGATAATGAATATTGCGGCCATCAGTTTCAATCATAGTAAAGTTGGTTTTAAAATATGTTACATTGTCCTTTAAGACATCGACTCTCCACTTCCCTCCAAGAAGATACTTTGAAGAAAGGTTTGTATTGATATCATTAACTACTGGTTGTGTGTCATTGGATTTACCTCTCAAAAACAAGATAGTGTTTATTGTTCCCTCAGCATTGAAAGAGGAGTTTGTTCGCTCGACATCCGAATTAGGAGGTTCAGTAACGGAAGTCTGTCCATAGACATAAGAATCAAAATCATTATGCGGATAAACAATAAAAATCTCAAAAATAGCAAGTACTGCACTCAAACTTATAACAGAAATAATTAACCAATATCGAGTCAGTATCATTACTCAAAACTAGAAATTTAATATAACTTAAATTTTACTTCAGCATCGGTTAAGACCAACCTAAAAAAAATTAACAATTTTTTATGGAAATTCATGTACTAAAATTAATATACTCTGCAAAATTCAAAGAAACTGATGCTTGAAGTTTGTGTGGATAACTATGGTATAACAGTCGACAACAAGGGTAAAAAGTTATACCTTGATCCAAATAGGCAGCCAAATTCTGATCTCATTTTCATTTCTCACGCACATACCGATCATCTATATAAATGCGTTAAGGAAAACGGTAATAAGATTATTACCTCAAAGATAACTCACAAAATTGCAATGCATCGCGGATACAAATATGGGGAAACGTTTGAAGAACATGGATTTGAATTACTAAATTCAGGACATATTCTCGGATCAAATGGACTGCTCATAGAAGATCAAATGTATTACACTGGGGATATATCAATAAGAAAAAGAGCATTTATGGATGCGGCGGTAGTGCCCAAAGCAAAAATTCTAATAATAGAATCTACCTTTGGCCATCCTGATTACGTTTTTCCAAATTTTGAAAGCACTATACACAAGGCTAATTTGATAATTTCAGAAATGTATCACCGTGGTATTCCGGTTATTTTGTTAGGGTACACTCTAGGGAAAGCACAAATTCTAACAAATGTATTCAGGCATTGGAAACCGTTAATCGTGCATGATTCTATAGATGAGATGAATAAACTTTATTCAGAGTTTGGGGTTAGTATGGACAATTATGTTACTTTCTGTGACGCAGAAAGATCCGACATGCTTTCTTCTCACCAACCGTGGTTATTGATAGCTCCAATTACATCATGCAAAAATGGCTTTCTAAAATATATTAAGAAGAAATATGGTGCCATATCCATCGGATTTAGTGGATGGGCTGTAAAGTCAAATTACAAGTATGCATTAGGATTGGATCATTGTTTGCCTCTCAGTGACCATTGTGATTACAATGATCTAATATCCGTAGTGAAGAAGTGCAACCCAGAAAAGATCTATACTTTTCACGGGTTTGCTGAAAGTTTTGCCGAAAACCTAAATCTATTGGGATTTGATGCGGAGCCACTTATTCGTAAGAGGGGGAAAAGAAATAAAACTATGGTTAAACTAGACACTTTTTTTACTAAATCAAATCCTTGAATTTATTGCCATGTAATTATTCGAGCGTTCATTATCTATCTTTACTATACATGTCTACAGTTATTTTTCCTGTTCTCTGAAATAGGGAATTACCTTTTTACCAAACATTTCTATGTTTTTGAAATATCCATCGCCCCAGAATCTAATTATAAAGTGATTTGTTCCAGCCTCGATAAATCTTTCTAGCATTTCTATCACGTCATCCGGTTTGCCAACGCCTATTGCACTTCTTGCTACGTCGTCTGGGATTTGCATTGCAGCTCTTTTCATTTGTTCCATTAGTTCTGGTTTATTCATTGCATACTCAGTAAAGTACCTACGGAAATCAAATTCTGAATCCTGTTGTATATTGTGGACTTTCAGAAGCTCTGGTTTGTATAAACTAACCTTGACTGCATTCTTCATCTTATTCCACGCTTCTTCGCCATCATCAGTAAAATAGACGTCTACGTCATTTGCGAATTGAAAATCACTTATATCTCTTCCAATTCTTTTTGCATGATCTCTGATAACATTTGCATGGTGTTGGAACAATGCAGGAGTATAACCTATTGGTATCCAACCATCTCCATAAATCGCACACAGTTCTAGGGTCTTTGGGGCCCCTGCTGCGATGTATATTGGAGGTCTAGGTTTTCTAATGCTCTTTGCCTGCAAACATGCGTTAATCAATTTGTAGTATTCGCCATCATAGTTTACTCTATTGTCAGGATCGGAATCAAAAAGGGCCTCAATAACTTCCAGTTGCTCTTTAAATTTAGTTACCGGCTTTTTAAACTCTATACCAAAATCGACTACATTTTGTGCTTCTCCTGCGCCGATACCCAAAATAGCTCTACCATTAGTTAATCTATCCAATGTAATTGATGAAAGAGCTATGGTAGATGGATGTCGCCTAATTGCATCAGTTACGCAAGTCCCTAATTCCACATTTCTTGTTACTGCACCAATTGCCGCAAGCAACAACCATGCATCATTAACAACTGCATTTTTCCACTGAGGTACATTTGAATGATCCATTGACCAGATTGAATCAAAATCAATTCTGTCGGCAATTTGACAAGCTGTCATAATTTGTATTTCATCCAGACCCAGTCTGGCAATATTTAATCCTTGAGTAAAGCCGAATTTAGTCCTCATTTTATAATGGAATTATGCATATCATTTGAGTATATAAGGTTTGGATAAGTTACATCCTGAGCAAATCTAATAGAAGATCTAAATTCCCTAACCAAAACTTTCATTGAATATATATAAAATAGCATTGAGCAAAAAATATTGTGAGTTACCGAGACTCTCAGAATACAGCGAGAGACAATAAAGAGATTATTTCTGCTCGTTTGTTGATTACGGGTAAAGTTCAAGGAGTTTATTTTAGATTTAATATGCAACAAATTGCAAAGAAAAATTCTGTAGCAGGCTGGGTACGAAATCTACCTGATGGGCGGGTGGAGGCTTTGTTGAGCGGAAATAAAATTGATGTTAACAACGTTGTGGAATGGAGCAAAATAGGTCCTGAGAATTCCAGAGTTGATGAGGTAAAAATTGAATATGGTGAACAAGGTGAGGAATACAGTGATTTTGTTATACGGCACGACAAGACTTAGCTAATCTGAATTAAAACTCAGTAAAATTAAAAGACAGAGTGTTATCAATAATCAATATCCATGCTTCCATTTCATTCTCCAAAAATAATCAATCACATCGCCATTAGTGTTCCAGATTTAGAGAAAGGTATGAAATGGTATCAAGAAGTAATGGGTTTCACAGTGGTTAGGGGTCCCGCCGAACTAGACATCAATGATAAGCGGGTAGGTAACGTTCTTCGGAATATTTTCGGATCTAAATTTAGGAGATTAAGGATTGTATGGATGTCATCAGGAAATAACATAGGTTTTGAAATTTTTCAGTTTATTGAACCCAAACAAGTGATCAAAAATATACAAATTGAATACTGGGCTGGCGGGATTATCCATGTAGCCATCACTGAAAGAAATATTGAGGATTTGACTAAAAGGATTGTTGAAACTGGAGGAAGACAACTAAGTGATATTTGCGAGTTGAATCCTAAAAAACACCATAAACTCGTATTTTGCTCAGATCCTTTTGGAAATATTATTGAAATCTATTCACACAGTTTTGAGCAATTTCATGCCAACATGTAAAACCAACCAAACGGTAATTTTGTTGATAATTTGCTGTTTTTCAAATCTACTTTTCAATTAAATTGTTTAATTTTTCAACGATTTTTCTTCCAATTTAAGAAATACTTGATTGTTATAATTGACTGTCAACCAGCAACAACATTCATCCAAAAAACAACCAGTACATTCAAGGGGAGATACACTTGCTTTGCAGTCATCGTGACTACAACCACATTCTGAACATTTCAATATCATTTATAATCAAAAACACTAATAAATTTGATTAGAACCTTCACTCTATTATCATACGAACACAAACTAATAATCAAGTCATCAAACTTTTCATTCTTTACTTACCCATTTATCGCCTTTTTTTCTGTATTTATTTTTAACAGCTGCCCATGCTGCCTTGTGGGCGACTTCTTCAGCACTCTGACTTTTCCCTCCTCGTCTTTTGGCGGGATTTTTGTATTGTTCTACCGCATTGGCATGTACCTTGGTAAAAATATGCTGCGCATGCTTAGGTAAAGTATCAATTTGTTTTTTAGTTCTTGTGGATAATGCCGTACTCCTACCTGATCTCTTCCTGCTTGACGATTTTCTTTCCTTTGGCATTTGATATTCAGCTGCACAAAATCCTATATATCTGGAATACATGATTTGCTTGGCATGATTATCACAAAAATCAAGAATGCATTAATGCAAACCTTTCTCATTGCCTACTTGACGGGTATTCTTTGGTTAAAAAGGAATCCATTATCATTGATTTTCTCTGCAATAAGTCCGTTCTCTTTATTGTTTATTTTGTTTATTATTAGTGAAGGCAGGTATTTACCACTCTCTATTACCGGCAGTCTGGTAATGGCGTTAGTTGGATATGGCTTATCGTTGGGCCAAGATATCTCTTTTTACAAGAACGAGTACAAGATTCAGGATGTCTTTGTTGCTTCACCCGTGTCTCCAATTACTTACATGGTTGGCTTGGCGATTTCTCAGATACTTTTCGGATTACCTGCATTATTGGTATTGATAATATTAGCTACCTTCTTCTTATCCTCTTCCATTTACATTCCTCTACTGCTAGTAACTATATTTCTCGTATGGGGATCGATGTCGTCAATGGGATTTTTTCTATCCTCACATATGCTACACATGCGTAACGTGTCACAGATAATTTCGTTTGTTAACGTGATCCTTTCTATAATACCACCAGTTTTTTACAGTATTGAAAGATTACCCATTCAACTTCAATACGCTTCTTACTTTGTACCAACGACACATGCATCCCTGATAATTCAAAGTACAATGGGAATTTCTACTCCAAAGGAGTGGTCAATTGAGCTTGGATTGTTGGTTCAAGTATTATACCTGATAGGTTTTGTGTTTTTGGCTAAAGTAAAGGCTTTATGGCGGGAGCCATAAATGGCCAATATTTTTTAGCAAGTACTTACTGGTGACCAATACTGATCAAGAAATACTTGTCGATCGATATATTTGTGTAGATACCAAAAGTAGTAATTGTTATTTCTTACAAATATAGAAGGGGCATATTCCGAATGGTGATTTGGATTGTACTATCTAAAAATGTAGTTACCAACTTAAAGAAACATGGTAAAAATTTGACTTAATTTCTAGTGATTACTTTATGACAATATCTTGCTATGACTGGATGAATGAATTGATTGATATGTTAAGCTGACATCTTTATTCAAATATGACAATAAAACCGAAAAAGTATCGCATACCATCTAATATGAATAAGTTGGCAGTTCCAAATGGATAAGGATAAATCTAGTTAAGATAAATTTGATAAATCATGGCCACAGAGCTGCTGTTCATCAGTGTAGTTATAATCTTGGTAGCTGCACGCTTACTAGGTGAGTTCTTCCAAAGGCTCAAAATGCCTCCTCTTGTAGGGGAGCTGGCAGCTGGAATAATAATTGGCCCATATATTTTGAAATTAATCACTCCAAATGAGAGTCTAGGTGTACTTTCAGACTTGGCAGTATTCTTTCTTATGTTATTGGCAGGATTACAGATGGATCCAAGGGAAATAAGAAAGGCTGGACTACATGCAGCAGTTTTATCTGTAATAGCGTTTTCAATACCTTTTGCAAGTGGATTTGCAGTAGCCTATTTCTTCGCCCTTCCCATGATTCAATCATTGTTTGTTGCATTGCTGTTGTCAATAACTGCTGTTCCTGTGACTACAATTGTCCTGATGCAACTTGGAATATTGGAAACCAAACTGGGCAATACTGTAATTACAGCGGCTGTAATAAACGATATTTTTTCACTTGTTGTTCTGTCACTTGTTCTACAGCTGAATGAAGCAGGCGGAACACCTGTGAATATTGCAGAGGAGCTAACTATTTCAGTAATAAAGATATCATTGTTTATTGGCGGTATATTTCTTGTTGATATTTTATTTAGGAAGACAAACGTTTGGCTGCAACGTCGTGGAGCATATTTCTTTAATAAATTACAAACACAAGAAGCAGCATTTGGAATATTACTTATATCTACCATTTTGGTATCTGTTATCGCACAAGAAGTTATTGGGTTACATTTTATCATAGGTACCTTTTTTTCAGGCTTGATAGTATACAAGGAAATTATCAGAAAGGAAAATTTCGAGAGAGTTTACGGAATAATTTCGGCTATCACCTTTGGTTTTTTTGCTCCCATATTTTTTGCCACAATTGGAATAAATATCAATATGGATTCAATCGTAAACAACCTTCCGTTATTCATAATTCTAGGAATCGCTGCCGTTCTGTCCAAGGTAGCTGGAGGATACATCGGTTCTAGATTAATTAAATTCACAAAGGACGAAAGTCTTGCAATTGCCTTTATCATGAATGGTAGAGGAATGGTGGAACTGGTCATAGCAGCCATTGGATTTTCTTCAGGTATTATTGATTCTACTCTATTCTCTATTACGGTAACAATTGGCTGGATCACTACAATAATGGCCCCAGTATTTTCTAGATCGTACGTCCAGAAAATAAAATCTCAGACAACGAACGAGACTAATCTATAATTCAGTGCTATTGGGTTGTGCTAGTGCTAGTATCGTCAGCTAATCCTATCCAGCCATATCCCTTTACTTCTAATTCCTCGGAAAGCTCTTTTCCTCCGGATTTGATGATCTGCCCTTTTGACATGACGTGTACTTTATCGAGTTTTGACAGATATCTTAGAATTCTAGCATAATGAGTGATGATTAGCACTCCTGCCCCAGTTGATATCAAAATGTTTATGGCCTCAGCGACTGCTTGGATTGCGTCAATATCTAAACCAGAGTCGGGTTCATCGAGAATGGCGATTAATGGCTTGAGGACCAGCATTTGCATAACCTCGGATCTTTTTTTCTCCCCTCCAGAAAAACCTTCGTTCAGATATCTACTTAAAAATGTGCTCTGAAGTCCCACGCTATCTAGGTTCTTTTTGAGATACTCGTGGAATTCCTTTACAGTTAGGAATACTTCTCTATCTTTTTGCTTTCCACTCAGACTTTTGTTTAGTATATTGTATGCGTTCCTCAAAAAATGACTATAGCCAACTCCTGGAATTTCAGTAGGATATTGAAATCCCAAGAAAAGACCTCTCTTTGCTCTTTCTTCTGTACTCATGTGAAGTATGTTTTCGCCATCAACCAAAATACTTCCGGATGTAACGGTATACTTTGGGTGTCCCATGATTACATTTGCAAGAGTGCTTTTGCCAGAACCGTTTGGACCCATTATGGCGTGCACTTGACCTCTATCTAATTCAAAACAAAGTTCATTAAGAATTTCTTTACCATTAATATTCGCAGATAAGTCATGTATTTGTAAAAAAACCACAAATCTCTTGTTTTTCAAACATAATATAAATATTGAGTTACTTTTCAAAATTTAAATTATTCGTCTTATATTTTGTACCAATTTGTCAAGAGCGTTATTCATTGGTCGGTTTCAACCATTTCATTTGGGTCATATTGCAGCGATTAGATTTGCATTCACAAAGGTTGATGAACTTATAATTGTAATTGGTAGTTCTCAGGCAAGCTACGAACCAGACAACCCATTTACCGCTGGAGAAAGATTATCTATGATAAAAGATTCGCTAAATGCTGACCCGAAAATTGATTGCAAAAAAACCCTGATAATTCCTATTCCGGATACAAATATCCACTCAACTTGGACTCACACAGTTGACATGTTAGTTCCCCAATACGACGCTGTTTTTACAAATAACGCATTTACTGGGTATCTTTTTATCCAAAGAAATATTATGGTAATAGAACCAAAACTCGTTAATCGCCTACATTTTTCTGGAACTGAGATTAGACGGAGAATGTTAAAAAATATTAAATGGACTCAGCTTGTTTCGGAGCAGACTCTTAAAATAATCGAAAAGATCAATGGGGTGGATCGAGTGAAAAAAATATCAAATTCTTTTTACCATAAAAAAATCTGAAATTCCAAACCTTTTACATTTGAGTTAGCTTTTTAGTGTATTTTCAGGAAATGGCGTATGGATATCGATAAATATCTGAAAAACAAGAACAAAATAATTGAAGGTGCATTCTTTATCAAAGAGAGAAATACATGATATCAATGATTGTATTGGCAGGACATGGCCAGCAAATTCTAATATACCCGTTAAGAATCTACAGGCCTACGTAGTCGATGAAAATAAACGACTGCTGGTTGGAAATAATTTCATTGCTATACAATTAGCACCGGACATTATTATTCCCCATTTAAGTCAACACGATTTATTGAATTATTTTTCATCAGTACAAGTTGATATGAACGCAGTGAAATTTGTATGCAATGGAGCCAATATTATGAGGCCTGGTATAACTGACTTTACACGCTTTAAAGAATCTGAAATTGTGCTAGTAAAAGACCAGACTCACAAAAAGGAACTTGCTGTATGTATGTCATTAGTTGATGATGTCAGTGCAAGAAATATGGAGAAGGGGGTTATCTTGAACAATATACATCATGTTGGAGATATATACTGGGAAATGAAAAAAACTATCCGGGTTTGATAATTTTGAAATAAATAATTCTGAATTGATTTTCAAATCATAGATTGAGAGATTCTTCTTCAATCCCTTTTTTGGTTATCGTCAAGATATCGATACCGTCTCCACTTGCTGAATCTCTTTGTATTGACGATTTTATTGCCTTTATAGCAAGTTTCTTTGATGCGTCTTCTGACATGTTTTTCTTGTACTCAGAATCAATTAATCCTAGTGCTAATTCTGCACCCGTACCGACGGCTGCGTAATTATCAGGAAGAAGTGAACCTAATGGATCTAGTGTATAGATTTCAGGCACATCGTGTACGCCTCCAACAATTACCTGGGTGAGTAAAGGAAAATATCGTCTTTCGAACATAATGACTGACATTAATTTGGCTACAGAATTGGTAGCCATCTCTCTCCTTGTTTCTAATTTTCTAATTTTCGCAAGTGCACCTACTTGTCTTGTCAGAACTTGCATATCGGCGACCATTCCAGCACACGCACTGGCAACCTGATCCGTTATAGAGAATATTTTCTTGGTATTCTTGTTTACTACAAAATTTCCATAAGATATACGCTTCTCAGCTGCAAGGACAATACCATCCTGGCAAGTTAATCCTATCGCAGTCGCGCCTGGCATAAATTGAAAGGCCATATGATTGGTTAGTAGTGAATATAGTTAGATTTAGTCGTTTCGTCGATTCACCTAAAGACTCAGCGGGCAATCAAGGCGTTTTAGATACGAATGTATCATGAATCCTTATTGCCTCAGAAACTAGCCTGTTTTGTAGCTCAAGTGCCTCCTTGCCCTCAGGATGCCTTGACTCAGCTACAGCCTGTGCCACTATATTCATAATATGTCTTAAAAGGAATTCATCCCCTCGGGATGATTCAGCCTTGTATGTTGGATTTGCCTTATTTACGAATACGACATTTTCGTTTATGAAGCTATATCTTGAATCTGTTTCATCTTCATAAGGGATAATCTTGTATCCAATTTTTTTCAATGCAAATGTTTTCTTTATCAGCGGTTTTTTTATCTGCGTTGTTACTGTTACGTTTTCATAATTATTACTATCCATGTTTTGATTACTGTAAAGATAATTGGGCAAGGTGTTGTCCTCAATTCCTGCAGTCTGCTGAATTCCTCCTTCTTCACCCAGCGTGTCCCTAGAGCTTTTGATTTCCTTCTTTGTCAAGTCCTTATACTCCTCTTCAACCGATTTATCAAACAAATTATCCTCCGCTGGTATCGCTGATGTTTTTTTGCTGGGTCTTGATACTACTTTTTTGGTTTCCACTATCTCGTATCCTTCTATCTCCTCAAAGGGTTCGAGAGTCTCAATTACCGCCTGGCCCAAGACCTTATCAATTTGCTTATAAATTTTAGATTCTTCTCTAGTTACAAGAACGTCTTCATAAAGAGTTAAACTGGGTATGACCGTATCAATTATGAATTTTTTCATCTCGCTTGAAAACCTTTCAAATTCTTTATCTTCTATTATGGCAGATTTATCCGCAAATCTGGACGTTAGTGAATCACATCTTATGAATCCTGTTACCCTGGGTATCTTGGTATCATAACCGAACAATGTTCTCATAACAATATGACCACCTACCATTACAGCAATTCCTCGCTCATCTTCGGTTAAAGGTCTACGAGCTACTGTAATTTCACCAACAATGTTTCCTTTGTCAAGATTTAACGGTATCTTATGACCCTGGATATCAGGTACCCTTATCAGCTCAGAATTTGTAAAGTTCCATTCTTTGAATTTCCCTGACTTTTTAATGTATACTTCAAAAAGTGGATGCCTAAGTACTGCTAATTTTCTAATTTCCTTTATCAACCTTAATTCATCCACGAATGATTTTGCATCGCTTACCATTATCTCAGTTCCATCTCTAGATAAGCGTGTTTCTCTTATCTCGCGCAGATTAGATTTACCGGTAAATAATGCATCAAGAGAACTTGTATCTATCAAAAATGATTTATGATAGTTACCTTTTCGAGTTCTGATTTTCATTTTTTCAAATGATGTGAGAAATGAAAGTCTACCCGTTCCATATCTACCTGTTCTAATTCTTTTAAACTTCGGCGATATAGAATCAAGTTTCTTATGCGGTGAACCAAGCAACAAAAACTTTTGAATTTCGCTTTCATCCATTCCAGCATTATCCTCTATTGAAATAGAATTATCATTGAGAATGGTTATGAGAACTCGAGTAGCGTCTTCATCAAAGGCGTTTTCGATCAACTCTTTAATAACGTCCGCAGGAGAAACCCATGTCTTTGTTGCAAATTCCTTGAAAAAAGATGGATGCACCTTTAAGGCAATTGTCATGATTACTATGTTTTCATCCCTCACCTTTATCTATTACTCGTTCGTATTTTCTAACATCTCGCAAGACTGATACTCGATATGTACTACTCAGTATCAATAAAGAATCAGGATAGTGGAAGGATTATACTAATGTAAATGGTCTCTAGTTTAAGAGACTAATTCCTGAAGGTAGAAATTCAGTGATTCCTAATAGAAGATGGGGCTTAGACGCTGTGGGAGTTGTTGTCAACCATATCATGACAGCAGGTATTGCAGCACATGCAATTATCGTCAATATTATAAGCCATACTGCAGTCATTTTTTCAGCCATAAGATACGGATTTAGTTGTAGATATATAAATTTTCAAATTCCCTCACTTAAATAGGATTATAAGTCACCACATAGGCTTCAAATTCTTGCTGAATGAAGTTATTAGAATACCAGGGTAAAGAATTATTTACAGAGTATGATATTGCAGTTCCAAAATCATATTTAGCAAGGAACCAATCTGAATTGAATCAAATTAAAGACAAACTTGAATATCCTGTTGTACTTAAATCGCAATTAACAGCTGGTGGAAGAGGAAAGGCTGGCGCAATTTTGAAATGCCCAAATAAAGAAGAGCTAGTACCAAAGTTTACGGAGTTATTGAATAAAGAAGTAAAGGGAGAACTCCCAAAGGTAATACTAATTGAACAGGCTGTGGATATAGATAAGGAACTTTATCTCTCATTGTTCCTAAATCGTGGAAAAAGGATATACTCGTTGATCTGCTCTTCTGAGGGAGGCATGGACATTGAAGCCGTGGAGAATAAGGTAATCCAGGACATTTCTATTTCCGGATTAACGCAATCAAATGCAGTAACCATTGCAAAAAAACTAGGTTTAAGTGGTGTAACTATCGAGTCATTCTCCAATATAGTCATAAAGCTTGCCAAACTTGTAAGAGAAAAAGAAGCAGAGTTGGCTGAAATAAATCCTTTAGCTATACTAAAAGACGGTACTTGTCTGGCATTGGATTCGAAGGTTATCATAGATGATAATTCAATATTCAGACATCCTGAGCTAAAAAAGTATATACAAATTTCTGAGTTGCAAGAGCAGGCGGAAAAGAGTGGTTTTTCTTTCGTCGAATTAGATGGAGACATAGCAATAATAGGTAATGGAGCAGGTCTTGTCATGTCAACATTGGATATCGTTAATGACGCAGGTGGAAAACCCGGTGCATTTTTAGATTTTGGTGGACGAGCCACTACAGAAACAATTTACAAGGCCTTAGAAGTGATAAGCAAATTATCTAAAGTAAAGGCAATCTTGGTAAATTTGTTCGGTGGCATTGTTAGGACCGACTTGGTGGCCCAAGCTATACTTAACGCGTACGAGGACGGTATGATAAGTGTCCCCATATATGCCAGAATTTCAGGTGCAGAATCGGAGAAATCTAAAAAAATGCTTTCTAACAGTAATGCAAAATTATATGATACAGTAGAAGAAGCGATTTCATCGTTAGTGCAATTTATGAGGATGAGCAAATAGAATGGACAATAAATTTGACATTTTTGATATTCTAGTAGGTAAACCAGAGGATCCTGATTATGGTAATAAGCCCGTAATAATTCAGGGAATAACAGGAAATTTCGGCTCCGTTCACACCAGATTGATGAGAGAATATGGCACAAACATTGTAGCAGGTGTAACTCCCAATAAAGGCGGTCAATCTTTTGAAGGGATACCTGTTTTCGATTCTGTAAAAGATGCTAGCAAGACCTATAAAGCAAAAATATCCGCAATATTTGTTCCTGCTCAATTTTTTCTTTCTGCAGTGAAAGACGCAGTGAATAATGGGATTAAATTACTTGTAGCAATTCCTGAACATGTTCCGGTACGTGACGCAATGGAATCCTTGGAGTATGCACAGACCAACGGTGCAAGAATAATTGGTCCAAATACACCTGGAGTAATTGTCCCTTCCGTGAATAAAATCGGAATAATGCCTTCTCAACCATTCAAAAAGGGGAATACCGCAGTCTTTTCTCGAAGTGGAACTCTCATGTATGAAGTTTCATTTTATTTGTCAAAGGCAGGGATAGGTCAAAAGATAGCTCTGGGAATAGGCGGAGATCCAATAAACGGGACAAATCTGATTGAAGCGTTTGATCTAATAAGTGATAGAGACGACATTGAATCAGTGGTAGTAGTAGGTGAGATTGGAGGCGATGCTGAAGAATCCCTCGTGCAGTATATAGAAAAGACCGGTTTCACTAAACCTGTTGTAGCTTATGTCGCCGGTCGATCTGCACCGAAGGAAAAAAGAATGGGCCATGCAGGTGCGATTGTCTATGGAAATTATGGTTCAGCAGAATCAAAAATTTCCAGTTTCTCCAGAGTTAATATCCCGGTAGCAAAAAGACCTGCCGAAGTTCCAAGCATACTTATGAAATTAATGAAATGACCATTTGACTAACGTGCATACAACACCACTTTGTGTCCTTATACACATCAAAATATGTACATTAATCTAGTAACAATAAGTAGATCATTTTAATTCAATTTATAACGAACTGGATAATGAAGCTTTAGTATGGTTATGAAGTATCTGTATTTGTATCCCTACAGTAATTATATCAATTATACTAATATGGTACATCTAATTTCAATTAATACATAACATTGTGAGAATAGTTGGATCTTAACTGCTTGGTAAAGAATTTAGTAAACCTTAAAAATGAATATCTTGAGGAATTTCATTCATACAATCCTATCAGAGAGTTTGTTCCTGTACCTAACAAACAAAATATGATAGACAAATCGCATTTAGAAAAACTACACACATTTTTCAAACATAACAGTATTTATTACAAGGAACAGGCTGTCACACTATCTGATATTCCTTGTACGTCTTATGAAGGAGATGTTAATCAATTTTGGCTAAGTTCCAAAAAATATGACACTAATTATCAACCATTTCTTCCGACATGGGGATTATCTGCTCTTGTTATGTGTCTTGTAGTAAAAAATCTTGGATTCCAAAGCATTTTAGATATGGGGTCAGGTGATGGAAGATTGTTATATTGTGCCAGTATACTCGGTCTTGATTCAGCGGGAGTGGAGATTGATAAAGACCTTTGCGAGCTACAAAATGAAATTTCTACTTGTAGTAACGTAAAATACAATGTGATTCACGGTGATTCGAATTCAATAGACTACTCACAATTCAATCTGGAAAATACCATGATCTTTATTTCGGCTCTACCTGAATTAGGAGAAATGATAGCATATGGCGTATTAAATCAACTTAAAATGTATAGGGGTAAATTACATAACGTAGGTATTACTCTAATGGGAAGTCACACGTATAGGAAATATTCCAGAGATAAATCCATGTACGGATGGGGTAAATTCATAGCTGACTCTGAATTGAAAATATTGGCAAGTGTAAGTCTACCGAGTTCTTGGACACTTGATGAAAAAAAAGAGACTCCATACATATTTACGCTCCTCAAATATTAGGAAATTGCTTACTTATCAAAACAAAATACATGTAATTTCAAATTCACCGCAATTTTAAATTTCTACAGGCTGTTTAAACAAATCGAGAATGCATTGCGAATGATGCAATAACTTATTTTGGTATGTGCCACATAACCATATAGAAGAGATTTGGCAAAGGAATTGCTAAGGTATATGATTTATCTCAAAAACGAGAAATACTCACCTCAAGACGCAACTCATATCCTTACTACGTCTAGAAATGTTTTACGTGACTTAAATATCATAATTAGAGATGTAAGGGTGGCAAGCAATTTTCTTGAGCTTGATATCAGTGTATCTTCCGAATCGACATTAGATGTTATGAGGTCAAAACTCTCCAATATAGGTCCATTAATAGAACTCGACAGAATTGCCGAGAAGGAACTTGATAAAGATGAATCAATAAAAATGGCTCGTGTACTTTTCAACAATGAAAAATATTGGAAAACACATGAAGTTCTTGAAGCTGTATGGAAACACACCTATGGTGATGAAAGAGATTTATTAAATGGGCTCATACTAGTTGCAGCTGCATTAGTACATTACCAAAAAGGTGAACAAGGAATTTGCATTTCTATTATGAATAGGGCCCTTGCTAAATTGAATAACTCCCATGGGAGATATCACGACATAAATATCGACTCATTAAAAAGTGAAATTACAAGTATAGTTAAATCAATTAAATTTTCTAGATTTACAATTTAAGATATTCGGATGATTTGGATATGATTTTTAAAAAAAAAATTAAGACCAAAACTTTTCAGAATAGTCAAAATTTATTGAGTTTCTTTATTTCTTCTCCATCTCATTATGTATGCCGTTGCAATTAATCCAAGCAAAATGGAAACCAGTATGAAAAAAGTACTTTCATCTTTTACCGTACCCTTTGGTAAAATAGCATTTAACATCCAGAAAATATTGACTAGCATTTTCGGTGATAAATATTGTTGGGGTCAGGAAATTAAAGATTTCTCGAAATTGTAAATAATAATAAGAAGGCTATAATTATTATCCCTATATTGGTTAAAAGCAAAGCTATTGCTCATGATAAGCTAAATGTTGGACTTGAAATCCATCAACAATTGGGTTCAAAAAATAAATTGTTTTGTGATTGCAAAATAAATGATTCTAATGAATATGATTTTACCTTCAAAAGGAACCTGCGTCCGACTCAAAGCGAGATGGGATCTTACGACCAAGCTGCTTTATTCGAATCAAAAAAAATTAAGACGGTAAAATATCAATCCTCTAAAAATGCAAACTGCCTCATTGAATCTGATGAAGAACCTCCTAAGATGGTAAACAATGAAGCACTCGAATTCGTACTGACAATATCTCTGGCGCTCAATTGCACCATTGAAGATGAATTACACGTAATGAGAAAGATAGTAATAGACGGTTCGAATACAACTGGATTTCAAAGAACAATACTTGTTGGCAGAAACGGATTTTTGGAGGTTGAGGGTGTAAGGGTAGGAATCCAAAGTGTATGCTTAGAAGAGGATGCTGCGAGAATAATTAATGAAGACAAAAGAGAAGATGAGAACAAGGGTTATTCTTTGGATAGATTAGGAATACCACTTATTGAAATTGCCCTTGAACCTATTTCTGACTCTCCAATTTTTGTTACAAACGTTGCTCAAACAATAGGACGATTACTAAGATCTACTAAAAAAGTTACTCGTGGGTTAGGAAGTATAAGACAGGATGTTAACATTTCAACAGAGGATGGACCTGTAGTAGAAGTGAAAGGTGTTCAGCAATTGTCACAGCTGCCTCTAGTAATTGAATATGAAAGAAAGAGACAAGACGCATTAAATCAAATTGCAAATGAACTAAAAAAACGTAAAATTGACGAATCAAGTTTCATAGACCATGTTACAGACGTAACTCAGCTATTAAGTAAATCATCCTCTAAAGTAGTAAAGAAGATTCTCACTGGTGATACTAGATTTACGGCATTTGTTCTGCGGGGATTTAAAGGGCTATTGTCTTTTGAACCCTATCCCGCAATTAGATTGGGGAAAGAATTAGGTGATCTGGTAAAAGTTTACGGAATTGGTGGAATATTTCATTCGGATGAATTACCGAACTATGGAATTACGCCGGAAGACGTTGAGTCTATATCCGCCGTTCTAAGAATGGATAAGAATGACGCTTTTGTATTAATAGGTGGACCGACAAAATTAGTGAACACAGTATTATTTGAATTATTTACTAGAATCAAAAAAGCTTTTAGTGGAGTTGTTCCTGAAACACGTTCAGCAAGATTGGATGGAGTTACGGTATTTAGTAGACCTAAACCTGGAGCATCAAGAATGTACCCGGAAACCGATATTCCATACATCTCAATAGACAAAAGGAAGCTAAAACAATTATCTCAAGATACACCTCAGCCGTGGAACGAAATCATTGATCAAATCTGCAAGAAATATAATATTAATAAGACATTAGCAGAAAATATTTTTGATTCTAAATATTTTCCACTTTTCGAAAAGATAGTTTCACACACGTCAATTAGCCCCTCTTTTGTAATATCTAAGCTTACGGAGGACCTAGTGAGCATGGAAAGGGAGGGTTATGACAGTTCTATTCTTTCTGAAGATGTGCTGTTTTGTCTATTTACAGAACTTGATAATTCACGAATAACTAAAGAATCTATTCCATTGGTAATCGAGAAGCTTCTAAAAAATGAGTCTATGGATGTTGATGAAATAATAAGTTCATTTGGGACTGAAAGCATTAGCGAAGAATATGTAGACGAAACTATAAGTAAAATAATACATGAAAATGCAACTGTAATTTCTCAAAAAGGTTTAGATTCAGTGGGCCTTTTGATGGGCAGGTGCATGGAAGTATTAAGAGGAAAGATTGACGGTGAGAAAGTTAATAAAAAACTTATAGCAAAATTGACCGAGTACCTCCAAAAATCAAAGGGATAGGACATTTAAACCTATTTCAAACAATTTACATGTGAGCACATACTTAGAAGCAACGATAATATTAAGTCCTTTTGAAAGAATCGTTTGATCTACTATCCTGCCATTGTATCGGTGTTTGAATTTTACAATTATGATTAAATTAGATTGTTGTTGAACTTGAATGAAAAATATCTCAAGACAACTGTTTGTACCTCGTCCTTTCCTTTAGTCTTTCAAAGAATTCCAAAAGTATCCAAATAATGCATATCACAATTCCTATTAGCAAAATAATTACTCCTATCAAAATTGTGTTAATTTCTATTTTTGGATTTTTATTACTATCAAAGAGAAATGAGCTAGCAAAAATACTCTGGGTATAAATATCCTCATTCTTGAGATTAGTTAAAACCGCTGAATAATTTCCGCTTATGGGTGGGGTAATTGTGGTAAACAATGGTTGTGATGAATTCAAATCAAATAACACAGTTCCTTTTGAATTTATGATTTTAATGTTAAATACATTTACAGTATTTTGTGGGGTAACAGATAATGAGATGTTTTTTCCTTTTTGGATGTCTTTCAGCACCATGACAGCTCTGGTATCATTATTTATTTTTCCGTTATACACTGAACTTGAAGTATGAAGAGGGTCAGGAACACGAATGGAAGAAATAGAAATTATCGTTACTCCAATTAATATGGATATTAATCCTGCGGCTAGAACAATTCGCTTCACTAGTTATCACCTATCGTAAATCTCATTCTATAACTTATCTCCACCGACGATTAGTGATGTTTATTTATAGAGATATAATTATATCCCTAAATAATAATTTTGGAACTAGTATTACAATGCCTATTTTGAACTCAAAATCAGATAATGGACGCCTAATTCATAATATATATATAAACTAAATTTCGATATATTTACCATGAGTAGTTTTAGGCAAAACACGCCTGTCTTGTTTGGTTTAAGTCTTGTAATGTCTTTGTTCATGACAAATGGAATTATCGCCGCTTCTGCCCAGCCATCTGCAGCCGACGATACTTTAGTTGGTGTAGCGATGAAGGGGGCATACGTAGATCAAAAACAAAACAGGCCCGATACCGCACTACCTCCTGCTACTTATTTCGATGAAAGCTTTAAGTTGTTAAAAGCCGCAGGACTGAATCATGCTAGGTTCTTGTTTTATTGGGAAGCATATGAAAAAAACCCACAAGCATTCATGAATGAAATAGAACAGGTTGCAAATATTGCAGATAAATATGGCATTAAGGTTATTTATGATAATCATCAGTGGCATACGTCCTCGTGGCTTGAAAAGAGAGGAACAGGTTTTCCATCAGCACTTTTTGAGAATAATTCACAACTGTATCCGATGAATAGCGGGGGTAAAGAAGGAGAACCTGTTGCAAAGCTGTGGTGGAGTAACTTTTGGGATGGTTCAGTAAAGGATGGCCAAGGAAAGGACGCATGGACTTTGCTTGCTGACTTTTGGAAAAAGGTTGTTACAAAGGTGGATGGGCATCCTAGCACTTTCGGATATGAAATCTTGAGCGAGCCCCATGTAGAAAGCTCAGATCAATGGGAAAAAATTGGGAACTTTAATTCATTCATCACTGATGAACTACGAACCTTAACTAACAAGACTATAGTTTATAGTATGAATGTTCCTGTAGATCTTGGCGGACCGATTGAATTAACGCCAGAAAATCTTGCAAAAATGGCTCCTTCAAATAAAGATAATGTATGGTTTAAGATAAGTGTATATGGAATTCCAGACAGAGATAAATATCAAAAAGAACGATGGGACATGTTCTTAAAAACTCGCGAACTAACAGGTGATCCACTCTATATTGGTGAATGGAACAACGTTGTACGAACACAAGTTAATGGAGTATTTCAGCTTGATCCTGCAAAGAGCGGACTTGACCAGCAAACGACAGATACTATGCTGGAAACTTTCAAGGATTCAAATATCACTGCTTCATCCTTCTGGAAATGGGATTACCAAGATGCTCCTATTGCCAGCTTCAATTTAATATTGCATAATGCAACGCAGGCTCCAACAGATCAAAATGCAACGCTAACTCCAACAGAATATTACACTTATCTCAAGAACTCGGTAACTAAAATTTTCCCTAACCTCAACCCCGCGAACTAATCCTAATCCTGATAGGCACTATTCCCCTCGGTTCCAACCAGAGCAACAAACACATCATCCAGGGTAATAGGGGATACCCTGAAAAAGAAATTTTTCTTTATTGCAATTGCGGACAGCTCCTGTATATTCGATTCAAAAGTAAATAGTTTTAATATATCGGTCCCGGTCTCAATTACAGTTCCGTATGATTTTAAAATATCACTGTCTATTGCCGATTTTGGAATTTCAATTTTGATGTTTTCTTTAATATTCTTCCTGATGTCTGAGAGTGTTCCTTTTGAAATAACGGTCCCTTTGTCTATAATGACTATATCATCTGACAAAACTTCTGCTTCGTCCATATAATGGGTTGTAAGAAGGATTGTTGTTCCATTTTCCTTTTTTTCCTTGATAGCTTTCCAGATTTGACGTCTGGACACGGGATCAAGTCCGATAGTCGGCTCATCTAGAAAAAGCAATTTCGAATCAACCGCCATAGCCATTGCCACTAATATTTTTTGCTTCATTCCTCCCGACAAATACATCGCAAGTTTACTTCTCACATCGTATAATTCAAAATCTTGAAGGATCTTTTTGGTTCTTAGTGAAGCTTCATGTTTATTCACTCCTCTAATCCTTAGCCAAAAATAAACATGATCCCATGGGGTGAGAGCGCGTAATGGTCTTCCCTCCTGCGGTACAATAGAAATTTGATTTCTTATTTTTTCCGTATCTCTAACAAGGTCGTTTTCAAATATCTTCACAGTTCCAGAAGTTGGTAATAGCTGTGTTGCACAAATTCTGACGAATGTAGTCTTTCCTGCACCATTTCTTCCAAGAAGGGTGAAGATTCTTCCCGGTTCTATATTTAAGGAAATGTTTTCTATGGCAATCGATTTTGATCCTTTATATCTTTTTGTAACTTCAACAGCCTGTACTGCGCTCATAATATTCTGTAGATATATAACTGGTTTTAAAAAGTTAATACGACAAGACGGTGTGATGACATTGAATATAAATCCTCTTTCATTTACTCCACGTTAATAGAAACTCCTTGGTCTTTTGAATCTTTTAACTTGAATGTTACCTCTAATATTCCATTTTTATAAGATGACTTTCCTGAAGATGGTTCGATTTCATTCGGAAGTTCTATTTTCTTGTTGTATCTACGTTCTCCTGAAAGAGACTCTATTGTCAATGAAGTTTCATTAGCAGTTATCCTCAAATCGCCTTTAGTTACCCCTGGAAGTTCGGCAATAATTTTCAATTTGTCAACATCCTTTATGATGTCCACAACAGGCTCCCTTTGGTCACTGACCGAAAATCTGCCAGTTAGAGAACTTGGGAAAGTGTTTAGGTTTCCAAATTTTCTCACGATCGGTTTACCGTCTTCGCCAATCTTAAATGAGTACCCATAAACAATTGGACCCATTTCACGCACAACAGATCCGTCATCAAGCTTCCGTTCCCTTATCAGATTCTTTGGAACATTTTGATCCATGTTCTTGACAGCTTCTTGCATTAACTTTTCCATTTCCTTCATCATGGAATCCACATCTGGAAACCAAGAATTGGATCTTCTTCGCCCAAACCACTCATCAAACGGACTAGACATAACTATTATCTTGATTTATTAGATATAAATATTACAAATAACTCAAGTCAAGTATTCTTTGTATCATCCAGTTCTTTGATTAGCCACTTTTGCCTTTCACTAAGTTTAGTGGGTATATCAAGTTTAATTTTTACAATTTGGTCTCCTCTAGATCGTCGACCATGTACAGGTATTCCTTTTCCTCTTAGATTAAAAATTGAATCTACTTGGGAGCCTGCAGGGATTTTCAACTTTTCGCCTCCATGTAGCGTAGGTATTATAATTTCTGTGCCCAATACCAATTCTGTGTATTTCAGTTTCAAAGTATAGAGTAAATGGCCGTCTTCAAGTCTTTCAAAAGTTTGATGTGGTTTGATATGGATTCGAATGAAGAGGTCTCCTGGAGCTCCGTTTTCGTAAGAAATACCTCTACCGCTTAGTTGTAGTGTCATACCATCTTCAACACCCGGAGGAATCTCTACCTGAATTTTTTTTCTAGCTGGAACATTGCCTGATGCTTTACAATTTTTACATGGTTTTTCAATTATTTCTCCCATACCTCTACATGTTCTGCAAGTTTCCACGGTAACAAAAGTTGAAAACCTATTTTCATTAAAGACCCTTTTTGTTTGACCAAGTCCATTGCACGCCATACATTTTTTACGTTTCGTACCAGGATAACAACCACTTCCATTGCACTCTGAACACTTTTCCAATGATGGGACTTCAATCGTTTCCTTCTTTCCGGTTACTACATCTTCCAGTGTGAGGGATAAATCAATAACTGTATCCTCACCTCTATTGCTTCTTCCAAAGTTAAAACCAAATCCAAATGGATCACCTCTATTTCTGGCTGAAAATCCTCCTCCGAACAATTGCTCAAAAATATCTTTGATCCCACCAAATCCGATATCTCTGAAGATTTCATCAAAATTAGATTCTGATCCTCTGAAAACTTCCTCCGATCCTACATGACCATATTTATCATATTTTCTTCTCTTGTCGTCATCGGACAAAACGGCATAAGCTTCTGAAATTTCTTTAAACTTTTCTTCGGCATCTGAGCTCTTATTCCTGTCAGGATGATATTGGAGAGCTAATTTCCTATACTTGCTTTTGATTTCTTCTTTAGTAGCATTCCGATCAACATTCAAGACCTCGTAATAGTCACGCTTTGTACTCATGGTAAGAAACCATTGATTAAAAATAATGGATACATGTCAAGTTGGCCTTTATAGCATCTTGTTATTGCTGGGTATTAGATTGGTTAGCACTATCTGAAGTCGGATTGGCACTATCTGAATTTTGAGAGGTCGCCTGTTGAGATGCAGCTGCACCAGCGGCTCTATATGCTTCGGTACTTATTTCACCTAAAATATTTTTTAGACCTTCTGTTTTCTTCTTAATTTCTTCAATATTGTTTGATGAGACAGCTTCTCTCAAATCCTTGACTGCGTTATTAACTTTTTCAACTTGTTCAGGTTTAATTTTATCTTTTAGGTCTTGCTGAGCTAATTTTTCTGCAGTATAAATTAGATTATCTGCTTCGTTTTTCACTTCTGCTTGTTCCTTCTTTTGTTTATCTTGTTCTGCAAATTGCTCTGATTCTTTCTTGAGTCTTTCAATATCATCCTTAGATAACTTCGTATTTGCAGAAATTGTTATTTTTGATTCCTTTGAAGTGGCTAGGTCCTTTGCGGTAACGTTAAGAATCCCATTTGCGTCGATGTCAAAGGTAACTTCTACTTGGGGAATTCCTCTGGGTGCCGGCGGTATTCCTGATAGATTAAACATGCCTAGAGAAACACAATCGGATGCCATTGACCTTTCCCCTTGAACAACATGTACAGTTACTGCATTTTGGTAGTCCGCAGCAGTAGTAAAGACTTTGCTTTTCTTCGTAGGGATCGTAGTGTTTCTTTCGATAAGTGGCTCTTTTAGTCCTCCGAGTACTTCAACTCCTAAAGTTAGCGGTGTCACGTCTACAAGCAGAATATCTGTAGTTACATCCCCTGCTATGATTGCTCCTTGAATGGCAGCTCCCATCGCTACTGCTTCCATTGGATCAATTCCTCTTTCAGGTTCCTTACCCATTACATTTGAAATGAATTGTCTTACTATTGGCATTCTTGTCGGTCCACCAATCAAAATAATCTTGTCGATGTCTGTAGGTTTAATCTTTGCGTCCTCAATTGCTTGAAGCATGGGTCCCTTACATTTTTCAATTATTGGTCTCAGCAATTCCTCCAACTTTGACCTAGAAAGTGTCATAACCAAATTTTTGGGACCCGTAGATTGATCATATGATAAGAATGGCAGATTTACTTCCGTTGTCATAACATTAGAGAGTTCAATTTTTGCTTTTTCTGCAGCCTCTTTTATTCTCATCATTGCTGCTTTGTCATTATGAACATCTGTAGAATTTTGATTTTGAAATTCGTGGATAATGTATTCAACAACAAGATTATCCATGTCTGTTCCACCCAATTGGGTATCCCCAGACGTGCTCTTTACTTGAAATACACCTCCTCCCATTTCCATTATGGTAACATCTAGGGTTCCACCACCGAGATCGAATACCATTATCTTCAAGTCTTTGTTTACTTTATCCAGACCGTATGCAAGTGAGGCAGCGGTAGGTTCATTGATAATTCTTACTACTTCCAGGCCTGCAATTTCTCCTGCGTCTTTAGTTGCCTGTCGTTGATTGTCATTAAAATACGCCGGGACTGTTATTACAGCTTTGTCAACAGTTTCCCCTACATAGGCTTCAGAATCTCTTTTTATCTTTTGCAAAATAAAGGAGGATATCTGTTGGGGAGTGTACTCCTTACCATATACTTTAAATTTAAAATCAGTTCCCATCTTGCGTTTGGCTGCAATTACGGTACCTTCAGGGTTTGTAACCATCTGCCTTCTTGCAGGTTCGCCCACCAGTAATTGACCATCTTTAGTAAATGCTACATATGAGGGGAATGCTTTTCCACCTACTGAAGTTCCCTCAGCAGCTTGTATTATTGTGGGTTTTCCTCCAATCATAACCGAAGCTGCAGAATTACTTGTTCCAAGATCTATTCCAATTATTTTACCCATAATTTCTTTTCACTACTCCTTATCTTTTTCATTAATATCTTTATTTGTAACTGTTCTTTTAGATAAAATGACTGAAGAAGGTCTTAAAACTTTATTGTTTAATAGATACCCTTTCCTTACCACCTCCATTATTGTGTTGTCTGGAGCCAATTCGTTTGTTACAAAACCTATCGCGTCATGTACATTAGGATCAAAGGGTGTGCCTAAAGTTTCAATTTCGACCAAGCCTTCTTCTTTCATCAAGCTCTCAAAGTTTGTCATAATACCACCGATTCCACCTATCAATGTGGAATCATATTGGCCATTTTTAATGGTTTCAAGTGCCAATAGACAATCGTCATAAACTTTGAGTAGTTTAAGAAAAAGTTGGCCCTTATTCTCTTCAATTTTTGACTCCATCTGCCTCCCTATTTGTTTCCTATAATTATCGAAATCTGCCATAAGGTATCTTAGTTTAGACAGGTTTTTTTCGGAAACTTCTTTTTCTTTTTCAAGCTCACTTTTCAAGAACACTATTTCTCTTTTCAGTACCTCGCTATCTGCAATCTCAGAGTTCTCCTCATCTTCGAGCCCATCACTATTTATCTGTTTTTTTAATGATTCGCTATCTGCAATCTCAGAGTTCGAATTATCTTCATCATTTTTCGCTATATCGAGCAAGATCGAAAATGTTTTGAGTTCTCTTAGATAATTATCTATCGCTGAGTAGACTGTAAGATCAAAAAACATAATAAACCAATTCAAGCGCTGTTAGTGTCATTACATAAATTGGAAGACGAAGAACTAAAGAAATTAAATGAGAAAAAAATGAAAAAGTTACAAGAACTGATTAATGAAAAAGAACAATTAGAAAATATTAAGGAGCCACTCGTTCTGGATGACTCTACGTTTTCTCAGACTATCGGCAAATTTCCATTGACATTGGTAGACTTTTGGGCACCGTGGTGCGGACCTTGCAGGATGATGTCACCAATCATCGACGAAATAGGTAAAGACTACTTGGGAAAATTGGTTGTGGGTAAAATAAACGTTGATGAAAATCCATTGGTAGCAGGACAGTTCAGCATTTCAAGTATTCCCACTCTGTTATTGTTCAAGAGAGGCCAAGCGGTAAACAAAATTATCGGATCAGTTTCTAAAAATAAAATAGCGGAAATGATTGCAATGCATTTAGACTAGAACCTGCAACCTTGTTACTCATTTTAGTAATTTCTAGGATGGAAAAAACAACTGGTTAGCATAGTTACACATCTTATATTATGGCAATATTATCTATGTTGGATTTTTTCTTGAAATAATTACTATATATCAATATTGAATAATTGTGGCGCGTATATCGAACCTTCTCTTACCCTTTTTACTTTCGCAACAGATAGGTAATGCGGCCATATGGTAATAATTATAGAACCTTCGGGAACTCCTTCGGGAGATTCAATAAGTACGATGTCATTGGGGTTAACACCATGTTCATTCAGTACTACCTTGCTCCTTTCTACAAGCTCGGTGGACATTCCACTACTGTAAAGATACACTTTATCTACGTACTCTATCTTAGCATCCATTTCTATCTAATGAATCGTCTATGTATAGTTCCTTATCTAAATTTTGTTTGGATTATAATTCGTCAATGGGGAATTTGGATCTGCAACCTATACATTCGTAAATTTCACTTCCAACAGGCCCACTTACATTAAATCTAACAATTGTGGTGCACTTTGGACAACGGCCTTCAACTGTTCTTCTACTCTTATGTGGTCTCGAGGTACTCTTTCTTCTACCCATGATTCAAATTGGATATTAATTAACTGGCTTATAAATCACATTGAATATCCTATTATTGCGCTTCGTTTAAAAGCACAGTTCAGGTGGAAGTTTGCCAATCTATTAACCTAACTCGGAGTTGAATACTTGAATATAAAAGAATTAATTGTCCGTGGATATTGGCCCCTGGTTTGATACACAATAAGGAAATATTGAAGTCTATTATTTGGTTTACATATTGGCGTCTGAATGACCTAGCGAATAAGTTAAATGTTACAATTAAGAGATTAAATTATCTGTGAATGTTATCCGATTACATTGAGGTATCAAAGCCAAGGATAGTGGTTGTGTTAGCTATTACAGCGATAACAAGTTCTTTAGCTGCTACCAGATTCGATTCCACTCCATTAACAGCGTGGGACATTTCCGCATACCATCTTGCATTTCTCGGAATTTGTGGCTGCTTAGCATCAATGGGATCCAGTGCGCTAAACCATTATTTTGATCGAGATATTGACAAGATAATGTCCCGAACAATAAAGAGACCGATCCCATCGGGCAGATTAAGTCCTAAAAACGTACTTGTTTATGGTATCATACTTTGTATCAGCTCTGTTGTAATATCTCTCTTAACCTTAAATCTAGTAGCAACCGGTATGATTGCTTTGGGGATATTCTTTTACGTATTCGTGTACACATTATGGCTCAAACGCTCAAATGTTTCGAATATTGTTGTTGGTGGATTTGCTGGTAGTGCGGCATCGATGGCGGGGTGGGCGACCACAACAGGGTCTATGGATGTCCTAGGTTTCCTGATTGGGTTGTTGGTCTTTTTATGGACGCCACCTCATTTTTGGTCTTTTGCAATAAAGTCAAGGGAGGAGTACGAATCAGTAAAAGTTCCTATGCTACCAGTACTTATAGGTAACGAAAAGACCGCAGGATACATATTTGCAAACACTGCAATTTTGTTACCATATTCACTATCATTATATCTATTCGGCTTAGGTGTGGTGTACTTCATTACTGCAGCAATTTCAGGATCGTTGATGCTCGTATATCATTATAAACTAACAAAATATCCCAACCCTGATTTTGCATGGAAGGCGTACAAGATTACAGCGCCTTATCTGGTCATCATATTTGTTTCGCTTGCATTTGATTCCTTATTCTACTATAGATTCTAGTTAAATTGTCTGCTTAGACATTACTGTAATAAGTAACGATTTCAAAAAATAAATTAAACTCTTTATTTTATGTTGACAGATTGTCGACTTACGTTTATTACTTCTATTTCTCCAACTGCATCTATTTTCCTTATGGTTTCTTCTAATAAATCCATTTGGCCTTCTGAATCTTCTAATGTGAAATCAGCCAAGATGGAATAGAGTCCGAATGCAATTGGTTCCTTTGCATGTGCTAATAGTTTGAATCCTTCTGGGAGTGTCTCCTTCAAAATATTGGGAATTGAATCAATATCTGCTTCTGATTCAGAGGGAAGGATCTTTACCCTGGCAACTAGTTTGGACATGTTTATGGCCCTTCAAATCCGCATCCGATGCATCTGTAGGATCTGGCAAATTGTCTGCAACTTTGACATCTCCAAATCAAAACATAACCACAATTTGGACAATAGTATTTCACACATTCGTCATTTGCTATAATCGGTCTGTTGCAAGAGGTACAAACTGGCAATTGTAAGGATTTTGACACAAAATGCACATTCAATTAATCCGAATTTATATCTTGCTTGAATTAGTGAAAAATTATCCTGATATCTTTGCTGGGCGTTTTGCAACAATAAATTAGTCATTATTGATGAATTGAATTTTCATCATCTTTCCTACTGCCAAATACCCTTCGAAATTCATTTCCGATTAATATTTTTGTCAGATTAGTAGCAATTTTTGTTTTAAGAAAGAGGGCCAGCGCGCTAGAGTGAAAATCAAAATCTGAAAAATTCGAGACATCGGTAATCGCTTTTTTTGAGAGTGAAGAGAAAATATCATCTATAGCCTTATTATCCAACCTTTCTAGTACTTTTCTTGCAAGTAACATGGACTGAAATTCCTTTTGAAACATAGACTTCCAACTTTTCTCATATTCATAAAGAAGGGAATCGTCATTTTTTTCAATCGCATTAGAAATTGCTTGACCGGCAAGAACCCCTCCCATTCCGCAGCTAAAAATTCCTCCAGCTGTTGTTGGTTTTGTCTGCCCAGCAGCATCCCCTACTATTAAGGTTCTATCAAAAACGAACTGAGACCTCGGCCCTCCGATCCAAATCGGCGCAAAGATCTTTCTAATTATCGAATATTTCTCTCCCTTTGATCTTATGAATTCATGCAGTGCTACTGAAGTGTTTATTCCCTTTCCCGCAACTCCAATCTTGCCTCTACCATCGCCCATTGGTATTATCCACATGAAAAATCCGGGATATTTATCCGAGTCAAAAAAAATCTCTACGGTTTTCCCTTCAATCCATTTTGCATAAACTTCGAATTGAGCAGAAGCTAGAATGCCATTTTGACTTGCATCTTTTAGTGAGCCTAATCCTTTGGCATCGACAAAGTATTTGCATTCTATTTCCCCATCAGAGGTCTTTATGGTATATTTTGATTCCTTTTTGGCAATAGACTTGAATGTACATCGTGTTCTAATTTGGGCTCCTGCGTCCTCTGCTTGTTTAGCGATTTGTTTGTCCAAACCCCTCCTATCTACCACAATAACATTTTGTTTTTCAGCAGATACTTCGAAACTAGCTGATGTGGACCTAATCTTGGCCATTGGTACAGCATTTTGAAAATTGTTTGAATCGAGCATAAGACCCAATTTCTGCAGTCCCCTCAGGCTAACCATTCCACCACAATGTTCTGGAGTTCCAATTTCGTGATCCTCTTCTATCACAATCGTTGAATTACCATTGGAGGAACATTCTCTTGCGGTTGTAAGCCCCGCTACACTCCCTCCTGCGATTAATACATCATAGTATTCCATAGCCTACAAAGAAAACAATTATTTCATCATTTTATTAACTAACCTGAAGTGGAGTTCAAACAAGTCATTGTTGTAAGAAAAGACCTTCGCATGGGCGTTGGAAAAATAGCGGCCCAAGTCGGACACGCAGCGGTACTCGGCGTTGACGAATCCAAAAAATTCGACAATGTATGGGTACGAAGATGGTTAAATGAAGGACAACCAAAGATAGTTGTAAAGGTAAATAGCTTGGAAGAGTTACTTCAAATAAAGAGCAAGGCAGAAAAATTCATGATGCCACTAGTAATAGTTCAAGACAGGGGCCTGACACAAATTCCATCAGGAACTATCACATGTATTGGAATTGGTCCTGCTCCATCGGATATTATAGATAAAGTAACTTCAGAACTTAAATTACTTTAGTCAAGTGGGGACTTATTTTCAAATTATTTAGTTCTGAGCTAAATATTTTATGTGATTTGAGCCCGGTTCCAAACATGTATATATACTTCCATTTATAAAGCCAACCTAGTATGCCTGAAACTAAGCCCATTGTTAGCATCGAAAATGTTGTTGCTTCGGCGACTGTCAATCAGACTGTAAATCTTAATTTAATTACTCAAATATTTCCCGATGTCGAGTATCATCCAGATCAGTTTCCAGGGCTTGTCTTTAGACTAAAAACTCCAAAGACTGCAACATTGATTTTTAGTTCCGGCAAAATGGTCTGTACAGGTGCAAAATCTGAAGAACAGGCAATAAAGGCAGTAAAAAATGTGGTCCAAAAATTGAGAAAAGGCAGTATCCCTATTGAAAATGAACCTCAAATAGAAATACAAAATATTGTTGCGTCTGCAAGTCTGGGTGGTAAAATTCATTTAGAATTAGCTGCGAGAGTGTTGCCCCGTAGTATGTATGAACCTGAACAATTTCCTGGTCTGATTCACAGGATGCTTGACCCAAAAACGGTCATTCTTCTTTTCGCGAGTGGAAAATTGGTGTGCACAGGGGCTAAGAAGGAATCGGAAGTCTACAGGGCTGTCCACAATTTGCATGACTTACTTGAAGAGAAGAATCTAATGATCTATGAAGGTTAACCTATCTTTTCATCAATTGAATTCTCCTAGACTTCGATTCGAACATGCCTGAATTATGGCTAAATTACGGTAGCACCGATATCATAGTAGACCTCAAAGTAGAGAATCTTTCACTTATTGAAAATTCAAAATTTGATACATTAGCCCTTGAAAGCCTACATCAAAAAATCGAATCTATTGACATGAATGATAACACAATACTCATTGCTCTAGATGCCTCAAATTCAACCATTCAACTCACTTCTAGTTTGGTTTCCTTTGCAGAAACTAAAGGAATTAAGTTGTCTATTGAATCAATCCTAAAAGCACGCAAGAAATTATCAAGTAAAATACAGAATCAAAATATTGCCCTGTTTGAAAAAAAAAGCGATCATTTCCTGGAACGCACAAATAATAAGGACACAATTTTCATTTCAAAAACAAACATTGATCCCTTTTTTGGTTATAGCGGTACTCCTACCAAACTCCTCCGAGAATTTGGGCAGGACAAAATGAATGAAGCCTTCAGTTCAAGAGTAGACGATCTGCCTCACCCGGGTAATAAAGGACCGCCGATTGAAATTGCAGAAAAGTTCTGTCAGGATATGGGTGCTATGTCCATTGAGATAGTGTCAAATAATTCCGGCATTAACAATTTTTTTTATGGTGAATTAGCTCATTCTTTCCACAGAGGGATTGAGAAACTAAATGAGCTGTCAATTGAAAATGAACATGGACAAAAATCCCTGATAATCGGTACAAATATTGATACCAATTCAAGTTCGACTTTATCAAGTTCATTAGACTTACTATGGAACTCAATTCGTATTCTAAGAAGAAATTCCATTGCAGTAATTGTTTCAGAAAATAACAAAGGTTTTGGAAGCTCTGCAATAGAGAAATTCGCATACGGACAAATAAAATTAGATGATTACAAAAATTCCAACTACATCGACGGCCTGGAACATATCATGTTTATCAATGAGTTGAAGGAAAAATTCACTATCTCAATTCTTTCTTCTTTACCCAAGTATTATCTAAAAGAAACGTTTGGATTTAAAATATTTTCTAATATTCAGGAGGCAGCAGATAAAATACTTGAAATGAATGGTAAGAGCCATAAGATTTCAATAGCTATTGATCCAAACATTGCTATATTCAAAAACGAAGTCGCTAATTGAGTCCAGAGAGGTTTGAAAAGCCAAAGTTAAAATAATTAATTATCATTAATTTGATAATTTGCAGAGCTGCCTACGAAAAAATGGAGACTATGTCTTTTATAGATGTGGACAAGACAACTTACATTCTGTTATTGAAATTAATTTAAATTCACTTCCTGAACACTACACTGAATATTTTTTCGAGTCAATTCTCAAAGAGTTGCCAGAATCATTTATTCTTGCCGAACATGATGGAAAGATAATTGGTTATGTAATGTGCAAGATAGAATTTGGATTTTCAAACTTCAGAAAATTAGGTTTCGTAAAAAAGGGACATGTTGTTTCCATCGCAATATTGGAAGAACATCGAGGTAGGAAAGTAGGGACCATACTTATGGGAGAAGCAATAAATGGTCTCGTTTCAAGAAGAACTGAAGAAGTCTACTTGGAAGTGAGGGTTAGCAATTCGGCAGCAATAAAAATGTATGAAAAACTAAATTTTAAGGTGAGGTCAAAGCTGAAATCGTATTATAGAGACGGTGAAGATGCGTATTTGATGGCATTGGAATTATCATGAGTGAAGCAAACACCCCTACAGGCATGAGAGAAAATAGGATTATTGGACTAATATTACTTATCGTTCCATCATTTTTTTTCATTGTATTTTCATATTTGATGTTATTTACACATTGGGACATTTTCGTAATAAAATTAACTTTGATAATCATCGTCGGGATTATTATGACAGTTCTTGTATGGATGGGCTATACAATGGCTACCGCTCCACGGGATAAATGACTAGCAGATCAGATTACTTGTACGTCAGAAACGATTTGATAAAATCGCGGACCAACCTCTCTTACAACTCTGATATTTTTAATAATGTGGTTGAAATCACCGAATGACGCTGTTGTGTCTAATAATGCGCTTTGGATAGCATTCTTCTTATTCTCTGCTCCTACGTGAGCAAAATAATGTACAATGCCCTTACTATTCACAAGTGAACTTACCGCAGAGTCAACGAACTCTTTTGCTTTCTCAGGTAATGGCATAAGAACTCTGGTAGCGATTCCTCTAAGCTTTTTAGGTATTATCTCCTTAGCATCACCGAGAATTGGAAAAACATTATTCGATAATTTGTTTATCTCTGTATTCTCTTTACATAAATCATAAGCAATTGGATTTGAATCTATAGAATAGATTTTCGATGACCTGTTATTACGTGCTATTACCATGGAGAATGTTCCTACGCCTCCAAACATATTTACGATGACTTCATCAGGGCTTACCAAATTTGATATCCTGAGTCGTTCGGTTGAAAGCCTCGGAGAGAAATATGTATTGATAACATCTACCTTAAACGTACTTCCATGTTCCTTGTAGAGGGTAATTGGAGTATTTTCTCCTGATAAAAATTCCAACTTACGCAATCTGTAATCTCCCTCAATTGCTGATACTTGAGAGAATACCGTTTTTACTGATTTGATTTCTTCGATTAATGTTTCTGCAATAAGTGTTTTTTTTGATGACAATGTTTCGGGAATTTTAATAATGGCGATACTGCCGATTATGTCAAAGGAGGAAGACAGCCTATCAATCTCGGTAACATCAAGTTTTTCTTGCAAAACCTCTTTTAGCATTCTTGTCATGTTTTTGTTTATTGATCAAGTCCGCTGGTAATAATCTCCGGAGTTTTTTTGAGCCCTGTCTAATCTTCCGCCAAGTTTATTGATTCTTGGACGTCCTGTATTTTCATCTCGTCTATAGGTTATTGATAAGTTCTCAAGGAACTTGTTCATTCCAAGATCCTTCTTGATAGGGGAGCCTACAAATCCTTTCTCGCCTGGTATTCCTGAAAAAATCATTAGTGAATCGGAGACCAAATCAATCAGTTGCATATCATGATCTACAATTATCGCCGACTTTCCCTGTGATTTTACAAATCGATGCAAAAATTTCGCAATGTTGATTCTGTCCTCTACATCCAAAAATGCGGATGGTTCATCCAGTGCATAAATATCAGCTGGTCTAATAAGCGAACAACAAACCGCGACCTTCTGAAGCTCACCGCCACTCAATGTATCTACTCGCTTATCATAAAGTTTCTTGATCCCCATTGGTACTATAATTTGCTGTTCCATAGTAGAACCTTCTATTGGTCCTTGATGAGCAACATTCAAAAGAGATTGAATATTACCATCATATTCGTTTTGCAAGTATTGTGGTTTGTACGATAAACTGGCATGAATATCTATTTGGCCACTATCTGCTTTCTCCATGCCAGCGATCATTTTCATAAATGTAGTTTTCCCCAAAGCATTTGCTCCTACCAGCCCGACTATCTCGCCCTCTCTTATCTCCCCAGGAGAAACATTTAGCTCAAACGAAGAAAATGATTTAGTCAATTGGGAAAACTTTGTCATCGGTCTATCAACAATCAATTCTTCATTTATGCTCGAACTCTCAAATTTGAACGATTTTTCTCGGAACCTGATATTTTCTGTAGGTATAAAACCATCCAAAAAGGCGTTTATGCCTACTCTTGTTCCCTGTATGGGAGCAACTATGCCATATGCCGCTGGTTCACCATACAAGATATGAATATAGTCTGACAGGTAGTCAAGTAGTGTTAAATCATGTTCAACGACCATCACACTTTTGCCATCACTAGCAAGTTGTTTTATGGTTCTTGCAACAGCCAGACGTTGATAAATGTCGTTATAGGAAGACGGTTCGTCAAAGAAATAATAATCAGCATCCTTGTTAACCGCTACTGCGACTGCTAATCGTTGCAATTCTCCGCCACTCAGTTCAGAAAGTGAACGGTCCAAAGAGTTGGTAAGAGACAATTGATCTATTAAAGTATCGATCATGCCCCTTCCATCATACTTTTTCAAAAGTTCTCTAGCTGTTCCTTTAAAAGCCTTGGGAATTAGTTGAACCATTTGAGGCTTGATAGAGGTTCGTAAGTTACCTAATGAAATTTTTTCAAAATGAGGCTTTAACTCAGTACCCTGAAAATTCTTTATAATATCATCCCATTGTATCTCAGAATCATAATTTCCAAAATTCGGTTTGATATTTCCTGACAATATATTCAAAAGTGTTGATTTACCAATTCCATTTCGTCCCAATAGTCCTACTACTGAACCTTTTTTAAGTAAAGGAATGTGGTAAAGTCTGAAAGAATTGATACCATATTGATGTATCTTGTGGTCTCCAATCTCCTTGGCTAGATTAACGATTACTATAGCATCAAAAGGGCACTTTTTTATACAAATCCCGCATCCCGTGCATAATTCTTCAGAAATAACCGCCTTCCCATCTTCGGGCCTCTGTACTATACACTCTCCACCTGTCTTGTTAACTGGACAGTAGATGATACATTCCAATCCACATTTCTTTGGTTGACAGAGTTCTTCGTCCAAAACGGCTACCCTGTGAGTAGAACTTGACTTCATATGTAACTGTACTAGTGATTATAAAAGAATGTATTATAATTGTTAAGGTGCATTATATACAGACTATAAGTTTTTGGAACGCAAGGGTAACAATAAAAAGATTAAATCTATATGATCTAAATTATCGAGTTGGCTTCGATAAACAAGACCGCAACTACTGGTGCGCATACAGAACATGAATTAACACACCGAAATTAGGATCGATGTAAGCCAACCTTCTGGTCTTACTCTAATGGTAATTTCGTTATCTATTGCAGTCGGTGCATTGTCGACTTACTTTTGTATTAATGCGTTTCAAAGGATAAAAAAACTTAGACAACAACTGAATTAGGTTCGAGCGCCCGTACAATAATCGAATTTGATTCACAACAATGTTGTAATAATTATTCTATTTTGGGGCCGAATCGAATATTTGATTAGCGCATACCGATCCGTCTTTATTATCAAGCCCAAACTCGGCAGTCATGACATTTTTGAGCTTTGTTGCATTTGCGTTGGTGATTTCTACGTTATCTCCCATTTCAACACCTACCCCTGAGTTCATGTTCATGGATTTCACGCAGTTCTTCTCATCGAGTGTTAATTCGTGAGCATGCCACTTTGTATACATCCAGTCTGAAGTAGCTGCATAAGTTCCATTATTTGTCACAAATACATAGGCAAGTCCAGTATCTTCTTTCTGCGGTGTTGATTCCCCTGCCTTTCCTTCCACGGTCAAAAACGGATTGTCGTCAGTCCCAATCCCGAACTTATTTATTTTGAAATCATCCTCATTGAAGTGTCCTTTACTGCCTCCGGCAAATACGATGTTACGTACAACTGTGGTCGGAACAATTTGAGGTATCGTATTCAAAAAAACATACATGAAAAACAAGGCAATCGCAATTACTGCACAACGGTTCACGGCTGGAACAATTCCTTATGATTGACGGTCCGGCGCATATAAGGCTCAACTATTTCAGAGAAATTATACGTTGTGGTACATCTATCGAATTAAACCCCATAACACGATAAAATAGCAATTACCCCATATGTAAACCAAGAAAGCCAATACTGGCAAGCATGAGCAAGGCAACATTAAATTATCCCCTGATGTTTAGCATGATTAAGCCGGCCATAGTAGCAGGGTGCGACCCGGTCCCATTCCGAACCCGGAAGTCAAACCTGTTATCGCTGCTGTGTTACTGATCTACGTGAGTGGTTGGGAAGCAGCAGTGCTGGCATTTTATAACATTTTTAGGATTTAATATTAAATGTAAATTAACGGTTGATTTTTTCTCCTATATGCACGTCCCCAAGCAAATCTTGTGTATTCAGGGCAATGCTGTCTAAAATCTCGTAAAGAAATATAAATTCTTTAGGTTGCCATATTCTACATTCTATCAGGCAGGCAAGGTTGACGACACGAACTGAAATAGTTCTTGTAACCTCAGACTTTAAGTTTTGAAATAAGAATTTGCTGATACGCTCATCTTTTGTCAATCTTTCAGCCAAAATGCTTCCACTCCACCCTGCCTGCTTTACTATCCCATCAGCTAAACTGTACCAGAGTTTACAATTCAATAAATTTTGGTGGTTAAGGTCATTTTCAACTAGATACTGATTTTGTACAAGACAATAGATATTGTGGAAAGGGCCCATTCTTACAACGTCTTCAGAACCAATATAATCAATACCTCCAGAAAGCATTAGAATAAAACCATCTCTATTTGTTAACCATTTTTCGTAGTACGGCTTGTACAATGCAGGTATATCAGAATCGAATTTTCCTATTCTGCACTTTATCTCGTCTAGACCTAACAAATCAATTATTTCTTTAATTTGAAGAATTGGCAAATAAACCAACATTGTTAGGTACACGGCTGCATATCAGTAAATATTTAATGCGCATTGTAGCTCGCAATGTATTTTACAATAGTTCTTATCCCAAAACCAGTAGCTCCTTTGGGATTATACGTTTTTTCCCTAGTACCCTCTTGATTCCAAGCAGTGCCAGCAATGTCCAAGTGCGCCCAAGGAGTGTCATCAACAAAGTGGGACAAGAATGCTGCAGCAGTAATGGCTCCTGCAGATCGACCTCCGATATTTTTTATGTCTGCATTTGAGCTCTTTAGTTGTTCTTTGTGGTCTTCAAAAAGTGGCAGTTCCCAAATTTTTTCACCAGTTTTGTTTGAGTACTCAAGGATTTTCGTTACCAGTTCTTCGTTATTACCTACAAGTGCAGCAACGTTTGAACCAAGTGCAATAATGGCAGCTCCTGTCAACGTCGCCATATCAATTATGACGCTAGGTGAGAAGGTTTTTACTGCAAATGCGAGAGCATCTCCTAGGATTATTCTTCCCTCTGCATCGGTGTTTAACACTTCTACCGTTTTTGTGTTATACATCTTGATTATATCGCCTGGTCTATAGGAGCTTCCAGATGGCATGTTCTCAACTGCAGGTATTAACCCTATTACATTCTTATCGAGGTCTAGATCCGACACAGCTTTCATAATGCCTATAACATTGCAACCGCCACATTTGTCAAATTTCATTTCTTCCATTTTATCAGATGGTTTAATCGAAATACCTCCGGTATCAAATGTTACAGCTTTTCCTACAATCACTACAGGCTTTTCGTCTTGTGGGGAACCAGAGTATTCTATTACTATTAGTTTGGGAGAATTGGTACTTCCTTTACCTACGGCCATAATACCACCAAATCCATTTGCTTCTAATTCTTGTTCGTCGATGACTCTCACCTTTGTCTTTTTGTTTGCCGACAATTTCCCTGCGAAATTTGCCAAGTCTTTTGGCGAGCAATCATTGGGGGGTAAATTGCTAATATCGCGGGTGAGGATTACCGCGTCAGATAGGATCGACGAACGTTGAATAACTTTCTGATTGCTGGTCATGTCCCCTCTAGTCAGGATCCTAATTTGATATAGCTCAAATTTGTCTTCATCTTTCTTGTAGTTACTAAAAGAATAGTCCGATAATTTGATTCCCTCCACAATGGCTGATAGATGATCTTCATCCATTTCATCAAATGGAGCTAACACAAACTCGCTTATCGCCAATTCTTTTGCTTTATTGACCACTTTTCCGGTCAAATTTCTAGTTTTTTCAGTATCCAAATTCTCTCTGTTTCCCATTCCTAACAGTAAAACACGTTTAATATCCGATCCTACGTTGTTATGAATAATGCACATTGTTCCATCTTTAGCAGTGAATTCTTTAGACTCAATAATTTCTCCAATAATAGGATCAAAATCTGGCGTAACTTTTGAGAATGATAACGATGAAACATCATTGGTGAAGACATAATTTACCAAAAGTTGTGTTTTCAAAGATGAAAAATTATTTTCAGGCTCAATAATAACCATGGTCAAAATCAATAGTATACTTTATTTTAAAGTATTGAAGTCTCAAGCATGACTTAATTTAGCATTATTTTGGTATACGCGTAGACACGATAGTCACAAAAAATACCCAAAAGAAGGTATACGAGAAAAATGTGACAATACTTGAAGCATTTTTAAGGTTCTACGGATTGTCGTTACTTTTGAAAGCAGTATTGTTGTTACATATGGGTATTTGTGATGATTGTGTAAGAATTAAGAATAACAATCTAGGCGATTTATTAAATATCTATAAGTGTCAGTAATGTCAAATCGATGAAAAGCTATGGCTAATATAGTTAATAGAACCAATTATAGTTTTTTAGACATGCTCCCTGAACTCGGAGAATTTGTGAGAAACGATAGCTATTCCTTACTTATTAAGGGCCGATCGGGGACAGGCAAAACAACTCTTTCTCTAAGTATTCTCCGTTCATTGAAGGCAAGGAACAATTTTTTCTATATTTCTACTAGGTCGTCCCCTAAACAATTATTTCAACATTATCCATGGTTGCGAAAATTCACCAAACAATCGAACAAGGATATTGACAACGAGGAAATTGGACAGAATATTTCATCATTTGAGGATGCTCGTCTGGACGAACCTGAATCGCTATTTGAAAGGGTAACCAACCAATTGATGGACGTAAAGAATCCTGTAATAATAATTGACAGCTGGGATTCTGTTGCTTCATTAATGGATAGAGAAGCGCGGCTAAACAATGAAAGAGTGCTCCAAACTTGGAGAGAGAGAGCTAAGGCAAAGTTGATTTTTACAACTGAGGAATCAACGGAATCTAGTTTGGAATCTATTGTAGACGGGGTTGTAGAATTAAACTACGAATTTTTAGATGAAACTCGAATTAGGAGTTTATTTCTTAAAAAATTAAGAGGTGTTCCAGTCAAGAGGTCCATCTATTACTTTACTCTAAAAGATAGGTTTCTGCGATGTTTTGGGAGTTATGATCCTAGAGAATTTAGGGTTAATAATATGAAAGATAAGATACCAAACGTGGTAAATTCTCCCAAGCACATATTGCAGACAGGATATCAAGATCTCGACAATCACATTGGAGGTACTTTACCTCGAAATGGATTGATAACTATTGAAAAAGACAGCATTTTGTCAAACGACATAATACTGTTATTTGTAAATGATTTGTTAAACAATTTTTTTAGCAGACATTACAGCTTACTTTTAGACACTATTATGAAAAATGAGTTAACGCAAAAGTACGGACTAAATATTCAGAACAACGGCAAGTTATATACCATAGAAAAACACGCCTCGAGTGAAAAATATCCTCAAAATGGAATAAAACAAAAAGATAATTATTACAAATATCTTTCCAAATTAATCTCAGGACTTCCCGAAAATGAAAAATTAATCACTTTAATTCAAACAAAATCCTTAGATAATATCATTTCAACACGTTCTGATATTGAAGAGCTTTGTGGATTTATTAGAAAGAAGTTTGAACTATCAATCCTAATTCTAAATTCAAATGTTAATTTAGAAAAATATTATGCAGAGTCAGACATTTATTTAAGATTTATACTAAAGGGTGGAACTCTTTTCTTAAAATGTTCAATTCCGTCCTCCGCTTTATTCGGGGCATACGTCGCAAGTTCAGTTCCACAGATCCAATTAAATCAAGTTTTGTAATTTCATATTGTAAGGATCTTCCTCAGAGTTCTCTTCCAGTGTCATTGGTAACAAATGCATCATCTGTTCGTAGTAATCTAGAAATGTAGTTCCTTTATTTGTAACCTTGTAGACCATCTTTGCTCCATTATCATGTTCCATTATGAGCCCAAAATTCAAAAGGGAATCTATATAGTTTCTACATTGATCATTACTCAGCATTGCCTTGTACATTATCTTAGTTCGTGTCTCTTCTCTCATTGCAGATCTTAATATCGCTGCTATGACTCCGTACTTGCTTCTATTTTTCATTGTCCATTAACTGAAGGTATACAATATAACTGGAGTGAAACTATTAAATAGAAACATAAATGTCAAGATTCGACTACAAAAATTAGAATAACCCTCTATTGTACTTTTACATTCAATTCTTGTTCCATAAAATAAATTTAATGATTGTTTGATTAAATTCTGCTCTAAAAAATTACGCGATTACTATTCTTGAAGACAATTACCATTGTGGTCCATATTTTTTTGATTAAGAACACAATCGGTCATCACAGGCTTTATTTTTTGAAATTTTATTTTTCCCATCCCTAATTCTCCCGAATTCTGCATTGAAAGGGCTTTAGTCTTCATAATTATAACATGTTCGCTGCAAACTAAGCCTATCATATACTCTTCATCTCCAGATATTATGGAAACGATTAGAGAAGGCGGGAGTGTACATGCTCGCCCTTTGACCGATATGGAGCACCTTTCAGGAACCATTATTAATTATTAATTTTGTTTGATAGATATTATAACACTTTTGATTCAATTTAAGATCACTATTCGTTAAATATTGCTTTGCTCAACTAATTAAGATAAAACTGAAAAAAATTGACGCCTTTCATGGTATTCTATTGTTGACTATCGAGGATGAATTTTATTTCCTTACACCTTTTCCTCAAAGAAACTGTAGAAATATCTGCAACCTGGCATACTTCAACTTGTCGCAAGAATTCATTACATTCCTGTGAAGCAATATATATTATAGCTCCGGCGAATGCACGTGGATTTTTTCCAATTGAAATTCTACTGTGTTGCACCAAAGAAAAAATTCTTAGCGCTTCCCTCTTTGTTTTTTCAGCCAATCTTAATCTATTTGATATTAGTGTTACATAATCGATGCCTTGAATAACTGGAATCTTTAACGATAGTTCTTTGAGGATCAATTTGTAGTGTGACATGATTTCCTTACTTGGAATATTGCATACAAAGGCTATGTCTGATATTGTTTTTGGTATTGATATCTCTCTGCAAGCTGCATAAATAGAGGCTGCAACAAGTGAAACTGTAGATCTACCTTTTGCTAGCTTTTTGATAGCGGCTTTCCGATATATGTATGCCGCATTTTCCATAACAGCTGGACTCAGATAAAGTTTATCACCGAAATTATTGAGATATTTTAAAGCTTTATCCAGGTTCCTTGAAATCGAATCATTAAGCTGGGATCTGTTATTCCATGTTCTTAATCTTTGGATCGTTTCTTTTTGCACCGGATCCAACATTTTACCTCTTCCATCGGTGTCATTCAGTCCAATTAAGGTAGAAAGTCCTTTGTGACTCATCGTTAGTGATTCTGGCATACCTAGTCTAGATTTATCTTTATATTCGCCTTTTTCGAAATATGGTATCTCATTATTGTAAATTTTTTCGGTAGATACACATCCGCATGTACTACAAACATATTCACTTGAGAGTACATCTAAAACTAAAGAGTAATTTTGACACTGATTGCATTGTGTCCTACCAGTTGCATTAGTTTCCGGAGTTTTACTATTTTGAATTTGCTTGCTATCTTCTAAAGCCAATTCTAATCTTAGATTTAACGATTCTTCTATTATCAATAGTTTTTCTAGAAATCAGAAAATGCATGTATAATAGTATTTAATTAGAAAAATCATAAGCAATTATCGTTTGATAATAGAAATCCGTGGAAAAATCCTATTTTTCTTTCTTAAATAAGAATCTATAAATGTTTAGTTTAGTAAGAAGACTCAATTAATCATGCCTATTTTGTAGATGTCTGCTAAATTTTAAGCATTAGTACAGATTAGCCAAATTCCTTACTAAATATACACACATGACTTTGTATTATCCATTCAAATTCCAGTAAAAGCAAAGCTGATGTTTTTACTCCAAGATCAAAATTTGTATGGCGTCGATGTATAGTACCGTTCTTTCCATTACTACTTTTTGGGATCCGCCATATTTTTGGTGCTGCCATGATTTCAAAATCTCATCAATTTAATATTATTTTTAGGATTTAAATAGATTTGAATCCTTGAATATCTCCAGAAATTACTTTACCTACAATATAAACGTATGATTAAATAGAACGTTTATAACTTAGTGACACAAATAACTCTAGACTCTTCGAATCCTTGTCTAGGTTTACAGATTCAAAAGTCCTAGGTACGGTATTTTTATCTAGTAAAGTGTAACAATTATATAATTAGTTGTCTAACTTAGTATGCGATGAAAGACACAAGACTGTTAAAAATCCTTGTTGAGGAAAAGGCATTGGTAAAGTTACTGAAGACCATTGGTTCAGGAAGAGAATATCCAACTAGAGAACTTTTGACAAAGTTGGGTGCCTATGGTTATGGACACAAACTACTGCTTAAGGCACAAAAACGTGGATTAGTTGATCGAAAGACTGTTAAGAACAAAGTCTTCAACAAATTAACTACCGATGGCAAGAAAATAGTAAAAATAGCAAAGGAAATAGGCGTTTAAAGGAACATTTCCTCCAACCTTTATTTCCTAAATTTATTTTAAAACTGAAGATAACTCTAGAATTTTGTTATACCACGAAGGGGCTTTTACCACTCCGCTAGAAATTAAAATACCTTCGGAACCTAGCTCTAAGGCTGTTTCTATATCATTCTTGTCGACGATACCTGCTCCACAAAGGACTCTCACTGTAGAAGATATCTGCTTTACTAGTCCTACAGAATCCCTTATAATTGATGGATTTGCTTTAGATACTGCTATTCCCTTTCCTATAAGCTCCGGTGGTTCTATTGCAAGGTAATCCGGCGAAAATCGTGAAATTGCCTCGACTTCGTCCATATCGTCAGCGCATACAATTGAAATCATATCCAGATCACGTAAGCGTTTAACTAGATTTTTGATTTGTGAATGTTCTATTTTATGCTCGCTATGGTTAATAATAGAACCAACAGCGCCATAAGATTTCAAGATTTCAGGTATAATAAAGCCTGTAGTTGCTCCGATGGTCGAATCGTCTACGTGCTGACTTACAATGGGCACACCTTGCTTAGATAACGCCAATAAACTTGACGGTGGTGGAGCAATAATGATGTTCTTGTGATTCAATAGGCAGACTTTCTTTGCATCTTCAACTATCTTTAGTGAATTCTCCCCAGATATCTCGTTATAATTTTTGAGATTGATTATTAGTGGCTTGTCAAAAGTTAGCATAATAAAATTTAGGTGAGGTCTTCAAACTTGCTCTTTAGGTTTTTTATCCTAGCTTCATAACCCTTGTTATATTCAAGTTCTTCTGGTACGAGTGTAGCGGGATGAATAAATCCTTGATTTCGCATAATCATTGCTCTTTCTGACGCCCAAAGTCTTTGAAGGTCCCAATCGGCGGTACCGAAACCGTCATGGGGTCCAGTCAAAACTCCATTATGCATGCTAAATACGAGGCATGACACGATTGGAATAGCGTAGTTTAAACTTGCTGCAGAATTGAGCTTCACCGGCATCAATGGCATATGATGACTTCCTCTAGTATTCCCAGCAACGTAATGAGGGTCATTGAATGCACTACCAGCTTCTTCTGTGGCAGGAAAGTTTTTCTGAGTTCTTACTATGGCAATAGGATCGTCTTTACCCACATAGGTTCCAGCAATATTGTGTAATCTGTCAGTTGATGCAGAAACAATCTGCTCACCGTCTGATGTAAGAATTGAGTGCACAACATATCGACCGGGATACATCAAGGCTGCTTCTAATTCTGGCTTGTCTTGCCATAATTTCAGACCTGCGATTTTTCCTGTCATAACATCCATTATTCTAAACTTAACTCCTTCAGCTAATTTTTCGTTTATCAATAATCCGGTACTGCTTCTTGCATCTACAAACATTCTCCATAAGGGGAAATTAAAAGCACCTGGCTCTGTCTTATCGGCGGCAAACACACAGAAAACTTCACTAGGCCTCTCTTCTATATCCAACTCAGCTACTCCTGGACCCATCCCTCTAACATTCCCCGAAAAGGCATCTTTTAGTAAGTCTTGTCCTGCACCATACAAGCCCTGTTCTTTGGCAATTTTGGTACCTTCAGTGAATGCATCCCATGCCATCTTATGAATTTCTTTGTTATCCGTTCCTTTGGTATGTGTCATAATAATGTGGATATCGTCTCCGGTATAACCTATGTAATAATCTAATAATAATTTCGAGTTCTCATTTACCACTTTTTTAACCGCTTCTATTAGTTCGTCACTGGGTTTAGTATGGCCACCTATGGCTCCGATATCAGCCTTAATAGCTGAGAGTGTGATTTTCATATTCCGTAGACTATTAAATAGGTGTAGTTTAAAATTCTTATGATTTGCTTTAGCATGAAACTTCAGGTAACAAAGTGCAAAGCAAGGTAAGTAACGATGCATCAAAATTATGGAATGACTTATTCAAATAACCAGCAACGAACAAACCCATTCTTATGATTTATCACGGGAGGATCCTTTCGACAAGTCTCTTTTGCATAAGGACAGCCGTCATAGAATTTGCATCCTGTTTCACTTCCAAGGGTATTTGCTGATTTTTCGTTAGGATCTTGTAATTTATTCTCTCTATTTTTTATACTTGGAATTGACGAAACAAGTTTTTCAGTATATGGATGTTTTGGATTTTTGTAGACTTCATGCGCTTTTCCTAATTCAACTATTTGACCTCTGTACATTATAGCAATAATTTCTGAGACTTCCGAGATGACACCCAGATCATGAGATATGAATACAATAGACATATTTCGATCTGTTTTTAGTTTTTTTAATAAATTGATAATTTGAGACTGAACCATGACATCCAGAGAAGTAGTTGGTTCATCCGCAATCAATATCTCCGGGCTCAGTAACAAAGCCATTGCAATGGAGACTCTTTGTTTCATACCACCACTCAATTCATGTGGATATTTTTTCATGACATTTGGATCTAATAGAACACTGCTCAAAGAATTTTGGATTGTTTCAGATTGGTCCATAGAGTAACCATGCTGCTTCAAAATTTCTTTCATTTGTGATCCTATTGTAAAGACAGGATCTAAGGAATTAAGCGCTCCCTGAAAAATCATAGATATTTTCTTCCACCTTACTTTTTTGTCAAATTCCTCTTCTGCCATTCCTGTAATGTCCTGTCCTCCAAGCATAATTTGACCACTGACTATTCTACCAGGGTACGGAACCGATCGCAGAAGAGCTGTTCCAAGAGTACTCTTCCCACATCCGGACTCACCAACGATTCCTATCGATTCATTTTTTACAACACTAAATGAAACGTCATCAACAGCCTTAACCGTACCAAATTGTGAAAAATAGTAGACTCTTAAACTATTTACTGAAAGAGCAACATCCAAACAATTCCTTATCGATCTTAACCGTATAAGTATCTATTTTATCTAATCTTTTACGCGTAATTAGACTATTGGACATATATATGGTAAAAATATTAGACAAACTGTCGAAATTTGAAAGTACCCATTTGCACATTTGATGCCAAGACGGGTGTTTTATGCCCAAAATGTGAAAGTCGATTGAAAAATGGGGAGCTATCTGATGTTGATGTGGAATGCTCTATCAAACTTATCAAACTCTCCCATAAAAACCAAGATATAGATAAATTGAATTTAATTGGATCTCAAAAAATAGATGAAGATTATGTACTAATTTTGAAGGACTCAAATGTAAGTCACATAAACTCAAATGATAAACTTGTAAGTTCGGTTGAAGAAGAATTCAAAGGAAAAGTATGGTTTGTCGAAGCAAATAGCTCGATAAGAAGGGTTCTTGAAAATCTCTTCTTTCCAATCAGAATCTTGAAAACCAACATGATTTGGCTGCCAGACGGAAATCAGGTAACACAAGTTACCATAGAGAGTAAAGATTATGAAAAATTCATTAGCCTAATCGAGAAGATAAAAAGAATTGTGAACGCCGTAAGAAAGATAGAACTTGTTGTAGAGATTGCAGGAAAGTAATACCATGCAACAAGACGACATTAGGGACAGAATATTTGCTTCAACAATCAACAAAGACCACATTGGAAAAAATGTAAGCCTAGTTGGATGGCTTGAAGACTTTAGAGACATGGGTAAAATCGGTTTCATTATCATCAGAGACATGACTGGAAATTTTCAGGGTGTAGTTGTTGGAGAAATGATATCTGAGTTTAGGGAAGTACAAAGGCAAAGTATTATTCTGGTAAAAGGAACCATACAGGAGACTAGGGCGGAGAATTTTAAAGTAGAGGTAATGATAGAAAAAATAAAAATCTTGTCAAAGGCAGTGAATCCACTTCCGATTGATCCAACTGGACGAGTAAAATCATTAATGGATAATCGACTGGACTGCAGGGCCCTCGATTTGAGGAACTTTAGGATTTCCAATATTTTCAGAATCAGATCTTATGTCCTTTCTTTGATTCGCAAATTCCTGTATTCAAAAATGTTCATAGAAGTTAATACGCCCAAGATAATAGGAAGTGCGACTGAGGGAGGTGCAGATCTTTTTGATTTTGAGTATTTCTCAAAGAAAGCATACTTGGCACAAAGTCCCCAGTTGTACAAGGAGCAACTTACTTTGGGCCTTGAAAGAGTATTTGAAGTATCACCTTATTTCAGAGCTGAACCATCACATACAGTAAGACATCTTTCAGAATTTATAAGCGTGGATTTAGAAGCGGCATTCTTGGACTATGTCGATATAATGGACATAGTACAAGAGTTAGTTATCGCTACAATAAACGATCTATTTGTCCATCACAACGAAGAAATGAAACACTTTGAAAATAAACCCGCGATTATGGTTGATACGATTCCTCGAATTACTTATCAAAAGTGTCTTGATGATTTAAGAGGTTTAGGGGAAAAGTTGGAATTTGGTGATGACTTTTCTGATCCTGCACTAAAAAAACTAGGAGAGATTTACCCAAAATTTTATTTCATAACTGATTGGCCCACAAAACTTAAACCGTTTTACATATTAGAACAAGAAAACAAATCTGAACTTTCAAAATCCTTTGACTTGCAATACGGATATTTGGAAATAGTTTCTGGAGGAACCAGAGAACACGATCCTGAAAAATTAAAAAATAAATTACTCGAAAAAGGACTGAATCCAAAAAGTTTTTCTGATCATTTAAGGACGTTTGAATGGGGAATGCCTCCTCACTCTGGCTGTGGTCTAGGTTTTGATAGGTTGATCATGATCCTTACTAATTCATCGAACATTAGGGAAGTTGTTCTCTATCCAAGAGATACTTACAGGCTTACTCCCTAGATATCTTGATTTTTACCTCTTTAAGGATATCTTGTACTAAAGCAAAAGCTCGAAATCGTGATCCAGATACCTCGTATATGAGCCATATTACCGGATTTAATTTCATAAAAATCAAATCTGTCGACGAAGGTGCTGATCCATCCAAATGCGAATGATACACTCCAACGATATCTAGTGAGTTTTTAGACGCCCACTGATATACTTCCATCAATTCATCCGGGTCCATTTCAAATGAATATTCAGAGTGCGTCTTATTCTTCATTATTTTTACTTGTTCGACGCAGTACTCATTATCGTTTACTATGCGTCCTAAAAGAAGACAACAAGATTCATTAGGCAAATCCTCTTTAGTTAAACGTATTAAGGAATCTATTTGGTTTTCTGTAATAGATAAGCTTATCTCAGGCATTTCTTTTTCAATTTTACAGGCAAATATTTGATGACACCGATAACATGTGCGTTCAACTATGTGATTTTACTTGATATGATATTGTATGTTACTATATGCAAGTCCTAAATAAATTAGCCTACTGTTATTTTTCCCTTCATATACGGATGCAGAGTGCAGAAATAGTCATATTGTGATTCTTTTAGGGTCATGGCATCCAGAATGAATGTGGCATTTGATTTAATGGTCTTTGAATCGAAGGTTTTGCCATCATCTGCTAGACTTGTTACAGTGTGTGGAACATTGTCCTTATTAGTCCATTCTATTCCACCATCTTTTGGTACTTTTACATTAACCGGATCAAAACCGGGATTTCCCTCTGCCGACGCACCAGGAAGAATAGTAGTTTTCACTGGATTTGTAATATTTCTAACCGGCGCACTTTGATTCTGGCTTGCTTCAATTCCATCGATATTCTCTTGTTGAGCTTTTGGTGTGACTAAACCGAATAAATAGAATGTAGCCGCACCAACAATTGCCGCACTTACGAATATTACTGTAATAGCCTTAAAGTAAGGTGTCCTCTTATAAGACGCAACCGCAAGTACTGTAGCAGGTATTGAAATTATGAGCATAAGTCCGATATAGGCAAAGATACTTGGAATTCTGGTACCAATTGTAATGGCTGCTGCAAGACCAAAGGTAACTAGAAAACCTAATGTTATGAAGGTTGCAGATTTCGCTCTTCCTGAAGTTGGGAATCCATCCTTGAAAATTCCCGATGCTAGAAATATTAATCCGATGAACATTGTGAGTAGGCTGACAGCGTGCATTCCTTCAGTAAATGTATGCGCAATTCCTGAAAGTGAAATTCCGACCCCGACTATACCAATACAGGTAAGTCCTATCCCTGGAGTTATTAGGTCCCAATCAGACATTGTTTAGTAGGTGAACTCAAGCTCACATAATTAATCTTTTCTTGTGATGAATCTGAAGTTTTGAATTTGTGCGATATCAGGTTACCGGACAAGAATTTTGGTTCTATTGATTTGCCGGAGCTATTAGATAGTCACTAAATTTTTCAATTTTTTTTCCAAGTAACTGTACTTTGAAAATAATATCAGATATCTCAATTTGATTTTAGAAAAAAAATCATATCAAAATCTATCGATAATATGTCAAAGCACTTATATTCAAGCAAGATAAGCTTACCATCGTATTTACAAATAAGAGGATGTGAAAAATGCCTAATACTGGTATAGTAAAATATCATGTTAAACTTAAATTTGAAGTTGATGGGATAGTAGAGAAGGCCGACATTATTGGCGCAATATTCGGCCAGACGGAGGGATTACTAGGCCCCGAGATGAACCTGAATGAGTTGCAGAAGGTTTCCAAGGTTGGAAGAATAGAAGTAAATGTTGACACCAAATCAAATACAACTAAAGGAGACGCTTTGCTTCCAATGAGTACTGATATTTCCACAGCCGCGTTGATATCTGCAGCTATTGAAAGCATAGATAAAGTTGGGCCTTTTCAGGGCAAGTTTCTGTTGGTAGGTATAGATGACATTAGAGCAATCAAGAAAAAAGTTATTGTGGATAGAGCTAAAAAAATAATTCAGGAATGGGCAACAAAGACAATAAGTGAAGGGGAAGAGATGTTGCGCGATGTATATGATGCAAGCAAGCCGGGAAAACTAACAACATTTGGAAAAGCTCAGCTTGCATGTGGTACTGGTGTGTTCGAATCTCCGTATATCATTCTGGTTGAAGGAAGGGCCGATGTAATTAACTTACTACGCGCAGGTTTTGATAACTCTATTGCCATAGAAGGGGCCAAAATTGATGAAACAATTACTAATCTAACATCCGGAAAAAAGGTTATTGCATTTCTAGACGGTGACAGGGCAGCAGATTTGATTTTAAAGGAATTGCAAGGACTAGTTAAAATTGACAAAGTTCTGAGAGCGCCGACAGGAAAAGAAGTCGAAGAGTGCACCCCCCTTGAAATATCCGAGATACTGAAGGACGTGGCTGAAACTGGAAGTGAACAACTTGAGGCTCCAGTTCAACAACAACAAAAGAGTACAAGAAAACCAAGAGCCTATGGAAATAATAATTCGGCTTCGGCGTATCAGGAGGTTTCTCATTCAAATACTAATAATGGCGAAAACGTAAATGATGACCCTCAAATAACATCGGCAGTCAAAGAAGTATATCCACAAATCAATGAAACTTTGGAAGCGTTGATATTGGATAATTCGATGCAGGTATTGTTGAAGGTACCAGTATCGGAAATAATTAAAAGACTGGATTCTCTAGAAGGTGCTAGATTTCTAGTAATGGACGGTATTATCACTCAACGACTAATTGATGCTGCATACAGAGCAGGAATTGAATATGTCGTTGGGCACAGAATGGCCGAGTTAAAGAAATCACCAGAAATTACGGTCAGAACTTTTGATCAGATAGGTATTGGCAACTAGAGAACGATGCAAGAAATAAAATCTGAATATATTATAACACTAGCAAAGTTACTACTCAAGGGCGGAAAAGATAATTTTATTGATTTTACCAGCACCGATATTGGAATAGAGATCAACAAGAGCCAGCAAGCAGCTTCAAAGATAATTTTGGAATTGCAAGAAATGAAATATGTGGAACGAGTCAAGAAGGGGCATGGATACATGATCAGGGTAACAGGAGAAGGTCTATTGTCAGTCAAAAAAATGTCAGAGTTTCTTAACATGGCATTAAATCCATCTCCAATGAGAATTCACTTTAACGGAACTTTGGTCTCTGGGATGGGAGAGGGCAAGTACTACATGAGTCTTGGAGGCTATAAGAAACAGTTTGAAAAAAAGATCGGGTACATTCCCTATCCTGGAACACTGAATATCAAATTAGTTGATCGACTGTCGCTAGAAAACAGAGAAAAAATTGAAAGCTTCCGTTATCAATTCATCGACGGATTTAGTGATTCCAAGCGAACTTATGGTTGGGTCAAGTGTTACCCTGCAATCATAAACGGAAATGACAATATTCGGTCAGACTTGTTGTTACTTGAACGAACACATCACGACAAAAATATGTTGGAAATTATAGCCCCCGTTAATATCAAGCAGGCACTTCAACTAAAGAATGGTGATAATGTCAAGGTTACTTTGGAGACCTCAAAAAATAGGACAGAATCATATATCATAAATTGAATGACCCAATTCTTCCTTGATTTGCGTACTCTTCGAATCAGGAATTGGCGTATTCAAGCGAATTATCTGAGTATTTATTCCCCTTTTCGCACAATTCACCGCTATTTCCTTCTCGGTATGTATTTGGTCGTACCCTAAGGCGATAATGTCAGGTTTTACAAATTCGACTGTGTCATACAGAGTTCCCTCTCTTCCAATTATTGCATAATCTACATATCTAATCGATGAAACCAGCTCCCTCCTAAGGCTTTCAGCATGATATATTTTTCTCTGTTTGTTAATTTTGAGTGCTGTAGAACTTCTGGCTACGACGACCACCAATACATCTCCTTGTGTTTTTGCGTCCTTTAGAGTATGAATATGGCCCGGGTGTACTATGTCAAATACGCCACCGATTAATACAATTTTTAGTAACCCTCTTCCAAGAAAAGTTAATCTGAGAGGCTCAGAATTTTCTACAAAGCCATTTTTTATCATTTCTTTAATTTTTACGTTGAATTGATCTTCTGAAATTAGTGTTCGTACTTTTAAGTATTCTAATGGCAGCATTTCTGGTTCAAGTGAAGAAACATAGATGGCTGTAAGAATAGCTTTGTCCAAGGGCTCTAACATAAATTTGACATTATTTAACCAACAATGTCTATTTAGTTCTATTCTCTGGATATTACGTTCTTTAAATGAGAAACCCGCACACAATGATATCAACTTCTCAGACTAGCTTTTAGTTTATCCAGCATTAATCAATAAACGACGGGCTGTCACAAGAAAAGGTGCAATTGGGCTGAAATAGTAGGTATAACAAGAAGGTTGCTATAAGGGTGACAAGAGAGCAAAACATCTTTTTGGAGTTGTGATTTTCTGAGAAAACTAATACCTAAATAATGCAAATTAGAAAAAATATTAGATGACAATATCCCAAGTAGGCGCACATCCGCTGTCGGCAGGAGTCAAGATTTCAACAGTTGACACAAAGGAGATTTCATCCGGAACGACCTTGATAAAGCGGGGATTTGCGCACATGCAAAAACATGGTGTAATAATGGATGTAACTAACGTAGAACAAGCCCAGATAGCCGAAGATGCTGGTGCGGTAGCTGTGATGGTGTTAGACAAGCTCCCTTATGATGTAAGAAGTGCAGGTGGAGTAGCAAGAACTGCAAGTGTAAAAATAATTGAAACAGTGTTAGATGCTGTCAGTATACCAATAATGGCCAAGTGCAGAATAGGTCATGCATCTGAGGCAAGTATTCTTGAAGAAGTAGGAGTGGATATGATAGATGAAAGTGAAGTACTCAGTCCAGCAGATCAAGGTAGACATATTTGGAAGTGGAATTACACCACACCATTCGTTAATGGGGCGAAGAACCTGGGAGAGGCCCTTAGAAGAATAGAGGAGGGTGCTTCAATGATGAGAACAAAAGGTGAACCAGGTACAGGGGATGTATCACACGCAGTAACTCACATAAGGTTAGTAAATAATGAAATTACAAAAATAAGGGGTATTTACGACAATAACGACGACCAAGAACTAATCAAGATTTCAAGGGAGCTACAATCTTCATTTGAAATTGTTAAAGAAACTGCAAGGCTTGGAAGACTTCCAGTTGTTAATTTTGCTGCCGGCGGTATATCCACACCAGCTGACGCTGCACTTCTAATGAATCTTGGTTGTGACGGGATATTTGTTGGTTCGGGAATTTTCAAAGCAGAGGACCCACTTGAAAGAGCTAAAGCAGTTGTTATCGCAACCACTTATTTTGACGATCCCAAGACAGTTCTGGAGGCGCAGAAAATGGTCGATGAAAAAAAATCGATGCTAGGTCTTGACACTAAGAACCTTGATTTAAGAATGCAAGAAAGAGGACCTACGGTATGAGTAATGAGTTACTAATTGGGGTATTAGGACTTCAAGGTGATATTGAAGAAAATATCAAAGCAACAACAATTGCACTAAGAGAAATGAATCTGAAAGGTAAAGTTATTTCTGTTCGCTATCCTGAAGAAATAATGAAAATTGACGGGTTGATCATTCCTGGAGGTGAGAGTACAGTGATGGGATTGCTGATTTCTCTGAAGGATGAATTACTACATGCGATAACAAAAATGATACAAAGAGGTTTACCTATAATAGGAACGTGCGCTGGCATGATTATGTTGGCCAAAAAGTCATATGATAAGGTCATTGGAGACAAGAAGCAATTATTGCTAGGAATTTTAGATATTGAAATAGAGAGGAATTCTTTTGGGAGACAGCACGATTCGTTTGAGTCCGACTTGGAAATTTCTGGAATTAAAGATAGCTACAAAGGAATTTTTATACGTGCGCCATCTGTAATTTCAGTGGGTCCGAATGTTCAAATCCTGAGCAAGTTTGGCGGAAAAATAGTGGCTGTAAGGCAAGAAAATATAATTGGCACTTCTTTTCATCCCGAATTATCTGGTGATTATAGAATGCACAGATTGTTTATTGAATTGGTAACCAATTGGAAGAAGGAAAGCTTCCAACAATAAAATTTTCATAACCAATCACAAGTCACTTTGTCACTTAGTATGCATCAAGTTAAGTGCAGAACCGGCCTTGAACCATTCGACTTGTAACGAGTTGTATGAGTGTTTTAATAATATTTCTTCATCAATATCATTACTATGATGGATAATGGATTTAACATAACTTCCTTCCTGCAAATCCTTAAGGCCCAATATGCTTAGGTTATCATCTTCCAAAATCTTTTCATGGTCTGCGGGCTCTACAAATGTAAGAGCAAGTATTCCTTGTTTTTTTAGGTTAGTTTCGTGAATCCTGGCAAAGCTCTTTGCTATTACCGCACAGCATCCCAAATAACGTGGCGTCATTGCTGCATGCTCTCTACTGCTACCTTCACCATAGTTAGTGTCTCCAATTATTATCCACCTAATCTTTTTTGATTTGTATTGTCGAGCGATGTGGGACAGTAATTCTATTTCATTATTCAAGATGTTCTTACCTTTTCCAATTTGATCCTGGTGGAAGGCATTAACTGCGCCAAGGAGTAGATTGTCGCTTATTTTGTCTAAATGCCCTCTGTACATTAACCAAGGACCCGCAGGGGAAATATGATCGGTCGTACATTTTCCTTTGATCTTTACCAAAATCGGTATCCTTTCAAAATCCTTTCCGTCCCACCTAGGAAACGGCCCCAGTTTCTGGAGTCTAGAACTATTTGGATCAATTTGAACTTGCTGATCCTTGTTGTCTTCACTAGGCGGGATGTAGACATCCTGATTATATACGAAACCATTAGAAGGTATCTCTAGCGCAGCTTTTGGAGGTCTCAGTATGAATCTAGTTCCATCACTTGCAGTCAATTCATCTACTAAAGGATTGAAAGAAAGCTTTCCGCCTAAGGCTAACGCTATCACCATCTCTGGACTCCCAATAAAGTTCATAGTTTCTCTGCTTCCGTCATTACGACCGGGAAAATTCCTATTGTACGATGTGACAATAGTATTAGGTTCGCCTTTCTTAAGCTCAGGCCTATTCCATTGTCCAATACACGGACCACATGCATTTGCTAGCACGTTTGCTCCAATATCTATTAGAGATTTCATCTGCCCATCCCGTTCAATTGTTCCGCGAATCATCTCAGATCCTGGAGTAACTTGGAGAGGAACCTTTACTTTTACTCCTTTTGACTTAGCCTGTTCAGCAATATCAGATGCTCTTGACATATCCTCATATGATGAATTAGTACAGCTTCCAATTAAAGCAACAGAAATTGCATCTAGATAGTTATTGCTTTTCACATCGCTTGCCATTTTTGAAATTGGTCTAGCCAGATCGGGTGTATGTGGACCTACTATATACGGCTCAAGATTAGATAGATCCATCTCTATCAGTTGGTCAAAATAACGATGTGCATTTTTTCTGTCATTTGAAATTTCTTCTTCAATTTCTCTATCCAATGTAAATAATTCTTTATACTTATCTGCTAGATCTGCGATGTATTCCCGTTTTGTAGCACGAAGATAGGTTTCCATCTTTTCATCGTACGAGAATATGGAACAGGTAGCACCAATCTCTGCTCCCATATTGGTAATTGTAGCCTTCCCAGTACAGCTGATGGTCCTTGCACCAGGACCAAAGTATTCTACAATTGCGTTAGTCGCTCCGTAGACCGTAAGCTTGGACGCTACATAAAGTATAATATCCTTTGGCGATGTCCATCCATTAAGTTTCCCTGTAAGATATACACCAATGCGTCTCGGACACAAAAGTTCCCATGACATACCTGCCATTACTTCGGCAGCATCAAGACCACCTACCCCTATGGCTATCATCCCGAGGCCACCTGCGTTAGGAGTATGTGAATCGGTTCCTATCATCAATCCACCTGGAAATGCATAATTTTCAAGGACTACCTGATGAATAATTCCGGAACCTGGTTTCCAAAATCCAATTCCATACTTTTTTGAAGCGGATTCTAAAAAGTTGTATACCTCATTATTTTCATAAATGGCCAGCTTAGTATCTGACTCACTACCAGTCCTTGCTTGAATTAAGTGATCGCAGTGCACGGTAGTTGGTACAACAACCCGTGTGAGACCCGACTGCATGAATTGTAATAGTGTCATCTGACCTGTTACGTCCTGCAATGCGACTCTATCTGGATCAAGAAATATGTAATCGGATCCGGAACGAATTTCTCTAACTATATTTGAATCATGTATATGACCCGTGAGAATTTTCTCCGACGCTGTCAATGGTCTTCCAACGACTTTTTGGTATTTGCTAACATTGCCTTGTAGTTTCTCATAAGTTCCAGATATGATGTCAAGAGATCCTTTCATACTCATGGTTTAATGGTACTTTTTTTCATATTTAATTTTTCATGATTTTGAATTCTTATCTGTTAAGCTCGGCCGGTCTATTCCTGCTAACTTATTTCTCTGAGCTGTAACCAGACTATTTGAAAATTTGAATCCTATCTTTATCATAAGGCAGATACTAGGAGTCCTATTTTATTATATTGTACTGGTGTTCTTTTTATGAATATCAAAAAAAATAATGCTCCTCAATAGCGTAGATTTACAATAGATTCGCACTAGCCCAATAAGTGAATAAAACTAAAACTGCTGCAAACGATAATCAATGGATGCTTTGTGAGTGCGGGAGGTGGGATTCGAACCCACGAACCCCTGAAGGACAGGATCCCCAATTTTATTAGATCTTAAGTCCTGCGTTTCCAAATCTGTATTATTTGGCCAGGCTCTACAACCCCCGCATGAACCAATCAGATTTGATAAATGGATGGTAATTAAACGTTATAGATACTATACTTCGCATTAGATATCTTAATGAAACCCTAGATTCGTTCTATGTTTGTTTTTGATATGCCTTGGTAGCTCAGCCTGGTAGAGCGTTGCCTTGGTAAGGCAAAGGTCCCGGGTCCAAATCCCGGCCAAGGCTCGTTAATATAAATGTGGTATTTCCCGGCTAAGGACTCTACCACTATAATTTTCAGTATTTGGATTCAGATTGCAAAGTAGGATTCTAACTTGATAATACGCATTTTGCAAAATTGAATTGCTTAGTGGTTTACATTAATCATTTTTCGTTTTCTCGTGTATGTGAATGTAAATGCCTTAACTTTTCATGTAATTGATCTATTGATAATGTGAGTCCAATTTCTTTTGCATAGGGTTGTCCTTTTGTAAACGCTTTTGCAATGTTTCTAACAAACTCCATACTTATTTTTGGAGGTAATGGAGCTTCAAATGGATCTACGTGTGCATCGACTATAACTGGCACCTTCTTTTCCATTAAGGCTTCGTGAATAACCGGTTTTACTTCTTTCATTTTAGTTACTGAAAATCCCTTACCTCCACATGCTTCAGCAATTTTTACAAAATCTATTTGTGAAAATTCTATTCCATATTCTGGATTTCCGAGAAATGCCATCTGTTCCCATCTTATCATTCCCAAAATTTTGTTATTCAACACTATGACCTTAATTGGGAGTTGATATTGAACTGCAGTTGCAAATTCGCTCATAAGCATAGTAAAACCACCATCTCCGACGAATGCAATACTTTGTCTCTCTGGATATGCAATCTGGGCGGCTATGGCATATGGTACGCCACATCCCATCGTTGCAAGAGATCCGGATCCTGAAAACTTCATACCGCTTTTTATTTTTAAAAATCTAGCCGCCCAACAGGTATTGACTCCGCTATCTACTGATATTATTGCGTCATCGTCTAATTCCTCTGATACTGCAGCAGCAACAACTTGAGGCTTTACTGGTTCATCTACACGATTGCTTTGTTCGGTTAATATCTCGTTCCATTTTTTCATTGCTTGTTGCTTTGATTTTAAAAATTCCAGACTTGGATCATTATCTATGTTCGTAGTTCTTCTATCTCTTAGTAACGGAATTAGCTGTGACAAGACTTGTTTGGAATCGCCTATTAGACCGATTTTGACCGGATATCTTAAACCAATTTTTTCAGGTTTTATGTCAATTTGAATCCCTGCAGCTTGCCCTGGCCTAGGTAGATACTCAATATATGGAAAAGATGTTCCTATCATAAATAACGTATCACTTTCAGCCATAGCGTCACTAGAAGGCTCAGTCCCCAAAAAACCAATGCCGCCCAAAGTGTATGGATGGTCGTCTGGAACGACGGCTTTTCCCAGCATTGCTTTTATTATGGGTGCATTCAGTTTCTGTGCTGCAGTTATTACTTCTTCTGAAGCATTCAAGGCACCTTGACCAACTAAAATGATAATTTTTTTTCCATTGTTCAGAATTTCTGCAGCTTTTTTAATCATTAGTATGTCCGCTGAAATTGGGCCAACAGAGATGTCAGACGTATGGCCTGGAACTTTATGTCTTGAATAATGACCCCCGAGCTTTTGTTCCTGTACGTCAGTTGGAATGTTAAGATGGCTAACACCTCTACGAACGTATGCGGTTCTACATGCTATATCTACAGCCATTTCTGCCTGTCGCGGTGAACCTATCATACTATTATAAACAGCAACGTCAGAAAAAAGATTCATCAAATTCACATCCTGTTGAAAACTTGAATTCATTAAATCGGTGGATGTTCCTCCTGTGATAACGATAACAGGAGTGTTATCCGCCTTTGCGTCATATAATCCGTTTAAAAGATGAATAGCCCCCGGACCTGCAATCGATGTACATACTCCTAGTTTTCCAGTATATTTTGCATATCCACAAGCCATCAAGGCGGCAGATTCCTCATGCCTAACAAGGACGAATTTTATTTTGTCTCTTCTTACTCTTAAGGCCTCTATAAACCCATTAATACTGTCTCCAGGAATACCAAAAACAACTTCGACCTTCCAATCAATGAGTGCTTCAGCCACAATATCTCCAGTTTTTAGATCCTCGTATTCACTCATACGGTAGTATTGGTTATTATTTCTAATAAATCTAAATGCATCCATATTCCCTGAAAATTACATTTTATATTAAATTTTGATAATGTCGCGGTTTTCGATTAATACTTATGCAAAATTATTTGAACAAATCAAACCAATTACCCTGACACTAGTTGAAACAGAAAAGCTAGAACACCTCTGATGAAAATTCCATATGTTTTTATCATACAATCTTTTTACAATATATATCCAATGATGGTGGTTTTGGGTTCCATTTGGGGTATCTAAATGGCTTTAAAAATGAGATATCTTGAGCTCAACAGGAAAATAAGAGATGTAAGAATGTTGGCGATTCAAGGGATCGCTGAAGCTGGTTCTGGACATCCCGGAGCATCATTTTCAGCAGCAGAAATTATGGGAGTTCTATATTTTCACAAAATGAAAAATCGACCAACGGATCCATTCTGGGAAGAAAGAGACTATTTCATTAATTCAAAAGCCCATTCCGCTCCCGGATTTTATGCAGTTTTAGCGACTGCTGGCTATATTGATACAAAGGAGATAAAGACGCTGAGAAAGCTAGGTTCTCGCCTACAAGGTCATCCAGTTAGATATTCGGAGCGACAAAAAGATCATAGCTTCCCAGGCATAGAATATTCAGGCGGATCTGAAGGAATTGGTTTGTCAGTATCTATCGGAATTGCACTTGCGAAAAAGCGAGATGGTCAGAAGAATAGAGTTTATACTTTAATCGGTGATGGTGAATCAAATGAGGGCCAAATCTGGGAAGCAGCTATGGCAGCGTCAAAATTTAAACTCGATAATCTAGTAGCTATCCTCGATAGGAACAAGATCCAGCAGGATGGTTTTACTGAAGAAATAATGCCTCTGGATCCTGTTAGAGACAAATGGGCAGCGTTTAATTGGAATGTCGTAGAGGTTAATGGACACAAGATAGAACAAATAATCGATGCTTTGAGCAGAATCGAAAAGGTAGAAGACAAGCCATCAATAATAATCGCAAATACCACAAAGGGTAGGGGAATCAAGCACATGGCTAATAATCCACAATGGCACGGTAAGGCTCCTCCAAAAAAACATGTCCCAATTTTACTCGAAGAGCTTCAAAGTGAGATTTTGATAGCTCCTTCAATCATTGCAGGGGAGCCTGAGAATTATGAAGAAAAAGTAAGGAGAGCAGAACGGGCAGGAGCAGATTTTATTCACTTGGATATAATGGATGGAAAATTTGTTCCTAGTACTTCATTTTTTGCAGATACAATCAAGCATCTGAGAAAAATCTCTAGCATCCCTTTTGATGCTCATTTGATGATTGAAAAACCTGTCAATCATATACAAGAATACATTGAAGCAGGTTGTGATGTTGTTACAGTACATGTGGAAGCGTGCAACGAATCCGAATTTTTAGAAATTAATAAGATGCTACTGCTTGCTGGTATCAGTCCTGGAATTGCTATAAATCCTGGAACTCAATTTCCGGGTTGGATACTTGAACACCTTGATAACATCGATATTATGATAATTATGTCCGTGAATCCCGGATTTGCAGGACAAAAATTTATTCCGGAAACACTGGATAAGATGGCCCAAATTGTCAAAACATTGAAGAGCAATAACTACAAGGGATTCATTGAAGCAGATGGGGGTATTGATGCAACAACCCTTCAACAAGTATTTGATGCAGGGGCCAGAATTATGGTAGCCGGTAATGCAGTGTATGGGTCCCCTGATATCAACTCTAATATCATACAGTTAAGACACAAGGCTAATGTTGCGATTGAAACTAAACTATTAGAATTGGCAACTATAAATGACATGAGATCTGACTGGATTAAGTCACGTAAAAATATGGTAATACCTTTGGCAAAGGAACTTGGAATTGAGGAGGATCTCCATGCAATTAAGTGATAAAAATGTGATCTCTGACATGCGAACTGCCTATGGCAAGACCCTGGTAGAATTGGGAGCAAAGGATCCTAATATTGTCTGCCTTGGAGCTGATACAACTGATTCTCTAAAAACAAAAATGTTCGGCGACAAGTTTCCCAATAGGCTATTCAATGTTGGAATTGCAGAAGCAAATCTTGTCTCAATAGCCGCCGGATTAGCAATAGCAGGTAAAGTGGTATTTGCAAGCACCTATGCAGCATTTTTACCCGGCAGATGCCTTGATCAGATTAGAAATACTATATGTTACCCTTTCCTAAACGTAAAATTAGTTGTATCTCATGCAGGACTAACTGTTGGACCCGATGGCGCATCTCATCAACAAATAGAAGATATTTCTACAATGCGGACAATTCCAAACATGAGAGTACTCGTTCCATCCGATTCTATATCAGTTGAAAACTTGATTCCTCTTATAAGTTACACTCCCGGGCCATTTTTCATGCGTCTTGCACGTCCATCAAATTCTAATATCTATGAAGATAGTTATGATCAATTCGATATAGGAAAGAGTAATACAATTAGAGATGGTTCTGACATCACTTTGATTGCATGTGGTCTTATGGTGTCAAAAGCAATTGATGCCGCACAGACACTCGAAAAAGAATATGCTGTCTCCTGTAGAGTAATAGACATGTACTCTATTAAACCAATTGATGTTGATATTGTATATCGTGCTGCAATAGACACTGGTGCCATCGTTACTATTGAAGAACATAGTATTATCGGCGGTCTAGGAAGTGCCGTTTGTGAAGTGACAGCTGAGCATCATCCAGTTCTTGTAAACAGAATTGGAATAGCAGATATTTTTGGCGAATCAGCAAGAGAAACTGAGATAGAGTCACTCTTAAGTAAATATGGTTTAAGTTCAGATAATATTGTAGAATCTGTTCTAAAAACTAGGAAAAAGATAAAGAAATGAAAATATTTCTTGATACTGCAAGTATCGAATCTATAAAAAAATTTGTCGACATGGGTGTCGTGGATGGAATTACAACAAATCCTACATTAATTTCTAGAGAGAAAGGACACCCCGAAGATATAATGCGCGAGATTGTAAAAATTGTAAAAGGTCCAGTAAATTTGGAGGTAGTAGCAACCAACACAGATGATATGGTTGAAGAAGGTTTGAGATTAAAAAAATTTGGTGAAAATGTTATTGTAAAGGTTCCAATGACTATGGATGGATTGATGGCAGTAAGGAGGCTGAAGGAAAAGGGAATCAAAACAAACGTAACTTTGATCTTTTCATCAAATCAAGCTTTGCTAGCTGCAAAAGCAGGAGCGTCATATGTTAGTCCCTTTATAGGAAGACTTGATGACGTTGGTCAAGAAGGTATGACTATAATTAGAGAATTGGTTCAGATCTTTAAAAACTATGGTTATCAATCGGAAATTTTGGTTGCTAGTGTAAGGCATCCTATTCACGTTATTGAGGCTGGAAAATTAGGGGCGAACATTGTTACACTTCCCCCTGAAATACTGGGCAAGATGCTAACTCACCCACTTACTGATAAGGGTTTGTCATTGTTTCTCTCAGATTGGGAAAAAGTCAAAAAGGAACACAAGTACAATATTTAATTTGTTCAGCGCAATACATCGTCTTTCTAAAACAAGATACATCACATTATATTTACATCGAGTTAAACTTGTAAAAGCGATAGGACCTTTGTGGGAATTTCATTTAGTTGACTAACCACCAAAATCTTTTCATACTCAAGATATTTTAGGTTCAATCCAATATTGATAGCATTATTTACATTCTTTCCCACACCTACAGCAACCATATGAATTCCATTCATTTTGTAAGTCTTGATAATAGACCGAACTGCGTTATAGTCGGCCGGTTCACCATCAGTAAGGGTTATCATTATATCTGGTCTGTATGTTTTCATTAACGGTAGCAATAAATTATAAATTTCAGCAAGCGGTGTCCCGCCACTTGCTTTAATTTGAACCAAATTACGTGCATTAATTGAGGTCCATTTGACATCCGGGTGTTTTACTACCCAACATGTGACTTTTTTGTTTTTAGTACTAAATGCATAGGCAGAAAATTTTACATCCAAAAATTTCAATGCTTCACAAAGAGCTACAGTTGCCTTTTTGTATTCTAATTCATATTCGTCTATACTGCTGGAATGATCCAATAAAAGTGCAATTTTTGTGTTTATGGTATTTTTAAAGTCTATGAGAAACGGTTTTGGTTGAGATTCAATTATGGAATCTACGTCAATCTCATCACCAGTAATATCATGTGTTTCTCTCCATTGTCTCTTCCAGGATCTAATGACGGATTTTAATTTTCTAATCAAATCGATATCATAAATTACGCTTTCGTCTAAATGCACGCTATCAGGAACCTCCAATCCAAATTGTTCCATCGCTGAGTAACCCTTAATGTTTGTTTTCCTACTTTCCTTTACAAGACTTTCATATTCCTTTAATATATGAGTACCGGCAATGACGTCATTAGTAGATTTTTGATTTTCCCTGTTTCGAATTTTTATTAACCGTTCTATTTCTTTTATCAAATTTGTTTCTGTCAACGATAACCCAATTTTACTTCTTAGAGTAACAATTGGAATAGTGAAAAGAGAATCAATTTGAAGTATTTTGACAATTTTGGGAATTTGTCGTTCTATCCATTCCGTTTTATGGTTTTTTTCTATCGATTCACTTATTAATTCTCTGGCAACGTTAACTGCGGTGTGTACACGATCTAATTCTGAGCCAAACAACTCACCTTTCACATAACCAGTAATAAGATATTGAGAGAAAGCCTCTATCACCTTGTGTTTTCCGTATAGTGAATTGAGCAAGGGCCGTGACAACCATGAAATTCCTTCATTAAAAATAACTTCGTTCTCCATACCTTTCCATTCTCTTAACCCTAAAATTTCAATTCGCTTCAACTCTATTGAGTTTAAGATAAAGCCAAAGGCGTGGTCATTACTCAGAGCTTTTGTTGAATATGCTATTCGCATGGATTCATACCATAATGCAATTCGCCATTGGCGATATTTTTGAAATTCTGTGCCGTTGTAGTATCTGAGTGATGGCATAGAGATACTATTTTTTGCCAAGTTTGTGGTAGGGGGTTTGTCCTCTATGAGTAAAATAGTAGCTTTATTATTGCCAGACCATCTTCTTGAAAGAAACGTTCCTAAATTAATTAGTACATCATTTCGTAGAGAAAAATTCTGCACATAAGAAAATGACATGTTGTCAGGCAAAAATGGAAGTTATCATATCCATTACTTTTCTATATTCCACTTCTCCCCATTGATCATAAACATTCGCATACACTACTTCAGCAGCATTTTTTGGGGATACTTTATTTGTTAGCAGTTTCGCAAAGGCTATGGATTCTCTTATACTAGGACTGTAGTATAGCTCCTCTAGGGAAGCTGCCTCTCTTAGAGTATTCGCCAATTTAAGGGCATTGTCGATGTCATTTTCAATTGAAGTGTCAAAATTTACATGTTGTTTGATGATCTGTTTCTCAATTTCTTTTGGTGGGTATTCGAGCCTTAATCTTACAGGAAACCTGCTCAACAATTGTGGCGGTAGTTCCTTTGTTCCTTCGTGTGACAGAGGGTTAATAGTGGCAAATACAAACCAGTCATCTAATGCCTTTATTACTTGACCTTCTGCTTCCTTCAACACTATCTGTCTTCTGTCATCTAAAGCCTCATCCAGACGCAAAAGCACGTCGGCTTCTGCAGCGTTAAGTTCATCCAAATATAGAATTCCTCCATCTCTCATTGATTTAATCAAGATACCTTCTACAAATGTAATTTCGCCTTGATTCATGGTTTTAGTTCCAACCAAATGAGATTCACGAGTCCTTAGACTAAAATTAATTGAATAAAGAGTTTTCCCAATATCAGACGCAAATTTTCTTACCAAACTAGTTTTACCTGTTCCTTTTGGTCCTATTATAAGTACAAAGAGTGATGATTCATATGCCTTCTTAATCACTTCAAATGAATTATTCCAATCAAAATAATTAGAGTCAGAAGCATCTTTCATTTACTAGTTATTTTGAAATATGTAAATAAAAACTAATTGTTCTCTTTCATTTAGACCTTAATATCGATTTTTTAGCATTTAGGTAATCCGTAATCAAAATCCGGTCTATTTCAGCTGGATTTATGTAATATGATCTACCTTTCACGTATTTTTCCAACTCATTTACATAACTCAATAGTGAATCTTCTTCACTAACCATGATTGTGTCGATATCAATGCCAGATTTATGACATTTTCGAGCTTCCATAATTGTTTTTTCCCCAATATATTGGTCTACTTGTCTGTACCTATAACAAAGGTAAACTAATTTCCCTGATTTAGTATCAAGCGATAATTCCTGTTCTTTTCGAACCGTATCTACTGCTTGTTTGTCAGCAGTGTAAAATTGGGAGTATGGCCTTTCAGATTGTATTTTGTTTCTTTCTTGATCAGAATCAATAAAACAAGCGCTAGGATGACCATCCGTTATGAGCACTATTTTTTTGTTTACTGTCGATTCATTTTGAAGAATTCTCTTTGCTAGTCTGAAAGCAGCTTGATAATTGGTATAGTGCATAAAACCCATCCCAGACTCGAATGTTTTAAGATAAGGTATATCGTATGGCGATACCCTTGACGCCAAAGCTCCAAATCCTACTATGTGAATTGAATCTGAGGGAAAAAATTTTTGGTTCAACAAAAATAAGCTCCATAATGCCCTTTTTGCTGCTTCTATCCTACTCATATCACCAAACATTGTTGAATATCTCATCGTTGAGCTTAGATCAATACAATACGCAACTGCAACATTCACATCTCGCTTTGTTTCATAAATTTCTAAATCATCCGGTCTTAGGTCAATTGGTAACTGGATTGAAGAATTTGATCCAGATCTCCTCTCAATGGCATTTAATAAAGATCTTGGAACATTAATCAACCTTAAATCGTCTGACAGTTCATATTTTTTTGTAGAATCTAGATTTATCGAACCACTTCCGCTAAAAGTTGTTTCATGAAGTCCTATGGCTCCCTTATTCAACGCTCTTATTACATCTTCTAGCAATCTATCGCCTACTGCAAAAAATCCCTTTTTGCTCAACCATTTTCTTGAATCTCTGATATAACCTGATTCTTGGAGTTGAGTAATTATGGATGACGACCTACCACTGGGTTTGGGTTCGTCTGTGCAACTTTGGCCGCTCTTTTTTTCCTTTTCCTTTTCCTTTTTCAGATTCTGTAATTCCTGTTCAATTTCTTCGAGTTTTGGCTGATCTTCTTTCAGGATTTCTTGACCCAAAATTTTAAGAAAATCTTTTAGCAAACTTTTAGGAATTTTTTCTGTGGGGGACTTGTCCTCCCTGTCTTCGGGAAAGTCAATAAGATTATGATAGGTATATTTCTTGATATTGTTACTAAAGGCGGACATAGATCCCTTCCTTCCTATCCAGTATCGGTGGATCAGTAAATCTAAGGCCTTCTAGTATTAATTCAGTTACAGAAGCAAGGTATTCAAGGTCTTTCGTACTATCATGCTGATCGGCGCCGGTTGTCATATCCCCAAACTTTTCTTTAAAGTTTTTTTGATCCTGGATTATGTTGTTATTTACGATTTTTATTACTTCACCTAATGAATTGAATTTGTTTAGCTGTGAGTGATAGCTCTTGGGAGTGTTGCTATTTCCAGTAATGTCCTGAGAGACAAAAAATGTCTTATTTATCTTGAATTCATTTTTTATGTTAATTAATATTTCAGGAGGGATCTCTACCAGATAAAAACTACAAGCTTTCTTGATGGAGTTCGAAATTATATTGTCTAGAATATTCATTCGATTTTCATAACTGTCGTCTATTTCTGAAAGCTCAAACTTTGCAGTTTGCCGAATACTGTAGATGTCACTAAAACGAGGAACAGTTGTAATATTATTATCTAGATTCCTTACTCGTTCTGCTTCTGCTACCAAGATCTCTAATGAATGTATTGACATCCTTACGCTTACACCTTTTTCTTGATTTATTTCAGGAAGACTTCGGGCAGTTCTTGTAATTTCGGCCAAAGTTCTTAAAATAAAAATCGGTAACACTACGTTTTCCCTATTGGGAATGTTTGCCTCTTGAATCATTATTCTCATTTCGTCATAGACATTTTTTGGGTAATGTGTTACGATATGACTCTTTAATCTATCATAGAGTGGTTCTATTATCTTACCCGAATGGGTGTAATCTATTGGATTTGCTGTTGATATTATTCTTGTATCGGGTTTGAAAATTACAGGGTATGAGCCAGTAGTATAGATGCCCTCCTGTAAGACACTCAACAAGGCTACCTGTTTTCTGGGGTCCAGTACAGGTAATTCGTCAATGCAAAATACACCATGCCTGGCTAAAAGAAGCTGACCCGGTGAATAGGATTCGATATTGTAAATTTCCACTCCTTTTTTTGCTATTTTTATGGCGTCTATTTGACCAACAAGGTCCTTCACAGAAATGTCTGGCGTTGCAAGCAGGTACTTGAAACGAGAGGAACCGTCAAGCCAAACAATTTTGGTATCTAATCTATTGTTTCTTATTTTATCCTCTGTTTCAGTTGAAACATAAAATTCTGGCCTCGCCCTAATTACTTCCCTGTCTTCTAGCAATGAAATTAATTCGTTTTCCGGAACCAAAGTTGGAATGTCGTTAGTAATTGATCCCTCTATGATTGGAATGGGGGAGAGTAAATTTTTTGCTATAGTTTCGGCGATCTTTGTCTTTGCTTGTCCAATTTGACCTACTAGAAGTATATCGTGATACGATAGTATTGCTCTATTTATCGAGGGAACTATATCATCATCATAACCGATAATTCCGGAATATGGAAACTTTTGTTGTTTGAGCTTTAATAATAAATTCCCTCTAAGCTGCTCATTAACAGATACGTGTTTGTAATTGACTGATAATAAATCTTCAAGGGTTTTAATTTCGTTGAAATTTTCCGGTACACCAGGAGCAGATTCTCGATATTCAGGATTTGAAGTATAACTTTTATGAACGATATCTCTAAAATTTTCAGAAATCAATCCTCTTTCATCATCTCGTTCTACCTACAAATTTAAAGGTTTCAAAGCTTATTTTCGTTTTGTTGTAAAACAATGCTTTTTTCATCAATTACATCTTATATGTCAGCATGGTTTTTATTTCGGAAAATGATGGTCGTAAATATTGTCGATATCTGAATATAGGCATATCTTAAGAATAGCTGGCAAAGATATAGAGGGTAGCAAGAAAATTATTATTGCCCTGAGTCAAGTTAAGGGTTTGGGTTACAATTTATCACAAGTCATACTACAATCATTAAATATCAATCCTAACATGAGAATAGGATTTTTAACAGAAAAAGAAGTAAGCGACATTGAGGGCGCAATAAAAAATCCATCAGTAATGGGAATTCCAAATTGGTATCTTAATAGAAGAAAGGACAGCGATACAGGTTCAGACAAGCATTTGATAACTTCTGATCTCGATTTTACTATTTCAAATGATATCGAAAGGGAAAAAACAGTGTATAGTTGGAGAGGCTATAGGCATATGTTTGGACTTAGAGTCAGGGGTCAGTGTACCCGAACTACCGGCAGAAAAGGTGGTGCAGTGGGTGTAAAGAAGGTTGTAATGAGGCCAACAGGTGGCGCTGGAGCCCCAGGTGTAGAACCAAAGGACGCCGGTGCCGCTGCGCCAGCAGTAGAATCTGCCGCTTCCGAGAGTGGCGCAAAAAGCAGTGCACCAAAACCTTCGGAAACTAAAGAGTAGTGTGGTAAATGGGAGATCCAAGAAAACCACGCAAAAGTTTCAGGAGACCAAGGCGAATATGGAATTCGGATCAGTTAAGTTCAGAGCTGTATATCATAGGTTCTTACGGACTTAGGAACAAGAGAGAATTGTGGAAGGCTCAAACCAGAGTTGCAAATTTTAGGAATCAAGCAAGGACGCTGCTGGCTTTGACGTTAGAAGACAGACAGGAAAAAGAGACTCATCTATTGTCTTTCCTAAACAGGCTGGGACTTACAACTACTTCGACCTTAGACGACATTTTGAATTTGAAAATTGAAGATATACTCGAAAGAAGGTTGCAGACAATTGTAATGAGGAAAATGGGCATAAAATCTCCATTTCAGGCAAGACAAGTGGTTATCCATGGACATGTTTCCATAGGGAACCGAAAAGTAAACTTGCCTGGATATCTTGTAAAGAAAGAAGATGAACCAAAAATTTTGGTGCACGTACAGGTTACAAATAAACCAGCAGAGCCCGTAACAAGTTAAGCCAACGAAGTCAAAGGCTATTTGTAGATATTCCATCTACAATATCAATGGTATCTATTTTTCCATCAGAATCCATGTCAAATCCTTGAACGACAAGCGCCCAATTCTTATATTCGCCAAATTTTTTTAATATCTCATTTCCATGATTGGTTAAGGCGATTATTGCTGATTTTGTACCTGCCGATCTAACCCCCGCGATAATTATGACGTTTAAACTTTTAGAAAAGGGATTCCTTATTTTGGCGATTAGTCCGTGATTATCAAGTGTATGAGTCCTTCCATGTGGAGCTATTAAACCAGACCAGAAATTGGTCTCATCAAATCGAATTGGTAAGTATCTATTGAATTCTGAAGTGATTATATTTGTTCCCGGACCACCGATAGAAATGATATTCTCTGTTCTTGATATTTTTTCAGAATTTGCATCGACATCTAATTTAACGATAAAATTTGGTGGAAGGCTACAAAAACTCCCCAAGAAAAAGGCAAGTTGTGTTGCATAGTGGCCATCCCTGGCAGAAGATCGATAAGGACCATGTGGCTCAGGAGCGCCCACAACTATGGTACCCTTGAAGGAACCGTCGTCAACAAACTCTTGAAAGAACGTACTAACATGATGGTTCACAGTATCATTTCTTGCCTTTTCAAATTTCCTCTCTCCCCAACTCATTTCGATTCCAAAAGCAGGATATTCTGTCTTGTAGAGTTTCGCAGTTCCTCCTCTTACAAATGATGTCTCTACTTGTCCGATTGCCTTTATTGCCAAAAGTTTTCTTATGTAGTAGTATGCACTCTGCTCGTATATTTTCAGTTCCTTTGCTATTTGTGCTGGATACATTGGATGACCTGACAGAAGATTGATGATTTTCCATGCTATGGGATTTGATAGAATACGCATTTCGCCGGGTTTTTCTAAAATTGAAATTTCCTTTGCAAATGTATTTTCATCAGCAGAATATACCAGGCTCTTTTTTTTCATCAACCATCAATTGACCTACTATTATATATTAACATTGTCCGGTGTGTTAAAACGCATAATCTATTGAAATTTTTATCTGCCTTAAGTTGAATCCAGTTTCCCCAAAAGCGTTATAATTTTTTTTGTAGTGGTAACTTGTCATATTAATAATTATTTTAAGGTAATGTAAATTGTAGAATAGTATTATGTGTTCAATAATCGGGTACAAAGGCAATGAGCAAGCTTCTTCCGTATTAATTGAAGGTCTTAAAAAAATGGAGTATAGAGGATATGATAGCGTGGGTATTGCAACTATTATGTCCGGAAAACTCTTGACACGTAAGGGAGTAGGTAAAGTTGCGGAAGTCAATAAATCCCTAAGGCTTGATGAGTTACCAGGTAAATTAGGCATCGGACACACAAGATGGGCAACGCATGGAAGCATCGTTGATCATAATGCACATCCCCACCTTGCATGTAATTCCACAATTGCTGTAGTGCACAACGGTATAATAGAAAATTATGATGAGCTGAAAGAAGAACTCAGCAGATCAGGTCATAAGTTCAAGAGTGAAACTGACAGTGAAGTAATTGCTCATCTCTTGGAGGAATATTTTGAGATCACCAGAGATATCCGATTATCTATGATATTTACATGCAAGCGACTAGTGGGTTCTTTTGCATTTGTTGCGGTGTTTAACTCGTCAACCTTATGTGGCGCAAGATATGATGAACCACTGATAGTGGGAGTTGGTAACGATGACTATTTTCTTTCTAGTGATATTCTAGGATTCTTGAATCACACCGATAAGGCAATATTTTTGGATAATCGAGATATAGTCGTAATTAACGATAGTGACATTTCCTTTTTCAATTTCGATGGAGACAGAATTTCAAGAAAGATAACACAGGTTGCTTGGGAGTTGGGGGACGCCGATAAAGGAAAGTATTCTCATTACACATTGAAAGAAATTCACGAGCAGCAACAAACAATAGTAAAGAGCTTGGATCAAGACAAGAAAAATTTAAAAAAATTTTGCAATCTTATTACAGAAGCAAAAAATATCTTTATTACTGGCAGTGGAACAAGTTACCATTCTGCATTACTCGCAAAGCAAATCTTTTCTAAATCAAAGTTTCATGTTGAAACAATCATGTCAAGCGAATTCCAGTATTCATCTGATATGTTGGACGAAAATTCAGTTTTATTGGCGATCTCCCAGAGTGGAGAAACCGCAGATGTAATGGAATCTGTAAAAGCGGCCAAGGACATGGGTGCCAAAGTTCTATCGATAGTTAATATCCCCACCTCCTCACTTGCGAGACTGAGTGATTCTTATCTTGAAGTAAACTGCGGTCCTGAAATAGGAGTTGCGGCAACCAAGAGTTTTACAAGTCAAATTGCTTTATTGTATTACGTTGCAGACATAATTGGTCGGAAATCAAACGGCATATCTGACAGTAAAGAGATTTTGACCAAGTCTGTTAGTGAGGTTCTTGAATTAGATTCACAGATTGAAAGGGTCGCAAATCAGATAAAAGATTCAAAGGACATATACATATTGGGCCGATCTTTTCATTTTCCTGTCGGCTTGGAAGGAGCATTAAAAATCAAGGAACTCTCTTACATACATGCCGAAGGTATGGCTGCAGGAGAATTAAAGCATGGACCTTTAGCACTTATAGATAATAACAGCATTGTCATAGTCATACATCCCAATGATTCTACTTATACCGACACACTATCAAATATTCATACTATAAAATCAAGAGGTGCAAAAATTGTTGGAATATCAAACAAGAGGAACGATGTGTATGACTACCAAATTATCATCCCTACGATAAGTGAGTTTCTATATCCTCTAATCGAAGTTATTCCACTACAGCTTTTGGCTTACTATCTTTCAATATGTAACAATGCAAATCCTGATTATCCGCGTAACCTTGCAAAATCTGTTACGGTAAAATAATCAGTCTCATAATGCACTGTGAAATCAAATACTTTCAGACCATAAGTTTTTCAATATTTGTTTCATACTCTTTTTCAATATTTCTCAAAAAAGTATCCTTGTTAAGAGATCCGTTAGATTTCAATAGCATAGTGATTAGGGCACCTCCAGAGCCTACTCCTTCCTTTACAACACCCTTGTCATACATTATTAGGCCATTTTTGGTTGACCTATCTAAACCTGGATTAACTGACATTATGGGAACATCTGGACAAATTGTTTTTGCGAGAAATTCCAGGTCTGAATTTTTATCGTCAGTGACATATGAAGTTGTTCCCAAGCAAATGTTCTTTAATGTCAACTTCATGGAGTGCATGAACGCAAGGACTGCAGCCATCTGTGTTCCCCCAGCAAGCATCAAATTGGAACCAGATTGCATTACACCGGTTGCAATTCCAGCTACTGCCGGTATCATCGGGTCGCCTAATAAAGATACTATTTTGAATGGATCTTGCAAATCTGGAATTTTCTGATTCTTTATTGCTTGCTTTACAACATGTATCTTTAAGTCATGTGGGTTTACTGGCATACTACTGCTCATTTTGTAATTTGCATCAATTCCAAGACCTGTCAATACACCAAGTCCAGTTGTTGTTCCACCTGGAATACTTTCACCTACCACAACCAAATCATTTGACATCGATAATTGCTGTCCCAGTAATTTGCCATATTCAAAAGCCTGATGAGTTTCAAATAGTTCTAACGCAGGTTCATACTGAATATTTCTGCCATGGGTAATTCCAAATGAAATATGTGGAATCTTGGGCTTAATTTTTGATCCCGAATCCACTACCAAACATGGTATTTTACCCATTAGAAGCGCTGTTCTAGTTAACAGCGCTGGTGTTGGAATTCCATCCGGAGTTGCAGGCACTCCTGGAATCGAAAAACATTTCCCGTAATACAGAAATTCGGAGTCTGCTGCTGGCGTGTATTTAATTAAATCTGGATTTGCTCCTGCAAAAGTTATTCCTGGAACCTGACTAGTCTCTGTATATGAGATAACGCATATAAAAATGGGGTTTCTGGTACGAAACTTTTCAGTTATGTTACTTTTTTGAGAACAAGTTATGTCAAATAGTTCAGACATATATTAACCCTCGTTGACCATATACTTTAAGAAGGCTTCTTTAGTCTTGAAATTTAGCATCGGATTATTTGTCCTTTCATCGAGAATTGTTGATGTTGGTGTAATGCCATAATTGTGTCCAGGATACACTACTAATGAACCATCTAAACTTGCGACTTTGGATAGGCTGTCGTACATCTTATCAGGACTGCTTCCGGGAAGGTCAACCCTGCCAATGTTACCTACGAAGAGAGTATCACCTGTAATAATGGCTTCTTTATTCGCAATAAGGCATATGCTGTCTTCAGAATGACCTGGCGTATACACAACCTCCAGCTGTACATCTCCGATTCTAATGATCTCTCCATCACGCACCGATTTATCTTTTCTATTTGTTGACTTTTCGTGCTGAATAATCTGAGCTCTTGTAATTTCGGCAATTTGATCGTTCCCTAGAACATGATCAAAATGTGAATGTGTATTTATTATATATTTTGCAGAAATCTTGTTTCTGTCCAAGAAGTCCAGGATTTTTTCAAGATCCCAGGAAGGATCAATGATGGCCCCCATGTTATTTTTTTCATCAAAAGTAACATATGAAAAATTCTGCATATTGCCTACTGGAATCTGAGCTATTTTCATATCAGTACTCCCTGCTCAGCTTCAATTGGAATTCCAATTTTCTCAAGATGAAGCTCGCCTGTATATTCCTCGTTTCTAGTTAACCCATTTTTGATTCGGTGAAAAGTAACGGTAGCATCAGCTTTGACACATTTTTCATGAAAACTTCCATCATTTGGATTGAGACCGGAAGGGATATCAACAGAAACAACATATGCTTTAGAATCGTTTATCAAATCAATTGCAGTCGAAAAAGGCTCCCTGATTTCGCCTTTTATCCCTGTACCAAAAATCCCATCAATAATTATGTCTGAGTTTGACAACTCCTTTTTCGCCAATTCTAGTACATTATTTCCTTCAATGATTTTTATTGACTTCATCTTTCTTATTATTGACCAGTTCATAGTTGTTTCTTCAGTCTTTATATTTTTGGAATCCCCAATAAGCACTATGATAATCTCCACGCCCTGGTAGCCTGAAAGGTGCCTAGATGCAACCATAGCATCTCCTCCATTATTACCTGTTCCACAAAACGATACGATTTTTTTGCCTGCAAACTCTGGACCCTTTTTGGAAAAGATAAAATCTGCAAGACCGTGTCCTGCGTTTTCCATCATCAATATTTTTTTCACACCAAAAATAGCAAATCCATTATCCTCAATACGGTACATTTGCTCAGAAGTAATTGATGGCTCTCTTGCTAGCATTGTTTGTTAATTCAATAATCGAGAAATAAAAATTATGAGCTATTAAATATGTGTCAAAAAGGCATAATATAGTTTTTCAGGTTACATCTCCTGGTCTCGCTGTTCCTGATTTCATAAG
>JASKBU010000050.1:0-5736 GCA_033272285.1 Nitrososphaeraceae archaeon
ATTCAACTGCAAATGCAACAGGCTCTGGAGTTGACCTAAAAGACACTCATCCCTCGCCAGCAAATGTAAAAACTGGCAGCAAATTTGAAATATTATCAACAGTAGTTAATAATTCACCAGAAACGATACTGTTACCTGCTGGGCTATGTGATTCACCTTTAACTGCGTTCTTTATGTCTAATAATGTGGTTATAAAAAATACCCAGGGTTGCACCGCGAAATCACCCCCATTCGAATTAAACCCAGGGCAAGAGGTTACAGTAGCCGGTCCCGCTTCTGGGACAATATATCAAGCAATCAAGGCTGGAAAAACTCCAGCGACTGCCACTGTTTATTACCTAACAGAGAATGGGCAGCCCGGTAACGTTACCAAACCATTTGTATTCACAATAAATTAATCGAATGTTCATATCCGAGATGTAGTTGACCACATCATTTGAGATTAGTCCTAGCACCTCTATAGACATGTAAGATTTAATGTTCATAAATTTAGGCACGCTCCTATTTTCCGGTTTAAGGAAAATAGAGCCGACTCTTAACGGCACTTTTAGTTTGTGCCATGTCATCGTATCGTCAAAACCAATTTCTTCTCTTAATTGCAAGGGAATAGAATCTGTTCACTTGTTTTTCTATCTCTTCAAAAGGAACTTTTTCTATTTCAGGGTACAAAAAATCAAGAAACACTTTGAATCTTCTTGGATACTGTTTTTTTGACTCCGGTGCTCTTAGAGCGTAAACAAGGCTATCCCTAATAAGAATTCAGGGATATTTATCGTATTCTAGCTAATGTCTTAAAAGTTAAACAAGTCACCAAAAAATCCTCTCCTTCCCCATTTATTATTATAATAGTCATCATAGGACAACAATTGGAATATTTAATACTTTTAATTTACTTTTAAAGCCATGATCGTAAGCCTGGAACTCGAATATATTATACTCATCATACTTGGTTTTTTATCAGAAATTCTAGGGACAATGGCCGGCTTCGGTTCATCAACTATCTTTCTGCCATTAGCATCGTATTTGGTGGAGTTTAAGACGGCATTGGTCTTGGTAGCGATATTTCATCTCTTTGGAAACATTAGTAGAATCACATTTTTCAGGCATGGGCTTGACTGGAATGTTTTACTGATATTTGGTATACCAAGTTTTGTTCTCAGTCTAATTGGTGCTACATTGGTAGGTAATCTATCACAAACGTTTCTCAAGCTCATATTAGGTATATTTCTAATAGTTGTCTCAGTCTTATTCCTTATTAAGCCCAAGCTTGCTTTTCCGGCCAACAAAAAATCGCTAGTTTTCGGTGGTGGAATTTCAGGTTTTATAGTAGGCTTGATAGGAACTGGCGGGGCATTGAGGGCATTATTTCTTACGGGATTGAAGATGGATAAAGAAAAATACATCGCCACCTCAGCTGTAGTAGCTCTCGGCACTGACGCAACTAGAATCCCTTATTACATTACTTCCGGATTCCTACTTGAACAATATTACTACTTGATTCCATTTCTATTTGTAAGCGCTTTTCTAGGTTCTTATGTTGGCAGAAAGATAGTAACTAGAATAGACCAGGAGAAATTCAAAAAGATGGTCTTGATAGCAATCATTCTTGTAAGCATCAAATTCTTATTGGATGGAATTACAGTGAATTTGTAGTGTAAGTTCAATTTAGCGCGGAGGTTTGTGAATCACGTTTGACATGATTTTTAGGTTCACTAAATCCGTGTGTTGGCAAACATAAAATAAATGAGAATTAGAGGTTTTAAAGGATTAAAGATGAATTATAAACTAAGTTGTATTCACAGAAAGTTTAAAACATATTATTCTATCTTGTCGCTATGATGAAAATATTTACTGCGTTGCTCACACTTTTTTTTATAGTATCATTTGTTTCTCTTTATTTCAATGATGATAGTAAAGTATTTGCAGCAAATGATACGTTTAGCGCAGATGGAAAGATAAGTAGCACAATTCTTGGAATGCCACCATCCGTGAATACAGTCAATATGAGCACTGTAGAGAAGTTTATCTTATCTGGTAACTGGAAGTTAGTTACTGACAAAGGTATGATAGCCAACTTTACATCGGAATTCTATACAGGTCCTGTAAATGGGGCTGATAATCATACGCATCAGCTAACTAATCTACGTATTGAAAGTGACAAACCGGTTCAACTTAGTGCAGACGGTAGTACAAAAATCTTAGGGCTTTTAGATGTAATGACAAACGGTAAGAATGCATGGAACGATGTACCTACTACAATATCAATCTCTAAAGGAAGAACTATTAGCATTGATATAGCTGATAATGGGACTCAAAGACATTTCATGGGTCAACCAATTTATGGCATTGTTAAAGATCTGACTATAATGAATATTCCATCTAATGACACAATGCTTAATTCTAATCTGACAAACAAATCGAGTAGCCTTAACATTACAATTCCGGAACAGTTGCCTCCTCAATCTATCAATGGAAGTAATGTCCCCAAAATTTGACAAGCTATCCTGTAGAGATGAAACAGCCATTCCGAATTCCTAGATCCAAACAACCGAATTTATCGTAATTAAAGTTCTATCTGCGGTGACCATAACAGAAAATGACAATATAGTAGCGATGGTTGAGGCACGGAGATTTGTGAATCATTTTTGACATGATTTTTGTGCCCAAAGGGTTTGTAATTTGATCAAAGTTATTGAAAGTAAACTGAATTTGAATTAATGATGTTGAGCATCTGAATGAATCAGTAAATCTTTGAAAGTTTTAACACATTCATTGTAAAGTTCTTGATGAAATATTGTTCCCTCTTTACAAAGTCTGGGATTCGTATCTCCATGTGGATGATCGATATTCTGACAATGTCCGTTTTGCGTTTTTCGTTTAAGATTTGTAACAGACCATGACATAAACATCAATGCCATCACCCAGAGTATATATTCAACATTATTATGATCATAACTAACTCGGCATTCATCCTGTTTTCTGTTAACCAGGTATTTGCTTGCCTCAACAGGGCTTATCTCGCCCAACTTCCACATCAAAAAAGGGACGAATACTCCCTTACCACTCTTTTCTCTACTTTCTCTCACAACCTTCTTGAACGATTGCGACCAAGCATCTATATCTTCTTCATTTATTTTGGATATGTCACTTTCAAGAAGCGAATTTTCCAATATCCTGTAAAAATGCAAGATAGTATCCTCATTCATTTTGCCCATACCATAAATTGTTTTTATGACATATAATCCGTCACTTTGAATCTATGTTATCTTAGAAACCCGAACGAACGCACAACCATATTGGAAAGACGTATTATATTGTTCTCCAGTAATTAATGATCGTAAATGAACGTCGATAGTAGTCATCATAAGAGTATAGATTTTTCTGATAGCATTTGCACGTGTAAGAAATGCAATCATAAGATGAGTAGAGATTGCTTCAAACTTCATTGCAACTGTTGCAAAAAAGAAGACCATTCTATGGTGATGAATGGGTTTGAAGGATTTGAAGTAACTAGCAAAAAATAACATTAAAAATTTAAACAGTGACAAAGTTAGCGATGCAACGATGAAATACACAAGTGTATGTAATCCTGTCCATTGATTATATTTTGTGGTTACTAAAGCTGCTATGAATATTATCCTTCATATGGCAATCGGAATATGAAGTTAAATATAATGAAAATAATAAATCATGTGCTCAAATACAAGTTCCATTAATTGATGAGTTCAGTGTATCAAGTTCTGACTCATATTAAGACAGTTAGGGACAGTTAGGTTAATGTTTTGATGCCAACTTCAACTCGAACACATACAGGTTTCCTGAACAGCTATGGTTTTATAGCCCACTCAAAAATAGGTATGTTATTGGGCGCCGGATTAAAAAGTAAATACCTGGTTGAAATCGTTGGCACATTCATCCTCGTTTACGCTATTTGTTCAGCAGCTACTGTATATTCTGGCAAGGTACTACTTGGAATAGTTGGCCTCGGACAGCTCCAAATGATTGGAGTAGGTTTAGTTCACGCTTTTGTTTTAACCGCAATAGTATATGCTATAGGATACCGATCTGGAGCGCAGGTTAATCCAGCTGTTACAATAGGCTTACTAGTAACAGGAAAAATGCATGGGAAAGAAGCGGCACTGACTATTGCATGCCAAATATTAGGGGCTGTTATCGCTGCCGCTGTAGTATATTCAATGTTTGGAAGCGAAATGGCTGCAAGTGTCACACTTCCTGCGGATGGAAATGCCATTAGAGCATTTATATTGGAAACTGTCATGACATTTACTCTTGTATACGTTGTATTGGTAACGACTACATCTAAAAATTATAAGATAGCGCCATTAGCCGGAGTGGCAATAGGGTTTACCCTTGGATTTAATGTCATATTGGGAGGTTCTATAAGTGGCGGATCCTTAAACCCAGCGCGTTCTTTTGGCCCTGCGCTAATTGTTGGAAACTTTGACTTCCAATGGATTTACTGGATAGCTCCCATTCTTGGAGGACTAATAGCAGCCGGTGTGTATAAGGGATTACATAAAGACTTAGACTTACCATCGCCTGAAGCGGAGCAGATAAAATAAGGTTAATTGGAAAGATCTTTTTGCTGTAAAGTTTTAATTTCCTGTTCTCATTTTCCAAGATTTAGTAGAGGTCGAGTTCAAATCGCGAAAAGGAATCTTGAATAGATGTTTGCAATGATATATGTAGGAACAGGGACCCAAATAAATACACGTTATAATTCAGGCCCGGAGGGATGAGGAACAGATTTGTCTCTAAAAGAGGATTCAACTATTATTTAATTAAACTGAAAGCGTTAATTTCGGAATTCTTTCATTGTGCGGTACTTTTCGTAGGTTCGTATCACAATGAATTGAATTTTCTTACTATATTTAATGGATGTTTTCCATATTTCAATTAATGAGAAAATACAAACACGGTATAGGAAAAAAATATGGTTTTCTTTGGGTTACACTGATATTATTTTCGGGCTCTGTTTTGGGCCAATGGTATTTTGGTTTTGCTACAAATCAATCGTGGCAAGATAATTTGAGGGACACATTTGAAAATTGGCAGTCTGAATTTCTTCAGTTAATGTGGCAGGTAGCAGGACTCACTTTCCTGTGGTACGTAGGGAGTCCACAATCGAAAGAGGAGGAAGAAAGAAACGATGAGATGTTACAATGGATAATAAAAAAAGTTGATCCCGAAAATGCTCAAAAATTCCTCAAGGAAATGGAAAATAAATTCCCCAAGAAGTAAAATTAAAATCATTTCAAAATTTTCTCTTTCTATTTACCTTATAAGCAAAACGGTAACGGTCGTGCGGTCAGGCGGTCCCAAAATTTTCTTTAGTCAATGAACACTTAAAGATGCACAACAAGGAAAAGGAAACAGAATGATTAACTGGAATCCATTTCTTTATTGAATCTATTGATAAATTCTTGAATTTTTCCCGTTTGTTCATCAATAAAATTAAGTAGATACTGACGCTGGTGTTCTTGTTGGGGTTGATTGTCCTTCAGAATCCTTTCAGGGAGAACATAAAACGTACGAAGATAGCCCAAAAAGTCATTCCTAAGAGAATTATCATTTAACCTATTCTGCAATTGCCTAATAGCGTCATTCATATTATAGACACTGCGTTTTGCGGAAGCATCAATTCCCATTCCAAATATTAACCTCAAATTTTCATTTGTGATATCCCCGACTTTGTATTGAGTGAGAAATGTTTTC
>JASKBU010000051.1:0-25367 GCA_033272285.1 Nitrososphaeraceae archaeon
ATCGGCACACTGAGAGGAATCTTCTTACTTATCTTTTCTTTTGCTTATTTATCTTTTAAAAAATTAAGTGGAAATTTATGTTAAAAATGTTGGTTACCATATATAAGTAATAACATGATTACGAATGCAATAGGTGCCGAAAATAGATGGATAGAGAAGTCGAAAGAATAGTAAAATATTTGGTGGAGGATAGGACTGTCCTCAAACTACTCCGAATATTGGAAAGGCAAGAAAATTATAATAATTATTATCCCTTAAACGATGAGAATACCGGACTATCTTATTATTCTAGAAAATATAAAACATGGGTACTGCATAATAACCATTATCAGTTGAATTAGCAATCATCTAAAAAATTCGCATCGCTAGCATGTTAGAATCCACTTATGAAATTTGATGCGAATTCACTTAATTGATGTTGCTGAAGTAAATATCTGCTTAAGAAACTTCGAATAGCCCTTTCTAGACAAAAATTATCCGCGAACTTTTAAAATCCTGTTTTTGAGCATGTTTTGATCAATCAAAAATAATATACTACTATTCTCGGAATTTGTATCACAGTTATTTATCAAAATGTAGTAACGCTATTGCCCAGGTATAAACAACTCTTATTGTATCAATATACTTGATTTTCGTATCAATATATTTGATGCTCATTGCCATTGCAGTTCCAAATCATTGTGTGGATTTATTGGAATACACGCAGATTTCTTCCCAGATTGGGTTGTTAAAGATAACCTCATAGCTAGATTGAGCTTCCATAACTCGGAAAGTTTGATCGGTAAATTGCTGTTGCAAATTGCAGTTTCTAGACTAAGTATGGAGTACGGGTATTACATTTACTATTTTGGGATACAACTCGTAAGAATCAGAAGATACACACTTTAAAAGACCAATGTACAGGATCATATCCATCTTCTACTCTTCTCTAAACATCAGTCATTGTTGATTTTTCTTGTTAATAGAACAAAATTAGACATACTAAATTACTAAAATCAGTTCAATTCAATTCACATGATTGTTACTTTCATAACGTTTAAACGTAATGGCAATCAATATCCGATATCGTCTATATTAGGAGATAGATGTAACAAAAATTGATTGGTGCTAATCACGTGTAATTTTGGCACCAATCAACTTAGTCCTAATTTTGCAATTTCTACGATTATTTGCATTGTAACATGAAATAAATTAAATAGCCATTGTGGATGTTACATCGTATCAATGAATGAGGAAGATAATGGTCATCCAAAAAGCTATATTCTGCAACTTGAAAAGATGAACATTAATTTTGGAAAGATTGAGAGAAACCTTCCAATAGCAACTCTTATTGAAATCGCAATTCAAAGAAACGAAGGGCTATTATCAAATTCTGGCGCATTGTCTGTTAAGACTGGTAAGTTTACGGGACGTTCTCCTGATGATAAATTCATCGTTGATGATGAAATAACTCATGATATTGTGGACTGGGGCAAAGTGAACCATCCTATCGCCAGTGAAAAGTTTGACAATATTTTTGAACGAATGAAGCAGCATGTGTCAGGAAAGGATTTTTTTATTTTCGACGGATTTGTAGGAGCCGATCCTGAGAGTCGGTTGCCGATAAGGGTTTTTACCGATAATGCTTGGTATAATATTTTTGCATCTCAGATATTTATACGTCCGAAACCAGAAGAGCTTGATAACCATAAACCTGAATTCACTCTCTTCTTTGTTAATGATTTTGCTTCACTTCCAGAAATAGATGGTACCAAAAGTGGCACATTCATAATCATTAATTTCTCCAAGAAGATGGTGTTAATAGGCTATACTTCTTATGCAGGCGAAATAAAAAAGGCCATGTTTTCTGTTATGAATTTTTTACTTCCCCGCAAGGGAATATTTCCCATGCATTGTTCTGCCAATATGGGAAAGAATGGAGAAACAGCACTATTCTTTGGACTATCTGGTACAGGAAAAACTACATTATCCGCAGATCCAGAAAGGTACCTGATAGGAGATGATGAGCATGGATGGTCTGATAGGGGAATTTTTAATTTTGAGGGCGGATGCTATGCAAAATGCATAAATCTTAAAAAGGAACATGAACCACAGATTTGGAATGCAATAAAATTCGGTTCTGTAATGGAGAACGTAACTGTCGATGAATTGACACGAGAGCCAAATTTTGAGGATAGTTACCTAACAGAGAACACGCGAGTCGTCTACCCTTTAGAATTTATACCTGGAGCGGTAATTCCTTCAGTAGCAACACACCCCAGGGTCGTAATCTTTCTCACTGCAGATGCGTTTGGTGTGATGCCACCCGTGGCCAGACTAACGAAAGGAGGTGCAATGTATCATTTTATTTCTGGTTATACAAGCAAGCTAGCGGGCACAGAAAGAGGTATTACAGAACCAAAAGAAACATTTTCTCAATGTTTTGGAGCACCATTTATGCCACTACCTCCTGTTGAATATGCCAAAATGCTGGCATCAAAGATTTCAGAACACAACACTAGTGTATATCTAATAAATACAGGTTGGACTGGGGGCCCGTATGGAATTGGAAGGAGAATGGATTTGAAATATACCAGAGCGATGGTATCTGCGTCTTTAAACGGCGATCTTCAAAAGGTGCAATATAAGCATGATAGTATTTTTAATCTTGATGTTCCTCTTTCATGTCCTCAAGTTCCGTCAAAAATTTTGGATCCGAGTTTTTCATGGTCCAACAACGAACAATACATTGTTGCAGCGAAGAGACTGGCCCATTTGTTTATTGAGAATTTCAAAAGGTTCGGAGAGGAAACCAAAGATTTGGCTAAATTTGGACCCCAAATTTAAAAAAGATGGTAGCCCGGAGCAGATTCGAACTGCTGTCCTCAGGTATCTTTTCATGACGATCCAGAGCCTGAAATCCATAGCCCTCCTGTGGAGTTTGACCGCTAGATTCGGCATCGACACAATCGTGTGGATTCGACCGGGCTAATTCTCGAGCTACAACTAGAAATTTTCAAACGGATATTTATCGATATCTACTTTAGTCGAGATTCTTTCATTCTTATGTTGTCAATTAGCTCCCTAACTCTGCCCAGACTCCTCTCAAAATATGCTAAGAGATTTTTGTTGATATACTCATCATAGTTACCTGTAGATTTGTCTTGATCTCTTGACGATGTTGTGGTCGCTCTATCCTCGACTAAATAATCTTGGACTTCTTTGGATGGTCTTTGCATGGTTTGATTTCTAAATTCCCTTAATATCCAAAGCCAGCTATTATGCTCTAACGCTTCATGTAATTCTGTTAGCAAACCTATGTTTTTTGTTCCCGCATTCAATGCGCTTTGAATTGTAGCCAGATCAACTTTTTCTATTGAAATTCCCAAATCCAGTCTTGTGTTAATTAACATTAATAGGCAATCTACTGCTCCTAAAATTTGAGAAAGAAAACAATCAATCTCCAATTCCAATGGCACTCTTGGATCAACTTTATCTACGTCCAGCTCATCTATCTTGATTTCTTGTAACTTATTCAGATGCATTTGGGCAGCGAATACTTTGAATTTAACCCTGTCTGTTAAAAGACTCGAATCAAAATTGGAAGCCATTTGTAATTTATTAGAATTAAATTATTTTCATTAACTTTACTGAATCTTAAACTTGATCTTAGATGGAACCATGCACGGTTAAAATTATGGATTTAATTTTAATAGACATATGGGCGAAAATGAAGATCTTGAGGAGAAGAAACTATTGGGCTCCGGCGGGTATGCCTTCGCTAAAATTACCGAAGATGAGGAAATCAAGGCTAATTTGGGAGTTCCACAAATATTTCTAGCCAATGTCGGAAGATTGAGTGAAGATAGGTTCACGAAGTATTACTGCAATTCATGCGGGAAGGAATTCAGTGGCTCTCCACTCATAAAATATGAGGCCCCTAATGAGGAATTAGGCCAGGGAGTAATACTCGTAGAAAAAGGCGAATACAAATGCAGGGATTGTGGCAACATAATAGCATTCTATAGAAAGTTTAACAAGTAATAATGGTCAAATTTCTTTTATTATTTGTAACGGCAATTTTGCACCAAAAAAATGTTTATAGTAATTTCAATTAGTACATATTAGAAAATAATTGGGAAGATGGGATGATGATTGGCATTATGAAGGCAAACATAAGAAATCACGGGATTGGATAAGAATTGCTAGATACGCTATTTATGGCGGCTTTGCAATTGTAGCTATTGTAGTTTTACTCGTTTTTATTCCCAGAGCAGGTTTAACCGTGGAAATAATGGAAAGTGGTGAGGCTTTAACTACCATAAGTATAAAAATAAACAACAACAACCCACAAGAAATTCATAACGTAACAGTGGTGTTTGACAATGATACAAATAGAAAACAGATTTACAATTCCATGGCGCCATTTAGCTCAATATTCGTTACTCCAGAGAAGGAAGATCTAGACTTTCAAAAAATAATTGTTACAGCCGAAGATGGAAGATTGCAAACCATAAAGTATAGATAAATATTTCGATTAAATACTCTAGTTTTATTGCTCAATTTGGAATTTTAGCGCTTGGTACTTGTTTCTCTTATTGCTTGACCATATTCAATATTAGCTTTTTTTCTCATATATGGTATTAGTCTATAGTGTATTGAATAGATACTTTTTTGTCTTATCAGAATACCCTTAACCAACAATGATACAAAACCACCGGCTACTTTTGACGACTGTATCTTTTTATTGTTACAAAATTTATCTCTCATTGAGTGATATTCTTTTAGAGTGAAATAGGAACGATTCACATCCAAGATTAGTGGCCAAATAATATTTTCCCACACCATCCTTCTGTTTTGGGTCGAAGACGCATGCTTGCCCTTACTCACTGATTCTATTATTGGGGTATTGAGTTCTTCGAAATTGGGCATGCTGCACGGTTCAAGGGAGATTTGTTTCTTAGGCACATTTAAACTTGGGTCCGTCTATATCATATTTGATTTTGAAGGAATTAGAAGTAAAGCAATCCTTGGATAATTTGGCCAACAAATGGAAAATAGAGAAGTCAATTTATGATCTTCATCTTGGAAAACGCGACGACGTATCTGATTTTCAATTGGTTGTCAATGGTGTGGTTTTTCATATCCCATTTCTGACCAGAGATGAAACTTACGTTCTTTGGAAGTGTTTATGGCCAGATTGCCACAACTGTTGTGAGAAACAAGGAAGATTGCCCTTAACGAAAGATGACATGTCACTGATTTCAAACAAAATGGGATATGAAGCAGTATCTGAATTTATTAAGAAAGAAACAACAGTTTCCAGTTGGAATGAATCATCTACCATGAACAATGTAATTACGACTATCAGTATGATTTCGCTAAAAAGAAAGGAAAATGAAACTGAAGACCAGGACGGTAAACCTTTGCCATGCAGATTTTTAGATGAATGTGGGAGTTGTGTAATACATCCTGACAAACCCGGTGTTTGCTGGCTTTATCCATTTTCTTCATGGATGGAATCTGATAACGGCAAACCTGTAGTCCATGCATCCTTCCAACTAACTGGCGATTGCCCCGGGTTCTACACAGCAAAAACATCGCAACCTATGATGGAGATACTCCAAGAATATTCAAAGAGAATATTCGAATATAATATGTCAATCCAGAGGACAACTCGGGAAAAGTACGGTTTCGTAAATATAGTACAATAGTTTTAACACAAAAGTCTGATAAAGCACGTCACAAGCAAAATCAGTAGTATCTAGAAACATTTTTATTTAAAAAATAGGGTCTTGACAATAGTTTCATGGTCATTAATAAAGAACTCCTGCAACTCAGAAAAAAAATAGCGGACAAGAGGCCAGATTTTGTGAGACAAGAAAGCTGGAGGTATAAAAAACTTGCAACTAATTGGCGAAAACCAAAAGGAAAAGACAATAAAATGAGGAAACAGGTATCAGGGGTTCCCGCATTGGTCAAGGTCGGATATAAAGGACCAAGAAAATCAAGGGGCCTACATCCATCTGGTTATAATGATGTTTTAATTTTTAATACGAACGATTTGACAAGAATTGATCCCAAAATAGACGCAATTAGAATAGCTCATGGGGTTGGGTACAAGAAAAGATTGGATATCTTGAACGAAGCCACAAAATTGAAAATCAAGGTTTTAAATCCAGGCAAAATTGAAAAGGTTGAAAAGGTTGAAACCAAGCCCAAAAAAGAAGTTGAAAAGGTAGAGAAAGAGAAAGCTGAAGTAAAGCCCAAAAAAGAAAAGGGCAAAAGCATAGGAAAAAAAGTGTCTAAATCATAATGGTTGTAAATTTAAGAAAAAAAAGAGAGTTGATAGCAAGAGTTCTCGGGGTAGGTTCAAACAGGATAAGATTTGAACCTGACAAACTTGACGATATAGCCGACGCAATTACGCGAGAGGATATGCGTTCTTTAATTAAGAATGGCACTATATGGACAGTAAAGGTTAAAGGAATTTCAAGGTCAAGAGCGGAAAAGAAACTAAAAACTCGCAGAAAACATGGTACTTCTGCTGGATCTAAGAAGGGGAAGAAAACTGCAAGAGTCGGTAAGAAGGAAGTTTATGTCAAGAAAACCAAGGCTATGAGACGACATTTAAAAATACTTAAAGCCAGAAACGAGATAAACAGAGAAACATTTTGGGCGTTATACAAGAAAATTAGAGGGGGAAATGTCAGGTCTCTATCGCACTTGAGAGATCTTGCCAAACAAGCAAAACACAAGTAATGCTAATTTGAGAATCTGTATTTTTCAAAATCTTTTATTTGCCCATTAACGATAGGAATTCCTTCATTTATCAGTAGTGAAATTTTTCGTTCTTTGCCGTACATGTAGCCTCCAACGTGTCCGTCAGAACAGACTACGCGATGACAGGGTACTACGATAGGGCGTGGATTCTTGTTCAGAATTTTTCCAATACCCCGTGCAGCTCGAGAATTTCCGAGCGACGTCGCTAATTGTCCGTAGGTTGCGACTTTACCGGCAGGAATACTAGATACAAGGCCATAGACTGATTGACTTTCAATAGGTTCCCTTCCTGTTTTCTTGTATCCCTTACTTCCACTTTTGTAAGTCATACTTTATCTATCCTATTCAAACATAAATAACTATTGAAGTGATAGCAGTCTAAATTTTTATAACTTCAATTCCGCATTTATCTAGTAAAGTCAGTACTCTGGATTTCTCCTTCCCTAGCCCTTTTACATCTACCAGGACATAGGTCACCTCTTCAATATTCCTATGTATCATTTGTTCTATTAAAAAATAATCCAAATATGGTAAATCGTGTTTTGCAGCGATTGCTCCTAAACCATACTCTGATTGTAGCAATAATTTATTAAATTTTGTTGGATAATGAGTACCACCTATTGCTATGCCTACCTTTTTGCAGGTTCCATGCTCTTTTGTAATTACTCTAAACAAAGAACTGCACACCGTATTTGCTGCATTTTCATCCGTCCATTGTTTTTCAGTTGATCCTATTTCAATGAACAAAATTGGCTTTTCTAATGATGTGGGACCATGGTGGGTCGATTCAATAATAATGTCATAAAAAGGGACAATATCCTTTTGATTATTCAATTCAATCAGATACTGTTTTTGAATCCAAGGATAAGATATTCCTAATTCTTTTTCTTTGCCACCGAAAACATTCTTGCCAAAATTTCCTGTAGAGTGACACGTCAGTGCTGGAATGTTGGCTTGTGATCTATGTTGAGACAAGAAAATAAAACAAGATGTGTTCGGATATTTGTAATCAAGATTCTCAAGATAAAGCAAATTATTTTCGGAAATATGTAATGCTATATTTGGATAGTTACTTGCATTAAAAGAGCCATCATCGTCTTTTGTGAATCCATATTTATCAATTAAACATCGTGAAATTGTACTACTCGCAAGATCACTGGTAGAACATACTAATGTGTAGTTAGCTGACAACGATTGACTATTCAAAAAGTTCTAAATTTAATTTTATGGCTGAGACCAAAATTATTGCATAAATACTATTATCCATTGCGATAATAGTTAATTCATGATTCTGACCTATCATTGCATTCCATGAGATAATATTAGGTTATTCGATGTATATGGCTGGTTTATAGGGCCTTGAAAACCTTGACTTTTGTTTTGGATCGTATTTGTCGCTATCTTCTTCAGAATATATTCTTACTTCGAGCTTATAGTTTCCAATATCATTACGTAATAAAGATATACCATCTTGCAGTGGTATCATTTCACTAAAAGAATCTATTTTTATTCTTCTCTCTCTCACATCTACTGACTCGGAAAGTATGTCTTCTATCATTTTCCTCACCAAGTCAGGACTACGCTTTACAACATCCTTTATTTCATCATCATTTACTAATTCCTTCATGATTACTCCAAAATTAGCAGTTGATTCTTTCTGAATCCGATCCAATAATTTCTTATATAATTTATTTTTGGTAGTTGAAGCAGTATAAATCATTATCTTTTGTGGGACAATTTTAGTCACCTTTGTTATTTTTTGTATATCAAAAATCATATCCTGAATTAGTTTTTCATTATCCTCAGAATTAAGGGAGATTTTCGAGTCATTAACTTCCGGCCAACTCTCAAAACTGACAAAACGATTTTTGCCTATTATTTCCCAAACTTCTTCACTGAAAAAAGGTGCAAATGGAGCTAATAGTTTTATCCTTGTTATTAGAAATTCCTTCAGGAAGTTATTACATACTGACTTTTTCTTCGCAAGTTTTCTTTTTTGGTACCATTGTAGATCATTGTCCATTAAATATAATATATTATGCAAAGCCTCTCTAATTCTAAATTTTTCTATAGCTGAAGTGGTTTCTAAAACAATGCGCTGTATTCTACTTGACATCCAATCATCCTCAAGTTCATCATGATCCAAACTGTTCTGAGCTATAGTAAAAATATTTTTGTGTGCAATCACTGTTCTGTAAATATCATTTAATTTGGACCTAATGCCTTTTACTAAGTCAAAGGAAAAATCAGAATCTTGCAATATCTCTGAAGACGCCAGCATTGTAAGACGAATTGGATCTGCTCCATATTCTTCTATTGCTTGACGAAGTGGAATAATATTCCCAAGAGATTTGGACATTTTCTTACCTTCCATTAGTACCGATCCGTTCACAACAATTTGTTTAGGCCACTTGGCTTTGGGAAAAATTGCTGTATGGTTAAAGATAAAGAACGTTAAATGATTTGGTATCAAGTCCCTTCCAGAATGCCTAGAATCAACCGGATAAAAATACAGAAATTCGTTTTTTATTCTTTCTAGCAATTCTGTGGATATTTTTGAATCTCTAGCAACAACGTTAATATCATTCTTACCTAAGAGAACATAATCAAAAAAGGCATCGTTCAAATCATCCGCCAGAACCTTGTCTGTGCTCTTTTGTAAATTAGCATCATTGCTAATATACTTCGACAAGGGATAATAAGCCATATAAATAACTGAATCTGAAAGACTTTCAATAGTCCATTCATTGTCCCATGGAAGTCTAGTTCCAAGTCCACTTTTTCTGGCACAAGCTCTTTCCTTTAACCAATCAATGACATTTTTAAATTCCTGTCTTATCTCCTCGGGTAAAATTTCCATATTATCGACTAATTCGTACGCCAATTTTTTCCAATTTTTGTCGCCGTAGTTGATAAACCATTGGTTTGTTAGTAACTTAACTACGCAAGGTGTTCCGCACCTACATTTTACCACATTTTTTAATTCGTACATAGTAGTTCCAATTTCTTCGTTGATGATTTTTTCCCTTATTATTTCTCGAGCTTTTAATACGCTTAAATTGCCAATTATGTCTATGCCGGGCAAAACCTTGCCAGCATGAAATTCTTCGGAATAAAGTTTGTTTGTTGCTTCTTCTAGTTTTGGATCGTTCTGGTTACTTATCGAATACTGGGCAAGTATCCGTTCTGCAGGAGATGAATTATTTGAGGGGAACTTATCAGTCTGTATTAGATTTATAGGCTTAATATCCACATTGATACCATATTTTTTTAACGTATCATCATCCTTTCTTAAATCAATCATTGCCTGGTAGTCATATGGCGCGTGTGCCGGAACAGACATAACAATTCCAGTCCCATTATTCGGGTCCACGAATGACGCTGGAAACACAGGTACGTGTGCATTCATTAATTGATTGAATACAAATTTTCCTACTAACTCGGATCCCTTTATTTCTGATACTACAGAAACGCTTAAGTTTAGATATTCCAACTTACTTGAAGCCTCTTTTGTAATTATCCATTTTTCATTGTTTATCAATGCAATTACATATTGAATGTCAGGATTCACCCACAAGTTTGTAACGCCAAAAACAGTTTCTGGTCTTAATGTCGCTGTTGGAATAATATAATCTTCAAATTTAAATTTAACAAGATCATATTCAATAAGCTCAGGTTCGATATCTCCTACAGTATCATGCTGACTTACAGGGCTTTGATCTTGAGGGCACCATCCAACTGGATGAGATCCTTGTACAATTAAACCATTCTTCCTGAGATTTCTAAATTGCCATGAGATGAGTTTCGAATAACCCTTGTCTATTGTAGTAAATTCACGCCTCCAATCAATCGAATATCCCATCTCTTTCATACCCTGTTTAATTTCTTCATGGAAATAGCTGGCAATTTTTTTCGGTTCTTTAAAACTTGCTATTATTTCATCTGGGATCTTGTATATTTGTCGAAAGGTTTCAATTAATTCTGAATCGCTGGATTTGATTCTCTGAGACATTGATACAATCGGCGTTCCTGTATAGTGGAAACCCATAGGAAATAAGACATTATAGTTTTTCATGCGCTTGTATCTTGCATGGACATCAGCCAAAGTATACGTTCTTCCATGTCCTACATGCTGTGGTGAATTAGGGTAAGGGTATGCTACAGTTAAGAAATACTTTTTCTTGTTCGAATCGCATTCAGATTCAAATATTTTGTGCTCAGTCCATCTCTTTCTCCATTTTTCTTCAACTGTCTTCCAGTTGAAATCTAAATTGGGCGTTTTTTCAGTGGAATTTTCAACCATTTTTTTCACTAGTCTCTAAAATACTAGTTATCAAACTCTCAAGATTTTTCAAACAATCCTGTACTCTGTTCTTGTCCCTTCCTCCTCCTTGAGCAAATTTGTCCGTACCTCCTCCTCCAGTACCGCCGAGTTTTAGGGAAATTTCCTTAGCAATTCTTGACGCCTTAAGGATTTTTCTCGATTCCTCACCTGCAAAAACAATGACTCTGATCCTATCTTGATCTTGCACAAGTGCAACAAACACTAAAAAAGGATCAACGTAAGTACATTTTTCTCCTAAAGCAATATAATAATCATCACCTACCTGATCATCATAAATTCCATAAATTTTTATTCCAACTCCAGTCCTGGTCGCTTTCTGGGCAACGGTTGAAGCCATGTTGTCTGAAAATTTGTTGACAAGCGATCTTAATTTTCTCTTCATTAATTCATTTTCCGCTATCATCTTATCAAGTGACTCGCCTACTTTCTCTCTGCTTGAGCCCAAAGATTGGGCGATATGATGTAACTGAGAATCCTGGGATTGGATGTACTGCAGGGCATTATTTCCGGAAACAAATTCAAGTCTTACTGCACCATCTTGAATTCTCTCTGTCTTGAGAATTTTTATCAAGCCTATTTCACCTGTCTTATTAACATGGGTTCCACCACATGCTTCGACATCCCATCCGTCTATGTTTACTATCCTTACATTGTTTGATGGAACTGCACCTCCTTGATATATTCTGAAGGTATATCGCGACTCGGCATCGGATCTTTCTTGAATATTGATAATGATCGGTAAATTTTTCTGGACTACTTCATTAGCAGTTTTTTCTATCTGCTTGATTTGTTCTTTTGTCAGAGCAGAATGATGAGTAATATCCAATCTTGCATAATGTTCGTCTTTAAAAGCAGAATTCTGCCACACCCATGAGCCGAGACTGTTCCTTGCAGCAGAATTTAATATATGCGTTGCACTATGGTTCTTTGTTATAGATCGTCTCCTGGTATTGTCAATAATCCCATGAACTACTTTGTTCTCTACAAAATGATCTTTGGATGAGGTTTGCATCTTGTGCAGAACTATATTATTTTGTTTTATTACGTCTATAATTCTGATGTCCTCGATAGATCCAAAATCTGGTTCCTGTCCGCCACCTCTGGGATAAAATGCAGTCTTGTCCAAAATCAAGTATTTGTCTTTGAGCACCTTGAGAACTCTTGCATCAAATTCTCTTATTGACTCGTTTTCATAATACAGCAATCTTGTAGGTTCAATTCCAGTGACAGGTTCAATATCCAAAACTTGCTTTGATTCATGTGAAGTATGTAATTCTGATAATTTCACATAAAACTCTGGAGGTATCTTTTCTATGACTCCAGATTCAAGTAAGAAATCCGGTGTAATACCGTCAGATTCATACATTCTGATAAGATCCTCTGTACTAGGACTGTTCTTGGATTTTATCATGGAATTAGCTATTTGATACATTCTTTCTTTGGACGAAGAATATCTATCGGATTCGATTTGTATTATTGTTCTTACATCATTTTTGTGCTCCTTTAACTCGGGGTACATTGATTCTAGCTGTTCAATGTGCAAGTCCATTACTTCTGCCAAATCGATATTCCAGCCAAATCTCGCAAGCAATGCAAGGGTCCTTCTTAAAACTATTCTTAAATTATAGCCACCGCCTACATTCGAAGGTAAGCAACCATCAGAAATTGCGAACATTAGAGTTCTGCTGTGATCAGCAATAATCGACAATGTTTCAAAAGGTAAGATAGTCTTTTCTAGGCTTTCAAAAGTCAAACCAAGATCTTTGGCAATATTTGTTTTTAGTAGGGTTACATCGTCTTGATAGTGAGTATGCATCTCAGAAAATCTCCTAAAGTATTGAGACAAGAGCTCTGATTTAGAATCAACATCAATACCGAATTTGTCGGCAAGTTTTCTTATGACTGGTCCAAAAGTAGCATCGTAACTTGTAGGAGTTCCTAATGTAATCCATGACAGACGTTCCAATCCTGCTCCCATATCTATAATTTTGTTATCAAGAGTGCGATAGTTGTATTGATCCCCCTCAAATTCAGTAAAGACTGCATTTCCAAGTTCCAAACCCCGAACATAGTATTCTAAGGAATAACCAAATGCTCCGGCACCCATCCAAACATCCTCGACAAATGTAATTTCATCTGACTTGATGCCAAAAACATCCTTTAGAAGAGAATGATCAAGTTCTATGCATTTATCCTTCCAATATCCTCCTGCGGCATCAGCATTACAAGTTTGACCAATCATACAGAAGCTAGTATAATGCCTGCCCGTAAGACCTACATTTTCAATATCGTTAAAGCGAAGACACATTTGTGGAACCACTAGTGGATTTTTCGGGATTTCGAATACAATTTTTCCATTCATTACTCTCTGAAAGTCCACAATAGAGGCAATAGTGAAATAAAGGTCCTCTCTCCATCTACATACCACGGGATACCTCTGGATTATTTCATGATTATTTTTATTAAAAAAACTACTCAATTCTTTCCAGGCATTTACAAAGTCCAGTCTTTTTTGCGTAGGTGGATCACCTATGAAACTATAGTTTTCGTGTTCAGGACAGGATTCCTTATCCTTTATAGACCAAAAGTATTTTCCGCATAACTTGCAATTCTGTCTTTTGAATCCTATATCATCAAATAATGAAACTTTGTAATACTTATCCGGATTTGAGGAAAAAAGTGATAATAGGGACTGTTTTTCCATTTCACACAGTTATTTGACAATGTTATTAATGCTTTTGTAGGTTTCGCCCAAGGATGGCTAAAAAACAAATGTTGTTGATTGTTGCATTAATCTCATTCTTGTTTTCTACCTTGGAGAATATCTGCCTCTTCTAACATAGATAATATCTAGCATACTGCATGCAGATAGGTTGTTAGGTCTTGTAATTTACATAACCAGTAGACAATCTCGCTGGTGGTACAAAGATTTCCTTTATGATGCATGTCTCATCGAGTACTTTGTCGACGTAATGTTAAAAAGTTAAATTAACCTGTCCATTAAAGTTCAAATTATCTAGGTTCATTAATTTGAATAACTCAAACCAAACTTGGAAAAGGACACATTATTCGAAGAGTATCGATAGTACTACGAATGGCAGGGAGGTAACAATTATCGGATGGATCTCTTCGATACGCGAACATAGTAACATAAAATTTATTACAGTAAACGATAGGTTTGGTAGTATTCAAGTTATTTTGAAGAAAGGCGAATATCCTGCATTTCTTGAATCTGAAATTTCAAAAATTAGAGATCATACTGCAATTGCAATAAAAGGTAAAGTTAGAACTGAACCTAAAGCTCCCAATGGAATTGAATTGATTCCAAATGATTTTAGAATTCTATCTCTAGCCAATAAGAATTCGCCTATCGTTATTCAAAGTAGGAAAGGAGTTGGTATTGATACTAGATTGGACTTGAGGGCAGTCGATCTACGGAGACCCTACCTTCAGTCGATTTTTAACATTAGATATTCTGTATTAAACTCGTGTAGGGAATTTCTACGACAAGAAGGATTTATTGAAGTTAACACGCCTAAAATAATTGCAACGGCGACCGAAGGTGGAGCTACACTTTTTCCTATTTTTTATTATGATAGAGAAGCATTCTTGACTCAAAGCCCTCAGCTTTACAAGGAGCAGCTTACCATGGCATTTGAAAATGTATTTGAAATAGGCCCAATTTTTAGAGCAGAACCATCGCGAACAAACAGACATTTATCGGAAGCAACATCAATTGACGTAGAAAAAGCATATGTTGATTATAACGATGTAAGCGAAATTTTAGAAAGAATGATCCTTTTTTTGTGGAACGAGATAAAAGACAAAAATAAATCACATCTTGAATATTTGAAAATACAATTACCCGACTTATCATTTCCATTTAAGAGATATACATATTCGGATTTAATAGAAAAGTTGCAGAGATCTGGTCAATCTATCGAATGGGGTGATGATATTTCACAACAAAAATTATCCAAGTTGAACGATGAAGATATGAAAATTTTTTACTTTATTACTGACTGGCCGACTTCAATAAAACCGTTTTATGTAAAACCAAAGCCAACGGGAACAGCGTGTGAATCTTTCGATTTGATGTACGGTGATCTGGAGCTGTCTTCTGGAAGCACAAGAATCCATGATAAGGATGAATTGATAGAAAGAATGAAAAAACAAGGACTAAACATTGACGCATTTGATTTCCATTTGAAAGTTTTTGATTACGGCATGCCTCCTCACGCAGGTTTCGGGCTTGGCCTTGAACGGTTAATGATGAGTATGTGTGGAGTTGATAATATCAGAGACGCTGTATTGTTTCCTAGGGATATTGACAGGTTGTCACCTTAACAAATAATATATCTGTGAAAAGATGACAATATCATGATTTCAATCGAAGAATTAAAGTACCTCGCAGAAATATCCAAAATTAATCTAACTGACGATGAAATTAATAAGTTTCCTCCACAGCTGAACAAGACAATTGAATACATTGATATTCTTGAAGAGCTAGCATCCGATGAATCGATTACCTTGGATTTGCATGAGATAAATTTCGATGAGCTGAGAGATGATGTTGTCAAAAAGAGTGACGGGCAACCAATAATCAAGAATTTAACGGAGGAAGGATTCTTGAGGGGACCTAAGATGAAATAAAATGGCCCATCTTCATGACTTGCTGGCATACGAAGTTGTCGGAGGAATAAAGGGCCAACAATTTACTGCTGAGCAGTACGTAGGCTCTATAATTAAAAGGATAGAAGATGTAGATTCAAAGTTACGCTCGTTTATTACTGTGGATTCTGAAGGAGCTTTATCTTCAGCTAAAATCATAGATAGAAAAATTAAAGAAAAAGAAGACATAGGATCATTGGCTGGAGTAACGATCGGAATAAAGGATAATATTTCTACAAAAGGTATCAGAACTACGTGCGCATCAAAAATACTAGAAGGTTACGTGCCATCATATGATGCGACAGTCATACGGAAGCTCAAGGAAAATGGTGCAATAATTTTGGGAAAATTGAACTTGGATGAATTTGGTATGGGTTCAACAACAGAATACAGTTCATTCCACTCAACTCATAATCCGTGGAATCTAGATTATGTTCCTGGCGGCTCATCGGGAGGAAGTGGTGCTGCGGTGGCGGCAGGAGAGTGCACCGTTTCTCTAGGATCAGATACGGGAGGTTCTATAAGATGCCCCGCAAGTTTCTGTTCTGTCGTCGGACTTAAACCTACTTATGGTAGGGTGAGCAGGTATGGTCTAATTTCCTATGCAAATAGTCTGGAACAAATTGGTCCCATTTGTAGGTCGGTCAAAGATGTAGTCATGATAATGAACATTATCTCTGGAAAAGATATAATGGATAATACGAGCATACAATCGACTCCAATTGCAATTCAAAGCAAATTAGGTAAACTAAATATCGCGATAATAAAAGAATTGATTAATGGAAGTGACCATGACGTTACTAGAACAGTTTATTCTGCTTCTGAAAAATTCAAAGATATAGGATATTCATGTGAAGAAGTATCATTAAAGAATTTGGATTATGCGTTGCCGTCATATTATACCCTTGCTAGTGCCGAGGCTAGCAGTAATCTTGCACGATATGACAACATTCGATATGGCTTTGATTTCCCAATTGAGGAATACAAATGGGATACTTATTTTAGTAATGTTAGAAAAAACTTTGGTCAGGAAGTAAAAAGGAGAATATTGATAGGATCATACGTTCTGTCTTCTGGATATTATAGTAAATATTATCTCAAGGCCAGGATGTTGCGGTCGCTCTTAAAATTGGAATTACTAAAGGTATTCAACAAGTATGATTTATTGATTGGTCCAACAATGCCGATACTTCCATTTAAGATTGGAGAGAAAATAGATGATCCATTTAAGATGTATCTTGTTGATGTAAACACTGTATTAGCCAACCTTGCAGGCATTCCTGCGATATCTATACCAGTTGGATTTAGTAACGGTCTTCCTATAGGATTACAAATAATGGCAGCTCCATTTCAAGAACAGAAGCTTATTGATGCATCATTAGCCCTTGAAGATGCTATTGATATTCAGAGGAGACCAAATTCGATATGAACTTGGTAATGATCGGGTTAGAAATTCACGCTCAGATAACAGCGCTCAAGAGTAAACTCTTTTGTTCTTGTTATGGAAACTATCGTGATTTAAGACCAAATACTAATATTTGCGAAATATGTAGCGGACTCCCAGGTACTTTACCAATTATTAATAAAAAGGCCATAGAGTATGCTACAATGACATCTGTTGCTTTGGGATGTAAAGTTCCTGACAAAATTATGTTTTATCGTAAGAATTATTTTTACCCTGACCTACCAAAAAATTTCCAGATAACCCAGTATAATGTGTATGGCTTCTCGAGTATCGGAGCTGACGGTTTATTCGAACTAGATAATTCAAAGAAAATCAGAATTACAAGAGTTCAACTGGAGGAAGATCCTGGAAGAATTGCTTATTCTGAGGAAGGTATGAACGTTAGAAATTCTGCACTTGTCGATTACAATAGGGCTGGAGCTGCTTTGATTGAAATAGTCACTGAGCCTGACTTTAACGATCCAAAGGAGGTTAGACTATTTTTAAATAAGTTAACCTTGACGCTTGAGCACATTGGTGTGTGTGATACATTATTGGAAGGAGCAGTTAGGTGTGATGTAAACGTGTCCATGAAAGGCGGTAACAAGGTGGAGATTAAGAATATCAATTCATTCAAGGAAGTTGAGAAAGCCATCAATTATGAAGTTACTAGACAGACTAGTATGTATAATCGTAATCTCAAAATTGAATACGAAACCCGACATTGGGATGATAGAAAAAAAATTACTTTTAAGGCAAGAAGTAAGGAAGAAGAACACGATTATCGATATTTCCCCGAACCCGATATTCCTGTTATTCTATTAGGTAATAACTTTGTTTCTACTCTAAAAGGTTACATGCCGGAATTACCAAACGAAAGGTTCAATCGCTATGTATCAATATATAAACTCACGGAACATACGTCTAACATTCTTATAAACGACAAGAAATTAGCAGATTTCTTTGAGTCTTGCGTGAAGATCTATTTCTCCCCGGTAGAGATCGCCAACGTTCTGATTACCGATCTTAAAAGTTTCATAGATAACGATAGCGGGAGTACGGACTATTTGAGTAATATGAAGGTGAAACCGGAGCATATTGCTGAATTGGTGAAACTCATTGAAGGCAACAAGATTAGTAGGATAACGGCAAAAGATATTTTAATCAAAATAGCTGAAAGTGGAATATCACCATCTGAAGTACTCAATAGTACAAATTCTTTCAAGATAGTTGATGAAAAAACGCTTAAGGATGCTATTGATACAGTTTTTGATAACGAAACATCCGCGGTCAATGACGCGAGAAACAATCCTGAAGCAATAAATTATTTACTTGGCAAAGTGATGAAATTCACAAAAGGACGCGCAGATCCCAAGATAGCAGCAAGTCTAATAAATATTAAACTAAGGAAATCCGAAAACTAAGTTTCTATTACGAATAGAACAAAAATTTGTGACTGCTACAGATTGCACTAGTTAATTGATAATATTATTTCTTTGACATTTGTTCTAATTGATTTAAAACCATGGGGAGAAATGCTCCAATGTCACTAACAACTCCTATTGCCTGTGTTGTCCCTCTATCCAGCAGTTTTGTGACTACAGCTTGGCTAATATCTACTGCAACAACTTTTACTCGTGCAGGTATCATGTTTCCTACAGCAATTGAATGTAACATAGTAGACAACATAAGTACCATCTTTGTATCTGTCAATATTTCTCTGTATCTATCTTGCGCCTCTATGACATCAGTAATCACTCCTGGAATTGGACCATCATCTCTAATTGAACCACAGAGTGCGTATTGTACATTATTCTTAATACACTCATACATGATTCCTGATTTTAGAACATTCTTCTTTACCATTTGTTCTATAGATCCAGCTCTAAAAACTTCATTTATGGCTTGCATGTGATTTCTGTGACCACGAATTGCCAAGGTTCCATTTTTTACATTCATCCCCAATGATGTGCCAAATAGCGAATTTTCTATATCATGTACAGCTAATGCATTGCCAGTGAGTAATCCGTCAATATAGCCCATCCTTATCATCTTGGCCAAAAATTCTGCGGCACCGGAATGGACAACTACTGGTCCTGCCGTGACTACTATTTTTCCACCAGTGCTTTTGGTATTATAAATATCTCTTGCAATCTTTCTTGCAATTTGTAGAGTTGGTCTTTCGCTTGAACTCGAACTACTCATAAATTGAAAAATGTCTACACCTTCCCTTGGTCGCTCTTCAGGTAATATCCTAACCCCTTTTTCACCCGTTACAATACTATCTCCTTTACGAATATCACGAATTTTTCTACATTCGGCATTCTTGTTTCTGATATCAACTACAATACACTTATCCATCATCATATTATGAACATCAATCCATTCATTGTTGAGAAAAATTTGTGTTGCATTATTAGTGGTACTGTAGAAATCAATTGGCATTTCCATATCATTGGGAGCAGCCTTTAGGATGACTCCATCAATCTCCGTAGGTTGTGCCCCTTCGATATAGATTGATGCTAATAATTGGTCAAGATGTTTTTTGTCATTTCCTGATATCAATAATCTTGCATAACTTAATTCGTCTTTCTTTTTCCCTACATGGAATTCAAGAACATTAAAATCGCCCTTTAGGTCCATAATTTTGTCGAAGATTCTTGTCAAGATCATTGAATCGATGAGGTGACCCTTAATCTCAATAGACTGTTCGTATTTTCTTTTCAAGGATTATCACTAATTAATGTGTGCACTGTTAAATTGGAAGTATTAATTTTCCGCTATACTCCGGAATATTTTCATTTTTAATAATATTATTAATAATTTCGTCTTTTTTAACTTCAATAAACCATTGCGCTACAGATTTTGCGATACCATTTTTATCGCATATTGCAATTAAGTATCCATTTTGATCCTTTATAGAAGCGAAATAATTCTCTTCCCCAACCGGTTCCCAGTTGTTATTGTTATTATCCTTCAATGCTAAAGCCGGCATGGCAATATTTCCAGTATATTTGTTCAAAATATCTTGAGCTACTCTCACTCGTTTCTCGCCCATTTTAAGAGCCGTAAAATACTGCATTTGTTGAGTATATACCCTGCTTTCATATTTGTGTTTAGCTAGATTTTATATGAGCAGCGCAATCCCTTGGATAAAATAAGTCTGGAGCCGAATAAGTTTATTTTACGTATCTCAACTGTGTATACCATTTTAATGGCCAAAATTGATTCCTCGGCGATACTAAGGCGGCACCATTAATCCTATCAGCAGTAAGTCCTGACGTATCAATTGGTGAGCCAGTAATGTAAGAAATGTCGAATAGTTTGACCCACCTCCTTCCGTAGAGTTATCTTTTGAATTCGGTGATATGTTTTCATCTGTAACTTAAATAAGATTTAGGGATCTATTTTAAGCAAAACTTAGAAACTGGATTACCAAGCAAGAGAATGGCTCTAGTGTGCAATCATGTGATCATTCAATTGTTTTTGACCCACTCACTGAATTATGAATAAAAAGGTGATAGGTTATTGATTTGAAGTTGAAGACGGAAACGCAAATCACAATAATCCTCCTAACAGGACTTTCAACTACATGATTAGGTCACTTCATCAATATTTCATACGTAAATTTTAATTTTCGGTATGAAACACTGACCGGATGCCTAACAGCGATGATCATTTTCAAAGTAACATTGTCACTAACCATAAATTTTACGAAAATTACTTCTTATTCATTTTATTTCGAATTATCATTTACCTTTTGCAATATTTCAAACACTATGTCAGGCTCACTCTTTGCAATATAATCATTAGCAGATTTTAAGAACACTTGTAGTGATTGTTTGGAATATCCATCGAATTCATATTCTTTTGCTTGAACGGCCATTTCGACCTTGTCCATATTATGAACAAACTTGGCACTATCAGTTGAATTATCCACGTATTCATTCCAAATATTGAGATATTTTTCACGGAGAGGACCGGGTAACTTGGAAAGGATTATTTTCATCGCCTTGCCTTCTACTAACGCTTTTTTCTCAGGTGATATGCTATCAGGCATTTTGTCACCCACAAGAGATTCAGCTAGATCATGAAGATTAGCCATTTTCATTATGTGCTCCGTCTGTAAATTTAGTATATCCGCCAGAACCATGGAGATCGTACACATAGAGTAGGAATGATCCGCAACCGATTCAGGCAAATCGATCTTTGATTTGTGTATCCAACCTTCCCTCTTTATTTTTTTAAGATTGCAAACAATGCGGAAAAAAGATACAATATTGGATATCTGTTTTTTTTCTAAATTCATTCATCTGTCTTTGTATATTTAATTCATATTAATGTGATGAAATTTCCAAATTCTAAGCGGTTGAATGCAGTATGTCTTGAGCAATTGAAGTATATTTAGGGACAATAATGAAGTTAGATAGCGTATGATCAAGAAAATATAGCAAGAAACTGCTTACTAAAGCCATGATTATTGTAATCAAAATCAACAACAATACATTTCGTGTCTGCCGCAATGTTATACTGTTGCAAACTCTGTTTGTTTTTATTATTTAAATCTAATTAATACATGCGCAGACTTGATTCAATAAATAAGATTAGTTCTAAAAGTGTAGTTCCAAGCGTAAAGAATATGAGTGTTTGATGAACAAAGCAACGCATATTTTAATTTCATAAACTCACTACATTCTGAGTCTACGAAAGAATCTTATAGATTTTGTTTAGAGAAATTTCTAAATCATTACGGGATCGATTTATTATCATTCCTAAAATTACCTCAACAGGACATAACCAACCTCATCATAAAATATTTGGTTGATAGAAAAATTTCCAAACAATACAAGAGCGTTATCATGGCTGCGCTAAAACATGCCTGTGAAATAAATGACGTAGTACTCAACTGGAAGAAAATCAAGAAAATAACCATACTGGTAGTCATGGCGGGAATTTCAATTGGTCTCAGTTCTATGACCTATCTTTGAAAGAGTTAGGTGAAGTCCAGCAGAAAGGGTATTACAAGGAAGAAAAAAACAGGATTACTCAAAGATAAAGATGGTGTTAGAGTTCGCTACGATGATAACACGGGTAAACTTGCGGCGATAAAGTAAGCAAGCAAAAAGGTAGGTTATATAGACAAATGGTAAAGAAATACATCCTGTTTTGATAATACATTAATCTGTTAAATAGTATGACAACAGTAAAAGATTATGAGTAACCAAAATACTTTATCCAATACAACGTACGATATCTTGAAGGCGATGGGCAAAGATGCAGAATTTCTCTACGATACTATTGATACGTACATAAAAGATGCAGAAAATGCCAATAAACGATATTTGGTTGAAATCTGGCAAAAGATAAAAGATGACAAGTTAAATCATTTAGGTATGCTGAAGGATGCTCTGGAAAAGGAGATCCATGGCCAATAACCTTGTGTTAATTTCATTCCGATAATCTTTCTCCTTGTCCTCATATCATAATCTCACAAGAAATTCAAGCCCAGATTAGAAAACGCAAATTCAGTAAATAACTTGTATGATTCTAGTAGGTAAAATGCTGGTGGGTGAGTCCTCAGCCATGAAGCCAACAGCAAGGGATCCCACCAGCATATGGTTGCGATAGTACGTTATATTTCAATGCACATTAAATTATTAAATAGTCTAAACTGGTGGGAATAAAGGAGTACAGGAGTATCCCCAGCGTCCTTTGATATGATGGATTAAAGACTGTGAGACGTGTAGTAATTAAGTATAAGAATTTGACTTAACCAAGTTCTTTGTCTAAGGCCTGTTGGCTCACACATACTTGATAAAACCATTCTTCAATTTCCTAATTGCTATCCATTATTTTCAAGATTCCTTATTCCTCTCTCTGTAGATACCAAATTCTTCTAAAACTGTAATAACAGTAGGTATATCCAAGTCAACTTGCATAGATATGAATTCTACATCTATTCCAGATATGTATAAGTTCATAATAAGCATCTTTCTCGCTTTGTGCAATCGTTTCCATATTGAGGTTTAATTCTCTAAAAGAGTAGATGCTACATCGTATAATACAGTTTAGACGCTGCTATGATTACGTGTGGGAAGTTAATTTCTCATCTTCTAATTTCTTCAGTTGCTTATAATGTTCAAATACAATAGACATATGGATAGGATGAATCAATACAGGTCTGCAAGCATTACTGCCCGCAGAATTAAACAATCTCGAATAAGAGAACATTTGATCAAAGATCTTTCTATCCTTCTTGTCCAACCTTTGCCTGAATATTTTTCCACTTGTTTCTTTCCATCTCGGTTGCAATTCGATACGAAGGAACTGTTCGACCCATAATTCAATACGATCAGCTATTGAATTTTAAAATCTAAAACCCTCGGAGGGGTAGGAGGGGAGTCTTAAAACAGTAACCGATGGGACTAGAGCCGTACGAGATAACGGACGAAAATAATCCCACCGGCGAACCGTATGATGGATCTCAATACGCTCGTTAGATATTTGTCAATAAAATATAAAATAATTTAAAACCGGTGGGAGGACTCGTAGTCTGACTAAGCCAAATTTCCCACCAGGGAAGTCTGATGCTCTACGTTAATTTCGTATGCACATTAAAATATAAAATAATTAAAAAGCAGTGTGGCCGGAGGAAATTGTGGATTTTGATAAGAGAACTCCAACCGGCCACCGTCTCAAAATGTTGTCGGAAGTAATCAAACTTACTAATACACGTCCTTACCATTTTCTGTCACAATTAGCGTCCTTTATCTTAAAAGTGACAATTTAATTTTTAAATATAATGATGTCTAAAAATTACTATGAGTATCGAACCTTTCGACTGGTTTAATAGATTTTTCGGAGGCAATAGGCCTTTTGGTCGAAGGAACAGTCTGTTTGAAGGATTTGACGAAATGAGGAGAGAAATGGAAAGAGAATTTGAAGAAAATCTTAGAGATATCGAGAATAAAGTACCTAAAGATTTGATAAAGGAATATGTGACAGAAGATGGCGCGAAAGTTAGGGAAATTGGTCCATTAGTGTATGGTTCTACAACTACAATAGGGGCCGATGGGAAGCCCATCGTAAGGGAGTTCGGAAACGTCAAGCCTAGATTGAGAGCAGGGTCAAGACCAAATATTTTAACAGAACGACAGCCATTGTCCGAGGTTTCTACTACTGATAAAGAAGTAAAAGTTGCAGTAGAACTACCAGGCGTTTCTAAGGAACAAATTAAGATAGATGTGAACGATAGTCAGGTGGACTTAAAAACAGAAGACCCAAAAAGAAGGTATCATGAGGTTATCGATTTGCCCGCTGAAGTAGATATTGACAGTGTAAAATCCACATTTACCAATGGACTGCTTGAAATAACTTTTAACAAAAAGTCAAAGGATAAGGCAAAAAGTAAATCTATAAGAATTGATTAATGAAATACGAGATTTTTGATTTCTATTATTTTATCTCATTGAATCAACGAAATTTATAGCGATAAGTATGAATTAATTAATAACATTATCTGGCTGTGACTTGAATCTCAAACTATTAAAAAACATAGTGATGATTCAATATTAGAAATAAAAAAAATGGACGAATCAAAAAAAATTCAATCCGTAAGACACAGGCCTGACAACGAGCATAAATCTGTGCATAATGCTGTGAACAAAGCAAGTAAGGATGTGAATTTTATTTCCCGAGTGGTAGAACAACTTGACACCTTGAAATTCCCTGCTTACAAGCATCAGATTCTAAGTTTTATCCAAAGCAAATCTTCGGATGATAATGCTATTGGATTGTTGAAATCTTTGAACGATACAGTATTGTTTCGAGATAAATATGATGTAAAGCAAGGATTAGAACAAGAAAATTCAGAATCAAAACAGCAATATCAAATTTCTGACGATACTAGGAAAAATTTGCAGGTCGAACACTCAGATTCGACCCAGAAGCGCAAAGATTATCCTGAGACTCCTGCAACGGCAACGAAAAATTATACCTGCAATTTTTGTGGAAAGGAGTTCCAAAGTAAGGATCAATTGACGAAGCATCAAGAATTTGAATTCAAAGACAAAGGTCAGGAATAGGATAATGTCATTCGACCACGTGTAACATTTAAAACATAATGACTAAGTTTGAAGATCAGAA
>JASKBU010000052.1:0-15227 GCA_033272285.1 Nitrososphaeraceae archaeon
GATGACCAAAGCGATGACCAAAGCGATGACCAAAGCGATGACCAAAGCGATGACCAAAGCGATGACCAAAGCGATGACCAAAGCGATGACCAAAGCGATGACCAAAGCGATGATGAAGAATAGATTAGGTGCACAACCAACGATTGAAAGCTCCCCAAACTTTCTTTTTTAGTATCGAATTTAAGTTATATGGTAAATTCTACTTAATCCTATTTCAACCAGAATACATGTATTTGATTTGACTCAACAGTTATAATGTTCTATACTCGTTAAAATATAGTATAGTGGATCCGTTTCAACAAAATCATTTTGACAAATTACTGTCTGAAGGAAAGAGAATTCTGGTAATGTTCTATGCGGATTGGTGCCCTTTCTGTCAGAAATTCAAACTAACTTTTGAATCGTTTGCTAATACTTCTGATAAAAAGATCAAATTTTATGCTCATATGATAAATGATGATGATGACCCTTTGTGGGATAGATTTTCAATTAATGCTGTTCCCACACTTATCGCATTTGATGGGAACGAGATCATTTCAAGAAGAGATTCAAAAATGGGTATTGGATTGAACAAGACAGACATTGATTCAATTCTAATAGAAATAGCAGGAAAGTAATTTCTCGTTCTCCTTGATTTCCATAATTATGATTTAAACAGCGATAAAGATCAGTAAATAGCTAACCTAAATTCGTCATTACCATTACTACCCATGTTTTTGAAAGTATACTTACTGGAGCATACGATACTAAAAATTTTGTACCATTAATCGTTTCTGAACCATTTCCAGCTTTTCCAGATTTTCCATTTTTGAAGCTATTCAATTCTGCAAATGATTCAGATTTGTTTGACAATAGAGAATTTGAATCACCAAATTTTTGTCCGTTACCATCAGTGTATATTACTCTTATATCATCTGGGAGATTCAAAGATTGAAGCTTGTTATTAAATTTACTAAGATTCAACACTCCACTCCATATCCCTAACAAGGATTGGTTTGTTTGTGAATAAATCGGGACTGAAATAAGTGCTACTGTCCCTCCGGTGGACGATGATACTATTGCATCGCCCAGAAATGCCTGCTTCGTCTCGATAGCTCCTTGATAATAGTCTCTGAACGCAAAGTTATTTCTACTGAGATCTAATTGACGGTTGTAGGGCTCCTCCATATACATATCGCCATTAGGCATCAGGAATGTAATTGCCTCTAAAGTATCACTATGCTGCAAAATGTTATCTGCAATTTGTCTTTTCTTAACATCATCACTATCAGCTATTCCATGTAAACTACTATTAATTTTATTTGCGAATTGTGCGTTTCTAATATCTGGTATAATACTTGTTATTTTTATTATTGAAGCTGATTCATTAAGATAATTCACCAAATTTTTAGATAAAATATTTGCTAAAGTACCATTACTTGCCAAATCATAGAGAGAGGAATTGATATTTTTATTGCTACCTTGTGCATATACAGCACTCGAAGCTTGAGGTGAAATTGTATGGATGACACTCACGATGGCAATAGTAACCGAGACTAACAAAATAACAGTAGTCATTTTACGCATACTTTACAGAGTGCATAATAACATTTATATAATTTTTAAGGTGTGAGTGGTAGGTTCTTAATAGATGATAGATGATGACTACAATCAAGTACGTTGTCTTTTAAATTAGCAACGGTGCAAGAATTTTATCACTGCTTCATTACGGTTAAAAAAAACAATTTAACCATCTCAAATACCTCGTATCCTTTCTTTACAAACTTCCAGATAGCTCTTGTCTATATCAAATCCAATGAATGAAACCCCTAATCTTAGTGAGGCTAATGCAGTTGAACCTATCCCGACAAATGGATCCATTACTACTCTGCACCTACTGATGCCATGCAATCTGATACACATTTCAGGAAGTTTAGTTGGAAAAGTAGATGGATGTGGTCTTTGTTCTTTATCCCAAATAGTTTCATAAGGAATGAACCAAGTGTTACCACGGTCTCGTAGATCATGTGTAGCCCTATTCCAGCGACCGATATTTGTTTTGTCTTGATAAGGTACGCCGATAGCTAGTTTGTCCAATTTAACATTGCCATTCTTAGTAAAATGAAAGATGAATTCAGAGCAATCATTTAGAAATCTATCGCTAACAATTGGCTTGAAATGTCCAACGGCAATATCTGATATTATGGATGGGTAGCTTCCTACATCAGATTTTGGTATGGCAATAGATTTTACCCAAACAATGACATTTTGTAATGTAAAATACTTCCTGAAGACGTTCGCGGCATCAAAAGGAATCCAAGGATCTGAAGGTTTGCTTCCAATGTTTATAAAAAATGAACCGTCGTCAGAAAGTACTCTATTGATTTCAGCACCAACACTGCTCAGGAATTTCAGGTATTCTTGTCTGGGTAAGTCATCTTTATAGCGATTGTACTTTATGCCAATGTTATACGGCGGAGAAGTAACAATTATATCAATTGTCTTATCCAGCAGATGATTTTTAATTCCACTGACACAGTCGCCTAGATATAACCTTACAGATACATCTTTGCTAATAATTTCAGCGAATTTTAGTGGTATCGCTTGCTTAATTTGAATTCAACTTCTTTTTCAGATGTTCTAAGCGTATGTCGAATCTGAGAATGCATTGAATAGCGAACAGTAGAGGATTAACAAGAATTCTGTCAATTACATTGTAGGTACTTTTCAGATCAACACAAGATCGTCCACGGATGTTATCATGACAACTGCTTTATTTCCCCCTAGATTTTTTTTCATTCTGCCTACCACCTCGTCTACGTCGGAAGAATTTACGACAGTAGCAATTACTTTCCTAGAATTGTACGAAAGCTCAACAGTTCCACTTCCTCTTCCAGAAGCGACTCTTTCCTTATCTTTGGTTACTCCTTTTACATCATATACTGTTGCTTCGAGATTCAATTCCTTCAATGACGAAATAATATCGCTAACATTTTCGGCTTTAACTAGTACAGCTAGTCTCTTCATGGTTCTCGATTCTTTTCCAGGCATTTGTGCGTATGTTACCTCAAATGGCAAGGTCGTATTGTCTTTAACCATTTCCTTAGTTTAGAGACGCCAAGTATAAAAAGATGATGTAAATATGATGTTGAAATTATACGTTTGGAAAAAAAATGATACTATTTTTGATACATTTTTTCTTTGGACGTTAATGCAAGGAAATACAGTTAGAAATATTTATGAATGTTGATGATATAGTTCTCTTATGGATAAAAAGTATTTTATGAAGTCAATGATTGTTATGGGTTTCATATTCGCAATCGTCTTGGTAAATGCCAATTTTTTGCCCAAAGCGAGAGCAGAAACAGGAGTTGGAAAGGATGTATTTAAGGTGATTGTCACCTTATTCGGCATTACAAATTCGACAAAAGACATCACGACGATTGTTAATGTAAAAGATCAAACGAAGATAAAGCTCTTTAATCCCGAAAATCCCGGAAGCCAGGTAGAAGACAAGGTGAGTTACACAATGACATTTCCCGATTTGAGGGTAGACGATGGTGATCCGTACACTGTATGTACAGTAAGTGCAAAGGATTTTAAGAGTCATTGCATTGATGGAAAAAACTCTCCATTAAATAGACCTGAATTCGTAGATATTAACGTAGGTGGAGGATCTAATAAAGCAAATGAAGATGAAGATTCTAGTGAAGATTGAATTTCTTCACTTAAACCTTCATTTTTAATCTTCCAGTATTTAGTATAGTCAACATCGACTCATCCGTTGTATACATATGCAGTAATGATCAGGTTTCATTATTTATGAACATGAGAAATAATTTTTTGGTTTATGCTGCTGCCGCATCAACTTTTATTGCAGGTATATTACACATTGCTCTCGTTCCAATGTTTTTCAAGTCAATGACTCCTGATGTAATGATATTTTTTATTGTGTCTGGGTTAGCACAGATCTTCTGGATTATACCCACCATCAAAAGATGGATAATGCCGTGGTATTATATTGGTATAGGTGGCACGATAATCTTAATTATATTGTGGATTATTGCTATACCTGGAAGTGGCTACCCGATTGGTGAGACAGATGTGGCAATAGAAGTATTCCAGATTGTTTACATCATCTTAAGCGTAATCATCATAGTAAATACAAATAGAGAAAAAAATAAGATACAAGTTTAGGACTCTAAGTAGTCTTTACTTTACTCTAATGCAACAGAAATTTGTCCGGTAATTAAAGGAAGTCTTGTGATATATTTACTAAGACTTCTTTACTTGGCAGCTCTATTTGTTTGAGTCTTAAACTTTATTTTATCTCAAGTATGGATAAAAAATTTCCAGCAGAATCTTTAAACCATGCTATTTTTGGTTTACCATGGAAGATACCTTTGTCGTCTGTTTTTAGTTCTCCTTCGTTATAGATCTGAAAATGTACTCCAGCTTTAGTAAGTTCATCTACTGTTGATTCTACATCATCAACTACAAAATTAAGTACCGTAAAAGTTGCCGGACTGTGATCTGATTTTGGGTAAATGAATATCTCGTTACCACCTTGAAGGTGTAAATTTAACCCTTCTTCTGAATCTGATACTTCAAGACCCAGAAGTTGATTGTAAAACCTTTTGGCTTTTTCTAAATCGTTAACTGAAAAACTAGAAAAAGCCTTTGTATTTTTGAAATCTACCATATAACGAAATTAGAGAAAAATAACTATTAAGCGTTATACTAATTTGGCTTCCTGCATGTCGCCTATTCACTTGTAATGGCGTATTATTGTTGTTCTATGGAACTTGTTCTGTTGATCTAAATGAGCTCAAAAACGCATATCCAGATAAATGTTTGCAGACACAGGAATTTGTATTCCTACGAAGTCAGTCTTGAAGGTTGCTCACTAAAATTGTTTGGGGATTTGATCTCTGTAAATCGTAACACTTTGGACAGATCATACTTCCGAACCAATACTTTAGCGAGGTCGTTTTCTTTTCACATAATTCACATTGTGCAAAGTTAAACATTTTATTATATTAGATATGATCTTATATAAAACTTTTCTAGTAGATTTAGATTGAATGATATGGATATAGGAGTCCTTCGTTTTTCTGCTGACATAGTTAGGTAATAATTGGCTTTTATTGCCTCAAAATGTCTACCATAACCACAGGATTCAAGCTTCAAAGTAAAAGGTGGAACCCACGCTAGACTGAATGAATTTTTCTGGCATCGTGTCAATAATTTTATTGGTTGCCTTCCAACCGGTACAATGACATGGGACAATATATTGAGGATCTACTCTTGTGAGTTCAGCTATTGTCAATGGAATTGAATCTTCATAATCCTGTCCTGATAAATGAAATCCTCCTATAACGCAGTATATCTTTTTAATACCTGTAACCTTTTTTGCAAATTTAATGGTGTTTACTATTCCAGCATGTCCACAGCCTGTCAGAATTATTAGTCCCTTGTTTTTTACATTCATGATCAGTGCCTGGTCGTCACTTACCAAAGGATCAGGGACTAGGTTAATTTCATTGTCCTGTTCTTTATATTGTAGGGGAAATCCTTTCTCGAATTCAGTAACTCGTGGTATTTCTCCGGTAATCATTACTCTATTATTTGCCTGATTTGTTTTCTTTTTGCTTTGCATATTCACATTCCTCGGAAGGAAACTTATTTTGTCTACTTTTCTTATTATTCCCCCGGCCTGATTTATTTCCTCTTCATCTAAGAAATCCATTCTTGCTTTGTTACCATTCGGGTATACTAGCCAGCGTCGCAAAAAGGCTTCAGGATGTGCTATAATTTCTACGGATTTTTTCAACCTTCCGAGAGTACTAATTAGTCCGGATATGTGGTCGAAATGTCCATGACTTAAAACGATTGTCTCGATATCTTTTAAATTAATACCTAAAACATCGGAATTGTTAACTATCCCCTCTTTACTAACTCCTGTATCAAATAGAATTTTGTTAGTTTTAGTCGCGTTCTCGTATACATAGGATATTTCTAGTAATGCCGAAAACCCATGTTCGGCAATTGGAGACTTGCTTATTGTCTGATTACTAATCATAGGAGGTCTTTTTACTATGGACGAGCTAGGGAGCAACCTATCAGTAATATTGTCAACTAGAATGGTTATTTTTGCACTCTCAATTTCTTGCAGGCTCATTTATTATTTGCAATAAAGCAAATCATGGTATTAAAGTAATCATTTGTTCGACTTCATCTCAAAACAATTCCATTTCTCGATCTATTAGGATTGTTGATAGGCTTTAGTCAAAGCATTAATGTCAAGTTTTTGCATTTGTAACATGACCCTCATAACATTCTCAGTTTTTTTAGAATCTTTGTCTTGTAGCATTTTTACCAAAACATTAGGCACAACTTGCCATGAAACACCAAATTTGTCTTTAAGCCAACCGCAGACTTGCGCATTTTTATCGCCCCCTTCCGTAAGTTTATCCCAATAGTAATCAACTTCATCTTGAGTTTCGCAATAGATTTGAAACGAGATCGCTTCGTTAAATCTAAAGATCGGTCCTCCATTCAAAGCCAAAAATTTTTGACCCTCAATTTCAAAGTCAATTGTCATTACAGTGCCCTCTTTCTTTTTATGAATATCATAGCCTTCCTTGCCGTAGTGAGTAACGTTACCGATCTTGGAATTTTTAAAGATTGAGACGTAGAATTGCACTGCTTCTTCGGCGTTGTTGTCAAACCACAAGCATGGACTGATTTTCTGCATCTGAGTGTACTATTTGCTTAATACTTTAAATACATTCTGACGTCGAGTCTTTATTGAAATATTTACAAATGTCAAAATGCCTCATGATGTCTGTATCAATGTCTTTCTAGGGAACAAATTGAAATTTTTATTGCCTAAACACTATTATTTATAGCCTATTTTAAAGTCATATCTCATGCCCTTGTATTCAGAGCATTTTCATTCATGAATACAACAGGACTAAACGCATTGAAGAAAAATGGAGAACCCGAAAAGGATAAAGGCGAAACTGGTCCTTGAGTCATGAATGAATATTTTTTGGTCTTTGTATTGAAAGAACTTGCTGGATCAGTAAATGTCCTATACAGATCAATAGCTTTTTCATCCGAAACTAGTTCTCTTAGTGTCACTAAATCGTTACCCAATGAAAGTCCAAATCCAAAGAACATGATTCTTAACTGTTGTAATATATCCCTATGTATACTAGATAGTGATGTGCTGATAAAAAGCCATCCTAAACCATATTTTCTAGTGGTCCTCACTGCATCAAGCAATGTTAGCCTCAATTGTTCAATATTTGCATCTGTGAATTCATCTTTCCTGGCGAATCTGTGGGCTTCGTCAAGAACCACGAGCGTATTTAATGATGTATTCTTTTGCCAGGTCTTTTCACCAAGGTTAACCAACCCAGTTAGCAATCGCTTCAGTATAAGTGATTGGATAGTTTCATTCCAGTATCTTAATTGCATTTTGTGGGCTGTTTGTTCTGAAAGATCTATTACGATGAGTGGTTTTAATTTCCAGGAAAACTTTTCTAAAAGATCATCAATAGTTATTGCATCACGCCTATCTTCAAACAAACTACAAATCGGAATCCAGAATTGAGAATACAGGGTTTCCAGATTTTTTGGATCCAAGTTAGAAACAAGATTATTAAGTCTTTTTCTTGGTTCTGGAGTCGAAAATATAAGGATCTGAACTTCTTCTTTGCGTAGTTCATTTATGAACAGGTCAAATGATTCTCTTTTTATCAGCTTATTCAGCGAAGTTTTATTTCTAAGTTTAGGTATCAGTGCATCTACAGCATATCTCTTATTTAGACCCTTTATAGTTAGTTGATGAAAGATCTGCGATTCCAATAAAATTTCTTCAAATAAAGTCCATCTATCTAAAACTAGATTTCTAACATTAATTGAAAGAATCTCTTTATTCAGAAAATTCATTATTTTTTTCATATCGAAACTAGAACCGTAGTTATGATTTCCGTTTGAAATATTGCCATAATCATTTGCATGATCAATTGCAAAACTTTTTGAAAACTCTCCTACGGGATCCAGTACCAATAATCCCATCTGTTGAAATTTAGAATACGCCGTAAGAATCATTTTCGCCAATGTTGATTTTCCAGATCCAGTTATTCCAAATATCCCCAAGTGGTAGGCTTCTCCAGCCCCGTTTTCCCCATAATCAAAATGCTTGAACCACATCGGTAATTTAGTCTTGGATCCATAACTATTCCCCAAATAAAACAAACTGCTCTTTTGCTTTTCTAATATTGTACTCAATATATCATCGTTTACTTGATACACATACGTTCCTGTTGGTGGTACTGTACCAAGTATGCTTGGTTCAACAAGATCCTCTGAACTGGTAAAGATAGCGCTACAAAGTAACTTTCCTACATGAACATCTTGTATACCACTAATAGGATTTACCGATCCTCTTTTTCTTGCTACAGATTTTATTGTAGGGTCTTCCAATAAAAAGTTCTTTAGTGCAATCTCTATTATTTGACCAATTGCGTAATGATTTTTAGAGTCTTGTAAATATTTGAAAATAGCCAATTCTCCCACAAGTTGTCTTGTGACGGAGGATTCCAAAATATCTAGGGCAAGTTCAATCGTAGAAGATGGGGATCCAATTGTTCCTAATGTAGAACTATTTTTTAATAAATTATTAATCTTTTTATCTATAGTATTCTCCAAACTTATTTCCAAACTTATGAACCACCATCAGTTCTGTATGAATGCATTAGAAAAAATATATCTTTTTCATTATTATCACTTATCTGGATCATTTGTTTCATTATAATTTGTTTATAGGCTGGAATGGCCGGAGCCATGTGTTTAGCTATTCTATCTGCCATATATAACGGAAAAGGTTCCATAATCGACGGTGTCTGACATTGACTCTTTACATTGTATAAAATGGTATTTAGTTTAGTTTCATCTCGGACAATAGCTGCTGGCATTTCAATCCTTAGTGCAGGACACCAAGCGTGAGGTTTGTAATAAACTACGCACAAATTTTTTATTCCTGAAACTACTTGTTGCATAAGCGCATCAAGTTCTTCGTCCTCATAAGGCAATCTTACATGCCATCCTTCTTCGCTTGTAAATAATTTTGGACGCGTGAATTCTCCAGGATCCAGTATTAAAGTCAAGATTGCTCTATCGTCATAATTTTCTGGCCAGTGAAGGTTCTTACCGATATCATTCCTTGATGTATATTTTGGTATCCCGAGATAAAATTTTTCAGGGTCCTCAACATCCAATATTTTCTTGTACGAAACTAAGAATTCTTTAAAATCTTCCTTGATTCTATCGGAAGATCTTGTATTAAGATTCTCTATAAAATTAATAGCCTTATACATATGGATTAATGCTGTTGTAAGCGAACCGTCGAGATATACTATGTCATATTTTGCATTAGCTGCTAATTTGATTTCCATCTCTACCATAATAGCTCTTGCTGCAATCATATTTTCAGGATTATGCTTTTCTGGGTTAACATACACATCATGATTGGGTGGTATCATTTTTCCGTCTTCTATTTCATTTATGCCCTCGACTCCAACGGCAGCTGCGAATAGCAAATCAGTCCCCAATAGACGATCTACAACATAAGCGCCATCTACTCCCCCTGAATTTAGACGCTTAATATTTCTGAAGTTAATATCATTATCCAGTAGCCCAACTTGTTCTAGCTGTAAACGAAATTTTTCTTTTTTGCAATTTATATCATGAATCGAGCTTTGAAGCACGTCTCCTATTTCGTTAGTTTTCATTAACATTTGTTCTACCAAGGACGCTGGAATCTCCAGAAAAGAAGGTGAATCAACTTCAGACATCGCTATTTATCACATTTCTACTCAAGTATACTGTAAATTTGTAAATGTGAATCAAATCTTCCAAAGGTTCTGAAATTAGTTTTGCCCCTACAATCATTGTCATTTTTACATTATAGTCAGTAGATACTTAGCTTTATGCCTTTCTGATAGGATGATTTTTACAATGTTCAGTGATTTTTTCTAACTGTCTGTTACGTTTTGATGTCTCTCCAGAAATCCTCGGAATAGTTCTTATTGTTGTTGCATAGCTAAATAATAAGGGAATCAATTACAATATTTTATAATGCTATGATAAATTGGATGAATTAAATGCCAAATGAGTAAGAATCACTATAGATACGGATTAAGTAGCATTATCTTTATCTTTGCCATAAAAAGATATAATTTGTATGTTTATTCTCCGGCGGGAGCCTCAATCTCGCTGAAACTTGAGCGTCCCTCCCACCGCGTTTTAACTTTTTTATAAAATGTTGGCCTTAAATAATCATAAATCCGTAACAACGATTCATTCCTGGTGGGCCGGCCTCCAAATGCCAATCATGGGCCCACCAGTTGTTAAGTATTGCTTAAAATGGATCGTAAAATCTTATTTATTTTCCTTGTTATGAGATTATTACATCATGCAAACCCCGATTCATTTATCGGTATTTAACGTAGCAAATTTGATTGTTGACTTCTGACGCAATTGATCGAGTTTATTTGGCTGTCAAAAAACAGTTTATTATCTCTTTTTTAATGTACTCTTGGAGCAAAATTATTATCAATGTCATACGCGGTAACTAAAATTGTTCTTGCCAAGGGATTCAAATCCTTTACGGTTTTTAGTAACTGTACTCCGTTGACTACTGGCATTCTCAAATCAGAAATAATGACTCCGTAATGTCCCTTATGCAGTTTAAGATGTTCTAATGCTTTGATGGGATCTGTAAACTGGAATACATCGATACCTTTAATGGTGCATAAGGTGTCATGAAATAAACGCGCAGTACTGGATTCCTCATCTACTACGCTAACAATTTTGTTTTCGATAGGCATACTTAGAAACACTCCTGCTCTTGAACTGAGTGCGTATTTGTTAGGAACTCGGGACAATATTTCAGACTTACTTATGACTCGATCACTCATAAGCCGATAAGTAATATCAAATAAGTATTGATTCAATAGTTCATAGATTTATTACCTCAAAATCACATTTATACACGAATTTCTAATAAAGGTCTGATACTTTCTTTCTTTTTGTTTCCGAACTTCTAGTGGATTCATAAATAGTCCTAAACCCCATCTTAACTAACTATCTCTAAATATTTATCCTATAAGACTGAATAATAAAAATACTTTTACTCCCTCTCGGTAAGGCGTATTCCAAATTAAATCCCGACAGAGCTACTGATTTTGTATGACTATAGAACAGATTTTAGAAGAAGAGATTGAAGAATCTAAAAAATGGGTCGGCTTAGAAAAGGAGAATTCAACTTATAAACGAGACTTGATAAAGAGAATCGAACTAATATATTGGGTTTTAGAAAATCTCAAGAATCCTGATACTAAAATATGTAATCTTATAGAGTCAAAAATGAATGAAGTTATATTAACAATAAATCGCACATATTCAATAACTGAAGCCGACAAACTGCACACTGAATTAAGAATATGGGATTGGATATTTTATCAAGTTTGTAGTAACATAATAAAAAGTCACTAACTTTAAAAAGACACACTGGTTTAATAAATTTTGATAAAATAATTAGTGTAGTATTAATTCCAACATTGCATTGCCTTTTTTGCTTTTCTTCCTAATATAAGGAATCAGGCATATGATAACTTCTAAATTTTTATTACACATTAAGCACAAGAAATTACAAGATAAGCCAAGACAAGAGATTGTTAAATTGGTAAATTATATAGACCTCATGTATTTACATGGTACCGTTAGAGTATGAATAAACTCTTTTTTGTAATAGTCGTATTGCTAATTGTGTCCTTTGCACATACATTTTCTAACAGCTTGTTCTCTCAAAATGTAGTTTTAGGAAATGTAGCGAAAGATATTTTTGAAAATAAAACATTGACTCTCCCCAGTAACGTAAAGAACTTTGTAATTTTGATTCCAAATGAGGCACACGAGTCTCCCCTCCTACCGAAGGAACAGAGACTGATTAATCAACCATATGTTCCACAAAACTTAGTATCTGGCGCTAATACTCAAATTAATTGGTTCTCAGGTGACGTGGGTCATATCCGCAAGTTAACTTTAATTGATGAGAACTCTAAGGAAGTCTATAATTCTAGATTAAAATTTAACACTGCAACTGAGCCACTTCTTTTAAATCACAGTGGCAAATTTACTTATTTTGAAGAAAATGCAAACACTCAAGATCCAAAATTTGTCATGAAAGGAAGTATTACAATAACCGATGGTGATGTCCCACTAAATTCAAATGATAATATGACAGTATCAGAATCACCATTTGATACTATGTTGGTACTTATGGTTCCAACAAACGATATCAAAAAACACATCATGACACTTGTTGACAATAATGTAAATATTATAGATATTTATTCCTTCAAAGACCTTCGAGAAACCGGCGGAGGAGGCGCAAACCAAACTTTACTAGCGCTTGGAACCAATAATCCACTTGATGAGTCAATCTCTGTGCTTAAGAAAATCACCTCATCATTACCTTATTCCTAGAGAATTGTAACTTGCTGTCCTTTCCGAGAAGACAAGATCAACACGGCCCCAGAGTAATATGTGATGATTTAATTACCAAAAAGGGGATTTCAATATTAGTTCAAGGTAAGCTTTCAACTGTTAGTTTGAATTATAATTATCTTGTCAGTACCAGACTCTGCGCCTAATATCTCACCTGCCCTGCCTAGAAGTTGACGCACTTTGGCCTCAGGACTGGGTAATGGAAAGGATTGAAATTTTTCCAGTGATGGATCAAATCGCACCATAGCATTCGAACCAAAATCACTGAGCCACACAATATCCTTGTCATCAACAAATATTGCGTATGGTTGAGGTTTTTGACCTGGCAACTTCCATTCTTTCCATTCATCAGTAACAGGATTATACATACCCAGCTTGCCTGCATTCCACTCTGTAAACCATACACGACCTGAGGAATCAGGCCAGATCCGTCGCGCTCCCTGCTCCTTCGTGGGTGGATCCAGTACAGTTGCATTTCCTGTTTCTAAGTTTATTTGGGCAATGTAGCTTCCAGCCAGAGATGCAAAGTAAACTTCTCCTTTTGGCGTGGTAGAAATACCGTATGGTCCTTGACCTCTTGGTGCATTAAACAATTCTATTGTTCCAGTTCTTGGATCCAGTCGACCATAATACCCACTCTGACCGGTAAACCATAAAACCCCATTCTTATCAAAGGTGGCAGTATTGAGGTTCGTATAGCCAGTGGTCTTGGGAAGGGGAAACAGAGTAACGTTCTTCGTATTAGGATCTACTCGAACGATCCCATTTAAACCTCCGTCTGTGATCCATGGTGCGCCATCCGGCCCCACAATAACACCGTGTGGAGCCGAACCTTGCCCTAATGCAATGTGAAGTGTCTTATTCGTAAATGGATCTAGCAGCCCTAATTCCCCCGATGCCTGGGCAGTGTACCAGACTGATCCATTCTCCGCAGGTGCAACATCGTGAGGATGAGTTCCCGGTGGAATTTGGTATTCTTTTATTAAAGGGAGAGCACTACCCTGTGCGAAAAAGGCCTGTTGAACCATCATAAATACAAGGATGGACCACATAAGTATCAAATGCCTGAACATGAATGAATATAATTTCATGGGTTGGGACATATTTGTTTTCCATTTATCATATAGCAATTTGGTGGTAAAATGTCAGTGCTTTCAAACTTAAGCTCACCCATAAAAAATAACCAGATTCCAATTATAATTGCAGCAACTGTAATTATTATTGTTATTACTATCAGTTTCCTCTTAATGAACCTCGGCAAAGTCGATTTACTGTCGTTCTCGGAAATGGGCACTCATTATATTGTAGGAAAAAATCCCTTTTAACGCTTCAAGTTTCGAGTACATGTTTAGGAATTAAACCCATCAGTATGAGTAATAAAATTGGTCGTTTACAATGAGACTAGTCATAATAGCATTAATGCTATTCAGACACTCAATCTCTCATTCCCTTCTTTTCTTTTTCCTTTCCCTTACAATATCGATTATATGTGATGAGAAAGCACCAAGAAATCCAGCTCCAAACAGAGAAATCAGTTGACCGTAACTACTCCAAAACTCTTTAAAATCGGCTGTCACGGATTATCTATTGGAACTGATGCAGAATAAGTCAAGCTAGAGATAAATGAAAGACTAACCACACTTGGACCAAATATGTCAAGTTCATTTATGTGAGCGATATTGTTTGCCGTGTTACCATTTACGGTAGCCTTCACGTACCTTGTATTTGTCGAACTGAAGCTGTATCTTTCAGAATTCAGAGTAGTGCCACTGCTAGTACCTGTAAATTTGGTAGTAAACGTAGTGCCATCAGTGGATGTCGCTATAACAAAATTATATCGTCTTTCATTACCTTTTAACCATGCAATGTCTACACTGCAAATTGTTTTGGATGATCCTAAATCTGCACGGATCCATGAACCCACTCCTGTACTTGACCATCTTGTACTAAGATTGTTATCAAGAACATTTGAGGCTGGATAACCAATATCAAACCCACTTGCTATTACTCCACTTATAGGTAGATTGGCTGTACATGAAGGAGATGATAAAGATGGACCAAATATATCGAGTTCTGCTATGTGGGCGTAATTGTTTGCAGTATTACCATTTATAGTTAGCTTCACGTACCTTGCATTTGTCGAACTGAAGCTGTATCTTTCAGAATTCAGAGTAGTGCCACTGCTAGTACCTGTAAATTTGGTAGTAAACGTAGTGCCATCAGTGGATGTCGCTATAACAAAATTATATTGTCTTTCATTACCTTTTAACCATGCAATGTCTACACTGCAGATATTCTTAGTAAATCCTAAATCTGCACGGATCCATGAACCTATACCCAGATTGGACCATCTTGTACTACGATTGTTATCAAGAACATTTGAGGGTGGATAACCAGCATCGTTACCATTTGAAGTTACGCCGCTTACAGGTAGATTGGCTGTACAGCTAGATTGTGAAGGCGAAGGCGAAGAAGAACCCCTCCCGATGTACAGTAATGGTTCGGCATTGTTATCACGATCTCCTGTAAAGTAACCATGACCATTACCGTCACATGTTGTAGCCGGCGACGAACCAAGACTTCTAAGGACGCTCCTGATATCTGAGGGTGTTGCCTCAGGATGCTGAGATTTATATAAAGCTGCAGCACCGGCAACGTGAGGAGTT
>JASKBU010000053.1:0-4445 GCA_033272285.1 Nitrososphaeraceae archaeon
TTGCGGCTTCTAGGATCATCGACACTATTTCTGTTCTACTTCTGTATTTCATATTTAAGGATGTGATAAATTTACTATTTTAAGATATTGGCACAATGATCTAGAACATAACGAAATTCTACACAACTTTAATTGAGATTCAGAATGTTAACAATCGAGTCGCCTTTACTGGTAAATCAATCCTCTAAGGCGCCCTTTCAACTCAGCAACATTTGGCTTTATTGCTATTTGCCGGTCCACAATTTCTGTCCAGATAATCAGCTATCTCGTCGAATGTCGCACCAGAATCATTCAGCTCTATGAGTAATTCTTTATTGATACCGGCCTGTCTCAAAGCAACTAATGCAGCATATAACCTTCTTTCTGCGTTAGTGATGCATTTACCATCCCAACCGTAATAAGACATGATGACACCCATAACACATCTTCCACCAAGACCGTCGGTATACTGCCTTCTAATCTGTGTAAACTGTTTTCCATATGTACGTATTATTTGGGAGATAGATGATTCTAGGTTTGATTGTTGATTAAGTGTATTCATATGGCGCTCGTCGGTATGTTGCTCGATATTCCGTGTTAACTGCTTCTTATGGCTGCTTAGAACTTCAGATACAGACGATTCCTGTTTTAAAATTTGTTTCTGAGCCATGGATTGATAATATACACAAAAACAAATTATTTAGGATTTTCGGCTCGATATGTTCTATGAAAATCATTTCGTTGTTTTTCCAATTATTGTTAGAATTAAGTGGTGCTGAATTCAACTTTCAATATTGCCATTACATGCCTTTACGTTTTAATCCATATTTCTTAATACCAGCTTACCATGGATAAATTGGCTTTGTTTCAATTTACTAAATTCTGGTTCAAACTCAAGTACAATACCTGAACTCATAGAGACCTAGATATACCAGGATATCATACACTTATTCTTCCTGAACCCACTATTCGAATATCTTTACTATCTGGATTTAAGAGGATTGCAATATCTCCGGCTTTAAATGAAAATATATTATCAGACAAAATTTTAAGTTTATTATTCCCTAATTTCTCTATCTTTGCAGGCCTGATCTGAGTCCCTATGGACAAAAGATAGGAGTGATTTTCTGAAAGGTCATTCTTATAAAATGGCACCATATCGAAATCAATAATCAATTCCTGGTCGGCAGAGGTAAAATGGTTGTAATTGGAAAGAATATCTCCCCTAGTTATCTCATCAAAAGAAACGCCTGTTAGAGCAAGACCTACCCTAGCTGGACTATGTGATTCTTCAACATTTTTATCATGCATCTGTATACTTTTAACTGTAACCGTTTTCTTTTGAGGAAATAGTATTAGCTCATTGTGTACTTTGATAACTCCCTGTTTAAGCACACCTAATACGACCACACCTACTCCTTTTACATTAAATATGTTATCAATATGGATAATTGCTGGTCCGTCTCTTTTCACCGAAGATAAAGAACTGATACTCTCTTTAAGACTTTCAATATTCTGTTCAATCTTGAATGATGAGGTAACGGTGTTTTTTAAAAGACTCTTAAGAGCCTCGCTCTCAACTCCGTAAGAATGAAGGAGGAATCCTTTATTTAGTTGCAGTAGATCTAAGGCTACTATTTGTTCTCCTAGAAACCTATCTAGTTTGTCGACGTTAACTATAGAATATTCTCCTAAATTTACTGCAATAATTAATGGTTGGATCTTGTCAGGAAAGCCTGATGGTATTACGTAGGTCATGATTCTGTCATCTTTTTTACTATCATATGTTGTAATGTCACTTGACTGCCCTTTCTTCCCTAACTCCTTTACAAATTCGGTTTGACCAAGGCATACAAAATTAATACTTTCCACGATGTGTTTTTTAGAAGACCATCTTTAAAATTTATTCCTAATTTTGAATTCTTGGTAAGTTGAAAGATATTATGTACAACCTGATGACCGCGGAGATAAAATTACGTGTGCAGGATTTTCCGTGGTCAGTTTTTTCCTGCAAGATTTGAGTTCTGGAATTTGAGTTTATCAATTAGGACTAAGTCTCTGAGAATTCCTTCAAACAAGTTATATGCGTTAAAATCAGCTCACGAGAGATTCGCCTTGTAAAGCAAGTTGCATTTAATCTAATGAGCAACTCATATTCAGAATGGGTAGAAGGGCGACGCTAACACATGACTACAGAAGTCCAGCAATACAAATGTCCTATCTGTGGTCACTTAGCCGAACCATCTTCAATTGCTTTAGCGCATTTATCACAATACTTCTCTATTATTATTGCTCCTTCAGTACTGTATTTGACTAATTTGGTTGCAAGTTCTCCGCACCCTATACAGAATCTTGAATTCTTTTCTGCGCTTGATGTAAAGGGCTCAATACTTTTCAATGTCTTTTCTAACAATTATATCTTCTCTAATTATATAGAAGGAAGTTACCTTATAAATACATAGAACAATTTTCGGTGGAAGCTCTAAAATTACTTAGATTCAAGGAGAATGGGACTCGAAATCATTAGGTACCTTTAATTTCAAAAAAATCCCAAAATTTCCTTTCTGTATATGAAACAAACAGAAAAAAAGTCTCTTCAATAATGTATCAATATGTTACTAATAATGGTAAGGATTAGGTCGGGTTTGGTGGAAAATCAAACCTATTATTGCTGCACGAATGCCATTGAATCAGGCAGCTAAAGCTCATGAGTTATTCAAAAAGGGGATCGATAACGTGATATGCAATTTGTAACATTTCCTCTAACAACAATGAAGTAGAGTGCCGTTAACTCTAAATGATTACTTCAAGTTCCAGTTATATATAATACTCTAAGATCATTTCAAGGGCATCCTTACGTCCTTCATCGCGTGTATATTCTTCATTCTTTACCAAGTCAAGTGGAGTAATAATTCCGATAGGTTGATTGTTATCTTTTGACTCATTATTTATAACAAGTAAATGCCTAACGTTGTTTTTTAGCATGAGATCAGTAGCAGTCGATGCCGATGATTCACTATCAATAGTAATCAGGGGAGACGACATTATCTCTTTGTTTGTAACTCGATTCGTAGGTAGATCATTAATGCAAACCTTTCTAACCAAATCACGTTCAGTAACCAAACCTACTGGATTATTATTCTCATCTAGTATAACTAATGAACTTACTTTCTTATCATTCATTATTCTTGCTGTATCTTGAATAGATGCTGATTCTGCTACAGTGTATGGGTTTTTTCTCATTAAGTCTCTAACAAGTATGGTCATAGAGAAATATGATATACAATTTGTAACTTTTAAGCATGACTGCTTAACAACGTGATTTGGGATATATCGCTTATGTTCTCTACTATAGTTTCATATATGTAACTTATCATTGTCATCCAACTAAAATCTCGCTTCTTTGAGAAATGCCGGAGGTGCGATTCAATCAGAATTTATTTTGTATAAACAAATCTGAGGCTTTTATCTCCTGATTGTTTTAGAAAATTATGAATATCTACTATTATGTTTGAAAAACTATCAGGAAAGACGCTGTAAGTTTTGAATCTTGCGACTGTCAGGGGCTTGTGAAATACTACCCAAATATTTTTACTATTGGGTTGTATGAATTGGAGTTTTGATATTTTTTCTAATTCCTGCTCTTCCTTTACGAATTGTACGATAATCGACTTTGAAGGATTTATTTTCAAAATTCGTAAATTAGGGATAACAACATCAATACCGAGTTTGCCATTAAGTCGTATCTTTCTTTCTGATGGTAAAGTACTGATTGTAAGCATAAAATGAAGTACTGCTTCGCTCAAGGTCCCTATTACTCTGTCATGATCGGAACTTAGTTCAGCAGATATCAAATTTCCTATGCATTTATTCATGAGTAGATCAATGTATTTTTGTGAGGATTGAATGCTTGAAGTAATATCTTTTTGAATCTTTTGTTCGCCTATCTCTCTTATTGCATGGTATAATTCTTTCTTAATTTTTTCTCCGGTCATCTTGTGATTCAATGCTAAAAGTATAGTTTAACAATTTGTCTATATAGCTTGTTATGCGAGTTCCTTTTCGACTGAATTCTTAAAAGGAAATACTGATTTTCTTCGACTGCTGTATACTTGGTTGTTTTATACATATACAATAAAAATTTGGAATCATCAAGCGATTTTGGATGATCACCGGGGTATAAGTTGTTTAATAAGTGTATAACGTGTGTATTTATGTTTTAATAAGATAAGAAGCATCTTTATTAATTAATTGCATTTTTGACTTGTAAAGTTTACCTACTTACATGAGGGTGTTTTTCTTCAAAGCACAGTAAATTGATTGGTGCGTATCCGGTGAAGAAACGACCAACCAATTGACTATCCTGAAAATGTATTCAAGATAGACAGTATCATTAAACGCCAAAATATTATTTAAAATTTCCAATAAAGTATCTAATAATAGGCTTTAGTAACAAAAGGTTTAAG
>JASKBU010000054.1:0-4049 GCA_033272285.1 Nitrososphaeraceae archaeon
GCCCTGATGCGACAAGAAAGTAGAGGGGCACACTATCGATCTGATTTTCCAAACATAGATAACGAAAAATGGAAGGTAAATATCTATTGCAGGAAGGAAGGTAGAACCATGATATTGTTTAAAGACAATGTCAAAGAAATCAAAGGACCGTTAGCAGATCAGCTTGACATCCACGTCAAAGCAGAACATCATCGTGAATTCGAATAATTACATGAGTTGATGATAGGATAGCCATGATGTCGTGTATATAATGAGAAGGGGACAAATATTTGATCTTATTATACTTCCTAATGGAACAGTGACCGAGGAAGGACCATAGACTCGTTCATGGAAAAGCCTATAAAAATAAATAGATTATGCCAAAAGGTAAGAGATGAAATACAGGCTTATCGACAAGAACTTTAAAAAATCTAATTTAAGTTAAATAGCATCGTTTAACTATTTTTATCTAATATTGCCCACTGCTTTTTGTACATCAGCCATATTCCCAAAATTAGTATCGTCTAGCGCCTTAAGAGTTTCAATTACTACAACAGGTTTGCGAATCCTATCTTTATGTTGTTCTGCATAATGGATTAATTCGTCCTTATTCTTTGGAAATTTGATTCCAGAAAGAACTTTTGCAATGCTAGCCACTGACACAGAAAGGCTTGCTGCTACCTTTCCACCTATTTTACCGCCTCTTCCTGGTGACTCATCATTTGAAAGTGTCTTAATTTCTTGAGCGAAAGGTACCTCATTTTTCCTAGGGAATTCCCCCTTTAAAAGGGGCTTAAGAGATACTTGTTCTTTTCTTATCTTTAGATCATTGAAAAGCTCTGCACTTCTGACAGATTCTTTTTCTTCATCTATCTCTATACCGAGTTCTTCTTCTACATCTTTTCTTCTAGCTCCAATTAACAGTAACTGAGTGTTTTTATAGTTTAAAAGACTAGCGTCATCGACATTAATCCAGCGTCTGTCACCAAATTTTTCTTTGAATGAATTTGGATAAACTGGCTTTTTTTTAAGAAATGCGTTGTAGCCTGGTGCTTGAATATCAGGATTCTTAATTGATACTATATAGCTTGCCTCTTTTTTAATCTGAAATTCTCTCTGAGTAATTCCTGGTATCTCAGGTAGCTCTAAAATATATGCTAATTCGGAATGTCCTTCGTGCTCCACAATGGAGTATTTTCCTTCCCCAGCTGGTAATGCAGTACCTATTCTTCTGGTACCGCGGGTTTGCGTTTTATATTCTACGGGAAGGAACTCTTTTCTAACTTCATCTGGATGCGAACTAGTAACAATGTTTAGAGCCCAATTTCTTTCTTCAGAATCAGGCCTCCCCTCTATAATTTGAGGTAGCTGCTTCTGTCCTATTAGAAATACTCGATGTATATTTGAATTGTCCGGCGATGTTACCATATAGAATCTTTGGACATCTTCAATGTTGTTTACTTCCTCCGTACCAACCTTTGGTCTATAGAAGAAGAAAATATCTCCATGTTCTATGACTTTTTCCTTTTTTCTTGTTTTTCTTGATTTTGTATGCCGCCGACTCATTCAAAGATACCTCCATTATGGTTATTAGAGGCAAATGAGGTCATATTGAATGTACAAGAGACAATAAACTATTTTACAATTAATAATATTGAAAATAATCTGAAACAAAACTAACCATTGACAGTTTCGATTCGACTCGCTTGGCACTAAGAATATTTTATACGGATGTACCAATTTGTAAAGTATATACTTATTTTTATCTCCATTTAAAATAGTCAACATGTGCAAGAACTTGACATGCTGTTAGATAGTCGTAGAAGTGAAGTTACCAAGAAACAATATACATGCTGTGACTATTGTGCAGAAATTCAGTCTTGTTTGTAACCACATAGAGAGTCACAAACAAGGGAATCAAAAAAGACGAAAGGAGAAGCGACGCAGAAAAGTGAAAAATTTGAATGTGAATTGGTTATCATATTAGGCGGAAACAGCCGCATTCGACTTGGCATCCCAAAGATATTTGTATCTGAGGAAGAATATGTGTTAAGTCACTGGTCCCTGCGAAACAGAACTCCATGCAGTCAACCAGATCCGTGGTATTGCCGAACTATCGAAGCCCAAGTGCGTCCTTGAGATCTATTTCGTGATCTTGCTCTTGGGCAATAATGCCTCTTAATTTTTCTGATAGTGCGTACTCCCCTGCACTTTCAGCTTCGCGTATTCTATCCCTATAATTCCTTATAGTCTCGTGCTCTGACTTCAAGTCAATTTCAAGCATTGTTTTTGAGTCCTGTGAGTAACCTGCTTCTTTACTTTTCACCGTAGGATCGCCTCCCAAATAGTCTATTTGCTTTGCCACCTCCAGTGCGTGCTCAAGTTCTTCTGAGGCGTGTAATTTCAGTTCTTCTGCGATATCACCATATTCAGCTCCCTTTAAAGTTGAGCTAAAAACAACATACTGAATTATTGCTTGGTATTCCCTTGCGAGGTCTTCATTCAGTCCATCAATGATTCCCTGCTTGTCAGTCGCATTCTCATTAGACATAGTCTATAATCTAACTTTATGATTTATTAGAGTTGTCCCATGGCCATTCATCCGAAGGTAACACGACCTCGCCATCAAAAGAAATAGATTCAATCATTGAAAAATTAGGAATACGATGTGGATGAAGATACTTACGAGCTATATTCAACTCCCCACTGATCAACATCGAATCTGCACTTAGTTCTGTGATCATCAATATTACTCAATCTATAAGGAGAAAAGTATTATAACAGAGGGCTCAAATCCCCTTGGGCCTTGTTGTTCCTGCCTCATGGATAGCCTACCCCACTTACCAACAAGGTTCAAATCCCACTGTTCCTATGAACGGGACTTGGTTATTGAACCACACAACGCTTATCCTGTGCTCCACCAGGTCGGTAAACGCTCCATTAGAATTGATATCGTAAGTTAAGCCATGCACTTTCGCTCTAAAGCTGGATGTAAATAAAATAAGAATTCTTTACTTCCGTCCCTTAATAGGGCATTATTTGCAGTTTCATAATCTCCCGGCGTTTTACTTGAATTTTGCAGAATAATCAACTATAATTGTACTTAATGTATTAAATCGCAATATTGTCAATCAAAAATAAAAGGGTAAATTGGTTGGCTGCAATCAAGTATAGGTAATAGCGAAATAATGAATTAAAATTTTTAATATGAAAGATGATATTATTATTCGATAATCTGTCTAGATCCCTGGGACAAAAGCTAAGTGCTAATGTAAGTAAGACTTATGTAGTTTTGCTAACATTCCAAGCGTAATGTTTGGCAGTAGACGTATGACATTAATTGTAGTTAGTATTACTCTATTATCATTAGTGATCGTAGCTACAGTTTCCGGAGAAACTTTTTTTATTTATGCACAAAATCAAACAAAATATGCAGCAAAATTGATTGGAAAAAGTGTAGTTCCCCCAGTTAATACAACTGCAGCCGGTAGAGCAATATTTTTTATAGCCAATGACTGGCTGCGGTGGAAATTAAACGTAACTGGTATAACAGACCCAACGCATGCCCACATCCACATGGGAGAGAGGGGCACGAATGGGGTAATTCTAGCAGATTTGCTCATTTTGTTAAAGTCACCTAAGATTGAGCAGACAACAGAAAGGACGATAATTTCTGGGAATATTTCCGCTTATGATCTTCAGGGTCCTATGAAAGGAAAAACATTCGCGGATCTACAATCAGCAATTAAAGCTGTACGTGTATATGTTGATCTCCATACAAAGAGTCACCCGGATGGGGAGCTAAGAGGAACTATCAAAATACAAAGTGGTAACACAACAACACAAATTGCAAGTAAGAATAATACTGACGATGTAAACTCTTTCAAAAATAAAGACTCAAATAGTACTGTTCCTACGAAAGCGACTTCTACTACAACTACCGGCTTAGCTACCACAACTGATACCATATCAACTTTCGGTAATCCTAATGAAAATAATCTGGTTGATGAATTAGTGAAAACAGGAAACTTTACAGAAGCTGAAGCCAGAGAATTCGTGACTAGTAATAT
>JASKBU010000055.1:0-1640 GCA_033272285.1 Nitrososphaeraceae archaeon
ATTTCTCTGTTACTCTGGCCGAATCGTTCCTAAATACTCACTTGTCTCGGATCATGTTCTGAAGCATGTGAAATAAAGGGAAAGGGAAAAACAATGAATATTGGATTTTATTATTACAAAAAATTAAGAGTGGACAGATTAATTTTTATTAATCTATCTCAATGTTGCGCTTATTCTCGTCTTGAATGTCTTTCTACTTCTCTTGAAAAGTCTCTTAAATTGTCTCTTGCAACGTTTTCGAATGTATTTGCGACATTAGCACTGAACCGTGAAAATTCTTTTGCGTTGTCTCTTGCGTGCTGTATTGAATTTTTCCATACATCCATAGATGCAAATAGATCGTTGTTTGCTAATCTGGTTGCGGCTATTGCGCTGTCTGTAATATTGCTTACTGCTCTTGCGTAATTTTCTGTGAATCTTTGTGGTGAAACCCAATATGAAGCGTATGAATTTTGTACATTTTCAATGTACGGAACCCATAATGATTGCATTGAGTGGATAACCTCTTTTTGAGATTCTAGAAAATTATCTGCTATGTCTTTTGTTGCTTGAATGGTCTCTTGTTGATATTCGTTAACGGCTTTAGTAAACCGTGCAATTTCTTTTACTGCTTCATCTGTTGTCTTTTTAACAGTTGATTTTGTTTCATCGAGAGCGATATTGATGTTTTCTGTATTTTTTACTTCTTTGTTTGATGCCATGTTATTATATTGCACGCAAGGGCATATATATGTTGGTATTATTTGGTATTTATTACCATTATAATCCACCAGGGTTTCCCTAATCCACCTCAATCGCACTCGTTACAGTGTTTATCACACTATGACTTTCAGAAATATACGATTCTATTCATTATCTTTAAGTGCCGCAATTTTGATAATTGGATTTGTAATTGGTGATAAAGTAAATGATGGTATTTGAAGACTACAATACAAAGAAATGTGTAATCATCATTATCCTGAGTTGGGTACTAATAGGCTTGGTTGTTACATTCTGGAATGATACAACCAAGTTTATGCTTTTTGCCCTCTTCATACCTATTTGGATGTTAGTACAAATGAGACTAGAGGAGAATAAAATAAAATGAGAAAATGCTCAAAGTGTGGTAACGTATTTGATTTTGAATCAAGTCTAATTGATAAATGTCTATCATGTCAGACAGACAAATTAAAATAAAATAATGTTCGAATTCTCTACGGCAGTTTTAATATTTACTTGCGTTTGTTTTACGATATATGTATGAATGATGGGACTCGCTGGTTGGCTTCATCGTCCCACCAATCTGATAACAAACTTGAATTAATCATTCGTACAAACTATATACCTGTTTTGGAAAAATTTACCTTAATTCATGAATTCAAATTAGTAACGATAGAGTCCGGTTGGACTATCGCAAATAGAATGTACGATATACATAGTTTTCCTATATAGCAATCTGATTAACTTGAATAATATTCTATTCTTAAATTCAGATTTAAGATAGTAAAGAAGACTCTGTATTTTTTTAGCACTTCTTCTTACCCAATCCACTTATACTTTGTTTAGTATCATTTTGCGATAAGAAACGTTGAACACAAAAAACATCTTAATGTTCGTAGCACTGTCCTTAGGAATATTGACAGCGCTAACAGGAACGGGAA
>JASKBU010000056.1:0-1897 GCA_033272285.1 Nitrososphaeraceae archaeon
ATAAGATCTTATTTTTTGACATTGATTCAAAATACGCATCTGATGATTTAAAAGTTTCATACTGGATAAGGCAACCAAGAAGTAAAATAAATAAATGAACCTTGGATCTAACTTGGTTTAGCACTATTATTATCATCTTGGGAGTAGATTAAAACTGCATTGTTGCATAACTGACTCTTCTGTAAGTATGATTTGACCTAACTGCATTTAGCTTAGATAATATAATTCCATCTGGTGATGGTTAACTGGCATAACTATAATGAATCATTAGTCAGACGTGGCGAAGTAGTTCTCGATTTTGATGTTATCGATAGTTGGCATAATGAATTGGACAAGATGAATGATGGTAAGGAAGGTGCATCCTACAGATATCCTAATTCTTTTGTTCAGTTGCTTGGTTATATGAGAGTATATTTCCATTTACCATATAGACAGACTGAAGGTGTTGTTAGAGCGTATACTGGTAGTAGAGTACAATCTATTCCAGATTACAGTACAATAAACAGAAGAGTAAACAAACTAGATATTAAAATTAACAAAAGGATAGGAAATGATATTGTCATAGTATTAGATAGTACGGGAATCAAGGTAACTAATAGAGGAGAGTGGCTACCTCACAAATGGAATATAAGAAAAGGATACCTCAAGATACACGTAGCAGTAGATGTCAAGAAAAAGAAAATTGTATCATTAGAAGTTACGACCGAAGAAGTACATGATGGAATGATGCTAAAGAAGCTAATAGAAAATGCTGCTGAGAATAATGATATAAAAAGGGTAATTGCAGACGGAGCATATGATAATAAGGAGAATTTCAGATACCTTTCTGATAATGGCATTGAAGCTGCAATCAAGGTAAGGAAGAATTCGTTTGCTGACAAGTTAACCCATTGTTATCCAAGAAACATTGTTGTACGACAGCAGCTGAAGAATTTTGAAAAATGGAAGGATAGCGTTAGTTATGGATACAGATGGATAGCAGAAACAGTATTTTCTTCGATTAAAAGGACGTTTGGAGAATATGTATCAGCAAGGAAATATTCAAACATGGTTAAGGAAATGATGCTAAAAGCATCGCTATATAACACATTTATTACCAGAAAATAGCTTCAAAAAGCAACGCCACATACAGACTGATGAGTTATGCAACATTGCAAAAGATATCTATAAAATTTATTCTTTCTTTCGCTGTGACAACAGAAGAGAGTATCAATGGATATTTGTCCATTTAACTTGAAAATGGCATCTGGCAGGAGGTTGAATGAAAGGAAGGGGATTTGTTGGATCAACCAATATCTTAGTACTTACGCGATAAGTGTATTATGACACTCAAAAATATTCAACCTGATATTAATTATAAATTGAAATTGGTTTGATTCTATTTCCTATGTGCAAAGAATTTAAACAAGAAAATAAAAAAAGTCATATTTATTACTATATTTGATTCTTAATATGAATATCAAGCTACAGATTTGTTACTAGTGGGAAAGCACCTTCATATCTTTAAAATAAAGTAAGAACTAATTCCTTTATGATTTGAATTAGCCGAGCTTTAATTGATAACTTGGATACACCGGGCCAATCCCATTTTAATCAAAGAAAAGCATTTAAATCTTTTTAATTTTTAGTTATCATTGAAGACTACTCTAGATTTTCTTGAGCCTCTATTTATCATTCCTGAAAAAACAAAGGCTGGATATAGTTTCTCAGATACTCCTTTCAAGATAACATTCAATGAGTCAACTGTTGTGTTGTACGGTGTGCCCCTAGATATTACAACTACTTTTGGCAAAGGAGCTGCAAGAGGGCCGGAGGCAATTAGGCTGACTTCTGCTCTTCAAATTGAAACGTTTCTTTTAGATGAAAAAGTCGATATCTATGAAAGAGCCAAAATTTA
>JASKBU010000057.1:0-6943 GCA_033272285.1 Nitrososphaeraceae archaeon
TATGATAGATGAACGAGACATACTTGCTATATTACATGCAAGTATTCCTATGGGGCCACAATACGCTTGTGACAGCTTGGTTTATGAAGCGAACAATAACGGAGGGCATGATAATATTACTGTAATTGTGATTCAAAACAAATAAAAATTCAAGAAAAATTTTGAGACTTTAATAAGCTTGGTATGTAGAGAAGGATCAATATTTGCATTCGATGTAATTTCTTTAACATGATGAATTGCTGCATTCAGTATTTCTTAATGAAAAATGGCATCAACCTTCTGGTGATGACAATAAAGTGAAAATGTTTCCGTCAAGATCCTTTACAAGAGACATCACACCACCCCATTCCTGTTTTTGTGGCGCTGATATATCGACACCCTTGGACTTTAGCTCTTCATAAGTGGATTGAATATTTGACGTATAAAACCATACTCCAGTGTTTTTTCCTATGTTTTTTTTCGCCAATTCTGTCTCCTCCGGGGACATCATATGTGGATTTGGTTCCATAATGCTCAAAGTGGATTCAGAATCTTTGGGAGCAACTTCGATCCATTTTCCACCATAAAATGGAACGTTTACCCTGATGTCAAAGCCCATTTTTTCTGCATAAAATTTTACCGCCTGTGCCTGATCTGAAACCATAATAACTACGCCTCCAATCGAATCAATCATTTCTGACATTATTTCAGATAAGAATAATTATAAAGTTGTTCTTCAATCGACGGAAACTTTGATTCATTTGTGTAGTTTGAGGTAAGGTTTCGCCATATTGCAAATTACCAATTTTAAGTCATTTTGAATATATGAACATGAAGTTCGACTGTATTACGACTATGTAGCGCATTTCAAATAATTATTAAATAGTCTACTGGCAGTATTATTGCCGGGACTATTTTGTCAGAAAAAATGCCATTGAAAGCGGAAGATAGTGATAATTTTCCAACGGATGAGGATGTCGAAGATGAGTTCGAAGAAGATTTGGAAGATGATTTTGCAGAAGATATAGATGATGATGTTGAGGCTCAGAATGAATAGGAAAAATTGTACTAAGAGAATTGTGACCTTTTATTGGCTGTATAGCCTGAGCGGTTTTTAAATTTTGGAATAGTATTGGTGAATTAAGCCGGCGAATTAACATGGAATTTCCAGATACAAAAACACAGGTTTTAGTTGTAAAATTAATCTTGAATAAGAGAACAGAGGAATCACTGCAATTGCTTTCCAAGTACTATAATATTCAACCCCCTGAAATTGTGGTTGGTACTATTAAGGGGAAAAGGAAAACTGTACGTGCTGTATATGTGGGAAAGCAACAGCGCATTTATGCCACAAATTCTGATATATTTTACAATCCCTCAGTCGTCCTACATGAATTTTATCATCACTTGCGTTATAGGGGTATGGAGCACAGAGGTTCAGAAAAAGGTGCTGACAGTTTTGCATCAAGATTTATTCATTCATACCGTCTTGAAGTACACCTAGACGAACCCTAACACAATGGATTAAAATAATGTAGTAAAGATTCAGAATTGTAAAAACGTCAAATCTGTCAAATGTTCAAGGTGTTTCTTTGAGACAGAATCATTTATTTTCTTCAATTCATTTTTTGCCTTGGACGAATAAGATATAAATAGTTGTTCCATCCTGTCTATAAATTCGGCAGATTGCTTGTTATTCCGTACCAGTATGTTAAACAATCTATCCTCGTTATTCCAATCCATTATATCATCGTGTATCTGGTATGCTATTCCAAGCAGGTGTCCAAAACTCCCCATTGCGCAAATTTCTTCGTCCGTGCCACCTCCTAATAGTGATCCAATTTTTGACGCTGCTTCAAACAATGAGGCTGTCTTATGTTCGACAACTTTTATGTAATCGTCCTCTTTTAGGTAAGGGTCTTTGGTGAGTTTTATTTCCATCATCTCCCCCTCACTCATCTTTATTGCTGCGGTAGATAGCTCTGCGGACACTTTTGCATTATTGATTTTAGTACATATGCTCAGGATTATCCCGAGAACAAAATCAGCAGTTAGAATACTGCTGTTGTATCCATATTTTATATGGAATGATGGTTTGCCCCGTCTATAATCCTCTTTATCAATAATGTCATCATGAATTACAGATTGTGTGTGCAAGAGTTCTATTGCACAGGAGGCCAAAAACATGTCTTCCGTAATGTCTGTGTTGGACTGTTTGTTGGCCAATATTGTCTCAGCCGACAAAACTAGTATAAGGGGTCTGATCCTTTTTCCACCTTCAGACGCGTATCTTAATGGAGTATAAAATTCGGACCATGAGTAGAGATCTAATTCTCTTGCAAGATATTCGTTGATTTTTGATAAATAAGAACTGAATTGCTCCAATAGGGGGTTTGCTTCAATATTTGTTCTATCCAAGAATGGAATCTAGCCTAGACTAGTGTTCATTCATTGATATTTAATTCTTTTACAACATCGCCCATGAGAAGTCTTTATGCTAATTTGTTTACTTAATTTTTTTCAGTCTTTGGAATTTATTGATATGTGATTAATTTTTTAGATTTGAATCTATTGGGCTATTGGTAGTGCTCCGGCCGGGATTTGAACCCGGGATCTGCGACTCGAAAGGCCACAATGCTTGACCGGACTGTGCAATCGGTATATTAATTTACGATTACTACACCACCGGAGCCACTAGGATGATGTATAAATCACAATAAAATAGTTTACGGCCAGATGAATATGATCTTATTTCATTATTAATTAAATTCAAGACGATGGAGATTTACAATGAGTTGGTTCAATGATTTAACAAACAAGAAAATTCAGAAATGAGCACCAATATCACACAAGGTTTTATTATAGGTTTGTGATGATTGTTAATAATGACTGAAATGATTTACAGAATTGATCAAGCAGTAGAGGAGATGAGTCTCTTGAAGCATCCATTTTACAAGATGTGGTCGAACGGAGAATTAATCTTGAATCAACTGCAAGGATATTCTCTGGAATATTTTCAACTAGTGAAAATGGTTCCAGAAATGGTTAACAATATCAAGTTAAATCTGCAAGGATCAAAATTAAAAAGTATAGTTGAGGAAAGTCAGAAAGAAGAATCCAGTCATATAGAACCTTGGATAAGATTTGCCAATTCAATCGGCGTCAAAAGAGAGCAATTATTGAATTACACATGTGATGCAAATACGAAGAACGCTGTAACCTCGCTTTTGGAATTAACAAAGAATTCGTTACATGAGGGTATGTGCGCTATGTACGCCTATGAGTTGGAATTGCCAAAAATTAGCAGATCCAAAATAGATGGTTTGAATAAATTCTACGACATTTCTAGCGCAGATTCAACAAATTATTTTGAAATTCATGAGGAAGCAGATGTCAGACATGCCGATATATGGCGAAGAATGATAAAAAATATTCCTGCTCACAAGCATTCTATTTGTTTTGACGCCGCAGTTAAATCCCTTCAATCGCAAAACTTGCTGTTAGACGCCGTATACGAGAAATACGTGAGTCCATATAATTAATGTAGTACCTTAGTGACCCAGCTAAAATTATCAACTCGAGTTCTAGGCCGGATTCCATTTCAAAACCTTTATACATATTTTCATATCGAAAAAGTTTGTCGGGCCCATAGCTCAGCCTGGTTAGAGCGACCGGCTCATAACCGGTCGGCCGGGGGTTCAAATCCCCTTGGGCCCATTTTGATAACGACGCTTAAATCTTGGCCCGTATATAAATAGGCCGTATCCAAAGATGAGTAACTTAACTCTAAACGAAGAAAATCCACTTCAAATGTTTCTATATGCCCTAAGAGCCCCGGAGTCCAAAAGGCAGTATCCAAGGAGGCTAAAGGTTTTCCTTGATTATTTAACAAACAAGGGAGAATTAAAACCCTATAGTACCCTTGATGCCCAATCTAATGAATTCCTAGTAAAAACTAAGGAGAATCCCAGGTGGGCCAATGGCCAATTGATGGAATTCATTCTCTTCCAAAAAGACAGAGCCGAAAGAGGAGAAATTGTCTTTACCACTATTCGAAATTATCTAAAGGCAACTAAATTATTTTTGGATATGAATTGCGAGGTTCCTCTTGTTAATTGGAAGAGAATTATCAAGGGACTGCCATCTCCAAAAAACACGGCGAATGACAGGGCGCCCACATTGGAAGAAATTAGAATAAATGGAAACTAATATTAGTATCATAATCTATTATCAATGAAAAGTAAAGCTCTCCCGTAAGAGAAACTAGAAATTCTAATTGGGACGCATATGAAAAATCAGACTAGTTCCTTCCGGCCTCCCTGAAATCATGAGTCTATCAAAAATGGGCTTAATGTGGTGAAAAATAATTATACTCGACTGGTAATCGTGCAGTTCCATTCTCAATTGGAATCTCAATTAATCCCTTTTGTGTAGGTATGGTTACATTTCCTTTTGTAGTATTAATATAAAGATATTTTAATATCGGAGTTGGTTTTGTATTCTCAATTGCTTTTAATATCGTAAATGTATCTTTAGGTGTCCTAAAGTCCTTATTTGTATAGGCTTTTAACGTTAACGCGGTTTCATTTAAATCAACATTTAATATGCCATATTCAGCGTATTGAGTTTGAACGTAAGGGGATTTTGATTGAAATTCATACAAGTCGTGACCACCACCGCCAGTTGTAAAATATGACACTCCAGTCCCTTCGTTTATTGTTGTATTTGTAGTAACAATCATGGGATTTGTCAGGCTATCCAAGAGAATTGGAAATGTTCTCTGATAATTATGAACATGTGCCTGAATAACTACATCGACACCATATTTTGCAAATAAGGGCGGATAGATTTTTAAATTATCTTTTTCAGAAATGTTTTTTGTTTCGGATGAAATAAATGGTCTATGAGCAAGAACAACAATCCAACTGATACTCCTATTCTGAGAGGCTATATCTAAATCAGTATTTACAAATTCGTATTGTGTAGAATTTTGTTGAAGATCTGATTCAGTGCTTAGAAATAAAAAATGGACATTTTCTTTATCAAATGAATAATATGGTTTATCATTTGGTAAGTGATACAATCCTGCAAATTTTGACCAAGAATCATGATTTCCTATAGCCATGTACATAATATCATGTAATGATGAAAATGCTTTCTTGAATTCGTCTGGTTTACAATCATAATACATATCACCTAAGGCTAAAAATAGTTCAGGTTTTTTATCAATAATGTTGTTAATCGTTTGATTTGAATTTACATTACAATCAAGATCGCCTACTGCTACAAAATTAAATTCTTTTTCTTGCGCAATTGCATACCTAGATAAAAGTAAAAGCATACAAATCAATGATATTATTATTATTGGATACGCGGTTATTGCAATATTGTAATAAATTTTCATCATATTCTTGTAAGGTTGATACTAAGATGTTATTAAAATTCCTTTCATGTGATTCTTAATATCAATCAAGTAATTTTGTAGTTATTTTTTCTGTTACATCAATTTATTGTCACTTTATTTTTTAATTTAGTTCTGTCATTGTTTCCTATGTCGAAAATAATAACTGCTTTTTCTACGCCAGCAACTAGCGTCATTATTATTGGATGCAGAATCCATTCATGAGAAGAGAGGAATTATTAATGTTCGAACGGAGAAACTAAAAATAGAATTAAATTTATAATCTTGTAATCTATCTATCGCAATTTGGGGAGAAATGAAATGAAAATTAAGAACGAGCGGTGATATTCTGCAAAATTGGGACATAGAAAACTCGGCATTTTAACTAATTTATTGCAAATATTAACGATTCAAGGTGCGTTCTCAAGGTCCGAGTATGCTATCAAGTCCGAAGAGACTAGGAGAAATATGTAAGACGACTAGAATTCTTTTTTGATTTTTACAAAATTGAGGGCAAGACAATACCAGAAAAATAAGGCAACTTCTTGTTAATTACCAAAAATGGTAAAGCGAATCAGAAAATCCGAAACATGATTCTAATTTACATGTCTTTCCATATTAAGGGGCTTAGAATAAAGAGATATCAAGATCAACTGCTCTTTCTGTCGTTTTTGTCTAATAGAGATCTAAATAACCAGATTTTGTCTTTATAGATACAGTCTACGATATCAAAAAATGATAATTTAGATGAAGTTAATTGATAGAATTCTTTCAGCATACACGACTTAATTTTAAAAGGTTATTAGCAATCAAAACTGCTAGGATCTGTGGCCGGAAATTTCATGGGAAAAATTGGTACGTGTAGCGTATGCGGGAAAGAAAGACAATGGTGTCACAAAGGAATCGGGTCAAAATAGATGTTGGAGTAGTTGATACCTATTTAGAATGTGAAGATTACGGAAAAATCGCCAATTGAAATTTTTTGTCATCCTAATGGGATTCGAAAGGCTTGTAATGGTACGTGCCAGCTCAGGTAAATGTCATTGCATTTAAGCCTTGCTTAAATTAGATCCTCAAATGCTAATAATTAAGGAACAATCGACTTTTCGATGAACAAGAAACTATTAGTAAATAAGGTGTTCCTATTGGCATCATTTTTAACCATAATTCTAGGCGCCTCAATTGTTACAACAAATGGTCACGTTTTTGCGGCTAAAAATATCTGGGATGATGATGACACTATGGAGCAACTTGTCAAAGATATTGACAATGGTAAAGATGATGACAATTCGATGAATTGGCACGATTTCAAAAATTCAAAAATCTTCAAACAAGAAGATCTTGAAACACAAGAGTGTATAAAAAATAGACAAGAACTTTCAAATAATCTGGCAGACTATGAAGTTCTACGATGTTTTGAAGATTCAGATTACGCATACGACAAGTGAATCGCGAGTAATTCTACTTTTCCTATTTCTTCTTTTAGTAACAAAGACGAATATGAAATGAATAACCAATACTCTGAGAATATAATTAATTGGTAATATCACCGCTAGCCTTCAA
>JASKBU010000058.1:0-40280 GCA_033272285.1 Nitrososphaeraceae archaeon
TATCCATGCCAGTGACGTTCACATCATATTTTACTGATTCCTCTCCCATCACAGTAAATGACGCAACACCAGTAGCAGTAGTATCTACCGGAGGTACTTCTTCTCCTCCTGAAAGCGCTGCGGTAAAACCTTCTGTCTGTTCTGTCTGTGCAATTGCCAAGTTTGTGTATGCCAATGAAAATATAGATATTGCAATAGCAAGTCCTAACACCAGTATTTTTGGTTTATACATTGCAGGCTGATAATACTCCAACACATTTAAGATTTTTACCACCTGTCTAGGGTCTTTGCTGTGCCCTCTGTATACGGCCGCTTTCAATTAGATTCGCCGGAATTTTTTTAGCCGCGGTGGCAATTTAATCATAATGAACTTACGAGGAGCCCATCCATTCAATAATTAAAGAGAAATATTGAAATTTTTTTGCATGGATAAACACCACTTCATTACTAGATTTAATCAAAGGAATTAGAAATGCTTATTGTCCATTAATACCCAACCGAATAATGCAGACAAATCGATATCGATTAGTGACTAACACGGAGAACATTAATCATAAATAGAACACCTGAGGTCGGAAAACATAAAATGATTTCAATTGTTTTATCGCTGGCTTTGATTTTATTCATAGGAATAGTACCATCTTTTTTTGCTCAGTCTCAGCAGGTTGATTCATTGTCCAACAAAGCTCAAACCCTAGAACAAGGCATTCATGGAATAAGTAATGTACCTAATGTAAAAATAACTGGGGTGACTATTTCAAGTGAGAAGACTATTTCAATAAATCTAATATATAATGGAACGGTCGCAACTTCACCAGCAATTATTATTGTTGCTAATGGGCTCACAAATAGAACTGAACAAGTCTCTATCGAAGGAAGTCAAGTATTAAGTGAAGGTTGGATTTCTCCTAGTAACCTGACAATTTCAGTTAATGGAAGCTCATCTCTTTATGATGTTAATCTAGTGTCGGTCGTTGCTGCGCCGTATGGCTCTACGACCCTCCAAAAATGAAATTAATTAAGATAGCTTATAATTTGCAAGCAAAATAGCTGTGAACATATTCGCTTGAGCCGCACAATTCAAGTTTATGTTTGAAGAAGAGATGGAGTGGTGGACGGATTTAGAGCCTGCCTAGATTCTACTTTGTCCCTGCCGATATCTTTGCAGAATATAATATAGATGCCTACGATCGAGACTATGCTGCCCATTACAGCAAAGGTCATATTTTCGGGTAGTGTCATTGAGACTCCAAAGTAGACCATTATTACTTGTAGCACGAGTGTTAACATAATTGAACCAGTGGATAAAATCGATGTGAACGATGCCCCAATTCTCATCGAACCGCGATAGTATACCAAGAAGGAGAACATCGGTACAAATGGAAACAGAACAAGCCAGAACCAATCGGTAGTAACATGTACACCCATCAGCATCGATGGATTTGCCAGAATTACTCCCGTCAGCATTGCCCCAGTCATTATAAGAATGAAAGCTGAGCATTCGATCTCGTCGTACTTTGAGAGGAACTTAACTGTGAGCACGACCTCCGTAGCTCCAGTGAAGGCCGCCATCATAGCCTCAATTTCTCCAATTCCAAACTGGTACATGCTGACAGCACCTACCATATCAAGCGACAAGATGATTCCAAAAATGACAACGCAGGTCCCAATGATTTGTGGCTTACGAAGCTTTTCATTGAGGATGAAAAATGACATTATGATGATGGCAACAGGTTCAAGCGGTACGCTCAGCAACGCTGTCATACTACCACCGATTCTGCCTACCGCATCAAACCATGCAAACTCAGTAGCAGCAAAGAGAGCAGCAATAATAATCAGACTCTTCCATTCCTTTCGCAAGATTGTAATTTTCTTTTTCAACCAGAATCGGTGTATTGCCAATAGCATCGCACCGGCAATGGGAATAGCAATTGCAGCTACTACTACCATGCTTGGCAAAAGCAAACTGACAAAGAACAACTCAGCGACAATATGGTCAACTGTAGATTGCGTGGGTATAAGAGCTCCTGTCAGAAAATTTCCTTTAAGCATTAACCTCCACCTGCTCTCTTAGTTGCAGCTTTAAAAGTTGCAAATTCGTCGTACATCATCCGTATCTAAACCACATCTCCTTTGTAAGGTGGTGAACCAGCTGCAATTAGAAGTTCGAGACGCATGCGCACAAATCTAGCAGTATCTCTAATAGCAGGTCCCTCTGACTCGTCATTTTCAAGCCCTATTATCATAGGCAAGCACTCATAAGCTCTCTGAGCACCAAGAGCTTCGATAGATTCATGCCTAGTGATGTCGTGGAATTTGTTGTTTAATGAAACATCAATGAGCGTTTGTCTCTTGTCTACGAAGTTTCTTAACCCAATCTGAAAAGCACCTTCGTGTGCAACAATCGGGCTCTTATCAAATAGCAATGTCCATTCCAATTGGTCAGCTATTCTCTGTAATACAGTCTTATCAGGTGCATATTGCAGCTCCGTCAATTCTCCCAGCAGAAATACACAAGGCCATCTTTTGGCCTCATTTTCTTCAAATCTTAAGGTTTTCTCCAACTCTGTGAGCCGCACTTGTGGTGGTAGCTCGCGCATTTTGTACTCATCAAAGATCACTTCCATATCCGTACAGAGGATTCTGTTGGGGGTGTAGATAAGCATTTCCTAAAACTGAAAAAGAACTTATCGCCTAGTAACTGATCAACGGATGAGTAAATTTATTACAGTATAGTAGTATCGAAGTTTTACACATAAAGAATTCTGTAAGCTGAAGGAAAACATTACCTCTAACAGCAACGCTCATCTGGCTATTAGCACTATTCTAATTGTAGGAACAAATAGTGTATTTCAAAACTAGATGAGGATGGAGACGCTGAAGTAACTGATAACAAGCTGTTTCAGATTATTTTATAGTGTCTGTAAAGAGAATAAGTGATAATCAACGGAGCTACGAACCATAAAACATTTACAAAATGAGTTCTCGTATAAAGTCCAAATATTTCAAGATAGTAATAATTCATATCCCCTAAGGTATTTAAGAAAATCCCAACGGCTAAAAGTGACCAGACATTGGCAAGTAAACTTTGCCTAAAAACTTGAATGCCCAGAACAGCAAAAGAAAGTGAAGTCGCAGATGCAGCTACAAAGGGTAATCCGTAATAATAATCAAATAAACTATATCCCTCATGTTGGAAAGTAAAGTACGAGTACAGCAATACTAGTGCCACTGGAATAGCTGCTAACCAGATTTTTGTCACTTTATTGATTTTTCGTCTGAAGAACTTGATGTTGCGTATCAGATGAAAAATTATAAAGGGATATTGAGCAAAAAAGAAAATGTCTGCTATTGAAGGATAAGGATCTATTTTTAAAACTGTGGTTTGAAAGTTATAAATAATATCACCAATCGCATACGCTGTGAATGCAATTCCCAACGCGAGGTAAGCCTGTCCAAATACAGCCGAATGGTCATATCTTTTTGAAACAATGAACGATGCGATAGCACAGGTTACTATGCTTATTGTGAACACAATATCAATTGGACTAAGTTCACCCTCGTTCTCAGGGAGTATATAGTTGAACGTCTGGTAAATTACCGCTAGTGCTGCAATAAGCAATAATACCTTGTAATTTAACCCCCTTTTCGGTTCCAGAGTACTCTCGCCTGTACTATTGAACATCTACTATGATGTGTTATTCGTAGGTGATAACTTTTTTCTCAAAAGTACTCGAATAATTTGACTCTCATTCAAGATATTTTCTTTCAGCAACACTTCAACTGTTGGAAGTGAGGGTAATGGCGTATCTGCAGTAAAAATCAATCCAGTTGTATCTATTTCTATATTCACTTTTTCAAAAAGCGCCGTGTACTTGTTGACTTTTTTGCCATCTGAGGACTCTGCGTACCCCTGTTCTGTAAGAAGACCATTTTCGACCAACTGATTAATTAATCTATAACCAGATGATTTTGGTATTCGAGTTGCTTCTAGAATATCGAGTATGACTGAAGGTTTGGTGAAGGCTACCTCTAGGATGATTCTCTTGTCTTTGTCTCCATAAGTTGCAAGAATAAGCTCAACCAACTCTCTATTCTCTATTGATATCCAATGTCTACCCTTTGCAGGTGTATTAATAGAAATCAACTGATTAGCAAAATCTTCCTCAATAGCATCGGCCCCAGATGAAAAAAACTCTCTAAGGGTGGCGTCTAATGTATAAAAGTCATTTATGGACTCTGCCATGTCCAGGTTATAGCGTTCACGCAATCGAGCCTCGATTTTCTCACATGTTTTTTGACCGAGTTTTTCTCTTATCATTGATTCAAGTGACTGTCCAAGCAAGCGGTCTAATGCAGAAGGCATTAAGTTCCTGTAATTTATGAAGGAGCATATTTAACTTTATTTCGGTTATTCTCAAGAAAGCTAAAGCCGTATTGCAAATCTAACCAGATTCTTGAATTTTAGACTGATAAGCGATATAGTTAAATAAAACATAGCCAATTTATGTCAAATGTTTTTAAGTAAATACGTCTTATTCTCAAATATGGGAATAAGCGAAATCCAAAGGTCTGCCAATCTCAACAATGCCAATGCCACAAATTGGGATTTTGCTAGCCAGCCAGACAACATTTTATTCTCAGAAAAATCGTGCATGTGTTGTGTCGGGTTTATCGATATGGTAGACTCTACTAGAATCACCGCTGGTCTGACCAGCAGCCAAATGAGTAAGTATTATTCTCTATTCATTAATTGGGTAAACGGCATTATAAGGGGGTATGGTGGTAAAGTAGTAAAAAATACAGGCGACGGCCTGCTTTTCTATTTTACTTCGCTTGGTGATTCATCCATTAAAACTGTCAGAAATTGCCTTAACTCTGCAATTACATTATCAATACTCCATGGCAATGTTAACAAGAAATTTATTTCTGAATCGCTGCCAGAGCTAAATTATCGTATTAGCTTGGATTATGGGGAAGTCTCTTTTGCCCAAACGGTCGACTCGACTACGCTCGATATATTCAGTACGACGGTTAATCTTTGTGTCAAAATAAACAAAGTGGCAGAGCCTAATAAGGTCATAATCGGTGGAGATTTGTACCGAATTGCTAAGAATCTAAGCGACTATGACTTTCACGAAGTAAAGGAAACAATTTCAATCTCGAACAGAGCATACCCTCTCTATACAGTCTCAGAGGCAAAGACTATTGATGAGTACTCATAGGTGTTTTTACTCCATGCAGTCCCAGTGACCATGACTGGTCTTAGTTGTCCAACCCAAATTCATCAAATGTGAGTAAGCATGATACCATATGTTCATTCTATATTTACATATTAACGGCCTTCTCAAGTAGCCATATTTTTTCAAATGTAGTAATATGTGACCATACTATGGTATCCTTGTTTGTAATTAGCCCATAAAATACAGTATTATTATCAACAAATTCAGATGCTGGTTTTTTATCTAGTATCGCAACATATTTTTCTTCAAAGATAAATACAAGCGAATCTGAACTAAAGGTTCTATCAAAAAAACTGACTAAAATGTTCCTGTTATTAGTATATGATACAAAACTTTTAAAGCTGATTTGGCTAATTGGGGCAAGAATATTAACTTGTATTTGTAACATTTGCCCTTTGTTGTATCTCATCGAGTATTACGCTCACTTTTTCGTCACTTAACCAATACTTGTCATAGAATAAAATTTTAATTTGTTTTGATCTTTCGAAAAAATCTTCGAGTTTATCGACAAAGCTTTCATAACCAATAATGTGCTCAGAATATTCGCTTCGTGTATCACCAATTAATTCATTCTTTGACGAATTTTTCAAGCGGTCCATCTCATCCTTTTCTAAAAATAAATTTATCTTTTTATCTTGAAGTGTATTCTTTATACGATCAAACCAGTAAATTCCAATTCCTAAGAATAAATAACCTAATGCATAAATGATGGACCATAACCATTCAAATTCTTGTAGTAGTGATTCACTTATTATAGAAAAATAGGTATAACCAACATCGCCAATTACTAGCAGAATTAGTGCTACTGTAATAAATATCCAATGAAAAATAAATGGGTCTTTTTTTTTCAAATTTTAAGAGTATAACCAGAGCAGGAACCAGCATTAATGCATCGAAGGCATAATAAAAAGAATTTACAATAAATTCGAGTTCAGACGATTCATTAATACCAAAATTGTAAGCAGAAGATAATATGAGGTATATGGGAAAAATAGCAAGGGATGAAACTAAAATAATAGGAAAGGGATTGAGGTCTTTTCTATTTATTAATGACAATAGACATAAAATTAGAAAATATTTTCCAAATAAACAATGCATCTAGTAAATTCTGTTGTTTTAGTTAGCAGGTATTTATTGCATTTCTTTTACCATTTTGACATTCCTTCACATTACTTTTCTTCCTCTAAACTGTTCTGCCTCATCAAAAACTGGATCGTCCCAAACAAAATATTTAATTTCTCTCTAGATCTAGTATTGATCATTGGCCGGCATCTTTGCAATTACAAATTATACAGCAGATAGAGAAATCCTAGTTTCATATTTCATTAATTCATTGCAGATGCTTCAACATAGAGGAAAAGCTTACTGGAAGATAATTATAGATAATTTGGTTTCTAGTGGTATTGGCCCCTTCCCTGCAGATAGTTCAATTCCAAAAATCGTTAACGATAATAGTAACCTTAGATATATGATCGGATTAGGCTATTTATCCAAAAGAACTCCTAGATTTAGAAGCATGAATAAGATTAGTGTAGTACTTGACGGATTCTTTGTTGACATTGAAAAATTGCATCTGCATCCACTTGTGGGCGATGCGGCTAATGCCGATTCACTTTACAAGATTTATTGTATTTTTAAAAAATTATTAATAGATCAGGGGAATGCTGAAAAAGCTTGTGAATTTTTGGACAGACATTTGAGGGGCAATCTAACTATGATGTATGATGAAAAGATCTATTCATACAGAGATTCTACTGGCTTTAAACCACTTGTAAGCGGTACGGACAAGAACAATTCAGTCTCCATAATAGCTTCAGAAAATTCACTCCGCATCCCTTTTCCAAACATGAATTTTGAAGATGTAAGACCAGGACAATTAATCAAAATGGATGTTGAAAATGGTCAACAAAAGATACTATCCCTTCCCACTACAAGAACAATGATAGATCCCTTTGAATTCATCCGAGAGTCTCATGTTACTGCTACTATTAATGGAAAAGGAATTTATGAAACCAGAAAGAGGATTGGAAAAGTGCAGGCAGATTTTCTTTCTACACACTCTAACATCGATATTGATGCAGCATATGCAGAACCCGATTATCCTCGACCAATGGCTCTTGGCTTTAGTGCAGAATACAGGAATCATATTCCAAAATTTGACTTAGGTGAGGCCATAATAAATGACAGGTACGATGATTCCGATAGAATGATAGATTTTTCTGAGAATATTAGCAAGAATAAGATGATAACTTCCGGAAAATCATTAAAATATATTCTCAAACACAAAATTAGCCAAAAAAACATTGGTCTAATTCAAGGAACAATTCAAACTGGAATCACTGCCAAGGAAACTATCTATTATTTAAGAAAGGTAGGCGTCAAATCAGTTTCTGTTATCGTCAGCTATGTCCCAACCGTCGACGGACGACAAGTTGGTCTCTATACACACAACAGAGAATTGATTGCTCATAAATATATTGGACAAGTGCCCTCACTCGAGGAACTAAATACCAGGATTTCTAAAGAGTTGGGCGCAAATAAGGTATTTTATAATTCTCCTTCCATTCTCTCCAAGGGTATCGGGATTTCAGAATATAATTTATGGTTTCCAGAATGGGTAAGATTTTTAGAATATGAAAAGAAATGACATTTAAACGCGATGACGATCTTGATCATTGGGAAGGTGATCCTATTAAGAAAATCATAATATTGAAAAAAAGCATTATAGATGGGATAAACATAAATAACTTTGAGATCAGACAATATACTCATCATTGTTCCCTTCAAAGATATCATACAATCTATACTATGTATATGGAAACCGACAAGAACAAGATTGAGACAAAGTACAACAAAGGCATTCAAATGAGTGAAAATAATATTGAAGGTATAGCGCATTGTATTACTAATTTGAACGGTGTTTATTCAACAATAAATCGTCTATTAATAGAGATTTATGACAATGAATAAATATTATGAAATTTAAAGCGAATTCATGCTACGAAGTGCGCTAGTAGACCATCGAGTTATGGAAGGTTTGCCTCCAGAATTTTACAGAAGAATAGAATCGTGTGAAGATAATGCTCAAACAACTAGTAATTCTTTGAATGTTATAAAAAATGAATTTGAATTAATACTCAATAGGTACTAAATTCAGCGTATGGACAGAATTATATAAAATTATAGATTATACTAGATAATAAAGACTTAAACTTATGTTCCTGCATTTGTCATTTATCGCTTTTACTTGGCCTTATGAATTAATATCGGCTTCTCCTGCTTATTGGCTGGTCATAGATTGATAATATCAAATATTTCTATTACAGTTTTTGTACTTTCCGCCATTCTTATTGTTCCTTGCTTTTATAATGAGGCTAATGCCCAGCAGGTTTTCAGAGACCGTAACTTTCTTCAGACTGAAAGCAAGCCGTCTGTTGCAGATCCTTTTTTAAAGGTTGAACCAGTTGTTGGCGGGCTAGAGTTGCCTACAACGATGGCTTTTCTGGGGCCAAACGACTTTGTTATTCTAGAAAAAGACAAAGGTACAGTATTGCGTGTGACAAACGGAATTATTTCAAATAAATCCTTGCTGGATGTAAACGTAGCAAATTCGGTTGAGAGAGGAATGTTAGGTGTCGCTGTTTCTAAGAACGCTTCTAAAACATTTGTCTTTCTATACTACACGGAGATAAAAGGCAACGACTATGATGATCGAAAAGGACTACAACCCGAAGCCAATCGAATTTATAGATATGAACTTGTTGGTAACGAACTTGTAAATCCAATCCTTCTTTTGGATTTACCTGCTAAGCCTGGACCAAGGCATAACGGAGGAGCAATAGAGATAGGGCCAGACAATAATCTTTACGTACCCGTAGGTGACGTTGATGCTTCTTTTAAAAAACCAATTATTCGGACAATGACTCAGAACTTTGGAGATGGAATAGTTGCGGACGGACGGAGTGGTATACTTAGAGTCACACAAGATGGCAAACCAGCCGAAGAAGGAATTTTGGGAAATTCAATGCCATTAAAATTATATTATGCCTACGGTATCAGGAACAGTTTTGGATTAGGTTTTGATCCTGTAACTAATAACTTGTGGGAAACAGAGAATGGACCAGTTCACGGTGATGAAATAAATCTGGTGTATCCTGGTTTTAACAGCGGTTGGCATGAAATTTATGGTTTTTCTTATTCTCAACAAAAGTTTGATACTAACAAACTAGTAACGTTTGACGGTAAAGGGAAATATAGTGAACCTAAACTAGTTTGGGGCAGGACTGCAGGACTCACATCTCTAATATTTCTAAATTCGGACAAATTGGGTACTCAATATAGAAATGATATGTTCGTAGGTGATGTCCATAATGGACGTATATACCATTTTAAATTAAATACCGATAGAACGGAGCTTGTCCTTCCTAACTCACTTGAGTCAAAGTTCCTTACAAGTCTATATCCAACAGGTGTGGATAAAATTTTATTTGGTCAGGGATTTGGAGGAATTACAGATCTTACTGTAGGTCCAGATGGCTACTTGTATGTAGTATCTATTGGACAAGGGAAAATATTTCGAATATTACCTAAATAGAACTCAAGTATCCGATATTATTACGAAAGTGTTGGCCGTTCTTTTTACAGATATTATTTGGTATTTATCAAAAATTATTCAACAGTAAATCGTCTATTAATTGAATTGGAGAACTAGATGTAGCAGATACCTTTTTGTTCCAAGAAACCCCGTTATTTCGGTATCCATTGTTCAACAACAGACAATTACAGAAATATTAAATCTTAAGTCATAACCTATCGATCTTAAATTTTGCTACCGAGTGTCGGTGATGAAGATAGAATATTTACTAAATAATCAAGATTATTTCAATTATTTAGACTAAAAATTAATAAAATCAGTATAACACCTTTCTATTTTGAAATTACTTTTGATTTTTCAAACCTTTAATTGCAAAAAATGAAGCTACAAGTTAAAAATATTTGACCAGAATAACTATTTGACTTTTTACCTCTCAAGCTATCAAGAAGAGGATGTGCGACCTTGCAAAATCAACCCATTTACCTTAAGGCCATAACTCTAAAAGATATTAGCGATGTTGATTCGATTAAAGATGATGCTAAAAAGCACATGATTCTGATAGTACGAATAACACCCATGGCCCAGAAGGATATAGAAACCCTACGAAAGGCCATAGATGATTTGTACAGTTTTGTTAAATCAGCAGGCGGAGACATTGCAAGATTGGGTGAAGAACGGGTAGTAATTACACCACCCGACGTAAAGATTTGGAAAGGAGTACAGGATCTTAAATAATCTTTGTACGAGCTCACAATACTTTGATTGATTCTTGAACGAGTGGATGGAAACTTTGTACGTTGAATATCTTGTTTATCGAATTTGACAAGTTTTGACATTTCTTTCCTTCCCCATGATTAGTAATTACCTTTTTTAGCTTTGGTTTCAATCGATTTACGTAGGCCAATAACTGATTGTAATCACTGTGCATACTAAACCCCGGTATCACATCAATATTGCACCTAACGTCAATATTATTACCGCCTATAGTAATACTACGCTGTCCTTCTTGGAGCTGTCTTCCTGGTGTAGACTGAAATTGTTCAGATAATAGAATAACCTTACTCTGAGGATCGCTTGCTATTTGATTTAGATATGTAATTGATGGACCATCCGTAAGCATTGAGGATGGACACAATATTATTGATCCGTTCCAGTTCACAGATGGTTCTAAACTTACAAGACTGTTGATATAAAGAGGATCTTCAGTTCGCTCACTTATTCGCTGCTTTAGTGTTTTTGATAGATATTCCGAATACATCTCGTAAAAAAAGAACATATCCAGTATTTTTTGATCCACAAAAATATTTTTAGGATTTATTTTATTGATGCTCCTTAACATTCCTAAGGTGACACAAATTTCCTGCGATAAACCGAGGACAGGGACAGGAATCAATACTCGACCACCATTCTGAATAGTCGAATTAATACCTTTGACTAGGTTTTCTTCCGCTACTTCTCTAGTAACAAATTTATCGTCTCTATTGCCGTTCGTACTTTCTATTACTAGCGTTTCTGCTCTTGGGAAATTCCAAAAAGCGTTGTCCACAGTATTTAGTCTACCAAATTTTAAATCGCCGGTATACAGTATATTGTAATCACCATTTCCAATATGCATGTGTGTAGAGGCAGAACCAATCATATGTCCTGAATTTGCAAAAGTTATTCTAACGTCTGGAGAGATATCGGTAACCGCTCCAAAATTAAGAGGAATTACTTGAGTAATTAAACTTTCAATATCCCTTGACGAGTATAAAGCCTCTTTGGTCCTTGAAGCATAGTCCTGCAGTATTGATATCATAATTGGAAAAGTAGGTTCAGTGCAATATACCGGACCATCATATCCATATTTGCACAAAATAGGTACAGCTCCACAGTGATCAAGATGTGCGTGGGAAATAATAACCGCGTCGATTTCATTCATGCCAATTCCATAAATATCTAATCGTGGCAAAATGTCATTTTCTTCGTGTTGATAACTCTTAATACCAAAATCCAGGATTATCTTACTTTCATGAGTAACGATCAACATTGCGCTTCTACCAATTTCTGAAAATCCGCCCAAACAAACAATACTTGCCTCTTCAGAACCAGCAAGCTTTTGTCTAAATATTTTTTCACCAACTCGTTTATAAAAAGCCATTCTTTCTTCGGACGAATTGTGTAATATTTGATTAATGAATCTAATGAGCTTCAAGTCACTTGGGACATATCTATAAATTAATTTCCAACCTGTTTTTTCAACTAGTTGAATTTCTAATTGGCTGAGTTCTGTTAGAGTTCTAAAGTCGTTTACAAAAATGGTTGCCTCCCCGAGAGCAGGATCAAAAAAAATTTCAGAGATAGTGTTTGGATAAGAAGTGCTAGAATGAATTATTTGTCTGACCGAATCCTCAGGAGACCTGATGGAGGTATCTGTTCTGATAACTATTCTCTTTTTTATTGAATTCACCATTTTAGAAATGATTTCTTGATTTTCCAAAAGGGTTGTAGGTTTTCTTGAATATAATACAATAAATGGTCCCTCGTATTCTATTTTGGTTATTTCGGATTCCGAGGGAAGGTTATTTAGAATAGCGGCAACAATATTTTGATTGCGTTCTTCATCCTGTACTCTATCATACATATCAATATTTCACTAAGTTATATTCTCTTCATTTAGAAGTTTGTACATTGGAATATATGATGAGCTAAATAAAGCTTCTTAAACATTATGCATCTTGCAACACACTCTGTACATCTATTGATATTTCCAGCTGTTACAATTAACTGCTAAAGGCTCGATTGATTCTAACTGCAAAGCGATAGAAATAAAATGAAATATAACAATGATATATCAAGACTAATTGACATCGGATCCCAATCATTTAATGGAATTACCAAGAAGGATATTAATTGGTAACGATGTAATCTATCAACTTGGATCATTCATAAGAGATTTAAATGATAAAACCTCAATAGTCGCCGTCATCTCAGGAAATACTGTAAAAGCAAGAGTGGGAAAAGAATGTGTGGAAGCTCTGGATAGTTTATCTTTGAAGCATAAATGGATTGAGACTCCAAATGCATCCATGAATGATATTAATTCTTCTCAATCACTTGTTAGAAAAGAGCAACCCAATTTTATTGTAGGCGTGGGAGGTGGAAGATCAGTCGATGTTGCAAAAATGATTTCTTTTAATCTTAATATTCCATTTATCAGCGTACCCACTTCAGCGTCACATGATGGAATTTCAAGTCCCTTTGTCTCTATCCGTGGTAGAGATAAGCCTTACTCACTTAAGGCCCACGCCCCAATCGGAGTAATAGCAGATACTAAACTCATTTCAGAAGCACCTTATAGACTCCAGGCTAGCGGATGTGGTGATCTTATTGGCAAAATCACTGCGGTTAAAGATTGGGAACTTGCAAGAGATGATAATAACGAATATTTTGGAAGTTACGCCGCAAATCTTGCAAATATGAGTGCAAAGATAATAATAGAAAATTCTAGCAAATTGTCCTATCGTGCCAATATAAGGACAATTGTAGAGGCACTAATAAGTGCCGGAGTTGCCTCTTGTATTGCTGGTAGTAGCAGACCATGTTCTGGTTCTGAACACTTGTTTAGCCATGCACTAGAATATGTAGCAAAGACCAATTGTGGTTTACATGGAGAGAGAGTTGGAATTGGTACAATAATGATGTCAAAAATTCACGGATTGGATCATGATACTATCATCAAGACACTGCAGAATATTAAGGCTCCAACTACTGCAAAGGAGATTGATGTAACCGAAGACCAAATCATACAATCATTATTAATTGCTCAATCACTCAGACCTGAAAGGTATACTATCCTAAACAAAATCAAAATGGATAAAGGATCGGCTAGAGAAATAGCAAAATCGGTCAGTGTCATCTAAATAAGTAAGAGAATGGTGGATCTAGATTACGATGTCCCAGGAGACACCCATAGTAAGAGATCCTATTTCTTTTGTGACTTTGCTTCTTCCTTTGGTTTTGCTTCTTCCTTTGGTTTTGTTGTAGTCTTGGATTTATTGTAAATTTCCAAAAATTTTATGCTCTCAATAGCCGGAATGAACTTAAACAAATCGGTTGATATTGCCTTTTTTATGACCTGTAGCCCTTCTATTAAAAAGGATTCCTCGGGTAAGGTAATGGCGATTTCGGATTTATCAAAAGATATAGAAACTTTGTCACCATCAACAAGCAGTCTTCTTTTCACAAGAGAAGATGCTTTCTCTTCGTTAGTTTGTAAGATCTTTAGAATATTGACATTATAATTTAGCGTTTTTCCTGCTAACCTATGATTGAAGTCAACCTGAACTCGGCCAGATCCGATGAACCTGACAAATCCTCGTCTGTCGTCTATGTCGACTACATCTCCAGCCTTAATTTCATCAGCCTTCTCACCGAATTTTCTTTGTGGTATCATTCTAACCTTATTTGTATCTCTCAATCCAAACGCCTTGTCAGGAGGTATATCAACATTCAGAGCATCACCAAGTTTTGCGGTTGATAGAATTTCATCTAGGCCCTTCAATACCCATCCTTCACCTATTGACACTAACCTGGGTTCATATTTTATGCTTGGATCATAGAGATTAGATTTTTTTGCATTTTCCTCAACAGTGGTCTCAAAAATTTCATCTGAATCCTTAACTTTAGCAGTATAGTCTATAAGAATAAGCGATCCTTTTTCCATTGTCACGAAATTTGCTGTCGGTTTACCATAATATTAAGCTAACAACTTGCCATCATTGATTCAGTATATTGTTTGCAACTGATAATCCATCCTTAATGGGAGGCACACCCAGAATTGACATTGATGATGAGATTGCTGAAAGAGTTCTCATAACGTGGTAACTGCTTACTTCACCCATGCATCCTACTCTAAAAACCTTTCCCTTAAGCTCTCCGAATCCCCCTGCTAACAATACTTTAAACTTAGATGAAATCAACTCTCGAAATCTTTTGTCATCAATACCAGGAAGATAATTTACTGCAATTACAACATTGCTTCTAGAATTTGCATCGGCAAATGGAGTAAAACCCAAGGCTTCCAGTCCTGAATAGAATGCATTAGCACATTTTCTGTGTCTCTCAATTCTATTTTGAATTCCTTCTTCGAGAATAATATTTAATGCCTCTTGATAAGCATAGAAAAGGCTAATGGCAGGTGTGAAAGGAGTTTCAAAACTGTCATTGTAGTATTTGAAATATCGCTTTAGGTTCAAATATTGACTTGCCGGAGGATTCTCTATCATGTATTTTTTTGCTTCTTTGCTTATAGAAATAGGGGCTATTCCTGGGGGTGCTGCTAGTGCTTTCTGAGTTGCGGTGAAACAAATGTCTACATTCCACTTATCCACGGGCAATTCATCGCCACCTAGAATTGACACTGCATCAACTACAAAAAATGCTCCGTGGGCCTTACAGATATCACCTAATTTGGATAAATATCTCAAAGTAGTGCCTGTTGATGTTTCATTGTAAACCACGTATAGCGCCTTAACTTTGGAGTTTTTTTCAAAAGCCTCTTGTATTTTTTCTATTGGTGGATTTTTTCCATACGGTGAATTTATCCTGATAGTTTTTCCACCATAGTTATCGATCAGATCTGCAAGTCTGGTACTAAATTCTCCATTTACAGGTATGATCACCACATCATCCTTTTTTATTAGATTTACAACAGAAGTTTCGACGGCCCCTGTACCTGATGTTGTAAGTACTACAATATCATTTTCGGTTTCAAATACTTTTTGTGTCTTACTTATGATGTCTTTGTATAACTTTCTAAAATCATCACTTCGATGGTTTATCATCGGAGTGAGCATTGCGTTTATAACTCTATTAGGAACGTTTGTTGGGCCGGGAAGCATTACAAGGTATTCCAATTACATTCATGAAAAGATTATAGCCAATATTTATAATTACGTAAAAATTGGAAAAAGACATAAATGATTTTATTTAGCCTTAAATTATGCCTAACGAACGTGCCAAGAGAATCCTTGATTCAATAGTTGGAAGCGGATTTAATGCATTGATGGTTTTCAAGCCAGAAAATATTTTCTATTTGACAGGTTTTTGGGGGGAATCTGTGGCCATATGCACCCATGATGAAACCAAACTCTTCGTTCCCAAGTTAGAAAGCAGCAGGGCATCAAATGAGTCCAAATATTCGGAAATTATTACTACTGAGCGTGGCGTAGGATTGATTAAATCAATAATACCCTACTTGACAAATCAAAGATTTTATTCTGACTGTAGTGATTATGAAACAATTCAAGCTATTTTACCACATACTGATAACAGTAAGTTTGTCTTGGATGAAGGTCCATTTCGAAATTCAAGAATTATCAAAGATGAATACGAAATTGAAAAAATCAAGGAGGCATCGCATATAATAGACAAGCTATATGAAATATGCAAAGAGGAGATAAAGACAGGACTTACCGAAAAACAATTGCAGTCAAAATTACTCTTTGAAGCAATGAATCTGGAAGCAACTTCTACATGCTATCCTTATACTTTAAATCCATTCATAATTGCTGGTGGACCAAATAGTGCTCTACCTCATTTCGAAACATCAAACAGGGAATTTGCCAATGGAGACTTGGTAGTTGTAGACTTAACACTGAGATATAAGGGGTATATTTCTGATGCCACTCGTACATTTGCCTTAAACAAGGCAGATCCTATAATGTCCCAGGTGTACGATCTTGTCAGGAAATCTCAACAGCAGGGGCTCGAAAATATGAAGGAGGGAATTGAGTGTGGAAAAGTTGACCAGGTATGCCGTAAAATAATATCAGACGAAGGATATGGAGACAATTTCATTCATTCTACTGGACATGGAGTGGGTTTGGAAGTTCACGAACAACCATGGATACGTCAAAATGAACCAAAGAAACTATCTAGAGGCATGGTTGTTACAGTTGAGCCTGGTGTTTACATAAATTCCAAGTTTGGTGTAAGAATTGAAGACACAGTAATGGTTAATGACAGTGTCAAAGATTTAACCCTAACTAAATTTACCAAGGAGTTACTAATTCTGTAATCAAAAATCTCTTATTGTCCAATGTTAAGCTTTTTTGAAATTATCGTTACTAATTTTTTGGCTATTTCCTTCTTTGATTCAAGTGGAGTGTGAAAGACGTTTTTTTCTTTATCTATTATGTAGATCTCGTTTGTATCAGAACCAAAGTGGCATCCTTTTCTTGAAACATCATTGGCTACGATTAAATCACCATTACACTCCTTAAGCTTAGCAACAGCTTTTTTCACCAATATCCGTTCTGAAACATCATATTCCGCTTTAAACGCCACCAAGAAAATTTTCTTATCAAAATCCTTTATTCTGTCGATAATTTTTGGAGTTGGAATAAGTTTAATAGTTGTAATTCCTTTTCGAGTATCCATTTTATTGGGGGATTTTTTTCCGGAGTGTGCCACGGTGAAATCAGCGACTGCGGCAGCATGAAAGACAATATGTTGCTTTTCTCTGGAAATTCTTTCTCTCAAGACCTTTAGCATTTCTTCAGTAGTCTTAACTCTTACGATTTTCATTCTTGAATCATCTTGAATATCCAAGGAACCATGGCCGTAAACAAAAGTTACATTGTAACCTTTATCTGCACAATGTTGTGCTATATTCAAACCCATTTTTCCAGAGCTTAAGTTGGTCAAAATTCTAATTGAATCAACATATTCAATAGTCGAACCTGCCGTTACCAATACATTCACTTTCGGCTCAATTTTTCCTTTCTTATTTGCAATTTTACTAATAACAAATTGCAATGCCTTATCTGCAGAAACGACTTTGGCTTTATCTTCTGATATCGATGGTTCTAATATCGATACTCCTAATGACTTTAATTTCTTTATATTATCTGCGATAATGACATTTTCATACATGGCCTCGTGCATTGCAGGAGCAATAACAATGGGTATTTTTGATCCGAATGCTACACTCAGAACAGTGGTCACTGGATTGTCTTCTATTCCATTGGCAAATTTACCCAGAGTGTTGGCAGTGCACGGATATACAAGAATTAGATCCGATTTTCCATAATTGGCAAGGGTGATATGTTCCAGCTCTGATGTTAATTCCGTTATAGTTTTGTTCCCTGTAGCCCAATTCATTATTTCTGCGGTCAGTAACTTGGATTTGGTTGATTTTGACATCACCGGGTGGACTTCTGCTCCATATCGCATCAGCATTCTACTAAGATCTATTGCTTTGTAAGCAGCAACACTTGCAGTAACGCAAAGGACGATATTCATTCCTTTCAGGACATTGCTCTCTTGACCTATGATTTCCTTTGAAACATGTTTTTGATTTCGAGGATTCTCTGAATTAATCATGCCTAGACCCTTTTGAGCATTTCTTCAAGTTTTGCAAATTCTTCTTCATTCATATGGTATGTATGTTCTTCTTGCGGGAACTTTCTGGATTTAACTTCATTTTCGTATTCTTTTATTGCATCAAATATTTGTCCCGACAAATCCAGATACCTTTTTACAAACTTCGGTTCCATATCTTTATACAAGCCCAACATATCATGAATTACCAAAACTTGTCCATCCACATTGGGACCACATCCTATCCCTATTATTGGTACTTTAACAGATCGAGCTATTATTGATGATACTTCGTTGGTAACTTTTTCAAGAACAATGCTAAAAACACCAGCTTCTTCTAGTGTCCTTGCTTCGCCAATTAGCTTTAATGCATCTTCAGCCGTTTTTCCTTGTGAGCTGTAGCCATGGTATAGCGGAGTAGTCTGAGGCTGTAATCCTATATGTCCCATTACAGGAACACCAATGGCTGTCAATTTCTTAATGATATCGACAATTTCGGTTCCACCTTCCAGCTTAACTGCGTCACAACCACATCTCAGAAATTTAAGGGCGTTTTTAATCGCAATCGTTAAACCTGTTTGATAGGATCCAAATGGCATGTCAGCAACTATTAATGGTCTTGTTATTGCATTAGCTACCCCTTTGCAAAATGTCAACATTTCCGTCATTCCAATCTTCCTTGTCGAATCATAACCCAGCATGACGGTCGCTGCACTATCACCTATCAGGACTATGTCCAAATTAGTCTCATTACAAATACGAGATATAGAATAATCATAAGATGTTAGCATTGTTATTTTTTCCTTGTTCTTTTTCTTGTCCAAAATTTCGGAAATTGTAACTTTTGATTTTTTTTGACCGCTCATTTCATATTCCCTTTTTAATCACTAGTAATGAGTTGCGTATATTTTCTTTGTTATCAAAATTCTTAATCAAACTCTGTAAATATGTCTTTTGCTTCTTGACAAGTTGTTCTGATAACCTCATCATATTTGGTATTGCACGCACAATGTTATCAATAATAGTAACGTTAGATGCTATCGCAGTTCTAGATAGCGGATTCAGATCGACAGAAATGACCTTCTTACCCATCCTTACTAGACTTTCTGTTCTATCACCATCTTCTAATGCAACTAAGACAGTATCGGAGTCCATTATCCCTTCTTTATCGACAAACTTGCGGTTACTTGATATGCCATAGATTATGGACTTTGCCTTAGTGTCCACTCCCAGTACCTCGAATGAACCTTCTTTTCTTAATATCCGCGCTATTGCATTGGATCTTGCCACACTCCTATGAAAAAGATTTACTTCGATTCTTGATTTAGTAACACAACTTAGTTTGACTAAATCTTTAGCACATAATGCTGTAGTGTTACCATTTATGGATATCGTTGATTTATCTGATAATAATAGTATACATACTGCGACTTTTTCAGCGTCGTATGCATATTTTGTGGTTTTCTCGCCCAGCAAATAATCAAATGCTTCACCTCTACCATGAGCAATTAGTCCTTGTGGAACGACGATGCCTCTGTTGAATCCATCAACCAGTTTTTCTCTTATAATGAGCGAACTTGCTCTCGGATGATTTGATGGGATTTTATGTGGCATTTTTTCTAATTATTCTGGCGCCCTCATTTTCGACATCAGAAATAAATAATCTTGCAGGGAAATTTTTTGAAATCTTGCTAATTGTGCTTAGTTCGTTTGCTTTCACTATTGTGAAAACGGTTTGCCCAAACAGAGCCGTACTTCCAGAAAAACCGGTTTGTACTAAAATGTCAATCAGACTACTACAGCTTGTATTTGCATATCCTAAAGATTTTGAAAATTGGTATGACAGTTCCAAGAAGTCCGAGATCTTTTTTGTCTTTAGGACTTTCAAAATCATCTTGTTACATTCATGGTTTGATATCTTTCTGATGCTGTCGATAAAATACCGTGTAAAAATGGGTGAAAAACAGAAAATTGCGATTTTGTAATTATTTATTTTTTTTACGCTTGTTTTTCCAATACCAGGCGCGCCTGCTTTTGTCCGAAGACACAGCCCTCCGTAAAATTCTGAAAGTACCGTACCCAAACCTGTTTTGCACTCTATCTCAGCCTTATGAGCTATCTGAGCCGATTCTATATCGGAAAGACCCAATGAAAGTGCTTCGTTGAGTGCATACGACAAACTCAGTGCTGCAGATCCACTTGTTCCAATTCCATATCCTATTGGTACTTCAACTTCATGATTTACTTTTAGAAAGTGCTTTTTGTTTACTTTATTCAGGAATTCATTTATGATATATCTTGAAACGAGAGCATCTTTAGAAACGGCACCGTTGATTTGAATAATGAAATTGTTCGTCTCACTATCATAGAGCTCGACTGTGGTACTTACTCCCTTGCTAATGGAGATCCCTGCTCCGAGAGAGCCTTGTTTCAAAATAGATTCGCCTTTGACCTCACTATAAAATCCGGTAATGTGGCTTGGACTGTACGCCTTGGCTATCGAAATGGCTGGATTTATCTCTAAGGTCATTCTATGCAATAATATAATATTTTGAAAAATATAAGAATAATGTTTAATTAATTTATATGCATTTAAATTAGTATGTTTCAGAACGAACGACGCTTACAGAAAATTGGAAGCAGTGTCTTGATGTCATTGCCAGCCGAATGGATAAAGACGCTAGGTCTCAAAAAGGGAGACATACTATCTATTGAAAATAACGATGATAATTCTATCACGATCTTTCCGACTAATGATAAAAATAGTCAAACCAAGGAAATAGCTATACACCTATCAGATCTTACTCATGACAAATTGATAAATCAGATATATGGAGCTTATCTGTTAGGTTATGACTTCATAAAGATAGTTGGCAAAACTCAAATCGATTTTAACAATCGAGAAATCGTAAAAAAAGCGATGCGAAATTTGATTGGTCTTGAAATAGTTGACGAAGACGGGTTGAACATGACCATCCAGTTCCTCTTGGACGCTCACTCTATGAATATCTCAAAAATATTGAAACAAATGAGCTCTATTGTCAGTGGAATGCACCGGGATATAGTTAACGCTATGAAAACTAGAGATACTGATATCGATCTACTTGTGAGGGGAAGAGATGATGAAGTAAATAGACAATATTTTCTAATCGTACGATTAATTAGAACGGCAATGATGGATCGCAGATTGGCTTCGAGTCTTGATCTGAGTAATATCGATATTTTAGATTATAGAATTGCGGCAAATCATTTGGAGAATGCGGGTGATCTTATTTCTAAATTGTCCTCCCAATTATCAGGATTTTTCGATGAAATTAAATATGAAAAAATAATTGACGCAAATTACTTGATTCTAGAAATGCAGGAAAAATCAATATCTGGATTCATAACCAAGGATACGGAAAAGTCCTCTCATGTAGTAACTCTTTTCAATAAGTTTAATACAATATCCACCTTCTTAAAGAATGATTATATCAAGCTAGAAGGTGATTATCAATCTGTATTAAAGATAATACACATAGTATACACAATGGACGAAATAGCAAGGTGTTGGACAGATATTGCTGATTTAATAAAGCCAATCTATTCGATTAGATGAAAAAATTTAGACTTTGATCTGTTACATGATGCAAGATAACACTAACTTTCAAGCTTTTTGATAACATCATCAAAATATCTTAGAGGTACTATCTTTACGGTATTGAATGAAGAAATTCCCACCGCTATACTTAGTTCCTCAATATCATGTGCATTTGCTGCTTCTAGAATTATGACCCACTCATGTTCCAGAACTGACATGTAAAAGGCAACGATTTTTTTTACATTAAATTTTGAAATATTACTTTCAAGCTTGCGTTTCATTTCTTTAAAAATTTCTTTGCTTTTCTCATTATTTAGTGGGCATGATTCTGGACTATGTACTGCAAATACTCCAAATAGTGAATTTTTATTTGATTCCATTTGATCTTTTATCTATTCTGGACATTTATCTATTCTGGACACTTAAATGAGTTGTTACATCTGACACGATTTATTATCGCCAGGGATTATTTGTCGCGTTTCTTTTTATTTCCGGAGTTAGCGCACTTGCAGTTGCTATCATCGCCAAAAAACTAAATCAAAAAGGTTCGAGAAAAGCTATGATTTCCGGCACATAGTATGGAACTATCATGACATTAACCTATCTCGTCATGCCCCAAAAACCAGACCAAATATCGATATCGATGAATCTGATTGATACTTTTTGAGTTGTAAGCGGTTAAACAATCGTAATGTTTTGGGCGGATTATTGGGTCGATGTTTGGGGCTTTATGGCAGTAGTTTGAACCTGCCAAATTTGAAAAAATAACTGCCTTCTAAAATCCACTGCCGCTGTCAAACTCTAACTGTGGCGATAATTTTGGTAAAAAAAATCAAGTTTTTGATATCAATTAATCTCAAATAACTAATTATTGCCATTGATTGAAGATAAGCACGTAATTCTTTGTCTGGATTTAATGGCTCTGATCTATTATATCTAGAAATAGTAAAGGCATAATGCATCATGGTAGACCAGTGACAATTCGTCTGAAATCATCAGTAGAATATTTATATTCATTATAATACTATCATTTTCATAACAAGAAAAACTGTTTACGGAAAATGTCCAAAATGTAGGACTAAAAGTCAACTTGAAGTACTTTCAAGTAATCCTGGAAATGAGAAATTTAGATGCAATATGTGTTATAACAAATTTACAATGGATGAGCTTTGAGATGGTATCCAACCAATAGAGAGCATATTATATTGTAAGATTAATGAATTTGTGACAAATTAATCGAGGTGACAATTGTACTAAAAATACAAGAAATTAATATTGAAATATGTGTATGTCCAAATTAAGACAAGATTGGATACTTTAGACGATTCCCTGCGAGATGTAAATAAGAACAAAGAGCCGAATACTTATTTACCTAAACAAGGATCATCCCATGAATCATCTTTTCAACATCCAGTAAAGATTGGAGACGAGTATGACGTAATCATCCAAGATATGAGCAGGAATGGCGATTCTGGCGTTACACGTATAAGAGGTCTGGTCACTTTCGTCGGAGGGACAAAACCTGATGATAAAGTAAAAATTAAGATTACCAAGATAGGAAAGGGATATGCCAGAGGACAGTTGATTTCATATAGAGATTCATAAACAGCGAAGGTTACATGGCAATGACTAAATTTAATCCCAGTATCTTTACCTAGCGTCCAACTACTCCAATTGCTCTAATAGTTTTGAGTGCTTTGTTTTGATCAATAAAGATATATCTTGTCCATTAAAATATGTGATGTTGAGAATTTTTCTCGTCTTGGCTCTTTTGTTCATTATCCCATTTTGGGAAGTAGACGCTGCTAAATATGCAACAGTACCAAATCCACAACCGCCCAACGATCTTGTTGTAAAGTGCGATAGCGGGAATTATTCATCTACTGCGTGCAGTATTGCTAATGACCTATTCTCTCTTTCGCCAACTAACATTGCTACTTATGGTTTGGTCAATCAGGAATCAACAGTAATTGAGCAAAGCCTCAAACTCTTGGACAATTTCACGTTGATTAAAGTCTTGCAAAGTATCACTGGAGAGGAACTTGCTCAAATTAGACAAAAATTGACAAATCAAACTTTCGATGATATAGTACCTGAACCTCTGCGTGAGCCCTTATTAAATAGACTATCTCTCAATTAGTAAATATTATTTTTTTAATATTAAAGCTGTAATATGATATTTCATGAGTTTATTTTGAGCCGGTCGGGACAAATAATTGGGTTTTTGGGTCTACTAATAAACAGACATACATCAATGGAGTTAAGTTAAGCGTTTATACAATACTTCATGATTTCCTGTTGTATTATCTTCCCATACCATGTGAATTCCATTTCGTGATACTGTAATAGAAGGACATTCTGAGACTCCAGTGTTGTCGCTAACATTTACTGGCATATCCTCACTAGTTTCATTGATTTTACTCGTGGTCAGGTAGATATCTTGATTACCATTTATATCATCTTGCCACGCGACGTATATAGTGTCATTCATAATCATATTTTCCACATTTGACGAGTTAATAGAAGATATGAGAATTGTACTCCCAAAATCGTTACCATTGTCTTCGCTGCTTTTAATATAAACATATTTTTTATCTATTGGCAAATTGCTGGTCCAAGAAACTAGTGCACGATCAGCAAATGCAGCCACTTGAGATTCGCCCCCATCTATTCCTTGGGTATTTAGTTTTCTAGGATTAGTATCATTATATGCGCTGTAGTGTTCTTGACCTTTAATAAACAAGATTTCTGTATCTTTATCCATCTTTTTATCCCATGTTATGTAATAATCATCTGCATTTGCGGCTATCTTGGGATAGGTTTCTGCATCAGCTTTGCCAATCTCTCTTAGTTCTCCGAAAGTTTCACCCTCATCGTTACTTTTACTAAACAACACCTTATTGTTAATTTCTGTGTCAAATCCATTCCATACTATGTAGACATTTTTCCCTTTTGCGGCAAGCTCGGCATGATGCGGACCTATTGTGTTCTGAGCTACCACGATATTTTCAGAGAATGTCTTGCCACTGTCGGGACTCTTGGAAAACATTACTTTTCTTTCGCCGGAGGAGTCGTCCACCCATGCTATATAGATATTATCTCCAACAGATGCGATTTGTGGATGTTCCGAAAATCCAGGGTTATTACTAAGGTTTACCGGATCTCCAAAAGTGTTTCCTCCATCGTTACTCTTCATAAAGAATATATCATAATTTTTGCTTGCGTAATTCCCTACAGACTCTTGCCAGACCACATATACACTATTTGATGATGAGCTTATCTGGGGATATACAGAGTCATCTTCGTTCTGAGTTAGATTCTTTATTTCACCGTAATTTAGACTTTCGGAGATTTTTTTCTTTTCTTTATTATCTATACCACTTCCCTCAGCAACTGTGCATGATCCTATTATGAGTAATGTAATTATAAAAACTTGGTATGGAGGAATTTTCATTAAAATGATAGTATATTTTTAGATATTTATCTGTACATCAACATTACTGAGAAAAGGAAATCTAAATAATATAAAGGCAAGAGTTTTACATTCTAATATCATTTTAGAATAAATATAATATGTCACAGATTTCTGTTAATGGTGAGCATCAGTGTACTTTGGCGAGAGGCTTGGTTGAAACCTCTCTCGATCTATGATATTGAAACAAAGGTTTGCAAATTCTGTAACAAAAAGTTAAGGAATCAAGACTTTGTTACATCCTGTGAATTCTGCGAAATTGGTATTATGCATGACAATTGTGCCAATGAACACATCCTGAATACACACAAAGCAGAGATAAGGAGGAAAATAGAACTACACAAGGACAAGCCATTACATGATTTTCAGTAATTTACTATTCAGATTGCGCATTTGTTAAAATATTCTTATATTAAATAAATTTTGGATAGAATTTCGATACTAATAAAAGAGTACTCTTAGAAATTCGCAAGTACTACTGATCACATGTTCTTCATTTAAGTATCGAGACCGATTTTCTATTTTTTTATACTAATTTTCTTGTGACCGCTGGATCAGGTGTCTAAAAAAGTGTATAAATTGACGAAATATTTAACCGAAAAGATTATTTACAAGAGATAGAACACTCTATGAGGATGAACAAATACGTATATGTTTTAGTGGTTTTTGCCGTCGCGTTTACTGCGATGCAACTTTTAACATGGAGTACAGCAGAAGCTGGGAAATATCCGAGGATTAGAGCCGACGCAGGTAATGACTTCAAGGTCTTTGAAAATCAAGAGGTGAAGCTTGATGGTTCTGATAGCAAAGGCGGATTTAAAAAATTCGTTGATTATGATTGGGAATTAGTCAGGGTAAATGGCGCCAAAGTAAAAAATAATCAACCCGTTGAAATAGATAATGACGATAAACCTGAAGCTTCGTTCAAGGCTCCAGAGGTCGCAGCCGGGGAAGTTACATATGAGTTCAAATTAAAAGTTAAAGATGAGGTTGATAGAGAAGACGATGATATAGTTACAGTTCATGTTATGAACCAACAACCTACAGTTCCAGTTGGACCCACCTAGTGTCAGGTACAAGTACGACCTGAATTAATCTGTCCGCATAGTGCATGTGGTCAGAAAATCAAAAACTAACGGCCTTAGTTTGCATTTAGAATAACAATCATGGGCTAATTCAATTCTTTTTATTATTTATTCCCGCCACTTTGCATTTCCCTTAGTTTTTGAACTCGCTTTTCTACAGGAGGGTGAGTAGAGAATAAGTTAGCAATAGAACTTCCAGAAAGAGCAGGAATAATAAAGAATGCATTCAATTTTTGAACGTTTTCTAACTCCTTTGTTGGAATATTTCCCATTTTGCCACTTATTTTAAGAAGAGCACTAGCCAATTTATCCGGTTTTCCAGTCATGATTGCCCCACTTCTATCTGCTGAATATTCCCTGTATCTTGAAATAGCTCTGATAATCAAGAAGCTTACAACCCACGTTATCAATGCAACTAAAATTACAATTGCCGTACCTCCCGAAGAGTTTCGACCTCTTCCTTGCAATCCACCAAAAAATCCAAATTGCACAAGATACCAGGCTACCATAGAAAATACACTGGCCAATGTTAGAACTAAAACGTCCCTACTTCTAACATGACTCAATTCGTGTCCTATTACTGCTTCAAGCTCATCATCATCCAAGAGATCTAAAATCCCTGAAGTTACTGCAACCAGAGAGCTTTTAGGACTTTTACCTGTGGCAAAAGCATTAGGGACCGTGGAATTAACTATTGCAACTTTGGGTTTTGGGATTCCGTTGTCAGCTGAAAGTCTTTCCACAATTTCATGTAGTCTAGGATACTGTTCTTTTGATACGATGGTGGCACCAGAACTCCATAGAACTATTTTGTCCGAGAAATACCATTGCGCTAAAATCATTGCAGATGCTATTATCGCTAGTGGGATGTATCCTACTCCAAGATAGTGAAGTATACTCAAGAATATGATATAGAGCATACCCAAGATAACGAAACTCAAGACCATCCTAACGTTCAGACCAGAGTCTGCCTTCCATCGCGTATCCATAAATTATGTATTAAAATATAGCACGTTTACTTAATTAATCTAATGCATTGTTCTTGTCTCAATCATACAATTAACATCTAATTGACTGAAAGACGAGGCCATGATTTATAGGTGTAAAACGAGAATAGAAGAATCAGATTAAGTGACAAAAATCATAACGGCCGAAGACAAAATCGACAATAATAACAAGCTATTAGATTTGAAGGACTTTAACGAAGTGTTTGAGTTTGTAAAGTCTTCTGTGAATTCAGTATATGAGATGAAACGAGCTGGTTTGAGCCTGATGCTTCATGGAATGCCTACGAGAGTAGGAGCTTATCACGTTTTGGGCTCAAACGTCATTGCAATCAATAGTATCCTGTTAGATTTGGTAAGAAAACATTCAACTTCCAATTACGAATACAACTCTTATTTATTTACCGTACTTTTGCACGAGTATCTTCATAGTTTTGGAATTTTAGATGAAAACACAGTTAGAAATATGAGCCTAGAACTGTGCAAAAAATTCTTTGGTGAGATCCAGGCAGTAACTGTCATGGCTGAAGATCCACTGAAAATTTTTCCTCAAATAGGACTAGTAAGATTCGATAAATTTGAAAACAAATTTGAACTAATTAAGAACTTTGATAACTCGAATCAAACTTACATTCGGTAATAAACTCGCTAAAATGCCATGTGCCATATGCCCTAATCCAAGCCACGCACCGCTACCAATACGAAAGGCAGCAGCGTCAATGGGTTAAAGAAAAGAAAAGGAAAGTCTAATTTGATACCTTAATTGGCTCTACCTCGAGTTCGGCTTCATTATCTTCCTTTTCCAGTGCTTTTTTGCTTGTTAGTTTTACATTCTCCGAGATTTCAAATTCATAGCACATTTTGATCTTGTATAAATGGGTAATTGTACTATAAAGCATTTTTGAAAGGCCAAGATTAGTGCAAGGACCTCAATCATACTAGTCAATTTTACTTCTATGAACTTTCGACCTTTGATCGTTTTAAACCGAATGAAAATCTGCTTGCGTTTCTTTGCTGATAACCTACTAATACTTCGGCCCCAAAAAAAAGATAATGTGTAATACTGCCGTTGTTTTAGGTAAGGAGCTTTCAAATTATACTTTTGGTGAGAAACATCCATTTAATTCTCGTAGACTGGACGCCTTTTGGTCAAAAATTACTCAATCACCGGACACTAGCTCTGACAATCTGAAAGTAATTTCCCCTGCCATAACAGATGAACGTACAATATCTTATTTTCATGACAAAGACTATATCAATTTTGTAAAAAAATCCTCAATAGATGGGATAGGATACCTTGACTCCGGTGATACACCTTCCTTCAAGGGGGTATTTGATGCCTCTTTGTATGTAGTAGGTTCTACATTATTAGCCCTTGACACTGTAATTAATAATACCGACGGGATTATCCATGCATTTAATCCAATCGGAGGTCTGCATCATGCAAGAAGAAATGCAGCAGGAGGTTTCTGTGTATTTAATGACATAGGAGTTGCCATAATGTATGCCAGAAAGAAATATGATTTGAGGAAAATACTGTATATTGATATTGATGCTCATCATGGAGATGGTGTGTACTACGAATTTGAGCAAGATCCTGATTTGTTCATAGCCGATATTCACGAGGACGGTTCATTCTTATATCCCGGAACAGGATTTGAATCAGAAAATGGTTCAGGCGCTGGAAAGGGTACAAAGCTAAATTTATCACTGCCACCTGGTGCTACAGATAATGACTTTATTTCGGCATTTATGAAAATTGAAAATTTTATTAATTCTATGAATTTTGAACTCATAATAATGCAGTGCGGTGCAGACGGCTTATCGGGGGATCCCTTAACACATTTGAAATATACTGAGAAATCACATGAATATGCTGCTCGATTTATGCATAATTTTGCGCATGAGAGATCTCATTGTAGAATTATTGGCCTTGGTGGAGGAGGCTACAACACACAGAATTTGGCGATGGCGTGGAACAGGGTTGTTGAAGCATTTGTATCCGACCATCCAGTCTCAAAAAAATAATTTAAGAAAATTCTAAACGGATATTGTTAAGAAAGATTTTTTATTTAGGTAGGATAAAGTATCTTGGACTGATAAAAACAATGTACAATTTAACTAAATATATGGTTCTGTTAGGCTTGGTCTTGTCAATTTTTGTCCTGTGTGATACAATGGTTTTGACACATTCCTCATTAGCACAAAATAGCCAGGGAATAGTTATCTCGTTAGGCAATTCCAGCTTTGTACCACTAACAAATACGGACGCAAACCAAGTTAGAGTAAATGTGAAATATACAGTTGAAGATGAATCGCTAAAAAATAAAATGATAAACGCAGTAATGCTAGTGTTTGCCCCAAATGGATCATTTCTGAAGACCACTTCATTTCCGAGTGGTTTTACTGCACAGAGTGATGGCGGGGTACAAGTACTTAAGACTACTTTCCAAGACAAGTCGCTAGAAAGTGTGGTTGCCAATATTACATTCACCGACTTAACAAAGTCAAGAGCATTGTCAAACATACTTACCGTCAATCTCGATCTCAAAGATACGCCAACAGTAAGTTCGCTATTGGGGAACAAACCGTCATTTCAAAAGTAACAATATTGAACCTTTTTAGTGGAGGTATCGGTTAACTTTTCTTCTCTTCTCCGCTAATAGCTTACTGCTTTGGGCTCTTTATTTATATACTAACTAGTTTAAGCTAAACTTGCATGATTCTAATTTTTATTTCTTTGACACGAGTCATCAATTCTGGAAAATAATGAATAATAGTTGCCAGATGTCCAAAAGTACGCTCTTGCATTTATTGTTGAACAGGAATTGGCGAATTCTAACAAAAACTTTCTACTTGGATTCGGTTTATGAATCGCAACTTCCAATAAAAAATTTAATTAATTTATTGGATGTTTAACTTAATGAAGCTAAACCAGAATATTCTAACAGTAATTCTGCAGAACGGGAACTACATTATTCGCTTATTATATACTTAAATAGTATTTCCCATTATAATTTTACAATGTTATCGGTATCGTGTAGAGAAGTGGGCGTCGACTGTGATTATGTAGGAAAGGGCGAAACGGAAAATGAATTAATGGATAATTTGATAGAACATGCAATAAAGGATCATGGTTATACACGTGAGGACGTGCTAAAACCCGAAATGCAGGAAAAAATCAAAGCGCATATACACAAATCATAAGACAAAAAAGTAGCCACCATCGATTCTTAATTACCGGTTTGTAGTACTGTTGTTACTGTGAAGAAGAATCGACTATTTTCATCTTTTAATAGTATGGTAAATGGTATCTAGTACGATTAGGTATATTGCCTATGCGAATAATACCTAGTTGCGAAGCTTTGGATCCCTAGCCAGGATTATTATGCTCAAAACGATAAAAGCTACTTGAAATATTTCTACTACAACTGCGGTTTCACCTATTGATCCTCCTCTACCATTAATTGGATTTCCTGGAAACCTTGTAATAGCCCAAATAATTATAAAAGTTAGAGTTCCTCCGATACCAACGTAATACCAGGCTTTATTCGATCCTCTTATAGTAGGTATAACCCAAAATATTTGAGCCAGTCCTCCGACCAAGAATAGTAAACCTGTATTAAAGTTTCTGTCAATAGAATTTGCAACCAAAGACAGATGCAATATGCCTGCAATAAAAGTACTGCCGGCAGCACCATACCTTAATAGACTAAATTTTTCTCTCATTTTTGTAATAGATTTATTTAACGAGTTATAAAAAAGAATCGATCATTTGTTCTTAATTTGCGATAAAAAATCTTTATAATATTAAAGATGTTGGTTTCAAGTATTTGATTGTTACCAACAATTATATACTATATTCTGTTCCGTTATAACATTATCTTTTGCTAGTATTTTTCCTGTGTATGACTTTCACCTACAGCTGCAAAATATTTTAGTTTTGAAATCTCGATATTCTAAATATACGCAGTATGATTGACCATTTGTGTTCTTAATGTAATAGGATTGCATAAAAAATATAAACAATATCTAGTATAATCATGTGTGAATAAAATATATCTAAGAATTTTGTTTCTGGTTGTTCTGGTTAGTTCAGTTTTAGTATCGGGAAACTCAGTGAAACTAGTAAGCGGTCAGACTTCTAATATGGTAACAAATGTTACGGATCTCACAAAATCCGATCTTTCTAACGCTGATGTTCAATTAGAAAATAAAACCGTTGATTATTTTAATGAGGCACATGGATATCTTGTATTTCCAAGTAAATCAAACGCTAACAATAGTGAAATTAATAGTAACATGAAACTTCCTGGAGTCGTCATGATCCATGAAAACAAAGGTCTAAATGAAAATATCAAAAATATGGCAAATCTTTTGGCTAAAAATGGTTATGTTGTACTCGCCGTGGATTTATTTAAAGGTGAGGTTACCACTGATCGAAATCGTTCATCTGAGTTAACCCAACAGATCAGGGATAATCAAAATGTAGCAACCTCTAATTTAAAATCAGCGGTTAAATACCTGTCTTCACTTCCGAATGTAAACCCGGAGAAGATAGTATCATTAGGTTGGTGTTTTGGAGGAGGACAATCTTTACAACTTGCCCTCAACAGTCAGGATCATCCATTGGCGGCTACTATAATCTATTATGGTCGTTTGGTAACAGATAATGCAACCCTCGCAAGCATAAAGTGGCCTGTATTGGGTATATTCGGAGATCAGGATATGTCCATACAAGTTGACATGGTAAACGCGTTTGAATCAGCCTTAAAATCAAATGGCACACCAAATGAGATCTATATATACAAAGGAGTCGGTCATGCATTTGCAAATCCATCAGGCGATAATTATGCTCCGAAGGAAACTCAAGACGCATGGCAAAAGACATTGTCATTTCTTAAGAAGTATACAAGCGAATAATCAATCATACAAAAGCAAACCAAAAGCAGTTGTGTTCATACCAAATGGAATGTAATTCTTGCTCCTGATGTCGTTTGGATATAAAATTGAAAATGTCAAAATTGTCAAAATTTTTCTGAATGCAATAGTGCATAGCAGTACTCTTGGCAAAATCAATTTACTCTCTCAATTGCCTTCCAAACTAGTTTTTATAATTGGGTATGACATGAAGTAATAATGCACAAAAAGAGCATTGTATCGATAAAAGCAGAGCCAACAGAAAAATACAAAGATAAATTCACAGGAGATTTTGTAATCAAGAGCGTATTAGATAAAGACGATTCAAGCGAACAGGAAATGTATAATGTAACTTTTAAGGCTGGCTGTAGAACTAGGCCACACATACATGCTTCAGAACAGATATTGATTGCCACTGACGGAAAGGGTGTAGTAGTATTCGCAAAAAGGATAAGGATCGATCCAGATCAAAGTACTAAAACAGAAATAGAAGTTGAAAGTACCATCATGATGGGAAAAGGTGATGTAATTTGCGTTCCGGCTTTTGTTTTGCATTGGCATGGATGCATAGATAATAAAGAAGACTTTACTCATATCGCGATACGAAAGAGGACAGAATTGGATAATATTTGGTTCTAATGATAACTGGGGTTATTCTATGCTAGTAACTTGACCCTAGGCCGAACAATGTTTGGCATTTCTTATAGAAACAATTAATTATTTCATTAATTCCGCATATACTAACTTTATTAATTCCCCATGCGTAAATAAATTAGAAAATGGAGCAAAGAAACCAAAAAAGGTATACATAACTTGTTTAAAGAAATATTTCGAATTTCCGGGAGCAATAAAAGTTATTGATAATGTCAATCCAGATGGAAAAAAGGTAGAAAATCATATAATAGACTTTGTTATTTCTTTAAAGAAACAGGGTAAGGGTTTTGCTGCAATTAGTAACTATGTTTCTGCTATCTGTAAATATTATAAAATGAATGATGTTGTACTAGACACAAACAAAATACATCAATATTTACCAGAGTTTAGAAAAGCAAAGAAAGATAGAGCCTGTAGATACGAAGAGACTCATAGACTGTTGGTTGTAGCGGATGAAAGGTGCGAGCCATCATATTTTTATTAGCCTCTACTGGCATGCGTATTGGAGCAATACCAGGTTTAAGATTAAGGAATTTAGAAAAGGTTGAGTCTGATTATGATATCTACAAGATTACTGTCTACGAGGGTTTTAATGAAGAATACATTACTTTTTGCACACCTGAATGTACCCGCGCAATTGATGAACACTTAAAGATGCAGCAGCAATATGGTGAGAAATTGACGCAAGACTCCTTTTTAATCAGAGAATAGTCTGATGTTAGAGATCCGTTTGCTATATCAAAATGCAGACAACTAAGGTCGAATACTCCGACTAAAAAGTTAATTGACCTTGCAGAGCGTTCCGTGATAAGAGAAAAGGAAATCTTAGTTGAAGGAAGTAATAGAAAACGCGCCGAAATGAGAAAAGATGTTCCTATCGCTCATGGTTTTCGCAAGTTCTTTACCACTCAAGTGGTAGAAGGGGATTTAAAGACTGAGTTAAGATGACTCTTAGAAGGCCATAACTTGAGAGGAAATGATTCTCACTATATTAGAGTATCAGAAAAACGTTTACAGGAAGAATATGAAAAGCAATTAATAATTTGACAATAAATGAAGAAAAAAGACTTAAACGAACAGTCGAAATCCTGAAAATTGACAAATCACAACTTGAAGCAATATCAAAAGATGTTGCATTTTTGAAAAGAAAATATAAGAAATTAAAGCCCCAAACGAACTTATTTTAATATTTGTTTTCTTCTATATCAGCATGGATAGAATTGATGAAATAGGCAAGGAAGGGATATGTTACCAGTGTGGAGAGAAGAAATACATTAAATGGTACCAGGGAAATAAGGTATTCTGCGAAGATTGTTGGGAGAAAGAAACAAGAAAGCGGACGGAAAAAGATTAAAAATAAATTTTATTTACCATCAACTGGCGCTAAAGGAATCTTATTATCTATTGCCTTAATCTTGGCGTTAAGGTAAGTCTTGAATGCTTTTTCAAGTGCTTCGGCTGTGTTGTGAGCATAGATATGCACTGAAATCCTTGAGCCTTTTGCAGTTTCTCCTAGTTTCAAACTGTGGCTAAACATTGGTTGTTGTTCCGGCATTGATGCGCTTGTCATTTACTTATTTTCACGCCTCCAATCTTCCGTATATACTATCAAGTAAACTGCTAGTGTTTGGTTTCTGCTCGTCTTGTTTATGTTTCTCTACATGTGAAACAACAAGGGAGAATTTTTGCACAACTTGGCCACAAATAAAACATGTCCACTTCATGCTTTCAACCTGTCTATGTTTACAATTATACCGAGGGATTCCAGTTTTTTCTGTACTGCTTCTAAAGTAATTTCTTGCTTACCGTTCTTCTTTTTGCAATCATGCGTAATGCCATCCTTGTTATAAGGAAGCCATCTGCCTTCCTTGTCACTCATTTGTATTTCGTTCTCGCAATATGTGAAAGTCTTTACATATTCGCTCATACTATACCTAGTACTATACCTATCATTAAAGTTAAAGGTAGAGAAACAGACCTGACACTAGGTAGAGTTTATAAGAAAGGATAAACATTAGGTATAGTATTATGTCAAGAGTGGGAGAAATCACCGTTGCTAACAAGGCTTCTTCGAAATTTGCTTCTCTACGAACCACGATACCCATGAGTATTGTGAAACAATGGAAACTGGAAGATGGTGATAAACTCGATTGGCAGTGGAAAGTTATCGAAGGACAAATGGTCCTTGTTGTTACTAAAGTTTGATCAAAATTTTTTAAATTGTTATCATCAATCAGAATGATTTTTATATCGTTGGTTTGTATGGTAAACCTCTACTTTCAATGTAGAGCGCCAGGTGGAGCCGTGCATCTCACCCGATAAATGGTTCCACCGGTGTTTTATTATAAAACGATTTCTAATCCTATTTTCGTAGGCTGAAAGATGATTTAAACTTTATTGTGATCTCTGCTAATTAGAAATTCTAAATTTCGGACAGTCACATTTACTACATTTAGTAGGGCTATTATTCGGTGACTTTCGGACTTGATGAAACCGTTTATGTCCACATTGACATCTATCATTTTGACTCAAGGATATTTTGCTTAGATCGCCAACTTATTAAAAATGCCGATGCCTTTCTATAAGAAAACTAAGGTAAGCCATGTTCTTATATTTTGTAGCATACATCTGATTACTCTACCAAAAATAGAGACTGGCCGGTTGGGATTCTTTAACGCATCCGCTTCCAAACGCTTGCGCTTCCAGTCCCACCGGTTTTAAGTTTTAGCAGTCCCTCCCTTTAACGAACACTGTATATTAAATCCTCATTAATCGAATTGACTTTATGACTATAAATCAAATATTACAACAAGAAATTAAAGACACAGATGTTTGGCTTTCTCGTGAAAAAGATGAATCTACTTACAAACGAGATCTCAAAAAAAGGATCGGATTAATAAACTGGGTTGTTGAAAATATGAAAAATCCGAATATTTTGCAGTCTAATTGAATCTAGGATGAATGAAATTATTCTAAAAATAAATCAAACCCATGATATCTTTGAAGTCGATAAATTGCATAGCGAATTAAGAATTTTGGATTGGATATTCTTTCAAATTTGAAGTAACGAAATTAAAAGAATGTAAAAAATAACATTGTGGCTAATCGTGCTTGTACGCCTTGGCCTCATCTTTACTGATTTCGAACCACAGTTTATCTTCCTCGAATCTTATAGCCTTGCTTCTAGGTAGATAAAACTTATCTTTATCAATAGCTCCTTTCTTTGTTTTCACAATATCTTCATTTACTTCTTGAACCTCACCCAAATCGTAGTCGTCCAGTCCCCTTGCTTCTTTTTTTATGACCTTCTCCCAATCTATTATTTCGCTATGTTTGTATGCATGAGCCTCATCTTTACTAATTTCGAACCACAGTTTATCTCCATCGAATCTGTTTACTTTATTTCTAGGTAGATAAAACTTATCTTTATCAATAACCCCTTTCTTTGTTATAACACGTTCTTGATCTATTTCTTGAACCTCACCCAAATCGTAGTCGTCCAGTCCCCTTGCTTCTTTTTTTATGACCTTGTCCCAGTCTATTGTTTCATCCATATAGAATGGTATAGCAACATTTGATTTAACGATTGGATCTTGCAAACAGTTAAAAGATAAAATTGATTCATCCGATCCTTATGTCTATAATATTTGAACATTACAAGCAACTAGAGATATTAAAAAAATCAGTCGGAGGAAAAGAAAATTTTTATAATTTAATGTGCATTGTGCATTGAAGTATAACGTATTATCGCAACCATATGCTGGTGGGAAATTATTTTGTCAGAATACGATTCTTCCCACCGGTTTTTAACAACGCTATCAACATACGTATGAATGGCGGGACCTGCTGGTTGGCTTCATGGTCCCACCATCGTGTAAATTATTTTATAATTTGTTGCATATGATAATCTATTATGAATTAGGTTTAAGTCCAGAAAGCAATCTGAACCTGTTTTTTCAATTGTATATGCTACCAACCGGACGCAGAAGCACTCTGATTTGATGGTGCAAAAACTTGAACTCGTGAGTTATCAGAGCCTACTAGGTAAACATACCCTGAAGGATCAAGGACACCAAATAATTAAAAGGTCCTTGGATCAAGATTACTAGTCCGTTTGAGTAATGAGTATAAATTCGGAAATAGCATGATTTACTATACTGACTGAATTCTAATAGTGGATAATTTTATTTAATATTTCCTGCATAAGCTTACAAAGCAATGGAAAGAAATACTAAAGAATTTTCATTTCTTGCCGATGCTATGCTCGGTAAAATTGCTAGGAAATTGAGAATATTTGGTTTTGATACAATTTATGACTCTAATTTGGATGATGAAAATATTTTGAATTCATCAAACTACATAGGCAGAATAGTACTAACAAGCGACAAAGAGTTGTTTTACAGATGTAAGAAAAAACGAATAGCTACCATTCTTACTTACAAAGAAACAGAAATAGAAAACTTAATTACTATCTTTAGGACTCTAAATATCAAATACATCAATTCGCCAACAGTCCCTTATGTATGTACTAGTTGTAATGGTAAATTAGGTAAAATTTCTGATAATAGTTTGATCAATAACAAACTTTCAGACCAATTATTGCAATCCCATAAAATATTCTACAAATGCACAAAATGTAACAAGATTTATTGGGCAGGCAGTCATATGAAACGAATTTCGAGATTAATTAATGAAATAAATTCCAATTTGACATAATCGTGTTTTGATCTTGCCTAAATTAGCATTTATCTGCTGCACAATTCATAAAGTACGGCGATTCTATAATATCATATAATTATGATATGTCCTTGTTGTGGAGAGCATCTAATATGTGAGAAGGAAACTGAAAAGCTCAAATCATATAGGTGTCTGTCATGTGGATTGAAAAACACTGAGCTAAAGGAAAGCGCCTCGCATGTATAACGGCTAAGATGAAGGTTTATGTTAGAATCTCAATATCCTATTTTACGATTTGCGTGATAGATAATAATAATAGATTTGCATTGCGATAGTCAAAATACAGTATTAGCAAGTTATGTTTCTCAGGGATATGATATAAAAGCAGTCACGCATACAACTGAATATAGAACTGCATATCTAACCAAGTAACCAAGCAAATACTAGAACAGAAAGACAAGACCCATTCAAGGTTATAATAGCCGTCAGTCATGATTAGTATGTTCCTACTGACCGGTACAATAACCAGTTGGCTGACTAACGAAGCACCTATTGCTTAGGAATTCATTTTGATTCATGTTTAACGGTAGACCGTCAGCATTGTTTAAGTCTACATCATTTTTTAACACGTTATTGTTTTCTATTGTATTTTTCGTGCTTTGGGAATCGACAAATATGCCGTTCCTGCTTCCGCCAATTGAATTGGTATCCACCGTTGAATTGTCCGTGTTGACGAATGATATTCCTGCTAGTTCATTGCCTGTCATAAGGTTAGCGTGAATTTTACCTCCAAAGGAGGAATGAGATCCCACGCCGATTGTACCGGGTCCGATAAAGTTCTGTTCAATGATACTTCCAATTGAACCTGTCATGAACACTGCCATCTTATTTCCTTCGAATGTAACGTTATGGATTTTCGTATTCTCAGAGGCAGTTATCAAAACTCCTGCCTGGAAATCACGAATAGCGCCAGAACCCTTTACAACTACATTATCTGAGTGTGGTATGGCTATCCCCACCTTTGCACTGTCAGGCCCGGGTCCTGTTATCGAAAAACCGTCCAAATTAATGACTGTATTATCTGCTCCAACAATCAGTCCATCTCCTCCTTTACATACGAGATTTGCTGTAAGGGTAAAATTTCCATGTATGACTTTCCCACAATCTGGATCATTAGGTCCCATAGGAACATCACTTGGTGCACCGGTATTACTTGTCAACGGTCTACTTCCCTGACCAGGTGATTGATGGCTAACACCATCAACTTGATACTCATAATTGACTTTAACGGAAGATACATCACTAGACGCCAAACTATCGGGAGAAGTGAGGGCTTGATAGGTCGCTGTTTGTCCTGGTAGCAGAGTGTTAGGATCGCTATAGACAAAGTCACTGCCTATTATTCTGTTTTGAGAATCATAATATGCCACGTTTGCTTTTACAAAGTCCATTTTTGTGTTTAGTTTATTTTGAATTTCACCTAATACATGAACATAACCCAATTCATCAACAAATTGATTTTCACTGATTTCTTCTATACCTGATTCCAAATTAGATTGTGCGATGGCTTCATTAGAAAAACTAAGTGGAAAAAGTGGTACAATAATGAAACTAAGCCTTAGAAATTTTTTTTATATTCACTGTTTAGAACTAATTTAAGTTGCTTATATCCTTTCAAACTGTTTTAATTCGTTACTACAAACTTGATAAAAAATCCAATCCAATATTCTCAGTTCGCTATGAAGTTTATCGGCCTCAAATATTTCATGCGTTTGATTTATTGTTAACACAACTTTATTCATTTTAGATTCAATAAGTTCGCAAATAGGAAAATCAGGATTCTTCATGTTTTGTAGAACCCAATTTATTAATTCAATTCTTTTCGATTGATCTCGTCTATAAATTGTATCGTCATTCGGTCCATTCAACGCTTTTTGAGATTCTTCAATATCTCGCAATAGCGTCTGTTCTACCGTCATACATTGAATTAGCAATACGAGAATTTAATTTAGCAAGCGCTTAGGTGAGAGGGAGGGAAATAAATAATTAATTACTTATTTTCATCTTTCTCGAGGTCCGGTGAAATGCAATCTTCACATTTCAAGTAAGGAGAATGCATTTCTCCTTTCTTATCCGGCCCTTGGTCTAATGCAAGGCCTATCTTTTTCTGTTTACCACATTCACTACATATTTCAGTCTTTCCAACAAGATCTTGAGGATTCAATATGTTGAGATATCTTTTACTATTTATTATCCTTTTAGACTAAGCCTTAGAAATTTTTTTATAACTTGCATTATATGGAATTAGCAATATTAAGAATTTAATATAACAAGTGCCTTGTAGAGAGGGAGACCATGAGAAATGATAATAAGGTCAAGTTAGCACCTGTAGAAAACAAATGAACAAGAAAAAGAAGGTATTGGTTATAGTAATAGCCTTTTTCGCAATAATTGGAATTCTTTTCGGCGTTCTAATGGGTATATATTATTACATGAGTTACACAATGCAGCAAGAAATTCGTGAATCAATGTCTAGGTTGGATAGCCCAAATCCTAAATAATTTAAACTTCTTCAAATTTTTCGCAGGGACATAATGCGCAAGAACTATCCATAAGGTCCCCTGCCGACTTTGGATGAAGTGGAGAATAATGGTCATTACTACTGTGTTGGCACATTGGATTTGAAC
>JASKBU010000059.1:0-43069 GCA_033272285.1 Nitrososphaeraceae archaeon
AATTAAAAGGATCGTTATCTCCTGCAGTATATGATATCGACAGAAGTCAGGATCAACAAATAGCAAAAGCAAAATTGGAATCAATGAACATTAATATAGATACCCTTACTGGGGAACAACACATGTATTTGACCGGATTTAGCGAAGGGACGTAAGCGAATTTTTTTAATTAAACTTGCGTTACATGATAGAACTTTATCAATCCACTTTACTGCGCTTAAGTTCTTTATTTATTTCTCCTAATCAAGTAAAAAAAAGATTTTTATTTCAAACTATCAATTATTTTTCTAGTCTCATCCAGACTAAATGCTTTAAGAGTCGTAATACGCACATTTCCTAGGGCGCCAGTTGAAAGTGACACTGACATTGCTAATTCGTCACTCGGTAATTCTGCAGTAATTACTGCATCATACTTTCCAAATGTGTAGGATATATCATCAAGTTTTCCACCTTTCTTCTCAAGATATGATTTAAAAGATTCAGCGCGCTTAATCGTGTCCTTAACGTTTTTGATTCCTTGATCTGTCCATCTTAAAAGTAAGACATATTTTCCCATAAGGAATCTTTTCTGCTCTAAATTATTTATGGGTATCTTTTCATCATATAGAGGCTAGTATCACAATCCTTTAACTTCTATAATTATGAATGAACTTTGAGATAGGCCTTCTTCACCGGATACGCTTATCTTGTGGGACGGTTAGATATCCCTCTTCCGTCCTTTTTGCCTATTTCACACACTGTATAGACAAATTCTCAATCTAGAGAAACCACTTGATAAATTAAATCCTTCCAACTTTAATTTCGGACTATGAGCATAGAACGAAGATTACAAACAGAAATTAAAGATTCTAAAATTAGGTGCAGTAGAGAAAAATGATGATTCAACATACAAACGATATTTAATGAAGAGAATTGATTTAATAAATCGTGTTTTAGAAAATATGATCACTATAGATGACGAGATTTAATGTAGTATAATATTTTATTCTCCGAGTCCAACAATATTGTACTTCAGTTCTGCCTTGGTGGAGGTTGGCTCTAATCTCTGTTCATCCTTCTCCCATCAGGTTTTAACTTTTGTATAATTTATTGATCATTACTGAATAACGTAAACCGCGCTTCAAATTCTGGTGGGCCAGTAATTCATTACAATCTTGGCCCACTTGTTCTTAACTATTGCTTAAATTAGATCCTTAAATCTTAATTATTCTATTTCAGATATGGAAATTACCAACACGGATATTGAAATTGGAGGATTCACATCGTGCATATTCTCCTCCTTTGTCAATGTCCTGTGATGGACTACTCATAGCAAAAATTGACACCACCTGATGGGCCAAGTCTTGTCCAATCATAATGGCCCATCAGTTTTTAACAATTTATTTACTGACTCTGCCATTATCGTAACAATATTTCCTTTTTTTAATTTCTTATTAAGGGTCATAATTTTTATCTGATTCTATTCTATCTTGGTTTCTGCATCTCTGAATTATCTTAACTTTACTTTATTACCAATTCAGGTAAGTGACTTAGCTCGATCAAATATTCATCAAGATATTAATTGGGAAAATAATAATAAAATTTGGGATGGGTGGTCTAGGCTGGTTATGATACCTGTCTCACACACAGGTGGTCGAGAGTTCAAATCTCTCCCCATCCATTCTCTCCAATCGCGCAATTATTTTTTGGACATTGAATTTATCGTTTGGTTGAGCATATTTAAAATGGAGTAAATTACCGTTTAATGCGTCTAAGATGCCAAAAATAGTTATATCCATAAAAAATATATGGTTTTGAAAAATGAATTAATATAGTATTGAAAAGAGAAGCTCTAGAATATCCTGATAAAAAGCTAGTTTCTCCAAAATCCGACCCGAAGTGGGGAAAAGAGGAAGAAACTGAGATTTTTGGTCAAAATGTGAAACTTTTTAGAAAGGGAAAGATAAGCGAAGATGATTTTCGCCGTTTCCGACTTCAACATGGAGCATATGGATCTCGTCTTCAGCAGAATTATAGCATGGTCAGAATCAAAGTACCTAGTGGTGAAATAACTCCGGAACAATTAGAGAAGATTGCGTCGCTGTCAGAAGCATTTTCAATAGGCTCTGCTCATGTTTCGACTCGTCAAAACATTCAACTTCACTGGGTACAGCTTGAAGATGTAAGCGAGGTAATGCGTGGTCTCGTTGAGGTAGGACTCACGACAAGAGAGGCCTGTGGAAACACAGTCAGGAATGTTATGTGTAGCCATTTTGCAGGTGTCTGTCCGGACGAAGAATTTGATTCGACTCCTTATGCAAAAGCAATCGCCCGATTCTTTCTCAGAAATCCAGTATGCCAGAATTTGCCAAGAAAATTCAAAATCAACTTTGCATGTTGCTCTCAACACGGTTTAGTTAGGATTGCAGATATCGGTTTGATTCCCTCAAAAAAAGATGGAAACAATGGATTCAAGATTTACTTGGGAGGAGGTCTTGGAGCGGCGTCGTTTATAGGACACCAATTGGAAGAATTTACTTCGGAAGTTAGACTAGTATCTACATGTATGGCAGTGATTAGGCTATTTGATAGACTTGGGAATCGCGAAAATATGGCTAGAAATAGAATGAGATACCTCGTAAATGAAATGGGCTGGGAAAAATTCCAGAAATTGGTGATTAAAGAAAGATCAAATGTGGAGATGACGGTTTCACTTGAAACGCTAGGTAGATACAAAGTGGAAACGGAACCGCAGAATATGAGGCAATTACCCAATGGTAAGAAATTACCACTACTAAATGAAAAAGTGGACGTTAATAGTGACCCGTATAAAAGATGGCTTCATTCAAATGTGGTCTCGCAAAAGCAAAATGGTTACTTTGTTGTCTTTATTACTTTGGGCGCGGGTGATATAACGGCTAGTCAGCTTCGGTCGCTTGCAATGACTATTCGTGATTACTCTGGTGAAGGTTGTGCAAGAAATACTGCGAATCAAAATTTTGCAATCCGGTTCATTAAAGCCAAAGACTTGCCAGAATTTTACAACGATCTTGCCAAAATTGGACTTGCAAATCCCGGGGCACTAACAATGTCGTCAGCGGTTGGATGTTCTGGTACTACTTCTTGTAATCTAGCAATCACCAATTCTCACAGACTCGCAAAAGAAATACAATCGAAATTCATTGAACTCGGATTGGATACAGCGGATGATCTAAGGGATTCATCAATCAAAATAAGTGGATGTCCAAATTCATGTGGACAGCATGAGATTGCAACTATTGGATTCTATGGAGGAGCATCAAGAATAGGAGGAACTATGACTCCAACATATACGATGATGTTTGGAGGAAGAGATGGGGAAGATGGGCTGTTGGGTAGAACGGTAATGCGTGTGCCAGCTAAACGAGTCATACCTACGTTGACAAAAATAATTGAAATATACAGAAAAGAACGAAGTGAAAACGAATCGCTTTCGGTGTGGATAGGTAAACTGATTAATGGTGCAGTTAATGTCAAAAGTCAAATAAAGAATTTGGATGATATAAAAACAGTTTTGATGTCGACAATTTCATTACCGAGTGCCGAAGAGGATCCAGAAGCCTATATGGATTATGGTAACGATATAAAATTTAGTGCAAAAACAGCAAAAGGAGAATGTGCAGCTTGAAATACAATACTAAGGAAAAAAAAACTAAAAATATTTTATCAAGGGGTCATGAGCTCAGCAACGCGCATGATGTTGTAACAAGTTCAGATATTCTTAGAACTTTGATTAGGAAAAATTCAGTAAGAGTCGTAGATGTCAGGAAAGAGGATGAATACAGAAGAGAACACATCAAAACGGCAGTGTCTCTTCCACTTGCAAAGGTGCTTGAAAATGATTCTCCAGAAAGAATCGTTCATCTTTTAGAACAGTTGGGAATTTCCGATAAGACTCCGGTTGTAGTTTATGATGATACTTTTGGCGCCCTTGCTGCGAGAGTTGCATGGACATTTCAGTACGTAGGGCATTCGAACACATCCTTACTCGAAACAACTTTTACCAAATGGAAAAGTTATGGATTCGAAACAGAAAAAAAAGTTAATGTATTTGCACCCACTAAGCATTTGCTCAAAGTAAATGACGAAATATTTGCTAATTACGATGAGGTAGAGAAGGCAAAAAGTGAACAAAATAAGATTTTAGTAGATTCAAGAGAACGCCTAAATTTTTTGAGCGAACATATTCCAGGCGCTACTAATTTACCGTATACAATGTTAGGAACAGCTGATTCTATATTAAGGGAGCCTCAAGAAATCAAGAGATTTATGGAAAACAGAGGGATTTCAGCAGATGACGAGGTTATCACATACTGTGGAAGTGTTGGAACTCTGTCAGGACTTGCATACTATGCACTGAGGATGGGTGGAGTTAAAAAAATTAGACTATACTCAAGATCATTTAAAGAATGGAAAAAATTAGGGAAACCCATCGAAGAATTTAAGGATGCGAATTTCTGGGATCTCTCAGCAGAATAACCATATTTATTTTCTGCAAACCAACTTATTCACATATTTATTCCGTTGTAGTTTTCAGATATTTCAAGAGTTTTATGGCGTCACGAGCTTTTAGGCTGTCTCTATTTTTCATAATATAAGATCTAAACTTTTCCACTTCGTCGTGAATTGATGGAAATCGCTGTTGGGTCAGCTTTATGATATCTTCATAGTTTCGGTATGGAAAGTAAATATTCTTTGCGACCTTTGCGAGCATTATTTTGGACTCTCTGCTGATAATTCCCTTTTTATACGCCAAAAAAAGATTGAACCTGATGTCGATCATGGCCTCCGACTGGAGGATGTTTTTGTCTCGGACAAAGGTAACTGCTACTTCATCATCAGCATTTATGATACCATTCTTGTACATTTGAAAAATCTTGCCGATTCCTTTCATTCCAAATTTTTCTAATTCCACTGCCCTTAATGCACCTAGACTGGACGCGCCAATTAGTTCGATGTTTTTTCTTGTGGCTAGATGATATACTTCAATAGGCGATGGCGGATAATCGTGCAAAAATACTCCATCTATAAATCCTATAGATTTTCTTTCATCAGTTGCCTGCGATAATCTCAAAAAATCACCTTTCTTTGCAGGATCTCGATAGTCTGCATCTAATATCTTAATTGCCACCTCTCTACTTAGAGTAGGTCCGAGAAATACTATTGGTTGATTCATATCCTGTACGATTCTCTGCCTCTTTTTCCGATGACAGCTTTGGTTATCTTGAATGTTTCAAGCCCAGGTACTATTGTTCTTACAACAGGGATCATAATTTTAGGATTTGTAAGATCAACTATTATTACCTGGTTCAAGCCATTTGAGGTTAATCTTGAAAGAATAAATTTAATATCATCTAAAATGTCATCATAAACATAAGATTTTATTTCTGAGAATTGAACAGTATTTTTTGACTTCATGAATTGCCACGTCTTTTTTTCATCACTATTGCTGTTGCCATAAGAGATTTTTCGGAGATCATCTCTTGCCCCTTGAATATTTGCGGCACGAGTTTGTGAAACTTCGGTGATTGCTCTCAACAAAGCTATTCTTGCATCAGGATGGGTTCCATGACCTTCTGCAAGATATCCATAATCTTCGGTAATCCATTCAATACTACTTGCATTAAATGATGGTACTCCAATAGGCGACGTTATGTCCTTAATTATAAGTGGAATAGTTGCATCATTAAATTTTCTTGCCAGGTCTGCGACAGGTTTAAAATCAATATTTGAAATATCAACATCGGGATAATTGAAATCATTATCTACGAATTCTTTACCATCTACAGGATTTATTTGTATTCCACTGTCTGACAAATATTTTGTTATTGATCTTAGAATACTATATGGTAATGCACTTGAATTTAATTCCGCCAGACTCGTGGCATCTCTCTCAATAACTTCACATAGTGAATGACAAATCGCTTCCTCTAACACGTTCCCTGATGCAAGACCATTAGTATGATGATATGCAAATGGATTTACTGCTGGGGGTTTTGGAGTGTACCTAAATAATGCGAGGGGCGCAGGGATTAGAATCTGCTCATTTTGTATCAAATCGTAGCCTGGTAGGAAATCCATAATCATATCTTCATCGTATTCAAATAACGTTGGTTCAATTACATTAGTAGGATAAAGCGTGTTTGACATTTTTGAAACGTCTTTAAAAGATCCTTGAATCATCTTTTTTTGATTATTTGATGGTAGGGAACTATATCTTTCAATACTTTCCATTAATGCGCTTGCCTTTGCATCCAACTTAGTAGGACCCTTTCCACTATAAACCCAAATATAATCCTCGGTACCAGGCAAAACAGCTGAAAAATTCGGTATTCCTAGAACATCCATATCCGTTATATCTGCAAGGCGTGTTATTCCAATATCTCGAGAAACTGGAAGTATGGTACTTAGGGTCTCCTGTACTGATTTTGTTCTGGATGATACTTTACCTTTTAATTTCATCTGGCTTCTGAGCAATATTGGCTCAAGCTCCATAGGAGATTTGAATATTAGGTATCAATATCAATTTTACTAAAGTTAGAAATACCGGAAAATAATATAGTTAGATAACTTGGAATATACTGCTAACGATTCAAAGGCCTTAAGTGATATTGTTCATTTGGCCCATTCAGACCCTGAGTTTAGAATAGAATTTTTCAAAAATCCTAAAAAAACCTTGGAGAAATATGATGTATCAGATAATGCAAAAATTCTAGTTTTGAAATTTTTTAATGAACTGAAAATTTAGAATAGATTGGATTAGATTCATTCAAGAAATTTTGGTTATCAATCAGTTAGTAGGAAGATAAATGTACCCCGTTTCTGACCCACAACTAGTCATTGATAGCCGTACACTCAAATGTACATCTCGTAGTGCACTCTCTACCGGGGCTACTTGTCAACTTACTCAATTGACCAAGTAGGAAGAAGATTGTGTCAATTCATTATAAACATTCTGCTTAAATTTGTAGTAGTTCTGTAAGATCAAGATCAAATGCAGCAACAGGCATTTTTATTTTAAAACTATCTATTAGTAAAGGTGAAACTTCTCCTATTTGCCCTACTGTTTTTCCCTTATAGAATATGTCTGCACTTCTACCGCTAATGAATGATGAATGTTCTGCCGCCTTCGTTTCAAACGTAGTGCCAAGACAAATTTCCATTAGTGTCTGAAGTATCGCTTTAATTTTAGTAAAGGTAACTCCATTAAAAGCGGTAGCGCAACACAAATTCCACTTTTCAGAATTCTCCTGCTCAGGAAGAAAGACCTGTCCTATTTCGAACAGTTTTTGTGGATATTCCTCATGAATATTCTTTGATAGAGAAAATAACAAGGATGGCAAAAGTGATTTTCTTAAAATATCATGTTCTTCGCTTTTGGAGTTGTTAACTGTAAAGAAATCAGATTTTTCAATTTTCATCCTTCTGAGGTGGATATCTTTATTACTTAAAATGAAATTAATATTTTCAATTAATCCCATGCCTACCAAGGCCTGGCGGATTTTATCAAAATAATGATTTTGTCTGCTCTTATTACCATAAAGTGTAAATTCTGGTAGAGTAGGTTCCATGTTATAGATACCGTAGCCAATCGCTACTTCCTCCACAATATCCATGGAATTAAAAATATCTATTCTATAACTTGGAATCATGCAATTAATGTTACTTCCATCAGTAACTTTAGCATCCAACCTGCTTTTTCTCAGGCAAAGTATCACATCCTCGTTTGAAAGAGATAGGCCTAGTTTCTTATTGATGTAATCTGTCTTAATGTTATCTAACCTAGTATTTTCCATTGAATTGAAAGAAGTTGTAGTATTACTATCCTGATTAATAGAGACAGTTTCTAAGCTGAATCCAATGTCAGCTAGCGTTGCCGCAATATTTGCCAAAACTTTGTCTACGGTTGTCTTGTCAACACCAGTAACTTCTAATAACAAATTTTTAACTCCTCCCTTAATTCTTGTATATTCAGCATTTATGACAGGGGGAAATGATAGCAAATTTCTCCTGGAATCCATTAAGACAGGATATATGGACCCTAGTAACAGTTCCCTAAATTTTTTGCCTGACTCGGTTTTCTCTAACACTTCACTCAATGTCAGCGAAGAGGAATAATCTAGTGGTGTAAAGCTCAGGTTACCGGGTCTTGTTGTGTAGTCCAATGGAAATTCAATCGTATCCAAGTTATGTAACCCTATCGATGCCCTTGACCTTTTTCTCCCTATACCATTATGCAGATCTTCTTGCATAGAAACAATTTGTTTTATCGTTTTGTCATTTAATTTATGACCTCTGGCAACAATGCTTGCTATATAGGGTCTTATGTTTGATACAGAAGAATCCACATTAATCAAATTTTTTCTGTTTTCAATTAGTTTAAACTTTGGAATTCCTACTTCTTTCCCGAGCAGGCCATTCAATGCCCTAGAGATTCCATAATAAGTGGAAAAATCAGGTCGATTTGGACTGTATTCCAATCTAATACATTTATCATCCCTATATTCAATATCTAGTCCTAAAAACGGTAACATATCAATAGTGTATTCTAAATCATAGTCAGGAAACAATCTACTAATATCCTCTAGTGGAAATTCTACAACGGGCATATTGATTGCGTCCTTAACCACGATAATTTGTTTTCGTAGAGCTCACGTACATCATCCAATCCATAACGAATCATAGCAATTCGTTCAAGGCCGCCTCCCCATGCAAGCACATTATTGACCATACCAATTGACTGAGTAACCTCTGGTCTGAACATACCCATACCAAACAACTCAATCCACTTTTCTAGTTTATCTATATACACCATCGATTGTAGTGACGGTTCGGTATAGGGAAAATATGTCGGCCAGAACTTTACCTTCTCTATCCCGAGCTTGGAATAAAATTGCTTTTGCAGACCCATCAAATCCCTTAGACTTATTGATTCACCTATTACAATTCCTTCGATTTGATGAAATTCCATTAAATGCTTGTAAGACATTTTTTCATTCCTAAAAACTCGTCCAATAGAAAAGATCCGCCCATATGCCGGCTTATTCTCTGAAAGATATTTTATAGTAACCGGTGTAGTATGTGTGCGAAGAACTGTTTTCTTTGATTTTTCAAGGTTCCAATCGTAATTCCATTCATTCTTGTGAAAGTCCGAAACTTTGTTACTGATGACGGAATCTATATCGTCATCAATTAAATTTGACATATAGAACGTATCTTGCATATCCCTTGCCGGATGATCTTGGGGTGTAAATAGTACATCAAAGTTCCAAAAACAAGATTGAATCGTTGATCCTTCAATTTCAGAAAATCCCATAGAAACAAAAATTTCTCTGATTTCAGCAATTATATCGGTTAGAGGATGTGTTCTTCCCATAAGGAAAGTGCGTACAGGGGAAGTAACGTCTATTTGTGTAAACTTCTCATTTTTCCACTTGCCACTATTCAGTATCTCAGATGTGAGTATCCCTATCTCATTATCTTCGTCTAGCTTTATTTCAGGTACAAGTATTTTTCCTTGCTTCGTTAGAGAAACAAGGAAGGATTTTTCAACATTCTCCTTTATATAGCCGGGACGATTCTTCAAGAGAGTAAATCCACGTAGCTCATCTTCGGATAATTCGGCCATTTTAATCCTTTTCAATTTTGATAATTGTTGTAATAGAATCTCTTCGAATGATAGAATCTCAGAATTATTTGTAATCTTCAGGCTATCTGATTCTTTTGTCAACCAACCATTTCTAATGGCATTTTTTATACCAACACCGAATTCACTATTTGACATGCGGTATTGATTAACAAACTCACCAATCTTGATACTCTTTTGATCCGTTTTTTTTATCTCATTAATTATTCTTCTTTCTGGTAATGTTATAAAATCTGCGGGTTGATTCTTCTCATTTGGGTTTTTATTTTGTGATTCGGAAGTTAGTTCAAGTATTGATTCCTTTTGAATAGAGATGGATACCATTCCCTTGTACTTTAACCACTCAATTCCGCGTCTTACATTATCCAGTGAAAGGTTCGTAAGGGTTGCAAGTTTCTCAATCTCTATATTGTCGTCATTTACGAGTGAAAGAAGAATTTTTTTCTCTATTTTATGCAAATTTAATTGCGTCATTTAAATATGGATCTGACATTGATGGAATACTTTTTAAACGTTTAAAGCTCTCGATTGTTGTATATACAGGAAAATGAGTGAATCATTTAAAGAGAATTTTGATGATTTTGAAGTTACCCCGTGGAAAGTCGAGGGATCGGTAGATTATGCTCGATTAATAAAAAAATTTGGAACTCAAGAAATAACTAACGAAATACTTGATAAAATTGAATCATTCACAGGTGAATTACATCCTTTACTTAAACACAAATTCTTTTTTTCACATAGAGATCTTGATTGGATACTAAACAAGTATGATAATAATGAAAAATTCTATTTGTATACTGGAAGAGGACCATCTGGCATGGTTCACCTAGGACATCTGATGCCATGGTTCCTGACTAAACATTTGCAGGATAAATTTGATTCTAATCTGCTGTTTCAGATAACTGATGATGAAAAGTTCTTGTTTGGAAATCAAACATTGGATGAAATCAAGAAAAATGTGTATGAGAATATCCTTGACATAATTGCAATTGGGTTCAAAAAGAGTAAAACAAAAATAATTATCAATTCAAGACACATCAAGCATCTTTATTCGACTTCACTTGAAATAGCAAAAAGGATAACGTTTTCAACAGCAAAGAGCGTATTCGGTTTTACAAACTCAACCAATATTGGAATGATTGGTTTTCCCCCGCTTCAGGCTGTCCCCTGTTTTCTTCCATCGATAATCGAAGGAAAACCTACACCTGTACTAATTCCCGCTGCAATAGATCAGGATCCGTACTGGAGATTGACACGAGATATTGCCGAAAAAATTGGATTTTACAAGCCTGCACAGATACACAGCAAATTTTTGCCGAGTTTACAAACAATAGGAAAGATGTCATCATCGAGTCCTGAGACTGCGATATTTACTACTGACGAGACAAAAATAATAGAAGACAAAATATCAAATGCCTTCACCGGAGGTCAACCAACTATTTCTCTTCAGAAAAAATTGGGTGGAAATCCTAGTGTATGCTCCGTATTTTCATATCTCAAGTATTTGTTTGATAGACCTGCGGAGTCAAATGAGAGGGAACTGAAATGCAGAAGCGGCAATCTACTTTGTGGAGAATGTAAACATGATCTATCCGACGACTCAACTGCATTTATATCAACATTCCAGAAGCGGAGGGAAAAAGCTAAAGACATTGTTTCCGATTTTATGTATAGTGAGGAAAGTTGAGCGGTTGGAAAAAGTGACGAGATTTGAATGTCTTGACTCATACGAAACCGAAAAATTAGGTAGTATGTTGTTACGTGATAAAGATAGTGTCCACTTTGTGGTTGAAGTCATAAAAATTATAGATAATGAGATAATACTTAGGTTGAAAGACAAATCATGTCATGCCGTTCTTATGAAAGATAACATAAATGCGGTTAAATTGAGGGAATTTGTAGGAGAATTAATATTCGGACCTATGATAGTTATTAGGACATTTGGTCAGGAAAATGTATTGAATGTAGTACATGAAACTTAATTTTGAACAGATTACTTAAATTTAACACGTAACACGTGCAAATAGCTTTAATCAGTTCTGCATGTTAACATAGTACGGGGAACGCAATAATTATGTGCTAGCTTTAATCAATACAATGATAGTTTGTTTCCATTTATGTCAATTTCACCCTGTCTTATTCTTGTTGAAGATATCACTTTACCTTCATGATCCTCGGCTAAGGGAACAATAACAATTTCCAATTTCGTGATGTTTTTTGATTCTCTTAATGCATTAATTTTAATGCAATTTTCCTTTGATGATTCAGTGGTAACGATAGCCTGTACTTCTCTATTCAATACTGTCGGACCATAAAAATCATTTAGCTCATAAATAGTATAGTTGGATTTATTGAATTTTTCTTTAATAAATTTCCTTAAATTTTTTAATCGGATGTGATAGTCGTTAGCAATTTTTTTCTTTTTCTGATTTGCATAATTATCGCTGCTCAGCCCAATTATTACATGATTTCCAACTTCAAATGCTTTTAGTAACAGTATATAATGACCCTTGTGCAAAATGTCAAATGTGCCACCGGTAGCTACGGTGTCAAACATCAATCTTCAGCCTTGCTAGTTTGACGTCGAAATACTATTGACTCTTTTGGAATATCTTTACGCATTGTGGGGGACAAACGTTCTCACATGCCATGCAGAAAATGCAATCTTTTTCTCTTATCATAAATGGTTTCTTCTCTGACGCCGGATGACCTGGTGTATCCAACCACTCGTATACGTTTACAGGACAAGCCTCAATACAGGCGCCATCAGCAACGCAGATATCAAAATCAACTGTAACCTCGGTTCCCCAAATGCCAAGTTGTCCTGGCGGATCTACCGGACCCCATATCTTTATTCCTTGATACATACCTTTTACCTGACGCTTTGATTTGAACTCAGGATCAATTGGACCTTCAACCTTTGAATAGTTCGTTCCGCTACCTGTCAAAGAAATAGTTGTTTGACCACCTGAAGATGGTGTTGCTGTGGATTGTTGTGGAGACGGAGGATTGAGTGCAGTTTGAGCTTGAGGCGTCGTGGAAACAGACTGTTGAGCAGACGGAGCTGGCCTCTGGGTAACCTGTGGAACAGGAGTAGCTATATTTTGCCTCTTAACTGAACACAGCTGATTATGAACGTCCTTCATACTATCGAGTGTTACTTCATTACTATGAACTAATAGCGTACCACAAGATTCACATATGTACTCCATTTTCTCAGACAATATTTCATAATCATGAGTCCCATATCAATTTTGTGAACCAATTTATGGATTAGCATGGCCGCACTGGGTCGTAAAGTATCGTATAAAGTACTGGTGTTGAAATTAATATCCTCGCCATTCCAAAATAAGAAATAGCCATTCATTTTTTAGACTTGGTAATTGTCAGGACTGGGACTTAACTATTGGAAGGAAGTAATTGGAGTTTTGAGGAGCATAATTCCCGTTTACGATAAGGTCAACAAGAGTATTTCATTAGGACAGGATGACAAGTACAGGCAATTAGGCCTGAATGGTCAAATTCGTCCAGGTGATTTGATACTTGATGCGGGTTCGGGTTTTGGCAATATGTCATCTAAGGCATTAGAGATCCTGAGCGGAAATGCCAAGATAATTCTTCATGATCCCATACCCGAAATGCTACATCACGCCCAGAATCGGGCAAATCAAAGACTCAAACTGTCGTGTGGAGTTTTCGAATATATGCCATTCAGGGAATCAACGATAGATGATGTCCTTTGCGGATACTCTCTAAGAGATGCCTTCTGTCTAGTCGAGGCAATCTCCGAAATTCACAGGGTCCTAAAAAATGATGGAAGATTCATTATTGTTGATATAGGAAAACCCGATAACATGTTCCTTAGAAGCTTTGTTGCATTTTACTTGAAATATGTTCTTGGCATAATTGCATATTCCGTTTCTGGCAAGAGAGGTTTGAAATTTAAGACTTTGCATGGAACTTTTTTACGATGGCCCAGGAACGGTAAGTTAAACGATCTCCTACTTGAGAAATTTTCGACAGTCAAATTCACAAAAAAAATGTTTGGAGGCGCAATAATAGTTGTGGCGTACAAATAGGGGCGTATTTGTCACACAATTAGAACTTGTTTATTGAGAAAAAGTAAATGTTAGCTAGTCAAAAACCAGATAATTCTCTACTCTTCCATTTATAGACAGATTTCCTAATAATGGCACATTGAATTATCGGAGTACTGCTGACATTATCGCCATGATATTGTTCACCACAATCAATGGAGAAAGAAAATCATCCATCATGTCAAAAGCACATTTGAATTACAGCCAAATCAAAAAATACATAAAAATTTTGGTGATAAATGACTTAGTTATTGAGAGAAGTAATTATTCTGAAGGCTCCGTCACATATCATACCACTGACAAAGGAAAAAATTACTTGGAAATGTACGAAGAATCAAAAGCATACAATTTGACTTCTAACATGTATGTATTTGGAAAACAAGAAAATCAGAACGTATTTTCCGTATAATATTAAATGTACTAAAGAATTTTTCGTATGAGTTCTGAATCTTATTAGCGTGACCTTATATCATTCATAGTAACAATTTTCTTTTACTTAAAAAATTCAGCTGTAGTTAGGCAAACTAGTCGCTTCTGCATATTTGTTATAGAAAACATGTCAATATCTATTATTAATTCAACATCTACTTTGTTCTTACGATTATACTGACAAAATTACAGGAAAAAGTGAAAATCCATTTACTATAAGAGTTAATGACGAAGTTTTTATTTTATATATTTGCTTATCTTTTGTGGAATCACTCAGCAAGTTAGACGTAATTGCCATTATCTTAAAAAACGCATACAAAGACTGTGACTACGAGGAAATATATTCTAGATTAAAATCCAACATTACGGTGCCAGAGTTAATGAAATTTCTGTTCGAATTAAGAAAGCACAATTTACTAATGTATTCTCAGGGTCAAAACAATAAGATAATCATTACTACAAAAGGAATGCAATATATGCAAATACATGAAGAATTAATGAATCAGATATATCCAAGAAATAACAAGAGTTCAGGGATTTTTAATCGTCGTATTCGATTTTTGAAATTACCGAGTTTATTTAAAAAGTACAGTATTAGATCAATAAGATAATTACATAAGTCGACATAAAAGGAGCCTTGAGTAAAGTTAATTAAAAACAAAGAAAACCCTTTCTCATTAACATGGTTGATGAACAAAAGATCCAAAACATTGTTGAATCTTCTAAGGGCAATCCAAAAGTAATAACCGAAGAATCGTCAAAAGAAATTCTAAGTGAATATGGAATCAAAGTCCCTCAATATGCACTTGTAACAAGTAGTGATGAAGCGGTAAAGAAATCAAAGGAGATTGGATTTCCTTTAGTAGCAAAGATTGTTTCAGCCGATATTTTACACAAGACAGATCTCGGTGGAGTAAAAGTAGGTTTAAGGTCTGAGGATGAAGTCAAAAAAGCTTTTGACGATATGTATCATAGGCTTAAAGAAAAATTTGATGTTAAAGGGGTCTTGTTGGAAAAAATGGTTCCAAATGGAGTTGAATTAATTATTGGACTCCAAAACGATTCACAATTTGGTCCTTCAATTATGGTCGGATTAGGCGGCATCTACACGGAGTTATTTAAGGACGTTTCATTCAGAGTTCTTCCAATTACAAAAGATGATGCAATAAAAATGTTGAATTCTCTAAGAGGCAGAGATATCCTCAAAGGGTTCAGGGGATCAAAAGCCGTTAACATGGATATGATTTCTGAAGCAATTGTGAATATTGGAACCTTAGGGGTAGACTTGGCTGGCAAATATGAGAGCATTGACTTTAATCCTGTAGTTGTATACCCTGATGGATATTTTGTTGTAGATGCAAAGATTATACTTAAGGAAAAATCTTCAGATGATGCTATATCGAAAGCTAATCCCGACGCCAGTTTCATGGACTTGTTCTTTAATGCAAAATCGGTCGCGTTAATAGGAGCATCACCGGAGCCAGGCAAGATAGGGAACTCTGTTATGGAGAGCCTTGTAAAACATGATTACAAGGGAAAGGTTTATCCCGTAAATGCAAAAGATTATCCAGAAATAATGGGTGTCAAGGCATACAAGAACCTATTGGACATCAAGGATCCAATTGATGTAGTAATCGTTACCGTTGATCTTAAGTTTGTCCCTGACCTTCTTGCAGAATGTGGAAAAAAGAATATCCACAATATGGTAATAATCTCTGGCGGCGGTAAGGAATTAGGAGGAGAACGTGCAGCAATCGAGAAACGGGTTCAGGATCTTTCTCGTGAATTAAATGTTAGAATAATCGGCCCAAACTGCATCGGTATTTTTAACGGAGAAAATAGATTGGATTGTGCATTTCAGGGACATCTAAGAATGATAAGACCAAAACGTGGAAATGTGGCTTTTCTTTCTCAGAGCGGAACTGTTGGTATTGCTTTTATGGAGACTGCAGATGCATTTGGACTAAGTAAGATGATCTCTTATGGTAACAGATCGGATGTTGATGAAGCTGACATGATACACTATTTAGCTCAAGATCCAAACACAAACGTAATTGGCTTGTATGTAGAAGGGCTAGGAGATGGTCGCAAATTTATGAATTCTGCAAAAAATGTAATAAAAGAGTATCAAAAGCCTATTGTTGTTTTCAAAAATGGACGGTCTACTAAAGGGGCCAAACAAGCAGCCTCACATACTGGTTCTCTTGGTGGATCTTTTGCAGTAATAAGTGGAGCCTTTGAGCAAACAGGAATTATTTCTGTAGATTCTTATGAAGAGTTGACATCAGCGCTCAAGGCGTTGACATGGCAACCTGTTCCAAAAGGAAATCGGATCGCCATGGTAACAAATGGAGCAGGACCAATTATAGCTGCGATAGATAATTTTGAAAGATTGAATTTAGAGTTGGCTCAACTGAGTGATCAAACTATAAAATCATTCAAGGAACATTATCCCGCCACCTATGTAATCGGCAACCCGTGCGATGTTACTGGTTCTGCAAGCGCAGATGATTACCGATTCGCAATACAAGCATTCCTAGACGATCCTAATGTGGATATCGTCATGCCTTGGTTCGTTTTCCAAGATGACCCACTGGAAGAAAAAATAGTTGAAATACTGGGGGATTTGCAAAAGGTAAAGAAAAAGCCAATTCTTGTAGGCGCAATGGGCGGCCCGTTTCCCGAAAGAATATCTAAAAAAATTGAAGCATTCAACATACCGGTATACGAATCGGTAATCACCTGGATTACAGCAGCAGGTAGCCTCGCAAAATGGCAAAAAATTAAGGAAAGCCTAAAATAAAATCTGTCGGAAATGGGTCTTTTATTTTATTTTCGCGCCCAGAATTCTCATTTTCAAAACGTTATTATAGTTTAGCAGGGCATTGTACTCATAATGGAAAGTACACATCAAACGGAATTGATTACAATAACTCCAAAGGCAGCAGAAAAAGTCACGGAATTCATGAAACAAGAGAATAAGGAAAGCTTGTATCTCCGAGTTTATGTTTCTGGTGGAGGCTGTTCAGGTCTTTCATATGGTATGGGTTTTGAGGAAAAGCCAGACGAAGATGATAATGTGATTGATCAAAATGGCATCAAAATGATTGTCGATAGTTACAGTCAAAAATACCTAAAGGGAACAAATATCGATTACATTGAAAGCTTGATGGGATCTGGATTCAAGATTAATAATCCCAATGTAACAAAATCATGTTCATGTGGACATTCCTTTTCAACTGAATAAAAGAGAATTTTTTAGTTACCTTTTTTATCTCATATTTTTGTCATGCGAAATTTTGTAATTGTCTCCCCTTTAAGGCCACAGTCCTCTAATCTTTATGGCGTCAACTACTCTGTTCAACGCAACTACCATACTTGCCTTTCTCATGTGGGTATTGTGTTTTAAATGGGTATCATAGACACCTAAAAATGCCTGTGTGATATTTGTATCCAACCGTTCATTAACTTCTGCTTCTGTCCAATAATCTCTACGCAGATTTTGCAACCATTCGAAATAGGATACAGTGACTCCACCACCGTTTGCCAGGATATCAGGAATTACCAAAATTTTATTGTTAAATAATATCTTGTCGGCTTCTGGAGTGGTAGGTCCATTCGCAGCCTCTGCTACTATCTTGGCATTTATCTTTCCAGCGTTATCTTTTGTTATTTGGTTTTCGAGAGCAGCAGGGATCAAAAGTGTACATTCTGTTTCAAGAAGTTCCTTATTGGAAATAGGTTGACTTCCAGCAAAATTTGTAACAGAGCCTGTCTTTTCCTTGTGCTTCCTAAGTGAGTTAATATCAATTCCATTTTTATTAATCATGCACCCTTTCGAATCACTTGCTGCAATTATGGTTGCGCCTTGCTCTTGTACTAATTGTGCCGAAAATTGTCCGGCATTACCGAATCCTTGAACGACGACTTTTGCATTTTTCATATCGATATTCAACTTTTTTGCTGCCTCCCTAACAGTAATAGCAAGACCTCTTCCCGTTGCCTCATTACGCCCAAGAGATCCTCCAATCTGAATCGGTTTACCTGTGATAACTTCTGGCTGTATGTAATTACCCTTGATTACTGAAAATGTGTCCATAATCCATGCCATTTCTTTTCCACCAGTATAAACATCAGGGGCGGGAATGTCTTTGTAAGGACCAATGATATCTGAAATTCCATATGCATACCTTCTAGTCATTCTCTCTAACTCTTCTTCAGACATGTTTTTTGGATCACATATTATACCGCCCTTTCCACCACCAAAGGGGATATTTGCTATGGCGCACTTCCAAGTCATCCACATAGAAAGTGCCTTAACTTCATCAATAGTTACTTGCGGATGGTAACGTATACCTCCTTTAAAAGGACCCAAGGCATCGTTATGCTGAGATCGAAAACCCGTAAAAACTTTAATGGACCCATCATCCATTTTAACAGGGATAGATATAGTTAACACTCTTTTTGGATGAGCCAAAAATTGATGTATACCATTGTCAAGTCCTATCATTGATGAAACTTCGTCAAGTTGTGTAAGTGCTACTTCAAATGGATTGATTCCAATATTTGCAGAATTCGACATTACGTGAGTTGAAAAAATCACATATTTAAATTTTGAAGGGAATCGAGTTTCTTTAAATCATTTGTTAATCTTTTCGGATATAAGGAGCCTCAATTCCTCGTCATTTTTGTTGACATGGTCTATTCCCAATGATTCGGCTATCAATTCAAGTTTGTGTCGTTCACTGTCCACAGCTCCGGCTATACGTGGTCCAGTATAACCAGATTCAGCTTCAATCCTTTCTCTAAGGGAAACCGCACGCATCTTTTCAAATTCTCCCATTGCTTTTCCTATTGTTCTTGAGAATTCAGGTAATTTCTTTGCACCAAATAAGAGAATTACAATAAGCAATCCAATAATTATCCACTCTGAACCACCGATGTTCATCTGGTAATTGGCAAGCATACGATGGAGTATTACCAAACAGAATGAAAAATAAGTCTTTGCCAAAAAAGGACAATCTTGAAAATTTTAAGTTTGGGAATACTTCATGATACTTTTAGCATATGTGAGAAAATTCAAACTAACGTCAACGTCAATGAAATCCGAAAATAACTGCGGTAACAAAGACAAAATTCATTAATGCTAGACGCCAATCCTATTTCAGTAAATGATATACGAAAGGGAACAAATCACCCTGGAAATTCAATCGTTTATAGAATCCTTAAATCATGAAAGTAAAGCAGGCGCAGTAGTTGTAGTAGAGGGAAAAAAGGATGGAAATGCCTTGAGAGATATAGGATTCAACGGAGAGATTTTGGTTTACAATAATTTTAAAGGAATCATTAATCTTGTAGACTATTTGTCCAGAAAAGGAAAAAAGGTCATTCTTTTGCTTGATAGAGACAAGAAAGGCAAAGCTCTTACATCAAAAATTATCAGAAAACTAGATCTGTTATGTACCCATGATAATTTGTATTACAAAAAATGGTTCGTGAAGATGACCAGGGGTAAGATTACATGTGTAGAAAACCTGTCGAAATATTGTTTACCGTTTGTGGAGAATTAGCGTAAAAATGAGATTCCGTCAGTGCCTTAATCTAAGTTTATATCTGTTATGACCTATCCTAAGATTTGATGCAAAGAAGCATTGTAAATAGCTATGAGCTGAGGAATGATTTTCCAATTTTCAAGAAGAAAATTAATGGCAAGGATCTGGTATATCTCGATAATGCTTCTACTACGCAAAAGCCATATTCGGTGATAAATTCGATAACTGATTTTTATTCGAATTATAACTCTAATATTCATAGAGCGGTTTATCAACTCGCAGAAGAAGCTACAGAACTCTATGAGCAATCTCGTAAGAAAATTGCAAATTTTATAAACGTACGTCCCGAAGAGATCATCTTTACAAGAAACACAACTGAATCAATAAATCTTATTGCGCATTCTTGGGCTAGGTCGAATCTTAAGAAGGACGACGTTATAGCCATAACCGAAATTGAACATCATAGTAATATCGTACCTTGGCAGATATTATGTCAAGAAATCGGAACGCGTTTAGACTATGTAGGAATAGATGATAGCGGATTTTTGGATGTTGAATACTTGATCGAATTGATTTCATCAAGAAAAATAAAATTGGTTTCGATAAGCCATATGTCGAATGTTCTTGGCACTATAGTACCAATTGAAAGGATCATTAAAACTGCACATCAATACGACATACCGGTGATTGTGGATGGTGCGCAATCAGTGCCACATATGCCCGTCGATGCGAAAAATTTGGACTGTGATTTTTTGGTCTTTTCTGCGCATAAAATGTTAGGCCCCACTGGAGTCGGAGTATTATATGCAAAGAAGGAATTTCTTGAAAAGATGAAACCGTTCATGGGTGGTGGCGATATGATAAAGGAGGTTTTTAAATTTCACACAAATTACAACGAAGTACCATACAAGTTTGAGGCAGGTACTCCTAACATCGCAGATGTAGTTGGCTTTGGGGCAGCTGTCGACTATCTGGAAAAAATTGGGATGGAAAATATAAGGAAACATGAAATTTATTTAACTGAATACGCTCTTGAATCAATGCAATCATTGAAGTATATCACAATTTATGGTCCCGTGGATTCCAAATTCAGAGGAGGAGTAATTTCATTTAATATTGCCGATATTCATCCTCATGATCTTGCAACAATAATGAATGACCATGGAATTGCAATAAGGTCTGGCCATCATTGTGCACAGGTATTGATGCAGAGACTTGATGTACCAGCTACTTCTAGGGCTAGCTTTTACATTTATAATACTAAAGAAGAAATAGATAAGTTCGTTAATGCTATTAAAGAAGCTGGGAGGATCTTCAAAATATGAGCGATGATATATACAGAGAAATCATATTGGACCACTACAGAAACCCAAGAAATAAAGGAAAATTGGAAAATGCAAACGTTACGGTACATGACAGTAACCCCCTATGTGGAGATGAAATTGATATCCATTTGAAGGTAAATGATGGTGTAATCAGCGATGTAAAATTTGAAGGAAAGGGTTGTGCTATTAGCCAAGCCAGTGCCTCGATGTTAACTGAATTGGTCATGGGTAAAAATTTGAATGTAGTCAAGGATTTGAAAAAGGAAGACATACTTGAAAACATCGGCTTGACAAACTTAGGGCCTGCAAGAATCAAGTGCGCCCTTCTTTCTCTAAAGGTGTTGAAAGTAGGGATGATAAAATATTATTCAGAAAATGATCCTAGTTCCGCTGAACAAGTCAAAAATGAATCTTCCCTTTATTGACCGGCTATATTATATGTGTAGTGCATTACTTTTGATTTTTCATTGATACCCATGGGTTTAGTGCTGAGTCGAGAATTTTTTGGTAATTATGATTGATATACATCCGATCATTTCAATTTATAGTCATTTTATCTTTATTCATAATATTAACTGTAATTGTCCACCTTCGCCTGTTCTTTCCAATAGACTCTTTTATCTTTGATAATTTCAGCCATTATGATCCTGGTCAGTTCTTACTCTACTCTTTCGTAACAATTTCATCATTTGGGGAGGTAGTAAATCTGATTTTTGTAGCTATAGTATTTACGATAATTAGAAGAACGAGAAAAATGGGAATGATTCTAATGATAGCAATAATGACAATCGCCATAGCGGTATCTTATTTGAAACCAATAGTTGCTCAGCCAAAGCCTCCAGAATCAAAGATTCCTGTGCTTCCAAAGGGCTTCCAACTTGAGAGTGATAGTCTACTGACTGAAGCCCGAAATTTCTCATATCCATCAAATCACACGGCCATCATAACTGCTTTCGCCTACATTGTGGGAACTGTCATTCGGCAGAAGACCAAGAAATATTCATTTCTTCCTTGGTTACTACCGCCAATGATTATGTTCTCAAATTTGGCTCTAGGATTAAACTATTTGAGCGATTTAATTGGTGGCTTGCTATTAGGGCTAATAATTGCGATAATCCTGAGTCGTATTTTGAAACTTGAAGTCCCTTTTTTGATGACTAGGTTTAAAGGCGTGTCCCAATAGTAATATTCTCGATTTTCATAATTTTTCTGCTATTTTGGGATTCAACAACAACCATCCATAGTTATCATCGTCATGAATATATCTAATGTCTCTCAGATTAGCAATTAGCTTGTTTTTCTTTAGTGAGATCATAATTTCAGCGTGAATAGTAGCTCCTAATCTTTTTACATCATAACCCGAATCCAGATGTCGTGGCAACAATATTCTCCAACTAAATTCTTCAGGTTTGGACTGTTTATAATGGTCAATAAATTCATCAATCATCGGTTTAATTTCAGATATGTCATTTATTTTGCGTGTGAGTTGTACTGGAAACTTTCCCAGCGCCGATGAATTCACAGTATTATATTCCCCGTATTGTAAATAAATTAATTGACTTTGAAATTCTCAATATAATAATGCGAGCGGATAAGGTTTAAGAATAGTTAATTAGACATTTTGAATGTAGTTGACCATATCATCTAAAGTTGCTACTTCTAATAAATGGACTGATCTGGAGCATAACGGTGTGGCGTTTCCCCCAGAATATGTTCAACGTGGTATAAATGTCAAAATTTTGGGAGAGATTTTCTTTTTGAATCGTGAGCAGGAAGAACTTATTTATGCATGGGCAAAAAAGAAGGACACCCACTACGTCAAAGATCCTGTTTTTCAAGGCAATTTTCTTTCTGATTTCAAAAAATTGCTCCCCGAGCGATTCACGTCAGTTCGTAATATTGATGAAATCGACATGACAGAAGCATTTAGTTTGGTTGATAACGAATTAAAGATAAAGGAAAATGAAGAAATAAGAATAAAATCACTCACGAGAGATGAAAGAAGAAGAATTAGTCAGGAAAAAAAATTAGAAAAAGAAAAATTAAAAGCGATTTATGGAAAAGCGAAAATTGATGGGATTGAGGTTGACGTGGCAAACTGGCTTGTTGAACCGCCAGGAATTTTCATGGGAAGAGGACTTCACCCTCTTAGAGGAAGATGGAAACCAAGGGTCACTCCAAAAGATGTAACCTTGAATTTGGGACAGGATGCCTCAGCTCCTGAAGGTCCATGGAAGGCTATTGTACACGACCACTACTCAACATGGTTGGCTTCATGGATAGAAAACCTTACAGGAAAGAGAAAATACGTATGGTTACATGATTCATCTTACCTACGACAAGACAACGACAAAGCAAAATACGACACAGCAAAAAAATTAGAATACTACATTTCTGATATAGAAAAAGAAATTATCAATCAGATGTTAAATTCCAAGGATGTAACTAGGAAAAAAATTGCCACAGTTTGTTATCTCATATACAAGTTGGCAATGAGAGTCGGTGATGAAAAAGATACTGATGAAGCAGATACCATTGGAGCATCCACTCTTAGGGTAGAACATTTGAAATTTCCAAAAATAGGTGACAAGGTTCAAATTGAATTTAATTTTCTTGGCAAAGACAGTGTGCCCTGGCAAAAAACTTTGGAGATATCCAGTCCTGACACAAAGGCGCTTTACGAGAATTTATTGTTCTTCATGAAGGGAAAGAATAAATCTGATGAAATATTTGAAGATATCACATCATCCAAAGTAAATAAATTCCTTCGCTCAATTGACAAAGAGAATGTTCCCAATTTGACTGCGAAAGTTTTTAGAACGTGTATAGCAACTGCCATTGTAAAGCAACATCTGTCTGAACCAATCTTAAAGGTGAATAAAAATGAAAGTGAGTTTAAGAAAGTATACGTTGCAAAGATTGCAAATCTTCAGGCCGCGATAACCTGTAACCACAAAAAAGGAATAGATCCCAAGAATCCCGCAAGTAAAAAAGCATGGGAGAAATTTGAACAATCTTTAGAGAACAAAAAGGAAAAAATTAAACAACTGCGAATGGAATTAAAAGAGAAGAAATGGAAGACCGAACTACAAAAGCTAAGGAAGGAACAAAGGGTAGAAAAGTTGGAATTCCAATTAAGACTTCAGAAAGAGACCAGGGATTATAACCTTGGAACGTCGTTAAGGAATTACATTGATCCTCGTGTTTTCAAATCGTGGTGCGATTATGTTGATTTAGATTGGACAAAGATTTACACGAGCACTCTTCAAAGAAAATTTAAGTGGATAGAACAGTATTCAAAAAGTGACCTAAAAAAATATTTGAGTATCAACAATAGAAAATAGCAAATCATATGATTACTATATTCACGCTTTTTATGATTTGCGTTCCGTATTCATATAATGAGTTAAAATCATCTACTGAACATTATTTTGATTTCTCAATCACAACGAAATTTTTCATTTTTATGGAGTCGATAAGATATTGAGGATATTTGCTTTATTAATCGTGTCAATATTGCTAATTTTCTTCTCAGGCACGAATTTTAATAAGGTTCATTCTCAGGTCCAATATCAAGTAAATTCAATATTTATTGGAATTTTATCAAATGGCGATTCAGTTGTTCAATATGACCTTCGTTTGAAAACTAATGCTAGCGAGATCACGTTGCCATTAATGGGCGGAAATATCAATGAAATTTTGGTTAGAAACTATCTGTCGAAATACTTGGTGTATTCGTTCAATTCTTCAACCAATGAGATTAAGATAAACACACAAAATGAATCACAAGTAAGGGTTACATACCAAACTCCAGATCTTGTTAACAAGCAGGAAAGAGAATGGAGCTTCCTTATAGATTCAGCTTTTCCATTTACAGTAAAATTACCAAATGATGCAGTAGTTACCAATTTGGGGGAGCAGTCTCCATCATTAATTAGAAAACTGGGAGGACAGAATTTGCTATCCTTCGATAAAGGTAAGATTTCCATAGATTATGTTATTGGGTATGCAGGAACTCGCGAACAAGCTATAATTTCCATTAATTCGGCAGAACTGGATCTGACAAAGGCCGCAAGCGAGCATAATGGAATTAATCTTGATGAGGTCAAGCGAATTATCCAGGCCGCAAAGATTGCATTGAATCAAAGCAACTTTATAGATGCAGAGCGACTAGCCAATAATGCTAGCGATATTTCTGCAGTAATTACGGAGTCATTTGAGACGTCCAAGGATATGATAAGTAACGCCACTGCTAAAATAGAAAATGTGCAGGGTACAAACATTGATACTGCCCAAGCATCAGATTTCATATCAAAATCAAACATTGAATTTTCCCAGGGAAATTACCCCAAAGCTCTGGAATACGCGACTCTGGCTATTAACAGTTTGGATAATACAAAACAAGAAATATTATCCCTTAACACAAGTACTTTCGCCTTTATTCTTTTGATTCCAATTGCAGCATCAGTTGGCATTTACATGTTTAAAAGGTACAGAAGAAAAAATATTTCGCAGTTACAGTCAAGTGCTACTATCAAAGAGGCTCAGTTAAATTCCGATTTGTCACCTGACACTTCCCGTGAAAATAACTTTATTGAGCAAGAATCTTCCACGATGGAACATAAAAATAACGACAATTCTATACATTCTGATCTCCACAAGTTAATTGCCGACATTATCACACAAAAAAGAAACTTGAAACCAGAAGAAAAGGAAATTTTGTTTTATCTATCTGACAACGAAGGAGCAGCATTTGAAGGAGAAATTAGGAATAGATTCATACTTCCAAAAACGAGTCTCTGGAGACTCATAAAACGTCTTGAGAGAGAAGATATGATTGAAGTAACAAAGATAGGTGGACAGAATTTAATCAAACTCAAGTTTCCAAATTCATGAAAAGCCCGTATAAAAGTATACAATGCCATCTGTCAGATTATTTCCGAAAATAGTGTTTTAATATTTGAGAATTTGCTCAAATGCAATTTCCCAGCCTTTTGGACCTATTCCATTTACCTTCTGTAATTTATCAATTTGTAACCTTTCCCAACTACCATCGGATTTCTGAACAAGCATAGGTATATCAACTAAAGATAGCATCGGTTCATCATTTTTACTATCGCCAATTCCAATGAAAATAACGTCATTTTCATACTCTTTGCGGTAAAAATCCATTAGAATTCTGACAGCTGTTCCCTTGTCATTACCATACGTAATATCAAAATATTGTGAACCAGGTATCATTTTTAATCCAGCTTTTTGAATAATATTTGCGAACTTGGTAATTTCGTTATTATCTAGTTGTACTATCGTCTCACTATATTTTCTTTTCATCATTCTCTTAGCATAGTCTTGAGGCAACTTGGTAATGTTTGAAAGTTCCGATAAAGTTAGGTCGTTCACTCCCTTGAAATTAATGTCGTCTTTGGCCCGAATTTGTTTTAGCAACGATCTAATCTTTTTTGCGGGTGCTCCAGTTTCAATTATATAATTTTGTCGTAAAGTCTTTGAAGTACCAATCGTAATTTTTTTAAAATAATCCGTGGGCACTATCGTAGCACCCCCGTTTTCTACTATAATCGGCTCATGAAGATCTAACTCTGATTTTATCTTATTCTGTTCCAATTCCGTTTTTGAGGAACAAAATATCAAATGCATTTTATTTTGTACGATCTTTTGTACTAGTTCTTTCATTCTATTAATATCTGGAAAATGAGAATCTAGTAATGTTCCATCAATGTCGGTAAAAATAATTTTTTGCATGCTATACATTACGCTTAGAAATCCCCGTTTATAAATAGACTCAAGTCAAGTCCATTATCATATTATTCAGAAAACCTTCTGGGAACTTTCAGACCGTGTCAAATTTAGGGTTAACACATCATAGGTTTCTATCATACACCCAATCATCAAGACGGCATTTTTGCAGAATACGAAGTACCTCAAATTTACATGGCTAGGTTGCAGTAGCCGTATTGGATTGATGCCATCTCATTATTCTATACACCACAATTAGTGAAAGTAATAGATATGCAAATATTAAATCTCTATAGAATGCGATAGCACCAAATGATTGAAAACCTGTCGCATATGTTTCACTCAAATATAACAATGAAATTATGATGGAAATAAAAAAAAAGTTTCTAGACATGTTCCTGTATTTTATTAGCATATTATCTTGATAGTCCCTAACACCATACATGTCTTTTAGAGTAAATAGAAAATAGAGTAAAGGTGTTATGAACAAATAAACATCAGGAATCAAATATCCTTCATCGGTATTGCTACCGCCAACTATGATATAATAAAATAAGAATAGAATTCCTAGATCTATTACAAACTTTCTTAATACAAACCTCCCTTGAGGTTCAAATCGTTGTGATAGCGAATAAAATTCAATCCAACCTGTTATAATAATAAAATATCCGTAAAAGAGAACCGTAGCAAATAAAAGATGTCCGGGTATTAAATAAAAGGGAATAAAAATGGTTTTTGATGAATCTATGCTTAGTGCTATTACGATTGCATATGCCATAATAATTCCCAGATTGAAGGACTCTAGAAGTTTTACACTTTTTTCCAAATTAGAAAATCAGTTTCCCCTTACTGATAATTATATATGGATAATATTAGTGTGCGCGAAAGCTGAATTTCTCATATAATCATCTGTTTCATTTCACAAAAGATAGAGATTTGATATCAATTGACTAATCATTCTTGATTGACATTAAAAGATTGGATTCGGAGATTTTCTCTAAAACATACCTACTTACATCAATACCTCTTTCGTAATTTATGGTCTTACCAGTGTGAAGATAGGAGGTAATGATGAATTTCTCTAGTACTATGCACCATACAGCACCTATTATAAAGTCCCTTTTGTTTGTGATTCCAATTTTTTTGTAAAGCTCATGGTTTTGATCTTTAAACATATTTTCTATTAAGGGAAGGCATGATATCACATTCTTAATTATTTTGTCGAGTAATATCTTAGTGAATTCATCTGGCGAGGCCATAATACTCTAATTCTTTGATTTCCGTTTTAAGACTTACTATTTAAGCACTGTTAGTTCAGGATCGAACCACAGAAGATCCATTTATCAAGATTATGAATTAGATATAATATTATATTATTCCAAACTTCTAATCAAAGTATGCAAAACACTAAGGGAAGGCTATACGTAGTCGGCGTTGGCCCTGGTCATCACGATCACATGACATTTCGAGCTAAACAAGTCATAAAAGAAAGTGAAATTATAGTTGGCTATGAGACCTATGTTTCACTAATAGAAGACCTAATTCAGGATAAAGAAGTATACAGGTATCCGATGACTCAAGAGGTGGATAGAGCCAATCAAGCTATTGAATTTGCTGAGCAGGGTAAGATTGTATCTTTGGTTTCATCAGGCGATCCCGGAATATACGGAATGGTGGGTCTGATTTATGAAATTTTGGCAGACAAGAAGTGGACTAGCAACGACGGAATTTACGTAGAATGTGTCCCCGGTGTTTCTTCTTTAAACTCATGTTCAGCATTAATTGGTTCTCCTTTAATGACTGATTTTGCGGTAGTCAGCATGAGTGATCTGCTAGTGCCTTGGGAAATTATCGTTAAAAGGGTCGAGGCCGCAGCATTGGGAGATTACGTAACCGTAATTTATAATCCTGCGAGTAAAAAGCGAATTCATCAACTCAAAGATACCAGAGACATTTTTCTTAAATATAGAAAACCAGATACACCTGTTGCCATAGTAAAGGGAGCATTTAGAGAAAGTCAGAAAATAGTTGTTACTACATTAGAGAAGCTACTTGACTATAATGATATGTTGGGCATGATTACAACAGTGATTATAGGTAACTCGTCAACCTTTAATTACAATGGACTTATGATAAATCCGAGAGGATATAAATCCAAATACGAACTATTACCAGAGACGAGCAAACAATAAACTAAACTTAAAAGGAGTTAATGACTGACCTCAATCCATCGTAAACTTCAGTTACGTAAAATGCTTTATCGATTTCATCGATCGAAAACCTGTGAGTAATCAATCTCTTTAAATCAATTTTTTTTTCGTGTACCAGATCCGTCGCCCTTTTCATTACTTTTGGGGTAGAACTAAAGCTTCCGCTCAAGCATATTTGATTATAATGAAGTAAATTTGGATCAATTTCAAGAATTTTATTTTTGGGCATGCCCGCGAATAAATTCACGACTGAATTTTTTCCCGCAACTTTCAGGGCCAAATCCACAGCTTCAGGATTGCTTGTCGCCACGATAACTAATTTTCCACCCTTGCTTGAAGTATATTCCAATATTGTTTTTACTGTTTCTTCAGGATCATTATTTTGTAGTACCATATCTGCACCAATGGATTTTGCTTCCTTCAGCCGTGAGGGTATTTTACCAATAACAATAGTATTTGCGTTGTAGAGTTTTGAAATTTGTAAGTGGATCAGTCCTATTGGGCCATCTCCAATAATTATCACAAATTCGCCATGGGTTTGAATATTGAAATTAAAGTGTGCATTCAGACAGCAAGATAACGGTTCTATGAGTGACGCTTCGTCATCACTTATGTTATTTGCAATTGGAATGATACCATTAATAAGTAAACTATTTTGAGGAATATTGATATAATTTGCAAATCCCCCATTAACACTTGATCCAATTTCGCTAAGCCTATTACACGAGTTAAAATGTCCAATACTGCAATAATAACAATTTAAACATGGTATTAATGGTGAAACTATTACTCTTGTATTTTCGGGAATTATTTTCTCATCGGGTAACTTTAGTGTATTCAATGTTCTTGCACATATCTCATGGCCCAATACAATCGGAGGTCTCACTTTACTATGACCCTCGTTAAATACTCTAACATCATATCCACAAACAGCACATGACAGAGTCTTTAGTAATACTTTGGAACCATCAGATAAAGGTAGATCCTTAATTTGAAAATTCTTGGGTCCATTATAAACTACTGCGCGATTCTTTTGGGGTAACATTTCTTAATTCATCGGTTAGAATAATCTTACAGTCTTACAATGCTGCCTTGATAGATGATAACTATCTGAGATATCATTAAGTCTCACATTCCTTCCTTCAATTTCTCTCCGAACGAAATAAATTTTCCATGTTCTTCGATTCTAATATTAGTATCAACACGTATGCGCAAACCAACAGACCGAAATATTGCCAATAGTTCACCTCCGGATATGGAGCTATCTATTTCACCAGATTTAATTAAATCCGCAATTCTATTTATTATGATTCTTGTCTGAACTGGAAACTGTGATTCAGCTAGTTTTAAGACTTCGTCGCCTCTATCATACAAATATTTTAGTAAAACCTGCTTGTCATCAATTTTTGACACTTCTGTTTTTGCTTTTGTTTCGTCTTCTTTCATTTTTTCAAATAATTTTGCTTTTTCTTTCAATTGTTTCATTTTTCTCGCTTTGATTATTTGGAGTTCTGGATCTTCTTCCTGGCTCATCCCTTAATCACCCCAATTGGAACTAAGCGTGCCACCTTTGTGGCAATTCCAAGAGAATGCGACACTTCAACAACTGAATCGACATCTTTGTATGCTTCAGGGGTCTCTTCGACCATTCCTTCCCTGCTTAGTGCCTTTATGTAAACTCCCTTTGACTCTAAATTTTTTCTTACGCTTTCAGTTGTGTAGTTTCTCCTTGCTGCAGATCTGGACATTGTTCTACCTGCACCATGTGCTGTAGATCCAAAACTTAACTCTAATGATTTTGAATTCCCAAGAAGTATCCAGCTTGCAGTCCCCATTGAGCCGGGAATAAAAATTGGTTGACCAATGTCCCGATACTTGTCTGGAATATGGCTGTCGCCTGCGGGAAATGCTCTTGTGGCGCCCTTTCTATGTATTACCAAGTCTCTAGTTCCTTCACCGTCTACGGTATGCCTTTCAACTTTTGCTATATTGTGTGAAACATCGTAAACTAACTTCATGTCCAAGTCAGCTTCGGTCATTCTCATTATCTTTTCAAACGTATCTCTTGTCCAATGCGTAATCATTTGTCTATTTGACCACGCAAAATTAAGAGCAGAATACATTGCCTTCCTATAACTCTCACCTTCTTTAGAGTTATTTGGAACACATGCCAATTCTCTATCAACAATTCTAATACCAGAATCCCTAATTTTTTTTTCTGAAATTTTCAAATAATCACTACAAACCTGGTGACCAAATCCCCTGGATCCACAGTGTATCAGAACAGTAACCTGATCTTGTTCTATTCCCATAGCCCTTGCTGCTCTTTCATCAAAAATCTTGTCTACTTTTTGCACTTCTAGAAAATGATTTCCCGAACCAAGTGTGCCCAATTGAAGTCCTCCTCTTTTCTTAGCATGTTCAGATACGCTTGTAGGATCCGCCCCTTTCATACAGCCATTTTCTTCACATACATCAATATCAGAATCCCATCCATAACCATTTTGAACAGTCCATTTCACCCCTTCAACAAGCACGTCGTCAAGTTCTGACCCGGTGACCTTTCTTGGACTAGAGCTACCAACTCCAGATGGAATGGCAGTAAACAATTCATTTACCAGATCCTTAAGCTTTGGACGAACTTCTTTTTCTCGTAAATTAGTCCGTATCAATCTGACACCACAGTTAATATCGTAGCCTACTCCTCCCGGGCTAATTACTCCTTCTTCTAGATCCATTCCTGCTACTCCACCCACTGGAAAACCGTAGCCCTCATGGCCATCAGGCAATACCACAACGTGTTTCACAACCCCTTTTAACGTGGCGACATTAGCTGCCTGATCAATAGTTCTATCCAATGCCATTTTTGATATAAGACCATCATCTGCGTAAATTGTAACCGGAACCATCATCCCTTTAGATTCATCCTTCTTAACGACATACCTGAAATCTCCCTCCTTTACTATTTCATGGTTTCCGACTCGCGTAATCAAATTTTTCATTAATCTGAGAATTTTAAATGTACAGTCATTATATTCTTTTCAATTTTCCATCCCTGAAAATTTGATTTGGCTTCGTTTATCCTATAGTTTATGCGTTAAAAATATTGCATAATTAATGCTACTGAATTATCGATGCAATTATGACTTCTTGAATTTTGTTTTTTAAAAAAAGAGAAAAAAGAGAAATAGTTGACTAGTTACCCATGGTGGAATTTCCACCCATGTTTCCAGTCATATTGCCGGTCGTCGCGCTTCCGTTACCAGTTGCGTTACCGCTACTGGCGCTGGTATTGAGCATTGTGGCGTTCTGAGTTACTTCTGTTTGGCCCTCTCCGTTTCCGTCATTGCCGTTGCCGTCATTGCCATTGGTGTTGTTGCCGTTGTCGTTTGCACCGTCTTCGGATGCAGATGATGCTTGTTCAGTATCTGCTCCACCTGCTGCTGCTTCTGTTGCTGCTCCTTCTTCACAGACTACAGATTCACTGCCTGCTGGTGCTACACATGTTCCTGTTGGATAATCAGTTGCTGTCGAGTTTTCCATTGCTACTACTGCAAATGCACCACCTTTTACGACATCTGCCATTGCGTGGTCAACACCTACATAGACACCTGGGTCTGGGAATGTTGATTCAATTACCGAACCTGCTGCTGGAGGTATCCACCATGTTTCGTCGTTAATGTCCTGTGTTCCAAGTCCGGTGTTTGCTTGATTGGTGCCATCTTTGACGCTAATCATTCCGCTGATAAAGTGGAATGATACACCGTCGTTGGGTCCTGCATTAACTATATACCATCTAGTCAATTCACCTGGTTTTACTTTGAACAGTTCTGCGTTCTTGTTTAGTTCTAGTTTGTTTACTTCACCAACTGCTGGAACATATTTGTGAGCCATACCGTTTGTCATTACCAAGTCTGGATTCTTTGTTATGAATTTGCCAATATCAAATGATCCTGTTCCATTTGTACCTACAAATGGTCCCTTGTCAGCATTGTTGTATAATTCACTGAATACTAGATAGAATTCTTTTGCTTTTTCTTCGTTTGCTGGATGAACAACTATGCCACCATACATTCCATTAGAAATGTGTTCCCATATTCCGTTGAGACCATCAGCACCACAGTGATATATGAATACACCTGGGAATTCTCCTGTAAGTGACCATGTCTTTGACTCACCTGGTTTTACGCTACCAGATAATGCTTTACCTGGACCATAGCCTGCGTGAAAGTCAAGACTGTGTATAGTCTTTCCTTCATTCTTTAATGTGATGTTTAATGTATCTCCCTGGTCTATTGATATAACTGGACCCGGTATGGTACCATTGAACGTATATGCATTATACGTGATACCTCCTGGGTGTAAAGCGTTATCAGGAGCAACTTCAACTTCTTTTTCTGATGCAATCAAAGTTACGTGTTTGACCTGTCCTTGTCCTTGTTGTTGATCTTGTCCTTGATCTTGTCCTTGATCTTGCTGTGCACGTACCACATTGGCTGAAAAATATGGAGCCAAAGCAATACTGCTTGCAAGCAAGAAAGTAGCTGTTAGTAAGCTTGTCAGTATTAAAATACGATTCATTATCGCATTTTATAGTATTCCACTATAAATATTATTCTAGATAAGAATAAAATATTTTAATTTAGCATATAATTTTGTTGAAACTATATTCTTGCTAAATATTAATTGGAATTTTTTTATTAAAAAAGTAATAATATTTATTTTGCGTTTATTAACTCCTAAATTAAATGCCAATTTTACCAATTGATTCTGGAAGATATGGTAGTAATGAAATAAGAAATATTTTCGAGGAAGAACGCCGACTCCGATATCAACTTGAGTTTGAAGCACAAGTTGCATCATCTCAGGGTAAACTGAATCTTATTCCCAAAAATGCCTCAAAAGAAATTTCTCTAATAGCAAGATCAAACAAAATCACAATCAACAAAATTAAGGAACTAGAGTCAATTAGTGAACATGATACAGCTTCCATAGTACAAGCAATAAGCCAAAATTGCTCCCCTTCAACAAGACCTTGGATACATTACGGATTAACCAGTAACGACGTCGTAGATACATCCACTTCGATGCAATTAAAAGATGCATTTGAGATAATTGAGCCGAAAATTTCAAAATTGATTTCGTTAATGCTGAATAAGGCAAAAAGATACTCGACGTTACCATCAGTAGGAAGAACCCATGGACAGCATGCAAGTATAATATCTTTTGGATTAAAATTTGCAGTATGGGCAAATGAACTTTCACTCCATATTGAAAGAATCGAAGAAGGAAAAAAGAGATTTCTACTATGTAAAACTTTGGGTGTGGTTGGAACAGGATCATTAATGGGATTAAGGGCATTGGTGATTCAAAAGGATGTCGCCAAGTCGCTCGGACTTTATTCTGTAGAAGCTGCAACACAAGTAATACCGAGAGAGAGATTAGCTGAAGTTCAATTTATTATTTCGTTAATAGGATGTACCTTGGATAAAATCGCGATAGAAATAAGAAATTTACAGAGAACTGAAATAGGTGAAGTTGAGGAACCCTTTAAGAAAGGTCAGTTGGGAAGTAGTGCAGTTCCAGTCAAGAGGAACCCCATTAAGTGTGAAAGGGTATCATCACTTGCAAGAATCCTTCGTTCTTTTTCGAATGTTGCTCAAGAAAATGTTTCACTATGGCATGAAAGAGACCTATCAAATTCTGCGAATGAAAGATTCACTATTCCAATGGGGGTCATTCTTTTGGATGAAATGATGAACAGTATGATAAAGGTAATTGAAGGCTTAACCGTAAACAGGCAAAAAATTCTAGATAATATCAACAAGACAAAGGGAAGAATTTATGCAGAATTTATTCTTGATGCATTGGTTAAGAAAGGAATTCCTAGAATGAAGGCATATGATAACATACAGCGGGTGGCGTTTCAAACTCTTGCCAATGATAAGAATTTTAAAGAAGCAATAATACAGGACCCATCTATTGGATCAAATTTAAACATGAATGAATTAAAAAAGATATTTAATCCCAATAATCATCTTGCAGCCTCGACTAAAATAATAGACAACGTCATAAAAAAAGCCAAAGTAATACGTCGAAATTACAAATTGCACTAATCTATTTTTTTATAATATCTATGGATTAGCGAGCCATACTGAAATGCTTTTTTTCTTCTAATTATTACTTCTGGAGGTATATCAAAAGATAACGCAATCTTTCTTATGATGTGTTTTCTCAAAAAGTCATCATAGCTCATTATTTTATTATGAATTGGAAATTTCATTGCGATTGAAATAAATTCTTTTGAAAGAAATGGTTGTAAAATACGGATATCATATTTTTGTACAACTTGTCTTATTTCATTTGTAAGTTCCAATTCATTTAGAATCTTTGATTCAATAGTCCTGTTAATAGTATCATATCCTTGATTAAAAATGAATCGAAAATTATTATATCCACAAAACAGTTCATCAAACCCGTTAGCTGTAAGTACTACATCCAGACTACAACTGTGTGCCAATTGAGCTATGTAACTGAAGGCAATACAGTTTTCTATATGAGATAGATTTTTGCAAATTATTTCATTCCTTATTTGCATTGAAAATTTAGCAAAATCATCTTTTTCAATCTCCAAAATCTTGTGATTCATTTTAATCTTGTACGAAACTGATTTTGAGTGTTCTATATCTTTAGAGCCAGGAAAACCGACAGTGAGTAAAGTTGTATCGATATTCATATTCTTGCAGATCATTGCTAGTAATGTACTATCTATCCCTCCCGAAAAGGCGATACCAATTTTATTAATCCCTCCTAAATTTTCTGCTACTGTCGCAAATAATGCATCTATCAGGTCGGAATTATACAATGCAGTATAACTGAGAATAAATTCATTTATGTCTTATCATTATGATGCACCGAGTCTAGGCTCTTCACACCTTTTAAGAGTTAAGTTTGTAACTACAAACTATAGAAATGAAAGTATCTAATTAATTGTAAATTTGCCAATACAAAAATGGATGAGGAACTACTCCCTTACATAAAATATCGAATCAGTATTGATTTTGGTAAAGTGGAAATGGCCACATCTAACTCTTCTAGAACATGCGACCTATTTGGCCCTACGGTTAATCTTTGTGCGAAAATAAATTCATTGGCTGAACCCAATGGAATAGCCATAGGTGGGAGATTTCTATACAATTCCAAAATCATTCCCTACATTGGAAAAAATGTACCAGTTCAAATATTTGGAGAATATTCAACTGGGATAAAACAAATATAATCTATTTATTCGGTCAGACCTAGCTAAGAATACAAATAATGCCAATTAAGAATATTTCGGGACTTTAAATTTCTAAATTGTTTCCAATCTTAAGAACATAAGATACATTAATTTAAGGCTTACTCTTAGTTAATGAAAAGCTATAGTTCTTGTTAGGACTGTCTTTAAGATTATCCATTATTTATGTCTAATTAGATAGCAGACTTTCCTTCTTGGCGTGATTCTGATAATAATAAACAATCAATAATATGATATTCAGAAATCGATTAAATTGCATGAACATAATCTTTTGTAACCGTTTATTGAACTATTTTTGAAAATATTGAAAATTAGAATTTGACTAAAAAGCAACTCGTATATATCTGGGTTCTTTGAAATAAAATTAATGAAGAAAATAATTCTGGATGAAGACCTCAAATATATTGATAGAAAGGGAAATTTGCTGAGGAGTAAGACGGAGTTATCCTTCTCAAAATTACTTTCATTTTTAGAGCAAGACTATCAATACAACTTTTTGATAAAACTATCAAACGGTAGAGAAGTACCAGTTGATTTTAAGGTTGAAAACAAATTCATTGAGATTTTAGACTCCGAGAAAGATCTGGATAAATTCGATGAAATAAAAAAGAATAATCCCGATCTTGATATCATAGCTATCGGTAAATCAAAATTTGGTGTCAAATCAGACGATTTTGAAACTATATCATTTATTGATTCTGAGAAAGACCAGATAGGATCTATTTTTTTGGAGGATTCGTCATTGGCATTTGACTATGCTCATATTTTGCCTCTAGTTGAAAAATGTTCAATTCTACATGGACACACTTCCACTGTAATGGTAGAGATAATCGGAAAAATGGTAAACAACCTTGTAATTGATTTTAGTGAAGCAAAAAAGATTATCAAAGACACCCTTTCAATACTGGATCACAAGTTTTTTATCAACAAGGAATACGTTTACAAAGAAGATAGCATACATTACTACATCTCGTTTGATGGTCCTCGTGGATTTTTTAATCTGCAGCTTCCCAAGGATACAACCTTTCTTATGCCTGGAGAAGCGACGGTCGAAAATCTTTCTTCGATAATAATAAAATTGTTGTCTTCAAAAATGCCCCCAAATATAGAGGCGCTGGGCGTTTATATTTATGAGGGTGTAAATAAGGGCGCCCATATTCTCGCGAATATAAAATGAAAAGAAATTTTTTCCTTTGATACTACTAATTCCTTTCTTTTGAATGCAAGTTCGCATTTATTTCGAACCAATCTTTTTGAAGCATGAACTTAAATAGAACCCTACTAGTGGATTAGTTCTAACCTAAACATGCAACAAAAAATTGACGAAAAAATATGGAATTCGAATATTGAAAATGTAATATCTAAAAAATGGAATGAAGAAAGAATCTATGAATTCAAGGTATCTGATAAGAATAATTTTGTTATTGACACTCCTCCTCCTTATCCATCCGGACGACCATGGCACATAGGAGCTGCTGCACATTATGCACAAATCGACATGATAGCGCGTACAGCTAGAATGCTCGGAAATAATGTATTTTTTCCAATAGGCATAGACAGAAATGGACTTCCTGTAGAGATTTACACTGAAAAAAAACACAAGATCCGGATGCGACAGACCGACAGGGAAGAATTCCTTAATCTTTGTAAAACATCACTTGATGATCTTGAAAAAGAAATGATCCAAATTATGAAAAGTATCGGTCTGAGTGCAAATTTTGAAGAGTATTACAGGACGGATTCAAATGAATATCGTGCATTAACTCAAAGTACATTCATCTATCTATGGAAAAAGGGACTTGTTTATTCCTCCAATAGGCCTAACAATTATTGTCCGAGTTGCGGAACTACAATCGCCGATGCAGAAATAACTTATGAAGAAAAAAAAACGACGCTTGTATATTTGAAGTTTAAATTAAAAAATGAAAACGGTTATCTTATTGTTGCTACAACTAGACCTGAATTAATTTTTGCATGCCAGTGCATTATAGTAAACCCTAACGATACCAGATATGAGAATTTACATAATAATGAGGCTATCCTTCCAATATTTAATAGAGAAGTAAAGATTTTACCGCATCATTCTGCGAAATCAGATTTTGGATCGGGAGCCGTAATGGTTTGCAGCTACGGAGATCTTAATGATGTACAAGTATTTAGAGAGTTGGGATTAAAGGAAATTGTCTCAGTTAACCAATATGGTAAGATTAGTGAAAATGGAGGAAATTATGCTAACTTAACTATAGATAACGCCAGAAAAACAATTATTGAAGATTTGAAAAATAACGATTACGTCGAAAAGGAAGAAACAATCCTCCATAAAATACCAATGTGCGAAAGAAGTAAATCTCCAGTAGAAATAGTCCCAATGCAGGATTATTACATAAAACAACTTGAATTTCTTCCTAAACTTAGAGAATTTTCATCTTCTCTGAAGTTTTATCCGGAGGCGCACAGGCAAATATTATTCAATTGGTTAGATTCTGTTGCGATAGATTGGCCCATATCCAGGAGGAGATTTTACGGAACCGAAATTCCAATTTGGTATTGTGACAATTGTAAGGAACCGATATTGCCTGAACCTGGAAAATATTATAGACCGTGGAAAGATAAAGCACCCATTGATAAATGTATTAAATGTGGATTCGACAAATTTACTGGAGATGAAAGGACTTTTGATACTTGGATGGATTCCAGCATATCACCTTTATTTGTAACAAAATATAACAGGGATGATGATTTTTTTGTAAAAACATTTCCGACACAAATAAGACCACAAGCTAAAGACATTGTAAGAACATGGCTTTACTACACAATGTTACGATGTTATCAATTAACAGAGAATCTTGCTTGGAGTGAAGTCTGGATTATGGGATATGGTGTTGATGAGTATGGAGAAAAGATGAGTAAGAGTAAGGGGAATGTAATTGATCCTTTTCCGATAATAACTAAGCATGGAGCAGATACTTTTAGATTTTGGTCTGCAACGGAAGCAAACCATGGCCAAGACTTTAGATGCTCGGAGCAAAAGATAGTAGAAGCACAGAAATTTTTGACCAAACTATGGAATATAGGAAGGTTTGTGTCTTCCTTTGAATTCATTCCTTCATATGAATCCGATTTATTACCTTCGGATAAATGGATCATAGCGGAATTATCAAATTTAGTAACTGAATGTATAAAAGGTTATAGGGAATATAATTTCTTCATTCCTGCTTCACACATAAGAGAATTCACTTGGAATATATTCGCATCTCATTACCTTGAATTGGTAAAGTCACGTGCATATAATGATAAAGATCCGAATAGTAGAAATTCAGCATTATATGCTCTCCATAAGTGTTTTTCAGTTATATTGTTACTTTTAGCTCCTATATGTCCCTTTATCACAGATAAATTGTGGACGGTATATTATGAAGAAAGTATTCATTTAAAGAGGTTACCTATTGAGAATAATGACTATGAAGATATGCTCAAATATACCAAAGCTATTATCGATTTTAATTCACTAATTTGGACTAAAAAAAGAGAATCTATAAATGAAGATGGTAAGCGATATTCACTAAGGGATCCTATAAAAACTGAGATTCCGAAAGAATTATCTCAATTCAAACATGATCTAAAGGAAATGCACAATATCCAAGATTAACTTAGGTGTAAGGTATTTTTATGAAAGCTGTTCCCATATATGGTCATGGTCCTGTCGAGGTTTTAAAATATGTGGAAGATTTTCCTACTCCAGTACCAACTTCCTCGGAGAGTCTAATTAAGATAAAATACTGTGGCCTAAATCATCTTGATATTTGGACAAGGATTGGGATTCCAGGTATGCCTATCACCTTTCCTCATATTTGCGGAAGCGATATTGTAGGGTCATTGGAGGGAGATTTTGACCAGTTTCCTAGAGGAACAAGGGTTCTCGTATATCCTGGAATAAGCTGTAATCATTGTAATCATTGTAGGAATGGGAATGAAACGATTTGTAGAGATTTTTCAATAATTGGAGGTTTAAGTAATTATAATGGTGGTTATGCCGAATATGTGGTTGTTCCCAAAACAAATATCGTGCCCATATCTGATGAAATAAGTGATGAGCAAGCTGCTACACTCTCAATTTCATATTTGACTGCGTGGAATATTTTTAAAAAACTACAACTAAAAAAAGATGATACTCTATTAGTATACGGTGCCACAGGAGGTCTTGGTATGGCTGTGATCCAAATTGCAAAAGCATTAGGGATAAAAATCATAACTAGTGTGTCAGATGATTCTAAATTCAACTTCGCACGCAGTCTTGGATCTGATAATGTAATAAATCGAGAGAAAAAAGAAGTAGCACTAGAAGTAGAAAAAATAACGGGTGGATTAGGAGTGGATGGTGTTGTAGATAATCCAGGTCAGAAGACTATTGCCACGAGTATTAACTGTGTTCGAAAGGGTGGGAAAATTGCATTATGTGGTACCACATCAGGAAATATTGCAAATTTTCAAATCAGAACTTTTTATTCAAAGCAAATCCAATTATTTGGCATTTTAATAGGCTCAAAATCAGAGTTGTTAGAATTAATTAAATTTGTCAGTAAGAAAAAGATCTTGCCAAGAGTTGATTCTGTATATGAATTATCTGAAGTACAGAAAGCTCATACCATGTTAGAAAGTAGACAGCAACTGGGCAAAATTTTGATAAAAATATGAGTAATTAGTAACTTATAGCATAAAGAAATTCTAAACTATTCATGGTCATGTCGTCCTTTAGAACTATTTTGAATTCTATAGATAGAAAGATTGTTAAAATTAATTTATGTCTTTACCTTTGGTAAATTCCAGTGTAATTTTATGGATATTAATCTGACACCTGTAGTAACTAGAATTACAGCAATAGCTGTATATTCAAATTGCAGTTTTATGTCTACTAATATAAGGAATATAATAACGCCTATGAAGCTGGCTACCGCGTACACTTCTTTGGTGAAAACAATCGGAGGTTCTCTTACAAATACGTCTCTTAGAATTCCTCCTCCAAAAGCTGTTATCAGACCTGAAATAACGATTAATACCATGTTTGAACTAAACAGAGAGTAAGCAATGGAAGCACCTGTAAAAGTAAATACACCCAGTCCTACAGCGTCAAAGATATTGAACAAGTTTTCATATTTTTTTGTTCTATGATAAAGAAGAAAAATGATAATTGCAGTTATTGTAGTCATAACAATATGAATAGTATCTGAAAAATTATTCGGAGGGAAAATACCCAATATAGTATCTCGCATTACTCCACCAAATATCCCCGTTACAGTTGCAAGAATTATTATTCCCACAATATCGTACTTGTGTTCTATCGCTCTGAGTGCACCCGTTGCGGCAAAAACCACAGTTCCAAATAAATCTAATACAAGGATTATTATGGAAAAACTGGTATCTAAATTAAACAATTAAAAATTACTGAAATAAACTTTGGGACAAGAAAATGCCGTATTGTACTATGATAGGTACCAAGATAGATTACTGTCTCTTTCCATTTATCATTTCCAATATGTCTTCTGCTATGTCAATTGAAGTATGTGAATTAATATTTGGTTCCATTGTAACAAGTAAGATATACTTATTCATGTAAAATGTCAGAATCGATATCTTTTCTCTCTCGACGTAGGCAAACCTTGATCTGCCCATAGTACTGTCAAATCTTTCTCTCATAGATTTACGCAATGCTGTATGCGTTAGGTATAACTCTTCATTGTTTTCATCCATAATAGAATTTATGCCTCCTCTCATACCTCCAGCAATAGGTAATCCTGCATCATCGATGACTGCTACGTATCTTACATCGTCGTTCAAGTTGAATATAGATTCACATAGCTTTGAATAATCCATAGATTGAGAAAATAGAAACTATTTATTATGTTTTTGACTTTTAGGATATTTTCAGCTAATTGATACTCCGACTGTCAAAAGAAAACTCGAACAGCATTAAATTAAGATATGAATCCTTTATGAATAATTACCGTGGTTTATTTTAAATATCTTACTGATAACTTGCTGATGAATTCATTCACAACCTCATTAGTGTTTTCGCTCTTTTTCATGTAGTAGTAGAGCTCCTCGGTTGCTGCATGATGGTCTACGCCAATATTTTGAGCTAGCTGTACGGAAATTAATGACAATAACAATTTCCTCACGACTAATTCTAGCCCATAGTTCTTGATATCGATGGATAATTCGGATATAACATTTTTGATGTTTGCGTCGACGTATCTGTCCTTCGCTTCCCTGCTCTTAATCGAAAATTGAACTCCCATAAGTCTTTCCTTCATGTGAATTTTTTCTATCATTTCAATAAATCTTTCATTTAATTCTGGATTTTCATACAATACTTGGGATAATAAATCTCCAGCATCAGATTCGTTCAATGACAGGGCATCAACGAGTTCGAACAATACGTGGCATGATGCACATCCACCAGATTCTATTAAGGAAGAATTCAAGATAACTTTTGTGATTTCCGAGTCAATTATCTTCTTGCCATTTTCAACTTGATCTTCGTTAGCCATAAGAAGAATAGGACTAATACTCCTTAAAACTCTATAATTCCTATTAGGATTTCTGATAATAATCGAAAAAATGTAATAAGATGATATTACTAATAATACGTACAAGCGGCTTGAAACTTATTTATATTCACAATTAGTCTAAGCTATTCAAAATATTGAATATTGTCTTTTATCTTTGGAATTATTTGTTCTC
>JASKBU010000060.1:0-4884 GCA_033272285.1 Nitrososphaeraceae archaeon
GAGCTATTATTACCGTATGCTTGTCCATCTTCTTGGTTGGAATACGGACCATATCCGAATAGTCAGGTCTCTCCTTAGACTGGATACAACAAATTGGATGTAACTGCGAGTCCACTATCCAACCTAAATCAAGAAATGTATCTGCGTCCTTTTGTGACAAATGTGAGAATATACCCGCGACTTGCTATTTACTTTATTCCCATTTCAAAATTGTATTTCAAAACCCAATCTAACAAGATTTTTATTCATTCAAGGAAATTGCCATAAATTTAGTACGCTGAGAGAAACCAAGACAGATAGTGCTATTTTCATAGACAGTACACCGAATTTCATTCGTTCTCGAAACATATCCTCATTATGTTGAGGATCTTGATGTTACCGAATTGCCTTTACAAGACAAAAAGCGTAAATAGTAGTGCGACTTGGACATGGTAATGAGAAGTGGAACGCTATTAATAATAGGTGGTATAGCCGCACTCATCGTCGCCTCAATTGTGTCTACTTTAATTTACTATCAAATACTTAAGCCGTAATAAATGGATGATAAACACATTATACTTGGAGTCGTGGTGTCGTGGTGTCGTGGTGTCTGTAGTCATAGATACGTCCGTAGGCTAGTCCTCGCTGGGTGGAGTTTCGTTGGTTTCTGCTTTCGGTTTTTCATTATTTTTGATGATGATCGCATACTTCGTATCTATGATTCGCAAGAGGTTTGAACGAAAAAAGACGTAGTCGCAAGATATTCATTTAGGAATATATACATAGTATGATTCTCATTCTAATCTAACATCTTGTGAAATACTGCCTCATTCATAATGGTAACGTTTTCCACTTTGGAGTAGACAGTTTTTAAAATATGAAACATACTTGCAGATAGTTAATTTGAAAATCTTGTCACGCATGAAATAGTCTAGATAATTGTTAGAATTTGGCATTACGGGCTAAGCCGATAAGAATATTTGAGTGGCACGGAATCATGATATGACAGGTGAGGGTGATACATGAAAGTGTTATTGATTGCAGGTGGCAGTGGCAGCAGAGCGAAGCCTTTTTCTCAATACACACCAAAACCAATGATCTCTCTAGACGGACGACCGATCATAGATCATATAGTAAGATACCTTGCAAGGTTCCCAGAGATAGACAATTTCGTTATTGTATGTGAATTCGATGAGCATGGAAAACAGATTATTAATTATTTTGAAGGAAAGGAAAGGATCGTAGGTAAACAGATTAAGTTTGTAGAAGATAAAAAAAATGGGACTGGAGGTGCGATATTGAATGCAGAAACAGAGATTGGAAATGACGAGTCCTTTATTGTATGGTTTGCTGATAATATGTGTGCACTGGATATGGATAGCTTTGTCAAACAATACAAATTTTTAAATGAAAGTCAAAAAAATCGTGGAAAAAACATGATAGGAATGGTTGTGACAAGGGATTACCGGAGAGAAGAAACGGGTAGGATTGTATGCGATCCAAATGAAGCCAACAGAATTATGGAATTTACTGAAAAACCATTTACAAAATTAGATCTACCCGAGACTCTTGGAATATATATTTTTAGTAATACTTTGTTCTCAATCATACACAACCAAAGAGATAGTTCAATAATTGGTAACAGCATAGATCTATCTTTTGATATCCTTGCCAAATTACCATCGCTTGGTTTTGGGTTGTATTCTTATCCTATTTCCAGTCACATCGACTGGATTGACGTTGAATCTCCAGTTTACGCAGAAAGAAACAAAGAACTAGTAAAGAGGATACTTGCGCAAATGAAAGTAATTAAATAATAATATATTTTCAACGCTTTTATGGTGATTTAGAAAGCACACAAACATTTTGTTTATTTACATTTCTGCAGTTAGTACCTAAATCTAGGATTCACTATACATCGTTTTATATTGTGAACCACACACAGAATTAGAAGTTTTGACTCTAAATTTAAAGCTCAGTAGATGAATCAATTGAAAGTTGCTGTAAATAAAACAAGATTTGAGAGTTACTGCGGTTGGTTGTTAAACAATGTTAAAGGCAGGACAAGAAAATCTCTTACAAATGCTGCAAAAGAGGAAATAATTAAAATTCAATAATGAAAGTGGTGAAGGTTAGCCAATCTGACCACGGATAACTCCATCCTTATATTCATTAGTATGTACGTTTACATAGGCACTTCCATTGCGCATTAGACTTACAAGATCGGAAACTTCCTTACCCTCCAAAGGACCCTGTAGACCATCTTTTGTTATATTTCCCTTTAACGAGATAGTCTCATTCCCTCCTACTTCAGCAGATTTAGCTTCTGATAAAACGGCTACAATATCACCATTTTGTCCTTCACTTCCCTTGTGTATATGAGCTCCTGTTATTTCCTTCAGTCCAACTATACTGACCCCATATGACAAATGTGAATCATTGTCAACAGACTGGAATTTAGCCCAAGCAGTGGCATCAGATTCAGTCGGAGGAACTTCGTCTTTTCCTGAGAGGAATGTTATAATCATTTTGCCTTCCTGGGCTTGAATTTGTTGCGTGACGACAAAAGACGTTGCAATTACTGCCAGAGTAGCCACTATAGTATACATAAAAGCCCATTTCATTAAAATCCCATAATAAAGCTTGTCCAGATAAGTCTTTCTATTCTTTTTACTTCTCTGAATCTCTTCCAGCTGGTTGAAGATATGATTAAATCATTCCATATTGAAATAACAAAGTGACAATATTAATTCGAAAAGTGGTTTTAACGACCAGGGTAATTCACTTTATGAGTTTTTGTTGCGGAGAGATGCACCCAATGGATTATAGTAATTTATAGTATTATTACTAATTACATTATTGTGAATAAACAATTAGGAATGCTAACCGTAGTAGCAACAGTACTTTTATCAGGGGCGTTTCTCGCCATACCGACAATGAAGGCAGTGAACGCTCAGGGGAATGAGACCCAGGGAAACCAGACTAAGGGAGCGAATGTAGATCAATGGATTAAGGTCTTGAAACAAGATAATCCAACTTTGTCCGGTATAGAACAAGACTCGAAGGTAAAGGACGCCATTGGAAAGATCAAAGCAATGCAAGACCCAAAGGAAGCTGTTAAGACCCTTGACGCATTGTATGCGTTGCAACAGTTGATGAACCTACAGTCTCTGAAAGAAGGACAATAATTACGCTGACTCAACTTCCTTTTTTTTACCATTTAAGTAAACACCTACGTTGTAAGTCATCAAGTAAAGTAGGATTGAATTTAATATTAGAAAATTTAAATAAAATTTTCGCCTAAAATAATCTATCATCAATTAAGAAATGATCCAAGGCTGAAGAGATGATAGGCTGGTGCTTAGTCCTCCAAATACGGGCATCAACCAATTTTATTTATTTTTCTTTCTTGAAAATAACTGTTATTCATTTATTCATGGAGTTGGCACAAGCTCAGAACAGTAGCATGTTGTGATCTGTAGGAGAATATGCTTATATATTTTGAAATTTATAACGAGCACAGAAAATGTTCCAAGTCAATTTCCCATCAGGACGTAAAGTTGTACCTGCCTTAATCGTTGTAGATATGCAGAATGGTTTTGTTAGCAAAGGTGGTTCATATCATAAATTAGGCATGAACACCTCAAATTACAGAAAGATAATACCAAAGCTGAAGAATCTAATCGAATTCTGCAGGAGTAAAGAAATTCCTATTTTTTATACCGAAGCAGTCAAGGAGGCTAGCGGAATTGACCTGTTGACAAAAATCCATAACTTTCTACCAAAATCAAGGCAAGAGCGACTTAGGTTTCCTATCTGTATAAGAGGAACATGGGATGGAGTTACGCTTGATAAGCTAAAGCCAAAAAAGAATGACCATGTAGTTATCAAACGGAGAGATTCAGCTTTCCAAGATACAGAATTACGGGTATGGCTTCAGAGCGAAGGCATCAACTTCCTAGTTTTTGCTGGAATCGATACTTCAATTTGTGTAGAGACATCATTAAGAGAGGGATTTAACATAGGATATGATGTAGCGTTGATAAGTGATGCTACGGCATCAGGAATTAAAGAGCATTATAAGACTACATTAGAAAGAGTAAGAGACTACTATGGATTAGTGATGAGTACAGAACGCTTTAAAAAAGGGATTAATAATTTGGACAAAGTGAGAAAAACTAAGATAGATTTACGTGAACTATCTTGGGATTCCTTTCTTGAGGAATTTAACTTATTGGATCCTAGGGAGTTTGCTCTCGCCAAGAATCGCGCTCCTTAGATTTTTATACCAGATATATACATTAGACCCAAATAATAAAAAGTTCAATGTTACTGGATCGAGGATATTGTCTAATTTTGTAGATCATATAAGGATGCAGCTTTTATCCTCAAACTGGACGAATAGTAGATGATACTAGCGTAAGTTACCAAACTTATTAACAATTTAGTAGAAGTTGCTGAAAAAGAAAAAGATCGTTCTACATACTCTTTCTTACAATGGTTTGTAAGTGAATAAATAGAAGAAGAGTTATTTTGGAGGTATCTTAATCCTCTTTCAAAGAAAAATTTGTGCTTCATCCCTCCGAGCCCATGTCAATCTTTTCCAATTAAATCGATTGATTGTAGACAAGATCCAGGTTACCAGTGGCCATTGGACACTGAAATTCTACAGCTATTCACGTCACATGGGTACCTCTTTTAGTTCTGTTATTGGATTTGGCAGGTTAGAGTATGGGTTATCTTGTCTAGTCTGTCTCATTAGAAGCTAGAGAAGGAGCAGTATTAGACACAGCACTTTGGTTTTCATTTCCGTTTTCGTTTTCAGGAGCCGAAGTGGCATTAATACCAGACACAGCACTTTGGTTTTCATTTCCGTTTTCGTTTTCAGGAGCCGAAGTGGCATTA
>JASKBU010000061.1:0-11468 GCA_033272285.1 Nitrososphaeraceae archaeon
GAGGCAACATTCAATAGGGTTTTGAAAAAATTGTGATTAAAGCGCGCTTAACCCGTTGAATTCGTTGGTACGAGTGTACCTCTCAGCTCTCCTTCCGGGAATTGGAAAGTATGAATATTGATATACGTCATATTTTGATTCATCAAGTCAATCAATGCATCCAATTTACTAACCGGGGCAGCTGGTGATGTCATATTTCCAGAATTTGATGTCAGATTTGTCATATTTCCAAAACCTGATGTTAGATTAGTCATATTTCCAGGAGCTGGTACAGCTGATGTTAGATTAGTCATATTTCCAGGAGCTGGTACAGCTGATGTTAGATTAGTCATATTTCCAGGAGCTGGTACAGTTGATCTCAGATTCGTCAAATTTCCAGAAGATGGTAAGTTCAATGTGACATTAGTAGTCAGGTTGGCTAGGGGGGCCAAAATACTCGAAGAATTTATTGTTCCTTCTACCAGTTTACCTTCAACTAATCCTGATGGTTCTGTTGAATTTAATAATGATACAAGTACTTGTCCATTTTCTGAATCATCGCCTTTGTACAGGGATACGCTTGTAACTTTGTCTAACGATGTAACATTTATCTGGAATTTGAGACTACTATCGTTACCAGCAATAAGAGCGCTACCAGTAGATTCGCTGAAAAGTGGAGGAACTTCAGCTTCGCCCACCAAATCTGTCCTATAACTTACCTGGGCAAAGCCAACATTAACAGTCAAAATAAACGCCAAAACATTTAAAATGGCAGCGACTAAATAACTTGAATTGTTCATGACTATTGTTTACTTAACCCTTATAAAAAAATTATGAAATCTAATGATATGTGACAATAAATATAAGATAAAAAGCAACACTTATGATAAATAATCAACCTGATTATGTTGGATGCTTGAATGTTTATTACTATTTTTTAGTAAATTTATCAATTTTCACCTAAAAATTATCCCATGGGGGTAGAGCATTTCGAATTTAGATTTCTACTCATATTACTTGCCTTCTAATATTTGCTTTAAAGCATCAACCAAGCCATCTGCATATCCAACCGACAAAACGGCCAGCTCCATCCTTCCTTGCCTCAAGAATTGAATTGCATCATCCAAATAATATTCTGCATTTTCAAGCAATTCCAATTGGACCTTACTTTCACTTTTAGAACCAATAGATTCTCTGACTTGTTTAATTTCATTTCGGATCATTGGTTCGTACTTGTTTATCATTTGAGTGGAAATATTTTCAAGCCTCTCCGTGTTGTCCGAGGGTTTGTCCAAAACCTCGGTCAAATTTATTATTGCTTCCTCCTCTGTAAAATGCAGCTTGGCTGGAAATATGATAGAATGAGGCCCCTTGCCGTAATCAACAGCTAAAAGGGATTTGATGTTGCCACTAAAAATTTTTTGGTCATCGCAGCCAATTCTAGAAGCTACAATTAAGAATGTGTCTTCTGAAACAATTCCATATTTAATGTCCTTTTCGACTTCGAGTAATTTTGAGAATACGTGACTTGGTTTCAAGAAAAATTCTGAACCATCCTCACACTGCCTATACTCAGTTAGAATAATTGTATGACAATTCAGGTTTAGATTGCCAAAAACAGTACCATATACGCTTACTGCCGATTGCTTTTCTTCCATTATTGTAACCGATTTTCCTATCTTGTAGATCTGCAAGCCGCATTCGCCCACAATAGAAGTTATACCTGAAGCGGCATGTAGGACTTTCACTTGTATGTTATTTTTTATCGCCCTTATTCTCAATTCCGTGAAGGTTGTTGCTATGGCCGGATCTCCATAGCTTATCAGTCCAACATTTAAAGTCCTCGATTCTTCCAATAATTGTCTTCCATCTTCTACAAACCACCTTTTTACAAATTCGATTTTTTTTTTGGGTCCTATGGCTGACTTGAGAATTTTGATAAAGTTGCCGGAAAGCGGTGAGGTGAATTTCTCGACGTACACTCTATCACAATTTTTCAATATTTCAATCGAATTGCTCGTTTCAAAAGTATTATAGATTCCGGTTCCAAGCAAATACAACATATTAACTATTCATTTGGTACTGCTGGCCCTCTTATTATGGTGTAGTCTTGATGTGTGAAAAAGAGCCCTATTGTAAATTTCTATACTTGTTAGATACGATTGTATCTCCACTCTTTCGTCCTTTGAATGTGAAACATGTGGTTCACCTGGTCCGTAAGTCACAACAGGTATATTTAGTGAATTTCCAAGCACATTCATATCCCCTGTTCCTGTCTTTTTGAGCAGTATGGGGCGTATTTTACAAACGTCTAATATTGATAATGAAAGAGCTCTGACTATTGGCGATGAATGATCCGCTTTGAAGGGTTCTGTCATGTCCTCAATTCGATAGGTAACTTTCGCTTTCCGTATTTGAGAAATTTTCTCTATAGATTTGTCCAGGGAATCCAAAACTTCCAGGCACTTTATTCCGTTTGGTACTCTAATGTCAATGGTAATCTTACATTTTTGAGGTGTAACATTATGACTTGAACCACCTGAAATTTCGGTGAGACTGAGAGTTACAGATTCACTCTTTTTATCAGTCTTGTTATATTTGCATGAAATTTCGTTACTAAGCATTTTCCACACTTCATATACTTCTTCAATAGAATTCTTTGATAGCCACGGTGCGCTTGCATGAGCACTGTCAATGACATCGCAGGTAAGTCTTAAGGCGAGTCTTCCTTTATACGCTACAGTAATCTTATTAATTCCACTTGGTTCGCCAAAAATTGCGTAGTCAACGGACAACTTATTTTTGACCAATTCCTTAATTCCAGTAGCGTTCCCTTCCTCATCTACGACTCCCGCAAAAATTATCGTTCCCCTTTGCTTGAATTCCGAGCACGCAAGAAGCATGGATATGAGTGGAGCTTTTGCATCTGAAGCTCCTCTGCCAAAAAGATATCCCGAATCAATCCTAACTGGTATCTGTCCCGGTACAGTGTCCATGTGTCCGCATAAAAGAATTTTTGGATCTCCACTTCCTTTAGTTGCTATCACATTTCCCACACTATCTATACTAACTCTTTCAAATCCTAAATCATCCAAACATTTTTGCTTAATCAAGTTGGCAAGCTGTGCTTCTGATCTTGATGGCGTGTATATTTCAAGAGCCTTTTTCAATAATTCAATGGCATACGCAGAAGAGATCAATTTTGCTAATTACTTATTCGAGTTTACAAGATGATCTATAATAAGAGAAGGAATATCAACTTCGGTAACCCTTACAGTATTCTTGAATTCTGTAGTATTGTTTACTTCATGAACAAGCAAACCATTATCATCACTTTCCATTAAATCTACTCCCAAAATCTCCCCTTTCATGGTCTTTGCTGCTCTTAAACAAATATCTTCCATTTCGTTGGTTATTTTACAGGCTTCTGCCTTTCCACCAAGCGCCATATTTGTTTTCCATTCATTGTTTCCTGAGTATCTGTAGATTGCAGCAACCACTTTATCTCCAACTACTATGCTTCTAATGTCTCTTGGGGGTCTTTTCACAAACTCCTCAAAATAAAATACATGATAAAGTGGGTACATATGCTCTCTGTCCTCAATTACCGCTTCTGCTGCTTCTTTATCCTTCAATAGCGCTATCATCCTTCCCCAACTGCCAACCACAGGTTTGATAACCTTTGGATAACCGTTCTTATCTAGGATACTCATAGCAGATTGATTCGAAAATGCACAAAAAGCTTTGGGAATGGCTATCCCTGATTTTGACAATTCCATATGAGTGAACAATTTATTTCCGCACATTATGGCGGTATAAAGAGAGTTAATCACTTTTGCTCCAAGTCCCTCAAAAGCAGCAGTCGAATGCAGATTGTTATAATAGCTCACACATCTCTGCAAGATAATGTCGTCACGATAGATGGATTTATCCTTGTCGAGCTCAATCGAATTTTCTCTACAATTTATAACGTCTAGATTGATATCTCTTTTTTTCGCAGCTTTGATTAACGATTTTTCTTCCCATCTTAGTTGGTCATAAAGAATGAAAAAGGAAGTTTTGTTGTTATTCCCTTTCACTCTCCCCAATCCTCTCCGACAGACTGTGCAGGTCTGATGGCAAACCCATCGTTTGACTTGATTAATTCATAACTTGCGCCGCAATCAGGACACGTCACAATTTCGTTTTCCATGGCATCACTAGGAATTTTGATTTCTGCATCACATTCAGTACATTTTATCATTACTATCTCCTCTACTTTGATAATGCATCGTTAAGTATTTTTCTTTCTAATCTTTCGTCAAGGTATAACTCCAATATATCACCCATACGTAATTCTTTCAAACCTTTGGCCATTTTTTCGGCCTCAACTTTTGATGATTCAAGTCCCAAGAGAGAAAGCAAATATGCTGCACCATTTTTTCCTGCAAGCTCACCAAAGACTATTTTTCTCCTGTTTCCCACTAGATGAGGTTCAAGAATTTCATATGCCGATGGATTCTGCAAAATCGCAGCTAGGTGCGTGCCTGCCTTGTGTTTATAAGCACTTTCTCCAACTATTGGCTTGGATTCTGGTGTTTCAATGTGTGTGTAATCTGCAATTGTTCTTGAAAGATCTTTTAACATGTGCAATCTAAAATCATTTGGCATTCCATAAATGACGGATAAAGCAACCGCTGTCTCGGCTAGAGATGGAATTCCAGTTCTTTCACCGAATCCGTCTATGGTTGTGTGAATTTGATTGGCTCCAGCTTCGCATCCTGCAAGTGCATTAGCGAGTGCAAGGCCTACGTCATTATGGCAATGTACGTCTAGCGATGAAATACTTGTGTCAATATTATCATGTACCATCTTTACCAGGTTGTACATTCCTTGCGGGCGCATTATTCCTACAGTATCGGGAATGCTTATTCTTTCGATTCCTCGAGAATTCATTTCTTTGCACATTTCAATCAGAAATAATGGATCCGTTCTGCTTGCGTCTTCCATAGTAAAACGAGATTTCAATCCATGTGATTTTATAAAGTCTGCAACTTCAAGAGCTCTAACTTTGGCTTCTTCTCTCGAGATTTTCAGCTTTGTGGCAAGATGAATGTCCGAGATTCCCATATATGTTGCGACCCATGTTGCATTACAGTCAATTGCGACTTCTACATCTGATTTTAGGGCTCTCACATGAGCCAAAATGTCTGCCTTTAGCCCCTGTCTGATAATTGTCTTGGTCGCTTCGAAATGATCATGCGATACAACGGGACTTATTTCGATTTGGTTCACACCAAACGAATCTAACAGCCAGGCAATCTGTATTCTTTGTTTGATTGTAAACGAAACTCCAGGATGCTGCTCTCCTTCACGCAGTGTTGAATCAAGTATCCTTATCTCTTTATTCGTTATTGTTTTATTGTACATGTTCGCAAAATGGTTAGGATCATCTGAAATTAGTGACATTTATGCTGAATAAAACATTATTTCGAATAGAATATAAATCTTTTCGGCTATTGTGCAAAAACTGCTAGGTAAGCGTTCTCAGTATTATCACTGTATCCGTATTTGAGACACCCTGTATTCTTCTTATTTCGTCAATACTACTATTGATTTCGTTTATAGAGTCTGCTGATAGAATCACGGCTACATCATATTGTCCAGTTATTTCATAAATAACCTTAACACCAACTATGTCTTGCAATTTAGAAGCAACTGAATTTGTGTCAGTTGTAGAGCTGACAGAAAGCAAAGTTATTGCGCTAGTTTTCTTGCTAGAATTTTCTTCAATCGTAAATCTCGATATAGTCCCATTATCAATTAAATTCTTAATCCTTCGTCTTATTGCAGATTCCGATAATCCCAGCTCCTTTCCAATATCTACAAATGATTTTCTTGAATCCAATCGCAAAATCTCTAAGATTCGCTGGTCAAATTCATTATCTTTGGACATTACGCCTCTTCTCCTCTTCACTTAAGATATCATCCATTATTTCAACAGCTCTGCTCACTTGCTCCTTCTTCATAACTAAAGGTGGAAGTAGCCGTATTACAGTTCTTCCAGAGTATAACATCAAAAGCCCATTTTTTATACCATCCATCAATATATCTTTGACATCGAACCGTGATTCTAGGGCAAGCATCATTCCCATGCCTCTGACATCTCTTATTATGGGATGCTTTTCCTTCAATTCAATTAGCTTATCTTTGAAATACCTTCCTGTGTCTGAGGCTCTTGAGGGTAAGTCTTTTTTTATTATTGTATCAATAGTGGCACTTCCTGCCGAGCATGCAATCGGATTTCCAGCAAAGGTTGAAGAATGTTCTCCTACGTTCATACAGTTGGCAATTTCCTCCTTAACAAATGTTACACCAGCAGGAACTCCAGAAGCCACCCCCTTTGCTACACACATTATATCAGGAACAGCGTTCCAATTTTGGCCGGCCCACATTTTTCCTGTTCGTCCAAGGCCGGTCTGAATTTCATCAAATATCAATACTAGGTTTTTTTCTGTACATACTTCTCTCACTGCCTTCACATAATGTTCTGGCGGCATAATTATCCCAGATTCTCCTTGAATTGGTTCTACGATCACTGTACCAATACTTTCATCTATGGCATCCGTAAGAGAAGATATATCTCCAAAAGGAACAAATTTTACTCCATCTAACAAAGGATTGAACGACTTGCGATATTTTGCGTTATACGTGACAGACAGTGCACCAAACGTTTTCCCGTGATAACCACCATACATGGAAATAACTCCATTTTTTTGTGAAAATTTTCGTGAGAATTTTAATGCAGCTTCTATAGATTCAGCTCCACTATTGCTAAAGAAAATCTTCCCGAGGTTATCAGGCGCTACAGATTTTAACTTTGACAGAAATTCTAGTCTGCTATCATTGTAGGTAGACATATGGCATACCATGAGCCTGTTTATTTGCAATGTTATTGCATTAATGACATCTTTATTGCAATGTCCTATGATAGCGACCCCATATCCGCCCATACAGTCAATGTATTCCTTTCCTGATGTGTCCCAAATTGTTGCATCTTGGGCTCTATCGATAGTAACAGGAAATCTTTGATATAGATTTATCAAAAATGCGTCTTCATTAAGATTCAATTCGAGATCACCGTACAATCTGTATGATTTATTGCAGACGTAATCGGGTTAGATACCTTACCTGACGATATTATCACTTCTTTAGCGCCTATCAATAGGGCTTCTGTGCTAGCCAATATCTTTTTTTCCATTCCAAATCCTATTTTCGGCAACTGCTCTTTTGCCTCGTCTCTGGTAAGTTTTTTCACCAGTTTGTCTTCTAAATGTAAGCCGTTTACATTAGTTAAAAAAATGACCTTATCTGCCTTTAGATTTCCGGCTATGTAAGCAGCGGCCCTGTCGCCATCGACATTTAAAAATTCATATTCTTCGCTCATTGCTATAGGGGATACCACAGGAACAAAGCCTCTTTCAGTGAGAGTGTTCAAAAGAGACGTATCAACAGAATTTATTTTTCCAGTATATCCTCCTTCAATAATCATTTTGCGCCCTTTTTCATTTAGCACTGTCAGCTTTGTTTTTCTTACTGCCTTCAACATGTTATCATCTATTCCGGAAATCCCCACCGCTCTTATGCCTGCCTGGACTAGCATTCTGACTATTATTTTGTTTATTTTTCCAGACATTACCATAGTGTAAATTTCAGCCGTTTCCTTATCGGTGAATCTACTTCTTATACCACTGGGAGAAACGATAAATTTCTGTTCCTTTCCAAGCTTTGTAGCGATATTGGTTACTTCATTTCCTCCACCATGAACCACCACTAGTTTCTCTTTTTGCGAAATTTGGCGAATATCATCAAATATTGATGGATGCAATTCATAGAGAACACTTCCACCAAACTTTATGACAATCATACCGGTGTTAATGGTGTATACCTGAGTCCATCAGTTTCACTGAACCCACACATTAGATTCATGTTCTGCACGGCAGAACCTGCAGCTCCCTTCATTAAATTATCCGAGGCTGAAAGAGCAACTATTCGGTTTGTGTTTTCATCCATATCGAAACCCACATCACAGAAATTAGAACCAACAACGAATTTTGGATCCGGGAATTTATAGAATCCCTTTTTATCTCTTATTAGTCGAATGAATGGTTCTTCCTTATACGAATTTCTATAAACCTTCCATAATTCAAGCTCTGACGTTGGTGAATTAAGAAATACATGATTTGTTGTTAGTATTCCCCTTACTAGATTTACGGCATGAGGACTCATACTTACTTTAATTCTCTCACCTGATAAGATGCTTAATTCTTGTTCTATTTCACCTGTGTGTCTGTGTTTTGAGGGTTTGTATGGTCTTATCACCCCATATCTCATTGCATGATGGGTTCCCGAGCTGTCATTCGAACCCGCACCAGAAGAGCCTATTTTACTATCTACAATAATATGACCAGTATCGATCAATTTATTTTCAATTAATGGCTTTAGCGCCAAAATTGAGGTTACTGCCATGCACCCAGGACATGATACTAATTGTGCATCTTTGATTTTATTTCTATGAATCTCCGGAATGCCGTAAACAGATTTGGAAAGTAAGTCAGGATAGGGATGTTCCCAACCATACCATTTAACATAGTCGTCTGCATTCTTCAAACGGAAATCTGCTGATAGATCTACAATCTTTATTCCTGTGCTGTATAATTCCTTGACTATGTTTAATGCGTTACCATGAGGAACAGATACAAATATCAAATCACATTGTTTTGTTAATTTGTCCAATTCCATCGACGAGAATGTTAGATTTATGAAACCTTTCAGACTGGGATGTATTCTGTGGACGTACTCTCCTGCGTTCTGCCTAGAGGTTAAAACACTTAATTCAACATCCGGATGAACTACTAGCAGCCGTAAGAGTTCACCCCCAACATATCCCGAAGCACCGATTACTCCTACTTTCATTTCAATTTCTTCCTTTACCGAAATTTCTACTACGACATCTTATGAATTTTGTTATCCAACCCGTAGCAATTGGCTGTGCGGCTGGCAGTTCTAGAGTATTTTTATTATAACACAATTTTATTTTGTGGATAATTTTACCAAATAGTCTGTAATTGCTCCGGCTATGTCAGACTTACAGACGGTCGATGCTCCTCTAAATTCTACAGTATTGTTCAGCTCATGCACCAAATAGCCTCTTTGTTTATCTTCCATGAGATCTACTCCCAAGATTCCGCCTCCTACAGCGCTTGAAGCTTTTAGGACAATTTCTTGTAATTCTGCTGTCATTGGGGCCTCTTCTGTTCTGCCACCAACAGCTACATTTGTTCTCCATTCATTTTCTGAAGAGTATCTATACACTGAGGCTACTATTTGATCTCCTATCACAATGCATCTAATATCACGTGAAGGACGATCAACTAATTCTTGGAAATAGTAGATTCTAGAAAATGAATTATCGTTATCTTGTCTTGAATCCAACAACATTTCAGCCATTGATTGATCTTTTATTTGGTAAACACCACGTCCCCATGAACCCATAATTGGTTTAACTACCAGGGGATATCCAAGATTTTTCATACACTCTCTTGCTGACTCCGTACTAAAGGCAAAAGTAGTTTTGGGAGTTGGCACACTATTCTTTTTCAAAACCATAGAGGTGATTAGCTTGTTCCCACAAATTTCACTGACATTGAATGTATTTACAACAGAGAAGCCTATTTGTTCCAGACAGTAAGTTAAATGTAAGCCCCTGTTATGACTTATAACTCGCTGTAATATAATATCGCCAAACGAAAGATTCTGTTTACTTGATTCGGTATCAAATGTTAATAATTTCCCGTCTACTAATGTTACGTCTAATCCTTTTTCTTTGACCTGGCTGTATATTTTTTTTTCTTCAAATCTTAGTTTGTCATATATTATGCATATTGTATTCAACTATTGTCCCCAGTCTTCCCCGACTGATTCGGCTTGTTTCATCTCCACACTATTCTGAGTCTTTGATACAATCTCAAAGTCGGTGCCGCAGTCTGGACATGTAATGATTTCTCCAACCATCGCGTCCTCTGGTATGGTCAGTTCAGCTCCACAATCCTTACATTCTTTTTTCACTTTATTTTCCTTTCCTCTTTTGATAAGTTCTTTGATAATTTATTAGCAATAACTGTTTCCATCCCCCATAACTCTATAAAACCTTTTGCAAGGTTTTGATCGAATACAGAGTCTGAAGCATATGTCGCCAGTGTCTGTCTGTAAAGTGAATACTTGGATTTTCTTCCCACTACTCTGAAAGATCCATTTTGCAATTTCATTTTAACTTTTCCTGAAACTCTATTTTGAGTTGCATCTATAAACCTATCCAAGTCTTCTCTAAGAGGATCAAACCATAACCCGGAATAAACCATCCAACTCCACTTATCTTCCACCAATTGCTTGAAACTCAATTCATGTTTAGTCAGAACAAGTTGTTCCAGATCTTTGTGGGCTGCGAGGATAGTCAGAGCTGCAGGAGCTTCGTATATTTCCCTTGTTTTTATTCCGACTACTCTGTCTTCTATGTGGTCTACCACACCAACTCCATGTTTACCGGCTTTGATATTCAAATATCTAATAATGTCCAACAAACTCATTTTTTTATTATCAACTCCCACTGGCGTGCCTTTCTCAAATTCTATCTCTAAATATTCAGGCGGTATCATCTTATTCTTGACCAAACTAAAAATTTCTTCTGGAGGTTCTAACCAAGGATCTTCTAGTTGACCTGCTTCGATAGCTCTTCCCCATATATTTGTGTCAGTGCTATACTTTTTAATTTCATCATTTAGTGGAACATTATTTTTTTTTGCGTACGCAAGTTCACGATCCCGTGTCAGATTCATTTCCCTTATTGGAGCAATTATCTTGATACTTGGATCAATTGATGACATTGCAATATCAAACCTAACCTGGTCGTTTCCTTTTCCCGTGCACCCATGTGCAACTGCAGCTGCACCTTCTTGCGCAGCTACTTTCATTATTTTGTCAGCAATCAATGGACGAGCTAGTGCAGTAGCAAGAGGATATTTTCCTTGATAGAGACCGTTTGCCCTAATTGATCTGTATACATATTTCTCTACAAACTCTTTTTTTGCATCGACGTTGACGTGCTTTATAGCACCAAGCATCTTTGATTTTTTTCTAATTGCATCAAAGTCATCTTCTTGACCGCAGTCAACGGTGGTCGTAATTACATCCATTTTCTGCTTATTTTGCAGATATTTTACGCATACTGATGTGTCCAAACCACCAGAGAAAGCTAATACAACTTTTTTATTGGACATTACTAATGCAACCCATATTATAATAGACTTATATTTTTTGGTTAATATCAAAAACATGGTTGTGAAAATGAAAACTCTTAAAACATACGTGATCAATAACTTCGTATGCATTACGGGGATAACTTTGAAGAAGTAAAACAGAAAGTATTTTCCGCTTTATCTGAAAACTACGCC
>JASKBU010000062.1:0-3647 GCA_033272285.1 Nitrososphaeraceae archaeon
TATGTGAAAACGTAATCCAAACTCCAATCAAAGTGGATACTGCTATTACTGAGTAGAATGATTTAGCTTGACTGAATTTTTTTTCTAGTCCCTCTTTCCAACCAAAAGTATCTGATAATGCAAACGCCGAGGATGCAGACAGAACGGGGATTGCAAATAATCCTGTCCCAATGATACCAAATGCGAAAATCAATTTTGCTATCTGGCCTGAATTAGGGAAACTCGTAACTAAAGGCTCTAAAGCGCTTGCTACTTGGTCAGCTGTGTGAATATCAGTTATGCCGGCAAAATAGAGACTGCCCGCGCTGGTTATCATTATATTCCAGATAATATGGAATTAATCAATTCAGATTTTTTTTACTTGGATTCGATTAGAGAGGGAGAATTGAAGACGACAAGAAGACATTCAGTCCCAGTCTACAGGGGTTTGTCTAGCCTTAAACAGACCTTTTGATGTTAGCGTAACAGTATCACCCCGAATTCTTATATATCCCCTGACTTTTTCGTACTCGGTAAGCGTGTCAAATATGAACCGTTCATCGAGCATGAAGAGTGGCAGTCTGGTTGACTTTAAATCTCGTATCTTAAAGACTGTTGGAGAACTCTTTTTGAATGCTTGATCATACATATGACATAGTTCATTCATGAAATTCCATATGAGAATCTTCTTGTCCCTAACTAAGCTATCTCTGGTAATTGCATGCAAATAAGGATTATTTCTATTTTCTTCGTACAATCTACGTGCTAAATCCGTTGCAGTTACTACTCCTAGTAATACATTATCTTTAATTATAGGAAGTCGCCTAATTGAATACTTGATCATGACCAATGCTGCATCGTAAATATAGGCATCGTCGTTAAGCGAAATCAAAGGAGAAGACATAATCTCTGAGGCTTTGGTAAGTTTCGCATCTTTACACTCAAAAACTAACCTTCTAACAATATCCCTCTCGGTGATAATTCCTTCTGGATGTTTAAGTTCATTCAAGATAAGTACCGAACTCTTACCTTTCAGTGTCATAGTCCTTATAATAGTATCAACATAATCCGAACCGTAAGCAGTTTCGAGTGGAACAGGAGTCATTATGGATTTAACGCTACCAGTTTTGTCAACATGCATGAGCAGGATTACCTCTTCTTTGAAATTTATTCCTGTAGAGACTTGACTGTCTCATTCGCGAGTACAAGTTCATTGTACAATTACTTGATATCGAGTGCTGTTATTCTCTATTGTACCTTTAATTCCTTGACTTCGAAAGGAGGTAGATTCATGTCTAGATACTCTTTTAATCTAAACTCAATATCTTGAGCCGTCAAATCTTCCATACTGGGCGAACCTATATCAAAGGATATCTGGTTAGGATCGGCTTTAACATTTGTTATAACAAAATCTGCATATTGATTTGTAATTTCATTGACCCAGTAGTTGACTTCATCTGTCCCTTTTGCATTTGAAACTTTAAGTTCAACCTTTACAGGCTTAAACTTAGACGCGCCTTCCAAATAGTCTTTGCTACCCTCATCTATATTATATCCTGCATTCGACATGGCTTTTCTGGTACTATATACAATTCATCACTAATAAGTGGTTTGTTTATTTAGTTCTTTTATCATTATGCACAAGAAGCCCGTTTTGCTTCTTGATGCATATCGAGTTTAGGCTTAATTATGATTTATATTTACTATCCATACTAATAGTAATAAATATGAAGGCAAAGTGTGGTCATGTGACAGAAAAATCATATGCGGATGCTCACGGTGGATTATGCAGAAAATGTCATTCCAATTTTTCATTTCTTCTAGAATTGGAACAAAAATATGGTGAAGATGCATTAGTTGAATACTGGTATGGCAAGATACTTACTTATCCATCAGAAACTAAAGAAGAGGTAGTCTGCTTCATAAATCATTTGATAGAGTTTTATCAACAGAAATTGGTGAAGGTTCCTTCAAAGAAAAATTATATCAAGAAAATGTTGTTCATGTTACATTCTATAAAAGAACCATTTGATATAGAAACATTAAGATGATTTGATTTACTTCAGAACATTGGGGTAATTTTCTTAAAATTTCTTCTTCATCCTTTAAAGAGCAAAGATCTAGATCTGTGGTTTAACCTTAATTGGGTCAATTAACAGTGTGTATTTTTGCAGTTTTTTATCATAATATTGCCCTTGCATCCTTATTTCTTATAACTTCAAGGATAAATCTGCTTGCCGGTATACCTATCTCTTAATATGATTGCTTTAGTTGGGCATGTCTCAGCTGCATTAAGTATTGATTCAAAATCATTACCAGTTTCTGACTTTACCGTTGCTTTTGGATTGAACATTTTGTTCTTGTCTACTTCGAAAACATTTGGAGCAAGTGTTTCACAGCTTCCAAAAGCCATGCACAGGCTAGGTTCAATAGATATATGGTAACGTCCTTTCGTTTTACCGAACGTTTTTCTTCCCGATGATTCCCCTTCTGATTTCACATGCAATCCATTTCGTTTACCTTTTCTTAGGTGAGTGTTGTCGTAGTTATCATGACTATTGTTATAATCTGAATCAGAATAAGCAGTACTGCTACTAGCATGAGAAGAGGATGTATGTGACTTTGTCTCCTCCTTTTTCCTATGTACTATGATATTGTTAACTAGCTTCTCATCATATAGTCTTCTTTTATCTTTATCTGATAGAACTTCAAAAGCAGCATTTATTATTTTAATAGTATTTTCAGAAAAAGGCGAACTATTTCTATCTGGATGATATTTCAAAGCTAGACGTCTATAGGCGGCTTTAATTTCTCTATATTTTGCATATTGCGACACTCCCAAAATTGCATAATAGTTCATAATATCATCAGAAAGCATTTTAACAACGAGTATAAGATGGTTTTAATTCCTTTTAAGCTTTGTAGCATAATGAAAGGAGTTAACATGTAGAAACACTTGGACCTTGCTTGTGGGTCGGGTACTAATCATGCTGTTAACAACTCGGACCCCGTGGGTGAACGAAACTAAATTTGAAATGACTTTTAGACCCCAGAATAAGGAAAGAATTGGTAACATTATAGTCATTCTCATATTTGAGCAGCTTTAGTGTTTCCTTATAGAATGAGTTCTATTCCAATACTTGACTCTTTTTCATCAGACCTAAGAGTATTAATTAATGATGTGTAAACAATTTATGACACAACTTATCCAGTAGAGTTCAAGTTAAATGGACAGGAGAAATACCGTACTTTAAACATGTATTAGTTTACTAGATTTGGTAACAATAATTCGGGTTCGGTGGAACTGATAAGGCCAGAACTACGATTTTGCAATCCGTCCGTTGTATGAAAAATGCAAATCCACTACAATTTTACCTTTAGAGATGATTGAAAAACTTATCTGTTAGACTAGCTATTTATTTAATTAATAATTTTGAAAACTGAAAAGAATTCAAGATATGTGTTAGCCTATTGTACTTTATCTGGATTTTTAGCATCAATTGTAATATCTGGATTGTTATTTAGCTTGGATTTCATTTCAAAAACCCCTCCTGGTACTTTTTTTGCAGTAATAGGATCATCTCTAGGATTTTATGATTCTAATACATCACCATATGTTGGTCTCCTGTTACATTTTGCTACTGGTACGGTAGCTGGTAATTTGCTTG
>JASKBU010000063.1:0-15516 GCA_033272285.1 Nitrososphaeraceae archaeon
AAATGAAATAAACATTTTTCCATCATTAAGTTTCTATATCTTTAATAAGTAAATTTAATAATCATTCATATGTATGAGTATAGGAGTTCTCGTAGAGCTCTTTTTACCATTATTTCTGTCGGCATAGCATTGTTGACAGTTTCTATATTACACTCTGGTTATTCGCAATCTCCAAGTACTTTTTCGGTATCTTCAATGGTTCTTGGAAAAGATAAACCAGTCTCCATGGCCATAGATGAAAAAACAAGTAAAATTTATGGAATATTTGCAACAAGTTCAGGAGAAAAGAATTTACTGTATGTTATTGACGTTGCTCAAAACAAGGTCATTGATACCATTAAGATCGGATCCCAAAAGAATGATTTTTTGACAAACATTGCAATAGATCCTGATAGAAGTATAATCTACGCTGCAGGTCAGCATTTGGTTAATGAGAATGGTAGCGACATTGCATATGACACACTATATGTGATCAACTCGACCAATTATAAATTCAAGAGGATTCAATTGTACGGTGAAACTGAAGAAGGTAAAGAAGGATCATTGGCGGGGATATCTTTCAACCCTGTTACCAATACGATATACCTTGGATCATTATATCCTGAGGGAGGAAAGCCGGGCTTATACGTAATAGATGGAAAATCATTACAACCAATTCTTATCGATAAATGGCAATACGGAATAAAGGATATACAATTAGATCCAGAATCTCATTTATTGTACGCCGGTGCAAAATATGACAATCTCATTTCGGTAATAGATGAGTCAAATAACCTCATAATTGATAATATAACAGCACAAAGTCCAATTGCAATAACTCTTGACAAGGAAAAGAACATACTATACGAGGCAGGCTCTGACGGAAAAGTTAATGCCATAGATCTCAAAAGTAAGAAGAACATTTCAAGTATACAAGGAGAATCCGTAAAAAATATCTTGTACAATCCAAACGACAAATTACTCTACATAGTTGACCAAAATTTAACCAACATTTTATCAAAGAATTCAAATGTCACTAAAAGTATGGCTATAGCAGTAAACACAACTAACAACATAATAAATAAATTTGAAACTGATTTCATAGTTGATAATATCATAATCAATCCTTCAACAAACCAGGCATATCTTTCAGGATATGATGGTAATAATTCTAAACTATTTATTATAAAGCCACAATAAACGATTCAACCTCACAATTTTAATTGAAATTGGTTACTCTCGTGCAAGCTATAAAGTGCTAGAAAAAATCATCAAGTAAATGTATTCAGTATCAAGAAGAATGATGATTTCTAATAGAACTCTTGTTGTCCATTCAGATCATGTGCTGGCGGTATCATAAAGATCTACTATGAAGGTATTGTTTAATAATTTGGAATCAAATGGAAAAAAGATACTTTTGTTTTGAATGTGGAACAAATGTCATTGAAGATAAGATGGAAAACAGAATAGCTGGATGGTTTGGTATATGTAAGAGATGTAGCAACATTAACAACAACAGCTACATTAACAACAACAATAAGAACAACAATAACAGGACTAACGCTTTTTTAATTAGTTAAATTTAATGCAAGTACTGTTTTGGAATCGTCTCCCTCTCTCTGAGATGATCCAATAACTATATCATGTTTTTCCTACTGTAATTTTGTGTTAATAAAATCATGAAAAGTAATATTTCATTTCTTCCTCTTGTTAATTTCATCAAGTTTTGGATCTATGACGTGAGCAGTGATTTTGAATTACAAAAATAGCATTGAGGCCTTGACTATGCTACTGGGTTTGGGAGGTAAAATTACTAACGCATCAAACCAATTATCCCTAATGTTAAACGGTATAAAATATTATTCGTTAGAAGTAAGTATGAATGGTGATAGGTATCTCATACAAGCATTTGAACAGGAAGCATGCGAATTGTTCGATGCCGTAAGGACTATACTTGGCGAAAAAAAAACCGTAATAATGAAAATTGAAAAATTTTTCGAATAGCCCACATTAAATCTCTTGTGCCAGTAAATATTATTCCCAGTCTCAACCACTCGTTAGATTATTATCTTTGATGTACATTGATTAATTTGTTGCAAACAAGGAGCAATGATTGGATTAACCTTACTGTAAAATTCAGTAGTAACTGTAAGTCTTGCGGAAAAAAAATATCAAAGGGTGAATTAGCATTATGGTCAAGGTCAACTAAATCTATAAAACATGTAGGATGTCATACACGAGATTTATCAGATCCATCCTATGTTTCAGTAAATTCTAAACAGCTAAAATGTGCCGTCTGTGGATCATTAGCTGGATGCACTGAATGCGAGTTCGAGAAAGATTGCGATAGAGCCATTGTTTCCCAATTATGCATATGTAAAAAATGCTATGACGACAAAATGGCATTGGAAAATTATTATGGCATCATCAACCCTTTCGTAACAGGTAAAAAGTCTTGACATATTTTTGATCAATTAGATTGATAATTTTCCATCTATAGAGATATCCTTTTCCTACGAATAGTGAATAAATAATAGATACTGGTAGTTTAATTGATGGATAGTCGAGGGTATTATGCGACTCTAGGAGTATCACAAGATGCCAATTTTCAGGAAATAAAAAAATCATACAGAAAGCTTGCAAGAAAATATCACCCTGATAGAAACAAATCACCTCTTGCGGAAGAGACAATCAAAAAAATTAACGAAGCCTTCGAAATTCTTTCAGATAGGAAAAAAAGAAAAAAATACGATTCAGATTCCTATGATAATTTTGATTCAAATGAAGCCAGTAATGAAGTAAACAATGAAAATTTGTCAAGTCAAAACAGATTGAATCCACATAAATTTACAGACCATCAGTCCAATACTAACCTTGGCCATGATAGCTTGCTCCTAGACACTATAAGAAGTAGATTCCATATCTTAATTGAACCATCCTTGTGTTTGGCATTTGGTGGATGTGAAACCATAGCACCAAAAGTGTTCGCAGTTGATAAAAGTAAACACATCAATCCAAAGGCAAGAGTCCAATCAGAAACCGCTGATACTCTAGATAGGATCGTTATGGCCGCTCAAGCATGCCCTACAAAAGCAATAAAGATTATTGATAGGTATACTGGAAATCAAATATTTCCATGAAAAAGGATATTGATTAAAGGTTTATTTCTTAATTGGTATTGAATAATCTCATATGTTCAGCCATAATGCATCTATTGAATACAACATTAATTTTATTATCTAGGGCCATTTTTTCTGCTTCGGCATTGTGAATACCTTCTTGTAACCAGATAACTTTAACACCCGGTTTTTTTACTGAATCTTCTACAACCGAATGGACATCTTCAGAGGGTCTAAATACGTCTATCATGTCTACTTGGGATTTGATATCCGATACCTTGGCGTATGTTCTCTTTCCTAGTATTTCATTAGCTGATGGATTTACTGGTATAATGTTATATCCTCTTTCAATCATATATTTAGGAACAAAATGGGCAGCTTTGACGGGATCCCTTGACATTCCCACAACTGCAATGTTCTTAAAATTATACATTTTCCGAATTTCATTATCCGAATGATTGTCTCTTAAACTCATAACAATACAACGCATTTATCATTTAAAATGATTAAGATATAGTTGAGTCTATAGTTTTTATATTGATACTATTTGTATTTCTTTTGTGAAATTATCCAAAAAAACTCACGTTTACAGCTCAACAAGAAGTGAAAGTAAGAAAGTTGAAAAGATCAAGAGAAGAAAAAGAAACATTCCAAAGTTCTGATAATTTAAAAACTTGAGAAATAAATCCGAGAATTAGCCGCAAAGACGGCATTAGTTTGGAAAAGTTCCAAATTTTCCTCTATATATTAGCGGCCCAGAAATATTTACGACAATGCATATATATGAGAATAAAACATAAATACAAGAAACAACATTGTCTCAATTTTTGTGGGGTATTAGAATTGGTTAAAGATATTTCCTTATTTAGTGACCGCTGTCCAAGATGCGGAAAAGGCCCAATGGTCACAGATAATTCAAGTGGAGAGATGTTTTGCGGAAATTGTGGATTTGTAGTAACTGAACGTATTGAAGAAACTGGACCAGAATGGAGAGCATTTTCAAAAGAAGAACATGAAGATCGAAGTCGTGCAGGCATTCCTACGTCCCTTGCAATGCATGATATGGGGCTTGCCACAATAATCGGACCTGTTGATAAAGATGCTTCTGGAAAGCCATTATCGGCTTCTATGAAAAGTACTATTGAAAGATTAAGAACTTGGGATAGTAGGAGTCAGGTACACGAACCAGTAGATCGCAATTTTAGACAAGCTTTTAGTGAATTAGACAGGCTAAAAGATAAGCTAGCTGTTGGGGATGCTGTAATTGAAAAAGCAGCTTATGTGTACAGAAAAGCACTCGAAAAGGGTCTCGTCAGGGGAAGGTCTATTTCGGCTCTTGTAGCGGCTGCATTGTACGCTGCTTGTAGGGATACTGAAACGCCTAGAACTTTGAAGGATATTGCACATGCAAGTAATATCAAGAAAAAGGATGTAGCAAGATGCTATAGACTATTGATTAGAGAACTGGACTTGAAAATGCCTGTAGTGGATCCTGTTAAATGTGTAGCCCGAATTGCGAGCAAGTCAGGGCTTTCTGAAAAAACTAAAAGAAAAGCATTGGAAATACTGAAAAAGGCTGAGCAAGGCAAGATATCTGCTGGGAAGGATCCTATGGGATTAGCTGCAGCTGCTCTGTATGTAGCTTGTGTAATGAATGGTGAAAATAAAACTCAAAAGGATGTTGCAGAGGCTGCTGGAGTGACTGAAGTAACAATTAGAAATAGGTACAAGGGACTAAAGATACATCTAAAATTATAATTTTTTTTGGACTAGTTTATTTTTTGGACTCATCTATTTTATAGATGAAGCTTAATCTTAAACAGTTACTAAGGAAAAGAACTAAAAAAATAGATAAAAAATAGAGGATTCTTTTAAATTACTTGCCACGGTCTTGTTGCAAACGTTACTCCGAGTCCAGCACCAATCAGTATTACCTGATATGTTACATTGCCCCATGGAACTGCTTTCAAGATTGCTGTGCCAGACACCTGAATAGTTTGACCAGGACCCAATCCAGGACCGACATGTTCGACGTTCAATTGTGTATGAACATGGTAAATACCTGGTTCAAGGGCTTTTGCAGTAATTGAGTATGGAATTGTTCCTTGTGGAGGAATATCAAATATATTTCCTGGAGGATCTCTTGCAATAAACTCCCATCTGTTACCTGCATTGGTTGACTCACTAAATAGTGATAACCATGCTCTTAATGGCTTGTTTACAAGACTTTGTAGATTTCCAGTCACAACCAACTGATCACCTGTATTTAATGTTTGTGCTGAGAAAGCTTCATCTTGAATTCTTACGAATCTACTCTGAAGCTGAGCTTGAACACCATGTCCTTCAGCAGTTTGAGCAATTGCTATGATTGTCGAAGTGGACATTACTATCGCAAATAGTGCAACTACCGCTATTGTTATGTTGGACGTATAATTTACACCTAGCCATACCATAAATAACAAAGATATATGCTTTGCTATGGCTTTACTTTCTCAAAGCATTTTTACCTATTATTTAATAGCTATATTGACTTGCCGAGGGTAATATTCTTAGATCCCAGATAATAATCATAAGAATTTCTAATCAAAAAAATGCCTTTAGCTAGTTTCAGACGCAAAATTTAAAAAGGATTCCTTTGATGGTAAAATTAATGACTTATCCAAAGGGATATAGCGGCGGCGGTGGCCGTGCAAGTACAGGCGGTAGTGACGATATAGAGCGCATGATCGGTCGACGTGTAGAAAAGATGACACCAGTTTACATCATAGGCTTCATTCTATGTTGGGTTGCAACGGCCGGTGGTGTGTACGTTGGTGTAACTGTGTATCCATGGGCATATCCGTTACCAAGTGGACTTTATGCTCTATCAGTCTTAACAGTCATTGAAGCACTAGGATTCTTCTTCATCATGAAAATCACTAGAGAAAAACTGGGCTACGCCTAAACTTTATTTTTTATTATTAACTTTTTTTAAGATTATATCTTTCTTATCTATTTCAGGATCATTAGAATAATCTAAATTTATTTTTGAAATATTTCACAAAGCGAATTTTTGAAATCGTTTACAAAATGTATCAAATTTTTCATCCTTTCATTATTAAGAATATCAAAATAAAATTTTATATAGAACCTCTAGGAGACATTTGGTAATGGTCTGGCTTAGACGCACTACACACTATCTATTCATAGTTGTAGTTGCTGTAAATAGTACCTTATTGACAATCAACGCAGGAGATTACATCTTCTACACTGATTGGGCGTGGACATCATTCGTAGTGTTCTCAATATCCCAATCAACCATGCTTGTAGTTGGTGCAATCTATTACATGCTATTCACCGGAGTACCAGGGACTGCAACATATTATGCAACAATCATGACTATCTATACATGGGTAGCCAAAGGAGCTTGGTTTGCACTAGGATATCCATATGACTTCATAGTAACACCCGTGTGGATACCTTCAGCAATGCTGCTAGATTTGACATATTGGGCAACAAGAAGGAATAAACACGCTGCCATTATTATTGGCGGAACGCTGGTTGGTCTTTCATTGCCAATATTCAATATGATCAATCTGTTGTTAGTCAGAGATCCACTGGAGATGGCATTCAAGTATCCTCGTCCAACATTGCCTCCGTATATGACGCCAATTGAGCCTCAGGTCGGAAAGTTCTACAATAGTCCCGTGGCGCTAGGATCGGGAGCTGGAGCTGTGCTGAGTGTTCCGATAGCTGCACTGGGTGCGAAACTCAATACTTGGACATATAGATGGATGGCCGCGTGGAGTAAGTGGGATTAAAACCACATCCTCTTTCATTTTTATTTTCTTTGTTTAAAATTTCTAAGTTAAAAACTTCTTAATCTATTTATATTCAGAAATTAAAATAACATAGATTATTCTTTGATGCAAAGTATAAGTTCTAGCTAGTTTACTTTTATGATACTAGATGTCTTCGAATAACAATTCTCCGGAGGAAATAGTTACGTGCGAGATTTGTGGTATTGCAATTGAAGCCTGCACGTGTTCTTGTCCGTATTGCGGAGAACGAGATTCATGCGAATGCTGCTTATATGATGCTGCAACTGGCGGCGGATGATGATTTCATATTTTATATATCTATAACTTGTATTAATAATTTGGAGAAGAATGCAATTCATTGTCTTTTATGTCTAATGTGAATTCTATATCCTGGTTAATTGGTGGACCTCAGGGAAGTGGTGTTGATTCAGCTGCAAATATTTTTGCAAGAACATGCGCAAAAGAGGGCTTTCATATATTTGGAAAGAGAGAATTTTATTCTAACATCAAAGGAGAACACAGCTATTTCACAATAAGAGTTTCAGAAAAACCCGTAAACTCCCATTTGGAAGAAATCAACATGCTAGTATCATTCGATGCGGAGACGGTTTTCAGACACGCAGACAGAGTATCTTCCGGAGGAGTGATAATATATGACTCAACTCTTGCCGAAACTACATTAATGGAAGTACCTACAATTGATTTTGAAGCAAGTAATAGAATACGCAAGTTACTGGAAGACTCTGGACACTCTGTTAATTTGAGTGGTATGCTGGAATTTGCAAAGTCGAGAGGTTGTATAGTATACGGTCTACCATATTTTGAAATGATTGAAGCAGTAGCAAAAAAAATGAACGATCCTAAGTTGAGTAAACTTGCTAGAGTAGTTAATGTTATGGCCATATCGGGTTCAATTTCTTTACTTGGTATCAAAAAAGACGCTCTGACTAGTGCTATTCAAGATGTCTTTGGATCAAAGCCAAAACTAGTCACTATTAACATTGAAGCTGCCGAATACGCCTATTCCCAAATGAGCACTAAATTTGATCCTAAGACTATTAAATACAAAATTACCCCTAAGGACGCTCTACAGGATTATCTTTTAGTCTCAGGTAGCCAGGCTGCAGCAATTGGAAAAATTCTTGGAGGTTGCAGATTTCAAACCTATTATCCTATTACTCCAGCAAGTGATGAGAGCGAATTCTTAGAATCAAATCAAATTATTGACCAATCTAACGGCAAAAATGGATCTATTGTTGTCGTTCAAACGGAAGATGAAATTGCCGCAGTTACCATGGCAATTGGAGCTTCATTAACGGGCGTTAGGACGGCTACTGCAACATCTGGACCCGGCTTTTCATTGATGGCTGAAGCGCTAGGTTGGGCTGGAATGAATGAGGTCCCTTTAGTAGTTACAATGTATCAAAGAGCGGGACCTTCCACTGGATTACCCACAAGACATGAACAGAGCGACTTGTTATTTGCAATAAACGCAGGACATGGCGAATTTCCAAAAATAGTGCTGGCTTCTGGAGATATCGAAGAATCTTTTTATGATGCAATAAAGGCATTCAATTTAGCAGAGATTTATCAATTACCAGTAATTCATTTGCTTGACAAAGCAATTAGCAGTAGCATCAAAACATGCAAAAGATTTAGTAATGAGCTCAAAATTGAAAGAGGGAAATTAAAAAACAATATTGACAAAAATGAGGTTGAGGGTGCTGCAGGTCACTTTCAAAGATTCAAACTCGACGATTCTCCAGTTTCCACAAGAGTTCCTATCGGTACAGAAAATGCAATATTTTGGAATACTGGAGATGAACACACGGAAGAAGGCCACATTTCAGAGGATCCTGAGAATAGGAACAAGATGATGGATAAGAGAATGAAAAAACTAGAGATAGCATTAGAAAAAATAGCTGATGACGATAAGGTGACATGTTATGATTTCGGTCCTGGAGCTAAGAACGTCATTATCAGCTGGGGCTCTACAAAAGGCGCAATTTTAGAAGCCATCGAGAAATTATCAGAAGAGGGAAACAAATTTAGATTTATTCAAGTGCGATTACTCCACCCATTTCCCACTGAAACTGTCAAAAAATTCTTGGTCGACGCCAACCAGGTAATAGATGTAGAAATGAATTACACATCGCAGTTAGCATCTCTGGTCCAACAAAATACTGGCGCAAAAATTGATTACAAGATAGTAAAATATAATGGTAGACCAATGTCCACAACGGAAATTTATATTGCACTAAAGGCTATATTATCTGGTACAAATGAAAGGAGGATTATATTAGATGGCGGAACTTAAACTATCTGACTATAAAACAACGGTACACAATGATTGGTGTCCGGGATGTGGAGATTTTGGAATATTAAATGCGATTCAAATGGCGCTGAGCGAGATGCAGATCCCAAGACATAAGGCAGTTATTTTCTCGGGAATCGGCTGTTCTGGGAAAACACCGCATTTCATTAATGTGTATGGTATTCACACTTTGCATGGAAGAGTTTTGCCTTTTGCACAAGGTGCAAAAATTGCCAATCCCGATCTTCAAATTATAGCAGTCGGGGGCGACGGTGACGGACTTGGAATTGGGGCGGGACATTTTGTAGGAGCCGGCAGGAAAAACGTTGACATTCCATATCTTATTTTTAACAATGAGGTTTATGGTCTCACAAAGGGACAGGCTTCTCCTACTCTTAGGCTGGGAGAAAAAACAAAATCCCTTGTAAGTCCTAATACAAGCAATTCTGTAAATCCCATTGCGCTAGCATTTGTGTCAGGATTTACATTTATCGCACGGTCCTATTCATATGATGTTAAACATCTAAAAGATACAATACAAAGAGCAATAAAGCACAAGGGTTTAGCTTTTATTGATGTTCTTCAGCCATGTCCAACATATGATGACATCCATACAAGGGAATGGTTTCAGGGAAAAAACAAACTAGAACCTCAGACAACAGGCCCTAGAATATACAAAATAGAAGACACTGGCTATAACGGAACAATAAATGATGAATCCGAAGTTAATGAAAAGATGTCCAAGATTTTGGAATATTCAGCCGAATGGGGAGATAAGATTCCGATTGGTATCTTTTATCAGAACGAATTAGTTCCAACCTATCATCAAAGGATTGCAGAAAATAATAAAGAATACCTTGCCAGCCCACCTTCCCATCAGGAAATATCGAATAATGAAAATAAGCCAATTGCAAGAATTGATAGAATTTTAGACAAACTCAAGGTAAACTAAGAAGCCGCAGTAAACAAGAATAAGTCAGCAACAACAACAAAAGACTTGATTATCCGGATAAATCAGGAATTTGGGATGATGGGACGGTGCTGGACGCAGAGTAGCGATTCCAGCACATTTAAATTGCCTTTATCTTGATTGTAAGATTACATCGACCAAACCGATGGGGAACATATTCTGGGTAGGCCTAACGGCTTATCCAGAATAATTTAAGCTAATAATATACTTAATTTTTCCTGCAAACAAAGGAGTTGCCTTTATCTTGATTTTTTGTCCAACTGTTTGATAAATTCTGGAAACTTGTCTTTGGGTATAACAGCTCCACAGGCCTTCTCATGACCACCGCCACTACCAGACAATGCGGAAGATAAATCGTTAACAATTCTACCGAGATGAACTTTGCATTCGTTCGATCCCCTGATAGAGATAATACATGAATTGATATCGTCTTTGGCCTTGTATACAAGTGCAACTGGTTTTCCCGACGTGCCGAGTACAAAGTTAACCACCATACTCGACGGTAGTTCAGAATTAATTTGAACATGCGCCAAATTCCTGGCCAGTATTATTGAGTTTTCAATGGACTTTACCACAGTTAAGACCTTTCTTGCATGTTTCTCAGCCCTTTGAAATCCGCCTTCAATATCATGGGGGTATTTTTTTTGCGACAGATCCTCTACGATTGCCGCAAGAAAATCGCTATCATGCTGGCTTGAAGAAATCATATACGACAAGGCAGTAGCTTCGAGCATCAAAAACTGTCTGTCAAATCTGGACACTAAATTAGATGCAATAGGCCTTGTTTCCAAATAATCTGTCAATGCCGCAGCCGCTGCAAGAAATGCCTGATAAGAGCAAAATTTTCTTTTGTATTTATTGTAAATATGGATACTGGTGCACTCTTTTGTACTGTGTAAAAGTTTTACTCCACTTTTTTTTAATTCTGCTAGAAGCTTCTTATCCAAATCATGATGATCGATATATGTAACACTGCATTTTGCTTCGATCATCTCCTTTAGAATCTTGACAAATTCATTTTCATTTTTTTTGCTTAGTCCTAAATCACATATGTATAATTCGTCTATTTTTTTTGTGCCATCTTGAACACTTGATACCATACTACGTAATGTTTTAATCATGTTTGCATAATCAACAAGAATTACTGTATTTACCTCAAATGCGGTTTTGATAAGAGCTGCCGAAGAGACGCCGTCGACGTCTTCCTTATGCGATATACAAACTCTATTTTTCATAGAACAAGTAATTCTTATGTGTGAATATTTTAAGTCTACCTATATCAAATTCTGATCAATAGTGAATTAAAAATAAAGGGAGTATCATGTTTTGAATTTGATCTTAAAAAAATTTTGTCAGGCGAACGTTTATATCTTAATTAGACAAGATTTTCTAGGAACGCAATCATATAGGCGGCGTCGTAGATGATTTTTGGTCAGTTGGCCATTCCATGATTCATCGACCTCCAGTTGCGCTCATAATATGGAGATTCGAATACAATTGAATCTGACATGGTTACACAATATGCACAATAACTTGATTGTCCGACCGTACTATTTTATAATAGATTAAGGATCGACTCCGGTTGATCCTGCCGGACCCGACTGCTATCAGAGTGAGATTAAGCCATGCGAGTCAACGTAGCAATACGTGGCACACGGCTCAGTAACACGTAGTCAACATAACCAAAGGACGTGGATAAACTCGGGAAACTGAGGCTAAACCGCGATAGATCAAGATACCTGGAATGGTTTTTGATCAAAATCTATATGGCCTTTGGATTGGACTGCGTCCGATCAGGCTGTTGGTGAGGTAATGGCCCACCAAACCTGTAACCGGTACGGGCTCTGAGAGGAGGAGCCCGGAGATGGGTACTGAGAAAAGGACCCAGGCCCTATGGGGCGCAGCAGGCGCGAAACCTCTGCAATAGGCGAAAGCCTGACAGGGTTACTCTGAGTGACTTTCGCTAAGAAAGTCTTTTGACACCTCTAAAAATGGTGTAGAATAAGGGGTGGGCAAGTCTGGTGTCAGCCGCCGCGGTAATACCAGCACCCCGAGTGGTCGGGACGATTATTGGGCCTAAAGCATCCGTAGCCGGTTTTACAAGTCCTCCGTTAAATCCAGCTGCTTAACAGATGGGCTGCGGAGGATACTATAAGACTAGGAGGCAGGAGAGGCAAGCGGTACTCAGTGGGTAGGGGTAAAATCCGTTGATCCATTGAAGACCACCAGTGGCGAAGGCGGCTTGCCAGAATGCGCTCGACGGTGAGGGATGAAAGCTGGGGGAGCAAACCGGATTAGATACCCGGGTAGTCCCAGCTGTAAACGATGCAGACTCGGTGATGGGCCGGCTTTATGCCGGCTCAGTGCCGCAGGGAAGCCGTTAAGTCTGCCGCCTGGGTAGTACGGTCGCAAGACTGAAACTTAAAGGAATTGGCGGGGGAGCACCACAAGGGGTGAAGCCTGCGGTTCAATTGGAGTCAACGCCGGGAATCTTACCGGGGGCGACAGCAGGGTGAAGGTCAAGCTGAAGACTTTACTAGACAAGCTGAGAGGAGGTGCATGGCCGTCGCCAGCTCGTGCCGTGAGGTGTCCTGTTAAGTCAGGTAACGAGCGAGACCCCTGCTTCTAGTTGCTACTTCTATTCTTCGGAGTAGAAGGGCTAATTAGAAGGACTGCCGCCGCTAAGGCGGAGGAAGGAGGGGGCTACGGCAGGTCAGTATGCCCCGAAACCCTCGGGCCACACGCGGGCTGCAATGGTAAGTACAATAGGTTCCGATTCCGAAAGGAGGAGGCAATCCCGTAAAACTTACCACAGTTATGATTGAGGGCTGAAACTCGTCCTCATGAATATGGAATCCCTAGTAATCGCGTGTCATCATCGCGCGGTGAATACGTCCCTGCTCCTTGCACACACCGCCCGTCGCTTCATCGAAGTTGGTTTTAGGCGAGGTGGTGCGATTTGGCATTATCGAACCTGAGATCAGCAACGAGGGAGAAGTCGTAACAAGGTGGCCGTAGGGGAACCTGCGGCCGGATCACCTCCTTAACTTCGAGGTCGGACAATCTTGTGTAAAATATTGTGTAACTATAACAATATGCAATTTCTTCATGATTTGAAGAAATGAAGGATGAAGCAAGCTCATGGCTTGTAATGATCGTCATACAAAAGAACAAAAAATCCACTGACAGAAACGTGGCAAATTGATCATATGGGAAATTCCGTAAGATAGAATGAATTGAAGTACATGAACATCTGGTATAATGCTGGTGCAAAGACGCCGGTTGGAGGATGACTCGGCTTGATAAGTGATGAAGGACGTGGCAAGCTGCGATAAGCCTAGGGTAGGTGCATGCGACCGTTGATCCTAGGATCTCCGAATGAGGTCTCTCAATAACTCCCATGCTTACGCTTGGGAGGACGAACTGTCCGAAGTGAAGCATCTGAGTAGGACGAGGAAAAGAAATCAACGAGATTCCGTAAGTAGCGGCGAGCGAAATCGGAAGAGCCCAAACTGAACCTGTTACTGTAAAGTAGTAGGGATGTGGTGTGCTATAGATCTAGATCCTGTATTTATAGTCGAAATATGCTGGAACGTATTGGCATAGATGGTGATACCCCAGTAGACGAATGAATATTGGATTTTTCTATGGCGAGAGTAATTGGCCTTGACAGTGGCCAACGAAAATAGGTGAAAGTAGCATCTAAGGCTAAATATTCATCAAGACCGATAGCATACTAGTACCGTGAGGGAAAGTTGAAAAGTACCCCGGAAGGGGGGTCAAAAGCGCCTGAAACCAACCGGTTACAGACGTGTACAGCTTGAAAGGATTTAGGTGGAGGTTCCGCAAGGGACTGAAGCCTTCTAGAGTTGTACGTTCCGTCTAGAAACACGGGCCAGGGAGCTTGTTGTTATGGCGAGCTTAACCCGTTAAGGGGTAGGCGAAGGGAAACCAAATTCGCGCAGCATTAGCAAGGCGAAGGATCTGAAAGGGTCTTGAGTCATAGCAATAAGGCTAGAAACCGGACGATCTATTCCTGGACAAGATGAAGGTGGGCGAAAGCTCGCTGGAAGTCTGAAGGGGTCCTGACGTGCAAATCGGTCCTCAGATCTGGGATTAGGGGTCAAAAACCAATCTAGTCCGGTGATCGCTAGTTCCCACCGAATCGGATCGCAGTCCTACCTTAGTTGAGATGGCCTGTGCTGTAGAGCACCGATCGGATAGTAAGGGTTCGAAAGAGCTCGCTATCCATTCGAACTCCGAATGTACAGGCGTCGTAGAAACTAGGAGACGGGTTTATGTGGGGTAAGCCTCATAACCGAGAGGGGGACAACCCAGACTAAAGTTAAGGTCCCCAAATGTTTGCTAAGTGTCAAACAAAAGGGTGTCTTAGAGCAGAGACAGCAGGAAGGTAGGCTCAGAAGCAGCCATCCTTTAAAGAGTGCGTAACAGCTCATCTGCCGAGCTCTGAGGCCCCGAAAATGGACGGGGCTCAAGTAAACTACCGATACTTTAGATCACCAACAAAGTTGGTGTATGGTAGGTGGGCGTAGTGATTGGGTAGAAGCTGGGTTGTGAAATCCAGTGGACCGATCGACTAGTGCAGATCCTGGCGGCAGTAACAGCATAGCCGGGTGAGAATCTCGGCGACCGAAAGGGCAAGGGTTTCCCGGCAATGCGTCGTCAGCCGGGAGTTAGCCGGTCCTAAGAACAACCTCAACAGAGTTGTCCGAATGGGAAACTGGTTAATATTCCAGTGCCTTGAAAGATCGTTACCACCCATCTTGCTGCTTCAGGATAGGGCAAGCAGAATCGTCGTTCTGTCCAAGTTTTCAAGTTTTGGGGAGTGTCATAATGACGAGATCCAAAACGAGAGATGAATGGTCCTCCGCAAGGAGGATTTGCTCGAATCCAGGAGACAATGAAAACAAGAATGGGAAGATTCTTTCAAGACCGTACCGAGATCCGACACTGGTGCCCTAGATTAGTAGTCTAAGGTCTATCGGGTATACCGTATGGCGAGGGAACTCGGCAAAATAGCTCCGTACCTATGGTATAAGGAGTGCCTGCGGTTTTCATGAAGAATGGGAACCGCAGGTCGCAGTGACAAGGGGGTCCCGACTGTTTAATAAAAACACAGGTGGTCGCTAGTCCGAAAGGATGTGTGAGGCCTCTGTATCCTGGGCAGTGGCGGTACCTAAAACCTGGGTTCAACTGGGCTAAGGGCCGCTAAACGCCGGGAGTAACTCTGACTCTCTTAAGGTAGCCAAATGCCTTGTCGGGTAAGTTCCGACGTGCATGAATGGAACAACGAGGGCCCCGCTGTCCCCGCCT
>JASKBU010000064.1:0-4452 GCA_033272285.1 Nitrososphaeraceae archaeon
CAAATTTGGCTTTTATAACATGCATACAAAAACATTCGTTGGTCTTCGCCCGTCGGGATTTGAACCTTGCATGTACTAGGGTTCCACGTGTTGGTATTTAGCTAATCTATTCATTCATTCCTTGTTCATATGCTTTTACTTGTTCCCTGACCTTTTGGCGCAACCAATCAATGGGAAGGGGTTTTTAGATGAATAGATCTATAGTTCCATCTTTCATATGCTTTTGAAATATTTTGTCTTTAACTTCGTAAGCGCTGGCGCAGGTGGATCCAGTGACTTCTAAATAAGATTGGTTTAATGCTGTATGGTTGAGATTAAACTAATATTCTAGTTTTTCTTGATATTCCCATGCTTGTTTTCATTATAGGCAGTTTCTTTAATACATACCTTTAGATAGCTAGTTGACGTTATATTATTATGAATATTTGTATCTTATGTCAAAAATCTTACAATACATGCGACACTATTATGGAACAACGTTTGGTTGCTGACTCCGAATTTTGTAACATATGCTTTACTGAGTTTATGATAGAGGAATTCGATGGTAACGTCTTGTCAAATATTACAGGACAAACATCATTCTAATGCGTCGGGGCGAATTTGATTTTTCACATTAGTCGGATTAAGAATATCTAGTATTTTTTATGAAGAACGTTATCCCAATACGATATTGATTAACTAAGTTTTAAGTTTTAAGGATTTTCACTCCATAAGTTCGTTGGTCTGGGCCGTAAGGGATGAGTCCGGAATTATTGATGGATGATTGAGATTTCAGCATGAACGCAAGCAAAAACTAGGATGATTTATCTTCGAGTTAATGACTATTTATGAGGTATTAGTTTAGACGGCAGACAGATTTTCCCTTAGGTTATTAAATCTATCATGAATAAGTTTTGGAATAGTAAACATCCTATCATCATTCGTGATTCCCCGGAAGTGTCTTTGGAAAAACCGATCAAAAAGCACTGATGGAATGCCATCTAGCTCAAAAGAATACATGGTGAATTGATTCGTGATTGGAGCCCTAAGAGAATGTTCAGTTAGATCATAGTTGATCAAGAGAGTCTTCCAAATCTTGCCATTAAAAATTAGCAATTTAGGATTGAAATCTTTAATGAATTCAATGTTAATAGTAAAACGATTCTTCAGATATTCTAGTTGTTTCTCTTTGAGTATGGTTGGAAATGCAATCCCTTCTGAATGGTAGGGTATTAGTTCCAAATTGCAGAGATACTTATCAAATAATGCCCATTTCCTTTTTATGGGATAGTCGGTTCCAGTCAGTCCGGAAATCAGATACCATAAAGCAGTATAGAAGGGTGATTCAAATTTATGACGGGAAAAGTATTGAAAATAATTGAGATAAAGGCTTTGGTAGTGTTGCCATGATTTACTTGCTTCGTTTTCTTCTATAGGACTATTCTTTGAAGAATAGCCAGGATTTACTCCAAAGAAGATAATTGGAGCAGTTTGATATTTTCCAATTACGAATAGGGGACAATAGTCTGTTTTAAGTCTATTTTTATTTGTTAATCCAAACAGATTTGATATTGAATCTACCTTTTTTTTATATTCCACTGGAAATAGTGCATAATCCTGATATTCATTACGTATTTCCTGTAATAGTTCGGTCAACGGGGATTAATTTGATATGGCCCAAATAAGTATTATTAGTAGGGACGGGTTTCCTAATTGGCTACGGACTGATACCAGCTGGTTTAATTTATATGGGAAATTTAGATTCTATTTTAAGATAAGGTCAAAAAAATCATTTAGTTATTTTCTATAATTTTTCTTTTTTCTTCTGTTATATCATATATCTTGTATACCAGCTCCCCTATTTCTTGGTCAGTCTGTTTGATGTGTCATCCTCTATTCTAGCTCGTGTGGACTACTCGCTATTACATAGGCTAAATATTCACGTATTTTTCTGGCCAGTGTGTCTTTCATAATCTTTTTAATATTGTGACCCATAGTAGAAATATGGGAGCAAAAGTCGAATATTCCGGTTATCATGTTACTGGATTTCATCATCGCTCCGCAGAATATCTAGGACGAGAAATAACAAAATATTTACAAGAGAATCCAAGCCTAGTCTCATAGACATAAAATATAGTTCTTATGGATTTGAAAATAAAAGTAATACAGACGATGTTTATTCTGCTTTAGTAATTTGTCAAGAAAAATAAATTCCGAATATTCAACCATTACTAGTGGACAGAAATTCTACATAATTAATAAATGATCTGTTTCAGTTTATCTCAGGATCTAACGAACATAGATGCTTTCATATACGTTGTACTGGCACGCAAGATTAGAGGATAGATTTGAACGGTTATCAGGATGAATATCCAAACCATGGAATTTCTTCAATTTCTTCGAATTTTTTATAATGCTTTCTAAATCTATTTAAATCACCATATTTCATAGAATCTCAAATTGAATAGGATAGCAAAGTTATCATTACCTCTGTCCTTGTTGATAATTTCTAGTTTGGCAGTTTTACCCTATTATGTCAAAGATTTATTAGCTCAAACTCCTCAGCCAAGCGTTACCGAACACGTTACCCTTCCCTTGGACGTAGCCAACGCGATTTATAGAGCTAATAAAACCATGGACTTAGGTTCAAAAAATATATCATTAATCCCTTACCTAGTGACAGAGGAGCGTGCCTCTGACCAAGGATTCCTAAAAGGCGTAGGAAGTATTACTAACAATCAGACTTACAGAAGCACTCACTTATCTGATAAATTAATTCAGAGTACAGGAAATGGGACATTTGAGACCCCCGATGGACAAAGTATTGCTTGGATAACTTCTTCAATAGGAAGACTGGTCGATGATCGTTGGGTTTTCGATGGAGTAATATTATTCAATAACACAGAAAGTAAATTATTGTCTTTCCTAAATAATAGTATTGGTGTGCACAAGGACATTCTTGGCAATGAGCCAGATTATATCTGGCTTTTGAAATAGTATTGTCTGTCACACACTAATTAACAAAGAAAAGTTAGCCATGGTCAGATAAATTACATAGTGAATTAAAAATTCTAGATAAGATGAAACATGTTATAATGATTTACTAGACTAGACGCTCTCAGACTATCACTAAAGGTTTATAATTTTTAAATAATATCTTGAAGTTCTACTATAGGAATGTTGAAACTTGTGCATAGCCAGCGGTCCATAAGATAGAAAATGTCAAGGAAAACTAAGGAGGCTGCGAAATCGGTCACTATCTTATATTCCTTAACTATCTTTTATAGTACGTCTGATTATAGGTAACAATGTTCAAAAATACTAATGCCTTTTCCAGCTTCTCTGTGATTTTCGTTACTTGTTGTTCTGTAGCTTACCTGGGATTTATCCATCCAGCTACTGCACAAAACATTACTGATAATACTGAAAAAATAGATTATATCCATTTCAAAACCCCAGTTAACGGATTCCTTATGCACTATCTTATTGGAGGTAAAGGAGATCCAGTTGTTTTATTGCATGGCTGGCCTGAAACTTCGTATGAATGGCGTAACATTATACCTGAATTGATTGCTAATAACTATACGGTTATAACCCCTGATATGAGAGGATTAGGAGATTCGGAGAAGCCACAAACAGGATATGACACAAAAACACTTGCCGATGATATTTATCAGCTAGTTAAGAAACTAGGATATAGTAAAATCTCTCTTGTGGCACATGATTGGGGTGGACCAGTTGCCTACTCTTATGCGGCTGCACATCCTAATGATGTAAATAAGATAGTCATGCTTGATACCCTCTTACCGGGCTTTGGATTTGAAGAAGCAGGGGATTTTTCACAAAATGGAATATGGCATTTTTCATTTCATTCTGTGAGGGATCTCCCGGAGAAACTCATTAGCGGAAAAGAGGACATGTATCTTAACTGGTTTTATGATTGGACATATAATCAATCGGCAATAACTCCAGAAGATCGAGAAGAATACATAAGACAATATTCTAAACCAGGAGCATTACGAGCAGGTTTTGAATATTACAGAGCTGTTTTTGAGGATGCAAAACAAAACAAGGAATACGCTAAAGTCAAGTTAGATATGCCAATATTAACGATAGGTGGTGAACAAGGTATAGGTAATTTAACTACTACTACATTTCAGATGGTTGCAAACAACGTTACCGGGATTACGTTTCCGAATACAGGACATTTCATTCCGGAAGAAAGCCCGAACTTACTTGTAAAGGAGATACTTAACTTCTTGAGTGCAAGATAGAATGGTCTCGTCCGTCGGGATTTGAACCCTGCATGTATTAGGGTTCTATTGCAAGGTATTTAGCTTTTTGTTCTGATAAAAGTCTTTTGCTACATTCTGCAGTCATCAGATGTATCTAAGACATGATTTCATTTTGTTCTTCGTAAAGATAATCATTTAAGGCAATGTGATCGTCCTTTGAAAATTTAATTATCCTATC
>JASKBU010000065.1:0-6188 GCA_033272285.1 Nitrososphaeraceae archaeon
ATAGTAACAAATTCATTACTGTGCCGTCTCTGATTTTACCTCTTGGAAGGTTTTGAACATACGTGATAAGGCCATACCAAAAAGGCCTATTGATGCTCCTACGATAATAAACATCAATACCGTGGTTGGTTCCATGCCATAATCTGTGATACAAGTTAAATAAAGGTTAGACACCGCTGGTGAGTTCAGAATTTAGAAGCAATTAACCCACCAGCGGAACCTTGATGGTTGCGTTAGTCTTAGAAGCACAATAAATTATAAAACAGTTCTAAACTGACAGGAGCGAACAATTGCAAACGTAAGTTCGTTTACAACTTCCGAACGCCAATAGAAACAGCGCTCCGATAAGTGTGAATCGTAATACTAATATCATTAAAACATTATAAAAAATTTACTCTTAATCTCCAACGGATTTTCTTAATTTCTTCAGTTGCTTGTAATGTTCGAATACAACAGACATAAGGATAGGATGAATCAATTGGGTTCTACAAGCATTAACGTTACCCCACATCAGACCATATATTGATCAGGCAATAAGTGATCTGGAAATAAGTAATAATAACAGAATACAAAACTATCGAATGACCTCCAAATAAGTTTAATAAATGTTTATAAATGTCGTGACTGGTGAATAGTATTAGCATGAGAAAACAATGTGAGGCCGGAGCATGTTCTGCTGATTGTAGCGGCGGCTGTGGCTGCATTTCCTGGGGGAAGGTCATGAAAATTGTTCTTGCCGTTGTTATCCTGGTCGATTTGCAATAGTAAACGAACGAAAAATCCCATTTAAGAGATTCAAGCCTAAAATTAACGTGACCTCTCAAACTAAATTTAATATTTGTACTAAGGATTTACCTATAGGAGCACTTGCAGAATTTTTGGATAAATACCTTCCAAATAAAATATTAGTTCCTGCAAATATAGCGACCAGCACGGTAACGATTAGATTGAAGAATAAGGCGTTCAAACAAATAATTAATGGCTCAGGTTTGGCCCTTAAGGGTAGTAACTTCTTTATTCATTAAAATATTCCCTAATTTCTAACATAAGAATCCGATGGGCCATGAATGGTAATGAGCAGACCCACCAGATGATGATTTCGGAACCGTAAACTACTATCATCAACAAATTATAAAACAGTTAAACCTTAGGAAGGCAGCCTTTTTTGATTTTCGTAAGAATGTAACTGAGTATCTACCTCCTTAATTAGATCATGCATTCCGATTGGCTTTTGAAGGAATGCATCAATAATCTTATTCTTGGTATAATCCCGAAATATCTTATCCTCTATTTCGAAGGCAGTCATTAATATTGTTCTCACAAAGGGATTCAAAGCTTTTATCTTTTTTAGAAATTCCATACCATTTAATCCTGGCATTTTAAAATCTGATATTACAAGCACATAAGCATATTCATTAACTTGAAAGTGTTCAAGGGCCAAGACAGGATCGGTAAAAGTGAAAATTTTTACTCGCGAAATACCCTTCAAAGCCTCCCGAAAGAGAAGAGTTATCTCTAGATCATCATCTACAATAACTACCATTCTATTGTTGTTTGACACTTTATCTGTTCAGGATTGTGCATGAACATATTTTTTATAAACTTTACGCCATAAAATTATACAACCTAGGCCATATCACTATACAAAAATGAATAAAAGGGCCATTTCTGATGCTACTTCTTTACAAGACTATCTGGAATTCACTGTTGGGATAATCAAAAGAATAGTCAATGGTAACGTTCTTACTAAGCCTGTACTTGATCTTAATGTCGCCGATTCCGTCGAGAGGTGCCTGTGCGGGATAGCAGTGTCGAATTAGGATTCACTCCTTATGTTTTTCTTTATTATACGGAAATTGAAGGACCAGATGGTGGGGACAAAATGGAGAACCTGCAGTGGATCTATTAAAGACAGGCAGTCTGAGCAATGCAGGAGAGAGAATCATTGTTAATGGGAAATTACTGCGTCTGATCTTCAAGGTCCTATCCCTGAAAGACACTCCAAGACTTCCAAACAGCAATGGGCAATGAAGAGACATATGTCAATATTCAGACAAGCGCTAATCCTGACGGAAAGATAAGAGCGGAAGTTAAAGTAAGCGGTAGTAACGCGACAGAAACAGGATCAATGAATGAAAATGCCACCGCTGACGTTGAGGATGAGTAGTTTTCTTTCATCTCTCAAAAAATATATTTTTTTTGCTTTTTTTCCAAAATATGACTCCTCTCAAAATGTGATTTCAAGTAGAGAATTAATATAGGCCATTTCCTGCTATGAGACGAGAAGATAGAGTGTCTTCTCAATTTCCATTGAAAAACTATGTTGTTATCGTATTTCTCCTTATTATTATCTGCATTTCTTCCGTTTATTTTCATCAAACGTATGGACAAGTAAAATTTGGAGAACGTGTGATTAACAAAGGTACAACCCATCCCGTGGTCTTTGATTCCCTGCTCAAAGTTGAGGTGGCGGCCGAAGATCTTGACACACCTACAACTATGGCCTTCTTGGCTCCAAATGATTTTCTGATATTGGAAAAAGACAAGGGGACCGTACAACGCGTAATAAATGGGCAAACTTTAGACAAACCGCTACTTGACGTAAATGTAGCAAATTCTGTTGAAAGAGGAATGTGTGGTATTGCAGTTTCCACAATCGGTTCCAAGACATATGTTTACCTCTATTTTACTGAAATAGAGGGTAAAGATGGAAGTGATAGAGCAGGTAAAGCACCAATAGGAAATCGTCTCTACAAGTATGAGTTAGTTGATAATAAACTTGTAAACCCTATCCTTCTTTTGGATTTACCAGCAATCCCCGGACCAAGACATAACGGTGGAGCAATAGAAATTGGTCCTGATAATAACATATATGTTCCAGTAGGCGATATTGATGGTTCATTTAAAGTTGATTTTGAGGCAACAAAGACTCAAAACTTCGAAAACGGGATAGATGCCGACGGACGAAGTGGAATTCTTAAGATTAAACAGGATGGCGAACCTGTGGGCGAAGGCATCTTGGGTGAATCAATGCCTTTAAGGTTGTATTATGCATACGGCATTAGGAACAGTTTTGGATTGGATTTCGATCCGATTACAGGTTCTTTATGGGATACAGAAAATGGGCCACATGAGGGAGATGAAATAAACCGGGTATATCCCGGATTTAATAGCGGTTGGCATGAGATTTATGGATTTTCCACTACCTTGGGAAAATTTAACAAAAATGATTTTGTATCCTTTGATGGTAAGGGTAAATATGATGAACCCAAAATTGCTTGGTCGAAAAGTACAGGACTTACGTCTTTAATATTTTTAGACTCGGACAAACTAGGGTCTCAATATAGAAATGATATGTTTGTAGGTGACGTACACAATGGCCTAATATACCACTTCAAATTAAACAACGAAAGAGATGATCTCATACTCCCTAAGGTTCTTGCGGGTAAGTCCACTGTAAATCCGACGGTTTTTGCGGCCAAAGAAATAGTATTTGGTGAAGGATTTGGTGGAATAACAGATCTCACTGTTGGCCCTGATGGATATCTTTATGTCGTTTCCATCGGTCAAGGAAAGGTATTTAGAATCTTACCTCAGTAAATTTAAGTTACTATTCTATGTCGTCCAAGAAGGATATCGCAATGGTGAGCGTAACTCCAATTGGTGTTTAGTATAATCACAAATTACTTTTATTTTTTATTTCCTTTTCAATGGTAAATTCATCTGCTATTTCACCGCCTTTATTATCATAGAAAGTTCCAGTCAATTTTGAGTGAGGATTTCCGTTACTAATATCTATATTCAAAAAACCGAATTTCCCCGCAAATTGGTTAGCAACATAAGGGTTTTTACCCTCCAAGGAATAGAAGTTTACTCCTCCAGTTCCCACAGTAGCAAAAACGATACCATCATTACCTCTGTTGTATCCTGTACTAAGTGTACTAGTCGTAGTTGGCTTTGCACTTTCATTGGGATTGTATGTCAAAGGATAAGTTCTCTGATAATTATGATTATGTCCGTTTAATACTAGATCAACACCATATTTTTCAAAAAGTGGACTGTACTCATCCCTTAACGAATCTTCTGCCGGATGTTCTGAGGGCGATGAATAAAGCGGTTTATAGGTACTCACAATTATCCAATTAGTGTCTTTGTTTTGAGATGCCTTTTCAAGATCTTGTCTAATAAAATTGTATTGGTCGGAGCCTTCTTTATAGTCAGACAATGTAGCCATGACAAGTAAATGAACATGTTCGTAATCATAAGAATAGTATGGTTTATCCAATTCGAAACCCTTCACATACTGGTTCATTTTCGCCTCTCCATCTTTGATATCGTGATGACCCAAAGTAATCATCGTTTTACCCTTAAGAGGTGACATTATATCAAACCAACAATCAGCAGTACTGTGGTATGAAAGATCTCCTAATGCAAGAACTAATTCAGGATTTTTCTTTTCCATATTTGCTACGGTATTCTGTGTATTTTGTGAACATCCAAAGTCCCCTGCGGCGGCAAAATTAAAGTTCTTTTCATCATTATCTTCATCGTTAGTATCGTCGCTATCACCACGGAAACCGTATCCTTCATAATTTTTGTTATTTTCGTCCTTGTTTTCAATATCATCCTGATCGTCAACAGGCGGTTCGTCTTTGTCTTCGTCAGCTTCTTGTTGTTCTATAAGACGTTGGTTATCCCTGTCATTTTCTATTTTATCTTTTAACTTTGCAATTTTCTTTTCCATGTTTGCTTCTATTTTCTGGAATTTCAGGTCTAATCCAGTAATTCGTTTTTTCTCATTATTATCCTCATTCTTCTTAATCTTGTCACTATTATCATTGCTATCTCTATTATCGTAACCATATTCTAACTCGCGTTTTAACTGTAAATCCTTTGTTTGAGCTTTGCCGTTCTTGCCATACTTGTCACTATCAGAAAAAAATTTTTCGTGTTTTTGGTTTAACTTTTCCAACCTCTTGTTAATTTTTTCGGAAATATCCTTATTTTGTTTGTTATCCATTGAGTTATCTGCCGGATCACAAATAGATGGAATTGATGGTGGTATTTCTAGATCATCTAGATCACCTTGTCTATTTGGAATACACATACCATCCGGCCCCTCGAAATCGGAATTAGATCTAATATGCGGAATCTTTATAGGAATTATCTCGTATCCATTCAATTTGTCTACTGAGGCTCTGTTAAGCGTATCGGCTGACGATGAATTATTATTTGCAATCAGGCTTGACGAAAAAACAAAAAATACCGATGCGAACGCAATTATATATCCCATGTTTTTACGTCCGTCGAAAAGCAATTAAATCCGATTAGTCGAGTGCTATAAATTATAAATATCTATTGGTTCGGCGCTCTACTAAAAAATACGTTAAAAATGGTACTGTTTCAATTATCCAAGATTACTAAACACTAAGCGGCCATAATAAATTCACGATAGCAGTTTCAATTTCGATTAGTTTTAACCGGATTTAGTAAAAGTTTGATTCGTTTGTGTTCAAATATTTTATATTTACTTATTTCTTTTTCCAAATCAGCATACGCATTAATAAACAGTATTGCAGCGGTCGGATTCGGTTAGTATTTCAATGGCAACATGAATTCCATCCATACAAGGAGTTTATAGTCTATTATGGATATGTCCGGCTGGATGTTATTATAAATCGCCATGAATCAATTGAGTCCTACAGGCATTGCTACCCCAGAGTTGTACAGTCGCGAATAAGAGAACATTTCGTCAAACTTTTTCTTGTCATTCTTGTCCAATCTTTGCCGGAATATTTTCCACTTGTTTTGTTCCATTTCGGTAGCAATTCGATACGAAGGAATTGTTCGGCCCATAATTCCTTATGATAAATATTGGATTTAAAACCTAAAACACGAACAAGCGAAGGAGGGACTCATACCTGTTCTTATACTTTGTCGACTCAATATAATCGATTCAATATACCGAATGACTTTCAAGACTTGCTTCACGTTCTTTGCCATTTTTGTTTTGATTTTCGTTATTTATCCAACGAATCAATTACAATTAGTTAACGGACAGATTGAAAGTTGGAAAAAGTATGAGGATCCAGGTAAAAGATTTACTTTTTTGCATCCTCCCAATTGGGTGGTTAACACAAATCATGTAGATGCTACTGGTTTTACCGAGGTGACTCTTACGAATCCAA
>JASKBU010000066.1:0-5008 GCA_033272285.1 Nitrososphaeraceae archaeon
TAAGTATGAATTAATTAATAACATTATCTGGCTGTGACTTGAATCTCAAACTATTAAAAAACATAGTGATGATTCAATATTAGAAATAAAAAAAATGGACGAATCAAAAAATTAAATCCGTATATAATTTGTTGAGGTATAATATACGAAGGTCAAAGTGTGAAATTTCATGGAAAAGAGTCCAGAAAAACTCAAAATCATGATAGTTCAAGGTGATGAGGACAATATGACCCTATATAGCGATTTCCTGTCGAGGAGAGGATATCACGTCATCGCTCGATATACAAAAGGAGATGACATTCTGACGGATGTTGAAAAAGAACCACCGGATGTCTTTGTATTAAACTCCAGGTTACCAGGGAATAAAAGCGGGACAGAGGTAGCGACCGAAATATTGGATGTATACCCTTCGGCACCGATATTATTCATTACTGCTGATTACGGTCAACCCGTGCAAGTAAAAAAGCACCCTAAATTGCGTGACAAGAAAGTCGAGATATTAATAAAGCCGGTAAAATTAGAGCAAGTTGAGAATACAATTTTAAACTTGGTCAATAAATAACAGTCGGAAATTCACCGAAACAAACTTCCACAAAATTTATAAAATTCTATGGTATTAACAATTGCTGTTTGGGTTGGGGAAAGATCATCCTTTCCAGGCTAAAACAGGAAATTATCGAACGTATCGAATCGATGGTTTTCCTATGCATGTATTGTAATAGTCGAAATTCTATCACAGTTTCAGTTGCCGATTTTGAATATCAAGCCAGCAGTTCCTATGCAACAGCGTTTTTTATTTGTCCTGATTGTCACAATAAATTTGTTGTAAAAATTCAAGATTTAGGGAAAATCATAAAGCCTTAAAAAATTCATTTTTCCATCAGTTGCTTTATTATGTTTTTAAATTTTTCGTTACTAAACCTTATTATTGATATTTATTGTTCACATCAATCAATGGAAATTATCTAATCTATACCTCTGTATTTCAATCCTTCGTCCTTAATTTCCGCTGCTTTGTGCTCTTGATATGATTCCATTGAATCGAATGTTCGTTTACATACGTCACATGTTAGACTTCCGCTATCTTTCTCTAATTTGACTTCGTTCTTACTCTCATCATCAATCATACCAGTAGATTCACAATAAGAATTATAAGCATTAATCATTCGAATAGTCTCTCGGCTAGATATTTTATTAATACATTTTTATACGTGATTTAAATCTAATTGAGTTCTAATTCAACTTCCACGGAATGTCATTTCGTTTTTGTCGTTTATTGGTCACTCTTGCAAGAACAAAGAATAGATCTGACAATCTATTTAGATATGTGAGGACTTGCTGACTTATTTTCTGTTCTTTTGCAAGTGCGACTGCAGATGTTTCAGCGCGTCTTACGACAGTTCTGCAAATATGTAATAAAGATGATTCAATAGTTCCTCCCGGAAGTATGAAATATGTTATTGGTGAGAGCTCGTTTTCGAAATTATCAATATGTTTTTCGATATTGGAGATCATCTCTTCTTTAACTAGTAATTTGTTCTCTTTCAAACTGCTGGGATTTGCCAATTCTGCCCCCAGGACGAATAAATCCTGTTGAATGCTAACTAGTATTTCTTTTACGTCAGTAAAAATTGAATTGCTTTCAATATTGGAAATCAAGTATCCTATATGAGAATTTGCTTCATCCACTTCTCCATATGCAATTATTCTCAAGTTGGATTTCGAAACGCGCGAACCATCTATTAAGCCAGTTTCTCCTTTGTCGCCAGTTTTAGTATAAATTTTCACGATAGAGATAACATACCAACAACCATAAATTACTTTTACGATAATCTTATGAAGATAATAGTGTAATCTTAATACCCAATTGAGGGCATGAGGTGGATTGCCATATCCAATAAAAAGGCCATGGGTAGTCGAATTTAGTAAGAGTGGACCTCTATCTTGTGTTCTTTTAGGTATTTCTTTTTCTTAAATCGTTCGTTACACTTTTCACACTTGAAAGGCTTTTCAAATTCAACAAGGAATCTTTTCCTTCTCTCTTCAGGTGTTTCCACGACCACTTTTAAATCTGTATTATCCATTATAACTAGAATAAAAAACTTGTTATAGTTTATTTACTTTAAGGAAGATAGTACTATAGATAAAACTAGTTTTATAATTACTTCTAATATTCTAGACTCTACGTCTATAACATATGCAAGTACAGCAAGATGCATATTTTAATTTTGTAAACTCAATTAATTCTGACGTAACCAGAAAAAACTATGAATATCTCTTGTCTCGATTCTTAAAATATTGTAATTTAGACCTGGTATCTTTGTTAAGATTGTCACAACATGAATTGTCGAATCTTATCGTTAACTACCTAGTTTCTCAAAAAATATCAAGTCAATATAAGACAGTCATAATGGCCACGATTAAGCACGCGTGTGAAATGAATGATGTCATACTAAACTGGAAGAAACTCAAGAAATTTATCAAGTCTGAAAAGACAGATAACGAGACAAACGGTAAGGATAGAGGTTATACTCACGAAGAAATACAAACTATACTAGAGTTTTCAGATCAGAGATTAAAGACAGCATTTTTGATATTAGCGTCTACTGGAATAAGGATAGGCGCCATTCAATTTACTTACGTTTACTCTTTGAATGTTTAGGACCTGAATTTGCTCTTTTGGATATGTTTTTCTTGTTGTGCTGCTTACCAGGACTTTTACCTTGCTTGTAATGTTCTAATAGTATAGACATAAGGATACTCAATAAATTAAAAAAGTTAATTAAATAAAAGGAAAGATTAAACAGGGTCTCCTGAAGTTCCCTGTTTCTTATCTCTCTTTACAGCAGTGGGCTCATGTGACGCTATATCTTCAGGATTCATTGGTTCTTTGCCTCCGGATTCATTATAATCCCCATTTTCCCTTTTGTCGTCTGAACCAGTATATGTGTCAGAGTCTACTACGTTCTCTTCAGTATCCTTAACATCTTCTGCGGTATCTTCGACTCCTTCTTTAGTGTCTTCAACTGCTTCCTTAACTCCCTGTGCAGTGCCTTCAACTACTTCTGCACCGCCACCGACTACTTTCTTAACGCCATCTTTTACTTTATCAAAAGCGTTTTCAGAATTCTCTTCAGTCATAACTATTATCCTACAATAAGTTATTTAACACTTCAATAAAATATCAAACGAGTGTGGTATATTTTATGGTAACATACACTGCCTGATATTAATGCAATTTAGATTTAAATCAGTACTGATGGGCCCATGAGTGAAGATAAGCGGGCCCATCAGGTATTCAGTAACGGGTTACCTATCTTCCCACTGGTCAATAAATTATAAAAAAGTTAAACCGGTGGGAAGAATCGTAGTCTGACAAATTTAATCCCACCAGCATGCAGTTAGCCCGAGTCATATTGCACGAATGTTGTTTTAAATCTCAAACACGGGCAATAAGCCTTCTGACAACGAGAACCATCCGAACTATGTTCATCTTTTCTGTGCCCGCAACTAAGGGAGATGTCATGTACTTGCATGGGATGTACAACTCAAATAAACTTATAACAGTTCAAAGTTGTTAAATCACCATACAATACAAAAAGGGGGGTGGATAAAATAGATTGTTAGGAAAACTATTTCTTTGGATTATATTGACCATATGCTGGTGGAGAGATTGAAGAAGATGCAATAATAGCAATAGTAAAGATTGCTGTTTTAGCCTTCTGCCGATTTTCTTAATACGTCTAGTTGCTTGTGATGTTCAAATATAATCGACATAAGGATAGGATGAATCAATACAGGCCTGCAAGCATTACTACCGGCAGAATTGTAAAGTCGTGAATAAGAGAACATTTTATCAAATTCCTTTCTATCCTCCTTATCCAACCTTTGTCTGAATGTTTTCCACTTGTTTCTTTCCATTTCTGTTGCAATTCGATAAGAAGGAATTGTTCGGCCCATACTTCCATAAGGCCTTTATGAAATTTAAAACCTAAAACACTAAGAGGGGAAGGAGACACTTTTCAGAATCTAACATATTTGTCATATTGGATTTTATTATTGATATTCTAATTTTTCGAAATTAAAACTACTTGTCTGTTGGTTTGTAAGCTTTCATGTCTTCCCTGCATTGAATAACCACCAAAACATCAAATTACAGTTAGTGAAAAAGGAAAATTGAGGACAAATTGACCGAAGATCCCATAATTACACAATTGAGAGTAGCGGATGAGAAAATACTAGAAGAAATGGAGAAGGTTGGAACGGATTTTGAAATATATAATGGACTAGTTACAGAACGCCACAAACTTTATTTGGAATATGAAAAACGGGCAACTGATACCACTACAAGATATCTAATAAGCACACTCAGGCAAAACATTTTAACACAAATTAGAGTTTCAGTTTTAGAAGCAGAGTTGATAAAACTAACTCTTCGTGTAGATATTCTGGAAGCAAAAACTTAGCATCTAGGTTCATATGTTGCTATCCTAAAAAGGAATGGAAGATTAGGAAATGAAATGTCCTGTATGCAGTTCGGAAGTAAAAGAATTATACAATCTCAACACCGAAACAGACGACTTCAAATGCTTTGGATGTCATCTTAGAGATCTCGATCGCAGAGTGAGGAGACTGGAGAGACAGGAGAATAAGAAATGAATCTATGCTATGACTTTCAAAAATGGACAATGATAACATTCGCTAGTATTGCAATAACTCTGATAATAGGCCTTGTTAGTATAGCATATGGTCAAACTATGGGATCATTAGAAATATTAGATTACTGTTATGAACACGCTTCAGATAGTCCGAACCCAGTACAGGATTTAATTGATAAGGGTTTTCTATCTTCAGATTTAAAGGGAGCAACTTGTAAATCAATTAAGGAAACATATCAAAAGGATCAGGATATAATCAATGAGCGGGAATACAACAGAACAGCAGAGTTTCAAGATAAAATGTTACGATTCACTGAATGTCTAAAAAATGCAACGGCGTCCTGTGCAGA
>JASKBU010000067.1:0-5325 GCA_033272285.1 Nitrososphaeraceae archaeon
TTTAGTAAGATTCTTACGTAAGAATCGTTCCTATGCGCTATTTTTTTGTAATTATCTATTGAGTTAACAGTATTTTAATTTAAAGTTGAGCTCTTCAATTATCTAATATTTATAATCAACGTGAACTATTGGTCGCACTGATGCGTACCCCTATGTGCCTAATCTCGTAAGTAGCCTCAAGTAAAAATATATTCAAAGTTATAAGTTTCGCCTTTCCGTTTAATGAAGTTCGAATAAAAGGAAATAATTAATTTTTGTTTCAAAATACTACAAGATAGCACGGATTGCAGGCAGTCCAATAACATATTTGCATTGTCATGGATGGAAGGATCAGTCTAATCAGAAGGACAGTATAACTTTTACTAACAATGAGGATCTTACTTTTGCCACCAGATATTCAATTAGAGCGTGGAGTCATGACATGTCAAGAATAGCAAACCCATATATAGATGACGACTTACTGAAGCGATACATACAAGTTGTGAATAAATACCCATAGTAATCTACCATAGAACAGATGATAACTACGTTCCTAATTATAATACAGAGGTAGATCTTTTTGAAAGAGAAATGAGATACCTTTACAATAATAATTTTCAAGTAATAACTATGGGAGTTCTAGGATATCAAGAAAAAGGTGATTATTTATACGTAATCTCACCCAAAGACCTATCTCTTACTGGAAGAATGGCCTCAGTGTCTGATAAGTAATTAATAGACACTTTACCAAAGTCCGATTGTGAATTATAATAAACACGAAAATCTTATTGGAAGCCCGAGTTAATCAATAGTCGATAATCTTACATCATACGTGTGCATCTGTTTTTTGAATTAGTTTTACATTCGATTTTCTAAATTGCGTAACTGATCGTGTTGTAAATTCTAATACTTTTCATGTATTACGCAGTTTCCTCAGAGCTGGACAATCTTCAATCCAATGGAATTTCAATTCCTTTGGACAATACAGAAAAACGAAGTAACGATTCAATGGCCCAAAAGCAATAATATTTTTTATTTAGCCAATTCGTTGGAACTTACAAACTTTGATTTGGGTGGCTTAATCCAGGCGAATTGGTAATAAGACAAGATTTATTAAGTCTAGTTTTCTAGAATTCTTGTGCTTCGACTCTTTTCAATTTTGTTTCTCGCAATACTTGCAGTAACAGCATTTTTATCAGCTCAGTACTCCTTTGCTAAACAGGTCAAATGTGAAGACGCCTATGCTCAAATGAAATGGGATCCAAAAAATCATGATGTCAATGATCCATCCTCTAAAGAATTTGATTTACTGGCCTATCAGGGTTCACTATGCGAACTTACAAAGTGCATAGACCACGAGGAATGCACAAATCACGATGAAGTTAACTGGAATAAATTCCAGGATTCACCCGCGTATAAATTGACTTCAGAGGATCAGCAGAATTGTCTGGATATTGCACATAAAAATGGTAACGGACAGGATGGCTTGGTTGGTTATGAAATCATGGATTGCGGGTTAAATGAAGGTTACAATTAATTTCAAATTAGTTGCAATGCCACAACGAAACTCAATACTTGGATTATAATTGAAGAACAAACTTTGCGCGCAAAGTATATCCTCCTCAAAAATAAGACCCTATTTGGGTGGAACAGATTAATCCAAACCTATAAAGCAAAAGACGATCAGTCAAAATAATAAGTTTAACTTGCAAAAGCACCTGGATTTGCTTTCTCATATTTGCCGTTCTCTTGATGAATACTTGCTATCTTTAGAAAAGAGTGGACAAACTATATTTCTACTCGTTTCACATTAATTTGTATTGAAGTTACTCATAGGTTGTTCGGGCTGGAGTTATTCTGATTCATTTGAAAAGGGAGGATGGCTCAAGGTATTTTATCCCAGTAGCCAAACTAAAAAGCTAGAGTACTATGCTCAATTTTTCGATACGGCAGAATTGGATGCAACTTTTTATGAAAAATTCTACAAATACGTGACTAAGGACACCTTTAGAACAATGACTAAAGCAACTCCGGATAATTTTCAATTTTCAATTAAAGTTTCTGAAATAGTAACACATGAAAAACGTTTAGATGTAAAAAATGGGGCAGTAACAGATCTCGAGGAGTTTCTCGCAAAGATATCGCCTCTAAAAATTTCTGATAAACTTGGAGCATTGCTTATCCAATTGCCCCCGAGTTTTACAGTTAAGGAATTCAGAAATACTGAACAATTCCTTGATAGACTTCCTCGCGGATACGATTATGCCATTGAATTTAGAAATCCTTCTTGGAATACTGAAGGCCCATGGGAGCTGTTGAAACATTACAATATAGCCGCAGTCATGACAGATTCTCCTAAACAAGATAATCTGCAATTTTTGTCAGAGTCTATTATAACAGCAAATCATTCTTTTATTAGATGGCATGGTAAACGCATAAACCTAGATATAATTATCTTTACTCAAAGGAAGAATTAAAACCCTGGGTTGATAAGGTCAAAATGATTACCTCTGAAACAGCAGTGGTGAGAGGTTATTTTAACAACCATTATGGAGCTCGAGCTGTAGTGAATGCAATCGAATTCAAAGAAATGTTCGGCACAATTTTATCTGTCAAGGAAAAAGATGTCCTTAACCATACTCGGAATTTCATTTTTCAAGATTCAAGACAATCGACATTAGATGATAGCCTAACATCGTAAACACTTCAGTTGTGTCAGAAAAAAAAGTTGATTGTTGCCACTTTCTTGCCACATGGCTTGGTATTTCTATTGAATTACTATTGAGAGTTACTGCCAGTTAATGAGAATCTTGCGGCTTGATGCAGGTGGCGTTTTAGACTTACTTCACAATATGCCAAAGCCTATCACCTAATTGGCCGATGATCCAACTTAGCCAGCACATCTACTGAAAAGAATTAAAATCTGGTATTGAATGTCTATAGTGTTCTTCCGCTGTCAAAATAACTCCAAAGCATTTTATTTATATAACTCGATGGTTTACTTGAGTTATGGCTAGAGTTGTAATCAAATGTGCTGCAAATGGTCCTAATTTAATAGAACTAAATGGAACAGTGTTTGCTGCTATGTGCAGATGTGGTGCAGCTAATACAAAACCTTATTGCGATGGCTCTCATGCAAAAATTGGATTCAAGGCAGAAGCTAAAGAGATTGTAGTTTCAGAATAATCACATCAACTTAACCAATGTTACCACATGAAGGCCAGTACGTTCATACTTCTTAGACCTCATCAATTACATTAGTGTTCTTTAAAACTAAGTGTTAACCTCTTTCAGTTTAGATTTGGTATTCCAAGTAGTTTCTAATGTAATATTAGATAGATATATTGAAGATTAGTAAACCATATCGTATCCAATTCTTGGGTTCAGTTCCATAATTATTATTTCAGATTGTATCAACGATAACCAGTGCCTGCAATAGAAACCAATGCCCTACTACGTTATTTATTTACATTCTAGTTACCAATTAATGGTTAATTAAGATAACTTAACAATTGTAAGCAAGAGACTTATAGATTTCAGGCATAATATTAACTTACAATGATTGCAAAAATAAGAGGATTGACGAAGTTTCCTATTAAAATTAAAAGATACACTCCATTAATATCGCTCAGTATCTTGGTCGTATCGTTAATATCAATGCCCGCATTTGCGCAACAAATGAGTTTTAATGCCAACTTGTCAGGTGGCACTTTATCTCCTTTGGTCAATACTGTCGCTACAGGAACAGCCAAATTTAATTTAGACTCAAATGGGAATATGGCTTACAATATAGACGTTACAAACCTTAAAGGAGTGATAGGTGCTCATATTAGTCTTCAGAACGGAACCGACCTTGCGCAAGTATTTAATCCTTATGTGCAGGTAAATGGCAGATCTGAAATTCCAACAGGTCAAGTGAATGGCCAACTATCCAAAGGAATAATTACAGAAAGTGATCTTAGTGGCCCATTGAGTGGCAAGAACGTTACTGATCTAGCTACTCTAATGAAAAATAATTCAGCGTATGTGGTAGTTCGCACCATAGCTCATGAGAACGGGGAAATTCAAGGGGTTATAACTCCTTCAAATACTTCTCAGAACCGTGCTATATAGAAATTCGGCTCGGGATAAGTTAACATGGTTAATCAGAATATATATTCTTCTTCACAGAAGATATTGGTACAATGTTACAGAAAAACCTGAATCTAGATAATATGCTTGAAAAGAAGGTCAGAGCAAAAAAAACATTAGTAGGTTCAATAGAAGCGATTTCGGATAGCTTCATATTGGTTGCCTCGCCTTCAGGTGTAAAATACAATATCCCAAAATCTCATATTGAACGTAGAATTGGTAACGAATTTATGCTGGACGTATCGACTAAAGATATACAGAGATATAGATTCTGATAAGTAAATACTGTAATAATAAAACAAGCTAATTTCACTAATAATTAGGTCAAAGATATTGAGTGGTAACAAAACTAAAAAGTTAGATTCTGATTTTGAAAAGGAGTATTGGATATTTAGATATTCAATATTCGTCGGCAGGATTACTGAAGTGCCTGTTTACATAAATTTTAGTTTCGCTTTTGTATTCATTCTCATTACATTGTCACTTTCTATTACGATTTTACCAAACTTTAATCCTGGTTTTGTACAATCAAACTACTTAATTGCAGGATTAGTATGTGCATTTATATCACTTTTTTCCATTTTATTTCACGAAGTTGCACATTCAATCATAGCAAAAAAGTACGGAATCAAATTTCAAAGGATTTTGCTTTTTGCCTTTGGAGGAATTGCATTTCAGCCTATGGAATTAATTGATCCTAAAAAGGAAATGCATATGGCATTTGCTGGTCCCCTAATAAGTTTCATTATTTCTGGTCTTTCCTTCCTAATTTGGTTTGAATTGCATGAGCAATATGTTAATTATACAAGGTTTTCCTATTTCGAGTATCGTTTTCTATAGTGCAATGATTAATCTCGTCATTGGACTTTTCAACCTTTTACCCGTATTTCCAAGTGATGGGGGAAGAATATTGAGGTCGTTTTTGTCCTACCGCACTCACGATCAATTCAGGGCTACCCTAACCGCCATAAAAATTGGTTGGATTCTTTCTTTTAGTATTCTCATAATAGGGGCAGCGGTCAGCTTGAAGCTATATCTGATAGGTGGTGGTTGGTTAATGCTTGTGGCCTTGTTCTTGATGAGAGCATCCAAATCATATTATAATGTGTATCAAACCATGCGTGCCAGTAATTAATCAAGTAATGAAAATCGTGCCGACAATATGGAGCGCCTGAAGGTATGAATTTAAATTTTCAGATTTTCGAGAATAGAATT
>JASKBU010000068.1:0-3476 GCA_033272285.1 Nitrososphaeraceae archaeon
ACCAACCAATTGACTATCCTGAAAATGTATTCAAGATAGACAGTATCATTAAACGCCAAAATATTATTTAAAATTTCCAATAAAGTATCTAATAATAGGCTTTAGTAACAAAAGGTTTAAGAAATATAATAAAGCACCTGATGCAAGACCGGTCGAGTAATGAACAAGAAACTACCAAGCCCCACACCAGTTGCCTGTGTTTAGAGTGATAACCACTGGTGGCGCTTCTATATAAATAGGCGCGAAGAAAGTTATGGAAATTTGTTTGAAATTGTAGTAAGTTTAAAATTAAGGTACTCATCTTTAGCCCCCAGCCCCTCATCTTGGCCCACCAGTTTCTAATAAACTAAGACAGAATTAACGATCTGTGATGCATTCGAAAGGGATTTGTAAAATAGCCTTTTGCTTTCAGAATAGGTAAATAATAAAGAATCTTGATCAGTTACCTTAGCCAGGACTATCAACATCCTGCCCGGCTGTCCTTCAATTTTTTCATAATCTATCAAGTCACTTGCGGAATTATACCCCCGGACCACATATTTGTGTGGAAATTTACCAGTACTGTTAAAGAAGATATAGTCAGCGCTAATTTCCTCCTCGAGATCTGTCAGTGCCCTTGATGCGAGCACCGGCTTACCTGTATTAGAATCCAGGAACGCATCTTTAGAAGTATAAACCACCGATACTTTCATCCTTGTTGAATTTGGATTCGTAAGAGTCACCTCGGTAAAACCAGAAGCATCTATATGATTAGTGTTAACCACCCAATTGGGAGGATATAAAAAAGTAAATCTTTTGCCTGGATCGTCATACTTTTTCCAACTTTCAATCTGCCCATTACCTAATTGTAATTGACTGGTTGAACAAATAACAAAAATCAAAACAGATATGGAAAAGATCTTGAACCGAGTCTTTAAAGTCATTCGGGTAATCTGAGTCGACAAAGTTTAAGAACAGGTGAGTCCCTCCTATACTTGTCGGTGTTTTTTAGGTTTTAAATTCACTAGTTGTCGCTACTTGCATCCCACTTTTATTCCCTGGTAACTTAGAGTTTATTAGGTAGACGTCTGGCGAGTGTGTTTCAAGATTCGTATTAATATTATTTCCTTTTGTATAGCGAGCAATAACGTGATATCCCCTCTTCGATAGGTAATCACTATAAAGGGCCAGATTATCCTCATCATCTTCAACTATCATAATTTTAAGATTTTTTTTTGATCGCTTCCTCATGGAAATCTCACGGCCACTTGATGCGTGTATACTAAACCCTCCTTTACATACTATATACAGATTCAAATTTTGCTCTAATTGTTATATGTTTTATTGATCATAGTATTAGAGACCTTCAGAATTGATCATAGTATTAGAGAAGGAAAAGATAACTAATGAAATAAGAAATAAGTTACTTAAAAAGGGACTATCATTAATCGGAATGTCGGATAAAGAAATAATATTTAGGAAGTCAATACGTTACTTTCGCTAATAAAATTATTAATGTATCGGTTAGTGGACCGGTGGTTCAAGAGTTATTAATTGACCAGAGCCCTCACTACATGAATAATTTTATCATGAACGATATAGTTTGATTATTAACTGACGGGCCTTGAGCGCAAAAGACCCATCAGTTGGGTCTAGGTTGTTTCTTGTTCATCATTTGGTGGTACTAATTTCTGATTAACAAACTTTAATATAGTTAAGACAGATGGGTCCAAAAGAATTCTAAATATTAACGGACCGACCAGTGACTAAAAACCAGTATCATATAAAATTTCTTACCAGAGTAAAAGGTAATCTCTAGGCTCATTGCATATTTTTTTGTCGTTTTATTTTCTTTAAAATGTACCTTAAAAGAATCATTTGATCGGTTAAACCATTCTTTCTCCAAACTAGTTTATAGACCATAAGTGATATTAGATACCACATTATGGAATTGACAAGTAAGGTAATAGGGAAGCCCAAGAAGTAAGTCATTATTATCCCAGTTATTGTACCCCCTATTAGAAACGGAACTTGACGTTTACTAGCCGCCACTGCATCATGATTCATATTTTATACTAGTCAATCACAAATGCACAATAAGTCTTAATTACCAGCAAGATACCTGACTCATCTTTATTTTAATTCAACCGCCAGAGCAAAAATTAACAAAAAAGTAAAAGGATTGATAAATCCGAACAGTTACATTCCCAAACTCATCTCTCTATTTTGGTTTGTTTCTTTTTGAGATATCCTTAGGCGACGTTCTATCAGTCTCACTATCAGAAATTTCCTTATCGAGTTTTTTGACTGCCTCTTCTACTTTTTTTTCAGGGATTTCAGGTTCAGGACCAGACTCAATTTGAATTTCTTTTTCAGCGATGTGTTTCGTCGGGACAATTACTGTTTTTCCGTTTTCATCTTCAAGGATAATGTGAAATGCTCCCGCCTGTTTTATCGTACCAACGCGGCCCTGGAAGTTCACTTTCTGTCCAGGTTTTAGAGTTGATTGTACATTTGTCGCACCGTATATCAATGATGGTAAGAAATCTTTCAGTGCGTATGCGAGCCCTACTCCTAAGCCTATTGCTATCGCACCTGCAATACCCCACACAAGCGCGGCTATAACCGTATTTAGTATGCCTCCTCCAATCTGTAACTGGGTTATTGCTGTTACAAAGACTATGGCGTATAAAATTCCTTTAGCACCGAGACCGATTGCCCTACCTCCAGGCACGCCTCTGGCAGGAAGTTCTTTTTGCGCCCAGTTTCCCACAAAGTCTGCAATTATCGAACCTACAATTATTATAATTATGAATGCTATCAAATTCGGTATCCATATCCATATGCTCTGAAGTGCCTCTGACAACTGGGTAAACTGAAGGGCGTTGACTGCAGCTGTGATAAAGAAAATATAGATAAACCATCTTGCGGCTGTTGAAATAATTCGGCTCATACTCCAGCCAGATCTGGAAACTGCCTGACCGATACCAGTTTTGCTGATAGTATCTTCAAGGTTCATTTTTTCTAATATCTTTGATATGGCCCAGCCGACTGCTCTTCCTATAATATATCCGATGAGAAGAATAATGCCGGCAGCAATTATTCGTGGTATGGCCGCAACTGCTTGTGCGAAAAATTCATTTAGAGAATTTAGGGCCGGTGCAACAACGGCAGAACTGTTTCCTTGTAAGGTAGTAAGTGCTATACTTAAATTTAAGACATCGAGTATTTCCAACATTACCGTATTGCACATTAATCTTAATATGGGTTATAATTCCCTTTACGAAGTCTCCATGTTAATTTCATTTGAAACGGAAATTTCGAGGGCTTGCCAATGATAGCGCTATCCACGTCTGCGTTACTTAAAGGACGTGCAAAGCTCTGTACTAAAGTTTAGAAAATAAAAAAGGGAGATGGTTTACTCGGAAGCGGCATTGCTCTTAGCCAGTTTCGTGCATAGGTCCAGATGTCGTTTTTCTTCCTTGAGTATGGCTCTA
>JASKBU010000069.1:0-5344 GCA_033272285.1 Nitrososphaeraceae archaeon
ATATTGGTAGTCGCTAATGGTTTTCTGCCCATGAAACCTTCATCTTTTCTATGCCAAAATTTTATTTCATTCTCGCCATCTTTCCAACAAAGCCATACCTCTTCATCAAATCTTAATGATGGAAAATCTAAAAGACCCTCATCAACGCTTTTTATCATGACTCCTTTGTTCTCCAGCTCTGCTATTGTTTCATACAGTTTAAAGACAGCTCTGTTTAGCTCCTGTTTTTTGCTTATAAAAGCAGCAAATTTTGCACCGTCGCTAACCATCCTTTGCAATTCTTCTTGAAGTTTGATTACCTTATTTTTTTGAAGTGTTATGCTTGAAAATAATTTCTTTACTTCGGGCAAGATCCTATTAGCTTCTTGTGGTGTGAAGTAAACAGGCATACTCTCCAAAAATTATAAAAGCCAATTTAATCATTATTATTCCAATGTACGCTTCTAATACATGTTTCCCAAAAGTTTCAGAAATTCGTAGAAATGGTTCGTATTTTCCTATTTCTACGTCTGTCTTTTCTTCCATTATTTAAATCCCCCAATCCATGCGGATAGATTTCCCATGAATTGGATCTGCCAAACAGATTATCCAATTTGTCAGAAGCGTTAACGGAGAATTTATTCAACGCAAGGTGAATTGATTCATGGCTTATAATAGAGGAGGCAACTTCGGCCGTCTTGCCCATTGAATCATATTCCCGCCAAGATCGATAATTTGAAATAAAGGCCCTTGACTTGCCATAGTAAGATACAAACATCAAACCCCTTCTACCCACCATTCCGCGTAAACGAAGATCCGCAACCATCTTCTCAAATTAAGCCAATAATATAATTAATGTTTAGAGACCTTTTCTCTTTGGGTCGTTTTAAATGTCCAAATAAGAATATAATCATACGGTTCTGGACCTTAAGAAAATTATCAAGAAATGCTCACGTAATTGAAAAAATTATGATATTTAGAAATTGATAAGTGTATTCAAAAAATTTATTTACTTGTAAGATGAGCCTGGACATAATATTCTTTTAAAACAGGAAGCAATTGTGATTCTATGCCCAATTTGACTGTTAGAAACAAATCGCAGATTTTAAAAAGTAATTACTCTGATTCCTTAAGCTTAACCCTGGAGGCCATAGAGGTGGGCCTAAAATCCGTAAACCCCGCATCGTTAATGAAAAATTCGGTGAAATTCAGGCATGATTGTCTGAAGATTTTTGATTATAAAGGTATGAGCGTGGAGTATGATATCAGGTTAATTGGTTCAATTTACCTGGTTGGCGCCGGCAAGGCAACTGCCGCAATGGCAGATTCCTTCATAAGCATAGTTAACAGTAGGAAAGTCAAGGAAGGTTGCGTTACAGTTCCTTATGGAATAAATATGAAAAGCAATTTGTGTTTCGTGACAAATGCTGCCCATCCAGTACCAGATTCTAATGGAATTGTCGGGACAAAAAGAATTGTAAAACTATTAGAAAAGGCAAATAAAAACGACCTAGTGGTAATGTTCCTATCAGGGGGAGCATCAGCACTCATGCCTCTACCCTTAGATTTTATGAGTCTTGCAGATAAACAGAAAATAACTACAAGGCTCCTATCATCAGGCGCATCAATTGAAGAAATGAATACTGTAAGAAAACACATATCTAACATCAAAGGTGGCAGACTTGCGGCAATGATTAATAAAAAATTTCCTCTAATAACCCTCATTCTATCCGATGTAGTTGAAGATAAAATTGACGTAATTGCATCAGGGCCTACTGTTCCGGACACGACCACTTTCAGAGATACAAAAAACGTACTGATAAAATACAAACTGTGGAACAATCAAAAAGTTATTTCTAGAAAGCTCAAAGATTTAATCACTGCTGGTACGTTGGGAACAATCAGTGATACACCAAAACCTGGAAATACTATATTTACCAATATTCAAAATGTTATCATTGGAAATAACAATATTGCTTGCAATAGCATCAAACTATTTTTAGAAGGAAAAGGTATTAAAACGATGTATCTGGGTTCAAAGTTTACAGGAAAATCCAGATCACTGGGAGAGTTTCTATTCAAACTTGTTGATGGCTTTCCATCTGTCTCAATCCCATATGCTTTTGTTCTTGGTGGCGAAACGACTGTTGAGTTGAAAAATAGAACCAATGGTGTTGGAGGCAGAAATCAAGAAACAGTACTCTCAGCTGCAGCCCATTTTGAAGACCTAGGCGACAATATGGATTTTACGATTGCTAGTTTTGGAACAGATGGGATTGATGGAAATTCCCTTGCTGCAGGTGCTATATTAAATCCAAAAGTACTATCTTGTATAAGAAAAAAGAAATTGAAAATATTAGACGTTCTTAAAAACCATAATAGTAACGTATTATTTAATAAAGTAAACGCGGTCCTGTGCACAAAAATTACGGGCACCAATGTAAATGATGTATGTATTGTGTGTAGATTACGATAAGAATGGAAATGTGTGAATTATTACTAACATACAATCATAATTTATTTTGAATTCAACGGTAAAGTAAAAATAAAAGTTGCCCCGGTTCCGTTTTCCTGATTAAATCCGGTTATTGTCCCCCCATGAGATTCGATTATGTTTTTAGAGATGAAGAGACCCAAGCCAGTCCCCTGTTCTGATCTTGATACAAATTTGTCGAATAATCGACTAATTATCTCGCGATCTATTCCCTTACCAGTATCGCTAATTAGAACAGATAGCTCGGTGCTATTGACGTTACCAATTATATTTATGACTCCTTGGTCTGTGAATTTAATTGCATTGTTGATAATATTTGAAATGACCTGTGTGATTCTATATTTATCGGCAAATATTTTTACGTGGATTGGTTCATAAAGAATCTTGAGTTTCTTATTTTTCGCAAAATCGCTTTCAATCTGTCTTGAATATTCCGTAACTAATTCTGATAAAATTTCATCAATATCAAAGGAAACTTTGTTCAATTTTAGTGATTTTCCTTCAATATTGGTGACATCCAATATGTCTGCTGCCAATCTATCCAGTCTTTTTGCATTGCGAATTATCGAAGAAATTTGTTCTTTGCTAACTCTTGCATAGTCACTGTCGCTGATATCATTTTCTATTAATTCTGCCTCGCCTAAAATTGGCATTATCGGGGTTCTTAATTCGTGCGCTGCGACATTGATAAACTCCTTTTGCATGTTATCATGTATCTCTAGTTGTTTATTTGCCGAAGCAAGAAGACTGTTTGATTCTGTTAGAGATTCATTTGTTTTCTTTAGTTGCACTGTTCTGGATTCGACAGCTCCCTCTAACCGCTTATTCCAAGATAATATCAAAAATGCAATGCCAAAAGCCATAGAACCAACAACGATAATTACAATAGTACTGAAGTTCTTTTGTTGATTTATTAAATAGCCTACATTTGAAGCCAGACTATGCGGGGTACTAATGTACAGTGACCATAGAAATTCACCGTCTAAAGTTATAGGTTGGTAAGCAATTGTAGTCATATTATCGTTAAAAGAGATATCTCTTAGTCCTGAACCTCCTGTCAGAGAGGTAGCCAAGATATTATTGTACTCATTTTTGATTTCTGGAGGAATGAGATCTTGAAATTCTGGGTTTAGGTAATTTTTACCAACTACATTTCTATTTTTTGAATATAAAATCACACCGTTCTTATCTATTAATCCTACATTGCTTGCAAACTCCGGTGAAAGTTCCTTCTGTAAAAAATCACCTAATTTTGCTAAATCAATTGTCGTGAACACTTTCCCTTCAAACTTTGACATATTGGATTGATTCGTGATATTTCCTTGAGTAACGTTAGTTCCAAGTACTGGGTATGATATGAAGAGTAACGGAAATTGGTTATCAACATCAATGATGCTACTATAATATGTGCTGTTACTCGTTTTGGGTGATAATAATAGTTCTGTTGAATTTGCTTTGATACCAGTATAATCAGCAGCAATAGATTTATTGCCTGTTTTAGAAATAATCTCTCCGTTCATGTCAAACATATAATATCCATTTGTTAGGTCCTTAGTTGATGTCTGAACCGAATCAAATAATCTCTGAATATTGTCGTTTTTAATGTCCAATAGTGAAATAGAATTGCTCAAACTCTGTAAATTGTTAGAAATAGAATCCATGCTCCTGACAAGGATGCGTGACAGTTGGTATACTTCTATTTTTGCATTGGATCTTACATCTTGGGATGAAATGTTGGCAATTTCATTTGCAGTAAAAGAAGAATACTGATAGGACAATATCGAAAGCCCAATACCAATTATGGCAATGATAAGAAGAATAATGACATTGTTTCTAGAAAAAGTTGCGCCCAGCAATAATGTACAATAAATACTATTAAAGTTCTAGTAGATAAATTAGCGCTAAAGATTATTCTAGTACAGTTTATGCTATACTTATTAACTAAAATAATGCAATCAAATCAATGCAGCTAGAGCTAGAGCAACAACAGCCATACATTCTGTTCTCCAGCTCAATAAGATCGGATGAGACGAGAAAAACATACACTCTACTTTTGAAAAAATTTATCGAATATTTAGGTGAAGGGGACATTTTATTGGGAAGTGACTCTAAACAAATAGAGCGCAAGATTATAGACTTTATAATGTCTTGAAGGAACAGGGTAAACAATATTCCGCCATTAACAATTATGTCTCGGCTATAACAGCTTCTTACAAGATTAATGACATAATTTTAAACGTGACAAAAATTTCCAAATTTATGCCCGAACCTAAAAGAGCAAGAAAAGACAGAGCATATACTCATGAAGAAATTGGAAAGATATTAGAAATAGCCGATGAAAGAATGCGTGCGGTTATATTACTGCTAGCGTCAACCGGCATACGCATCGGTGCCATTCCATTATTAAAATTAAGGAATCTGGAAAAGATCGAAGATGGGTATAATCACCTATACAAAATTGTGGTCTACGAAGGCTATAGGCAAGAATACTTTACTTTCTGCTCTAGGGAATGCGCCAAAGCAGTGAACTCATATTTGGAGACTCGCTGTAGATTCGGAGAAAAAATAACTCAAGATTCATTTTTAATAAGGGAACAATATGACAGTAGAAATCAATTTTCAGTCCGACGAGCACAAAGACAGATTAGATCGAGAACTCTGTCTTGGAAACTGGTAACCCTTGCCGAACGTTGCGGTGTTAGACAAAAAGAACAGACGGTGGAAGGTGGTCCAATAGCAGCTTCTATTAGAAAGGAGATAGCCATAGCTCATGGATTTCGTAAGTTCTTTACAACACAATTGATTAATTCAAAAGTCAATCCGGAAATAAGGGAAATCTTGACTAAAAATAACCAGTGGATCCAAAGTATG
>JASKBU010000070.1:0-29197 GCA_033272285.1 Nitrososphaeraceae archaeon
GAGTAAAAAGGGTGAAGTTACAGGCATCATTACTATCAGCGATACCCTAAAAATGGCGGAATAAAATCAGACTCATTCTCTCAAGTTTTCCAAGCCGACGCAGCAATCTGCATTCTTTAAACAATTTTCACAGATATTTATCGAACTTCCGTTTGGAAGTGAAACTTCGCACAATGCGCATTTTCGCTCAGCACCATTTGACATATGCATATCATATCGTAACGTGTGATATATATTTTCAGACATTGTCGTGGCAAGAAAACATGAAAATTTATGCTTAATTGCATACCTAACTGGTTTTGTTTAGATTTTCAGATCAAATTTTCGTTTCTTCTTTACGTCATCTATTATCCACTTTGTAACCAATATCAACCCAAATACTGGAAAACTACTCATAAACAAATATGGAAAAATGGCAAGAAAAACTGATGGATGAAATATTTCCATATTAATTAAAGTTCACGGCAGTATAATATAATTCTGTAGTTTAACTTTCAATTACATTCCAATTACCCGCGAATGGAAGTGCTTAGTTTTGAACCTAACTATCTTGCATCGATTTTGATATTTAGAAGAATTGAATTGACCAATCATGAAACGTATTGATCCGAGTCAATTGTTAAATAATAATTTTTGATTTTAGATGTTTGTAGTTTATCATCCATAACTACTGTAAAACTTGATGTAGAAAGCGAAGTCATGTTTGTAGGTTCGGCAATAGCGCTTGATAGGCCTATTATTTTACCATCCTTGTCATAGAATGATGCAATGGCAAGAACGTTTGTAGCAGTATCGTTACCTTTATTAGAAATCCTACCGTTAACATAATAATATCCAAAGATATCTGGCCGAGATTTAGAAGACGTTATAACCAGATTTTCTGCTTTTATTGATCCTGCCTTACTCGTAAAATTAAGACTGTAGTTAGCAACGTCTTTGGATTGTTCGCTGTCTAGCAGTATTATTTCAAATGGTGAGATATCGCCCATATTCAGCGACCTAACCGGAACTATTCCACTCCCATTGCCTATATTCTTTCCCGATTGGTCGTAGAAATTGGCAAATATCGCGATGTCTTGCTGAGGACGATCAGATATATTTCTTATTTCGCCAAATAGATGAATCAATCCACTTTGATCAACAGTTGTTTTTGTTTGCAATACCTCAAAGTTCCCAACCCCGTAACTTGGGCAATTTATTAATAATAGAAATACGCCAGTAAAAACCAGTATCCCTTTTAGGACTGAAAGAGATGGGCCAAATGAAGCTAACCTTCTAAAACATTTTATCAACTGGACATCTCAACTGGTATATGTAGGCATTATATTTTTGTTTCAATCCGGTATTCTAAATACAACTAATGATTTTTTGACAGAAAATCTGCATAAACTAATTCCTGCTTGAAGGCAAGAGACAGTTTATCATTTGATAATTGATCTTCAGTTTTATCTCCAGAAATGAGGTAATTCTTGAAATGTTCGTAGCTGGATGCTTCGGATTCGACTGAGCTAACAAACGAATCTTTGATATTTTCATATTCGTTTGGAACATTCAAGGCTTTAGCCTCATTCTCAAGTTCTTCAAATTGAGACAAGTACCTGTCAGTAATACTTACCATTGTTAAATTGTCAAGTTTCTTCATATTCCACTTTCCAACTTCCTCTTGATAATTTCGTGTCAGGTCCCCTGACTTTGATACCAAAACACGAAGTGATTCGGTGAAAATTTGTGTATTACTCTTAAAAGGATTAGCAAATACTAAAAGCCCGATGGAAACAATTGCCGCCAATATTACTATGCCCAATAATGATTTTTTGGATTTCAATTAGCATTAATTGATATTTTAATAATTAATACTTTTTCAAACATCTACCATTACATTTGAAAAGAGGAGAAAGGTTTACTGCGCGAGTTGTTTTTGTCATTTCAGCTATCATGCTCGCTTTCAAATTCTATTATTTCCTTCTTTTTCCATGAAGTATAGTTGCCGTGGTCTGTTAACTCAATATCATACAATTCCAGAATCTTGGTTCGTAACGTATCAGCATCCTGAAACTTGTTATTGGCCCTCAGTTTATTTCGCTCATCGATCATCTTTTCAATATCGTTTTTTGTACCAATATCAATTTCCATTACCTCTAGACCAATGATATTCATTATTATGTTTACGATATGCAAACCTTTTTCAGACACTGTTATTGATAGTTTTTCGGAGGAGCTTAAATTGTTAATATATGATACCAATTTCATGAACGATGTCAACGCCGAGGGAGTATTAAAATTCCCTTCCATTGAAGTCATGAATTCGGCTAAATAACCATTGCATTTATCTTCAAATTCATCGGGGGCTCCAAATTCATTCCTTGTTGTCCTGAGTTCATAGATACAGTGCTCGATTTGTCTCCATTTTTGTAATGATTCGTGTAATATCTCATTATTATAATCCATTGGTTTTGAATACTGACTAGAAATTAGGTATATCCTAAGAACATTCGCTCCCCATTTTTTAAGAGCATTTTTAATAAGGATCATATTTTTAAGTGACTTTGACATCTTTTCTGAATTTATTGTAATCATGCCCACATGCATCCAGATTTTTGCTAGTTTCTTTTGCGTAAACGTCTCTGATTGTGCTATTTCATTTTCGTGGTGTGGAAATATCAGGTCTGTGCCTCCTCCATGGATTTCAATTTCATTGCCAAGGAATTTTGATACCATGGCAGAACATTCGATGTGCCAACCAGGTCTGCCTTTTCCCCACGGGCTTTCCCAATATGGAATATCAGAAGAAAATTTCCATAATGCAAAGTCCAATGGATCTTCTTTCAAGTGATCTACTTCGATTCTTGCACCCTCCTCTAAATCATTAATTTGTTTCTTTGATAGTTTACCATAATTTGGAAATAATCGTACTCTGAAATAAATTCCATTTAGAGTTGTATAAGTATAATTTTTATCTTTTAGTATTCTTATAGCCTCTATAATCTCGTTCATGTTTTCAGTTGCTCTTGGATAAAAATCAGCTTTCATTACATTTAATTTAGTAAAATCTTGAAAATAACTCGTAATGTAATTGGCAGAAATTTCATCAGGAGCTTTTCCTTCTAATTTAGCTCTGTTTATAATTTTATCGTCCACATCAGTAAAGTTTTGCACATAAACTAGATTGGCTCCACTGTACATTATATATCGTCTTAAGACGTCAAAGACTACGATAGTTCTAGCATGACCTATATGACAGTCATCATACACAGTGATTCCACAAACATAAATCCTGATTTTATTATCATTGTTTGTACCAATATCTTCAAGAGTATCAGAAAGTCTGTTATAGATTTTCAAGCTGGAACTATGACAATCCAAGATGTGTTTATAACTAAATCAAACATCTATGTAGAGATCTTTTCCTTTTAGGTCTATCTTGTACGTTTTCAGCTTTACACCTTCAAGATAATCTAATAAATCTCCAGTTCGTATATTATAATGCCATGAATGTAAAGGGCATTCCACAACTTCTCCATCTATTTTGCCGGGAGCAAGCGAACCGTCCTGATGTCTACATAATGCTTCTATGGCATAAAATTTTCCATTTGTTCGAAATATCGCAATCCTATTCCCATCAAGGTTTACCTCCTTTCCAGTTTTCTTTTCAAAATCTTCGGTACTTGCGGCACGCTTCCAAGTCATAGTTAGTTTTTTGTTTCAATCTCTTATAAAATATTATGTATCAGTTTTAAATCGAAACTTCAAATTTCTTCTAATTCAAAGCATATTTCAAAAAATCGATAGTGCTGAATCGTAATAGCCCTATGTCAGTTAGTAAGACTCGGCATATTTTCTTTGAAGTTGTGTTAATTTATCAATTTTTATACCCAAATGTTTTAGGGACAAATTTGCAATTTTAAGATCTATTTTTTCAGGTACTGAATAGATCTTCTTTTGCATTTTTCTATGATTTCTAGAGATGTATAGTATTGAGAGAAGCTGATTAGCAAAAGACATGGCCATGACTTCTGGCGGGTTCCCCTCGGCACCGACTAAGTTAACCACTCTGCCGCTACATAGCAAGTATATTTTTCTACCATAAATATTGAAACAGTCCAAATACGGTTTGATTGAGTAACTCTTATCAGACTCTTCACACAATTTCTTTACGTCTATCTCATTGTCAAAGTGTCCTGCGTTTGCAAGTATGACTCCATTTTTCATTCTTCTGAAATGTTGCGCAGTAATCACGTTCCTTTGTCCCGTACATGTGATAAAAATATCGGCACTATCAACGACCTGATTTATTCTCTTTACGTAATACCCTTCCATATATGCTTCAATCGCTTTAACAGGATCTACCTCCACAACAGTAACATTAGCCCCCAATCCTCTGGCTATGGAAGCAACCCCCTTGCCCACGTATCCATATCCACATACAACTATATGTTTACCAGCTATAAGAACATTAGTTAGTTTTATTATCCCATACAAAGTACTTTGTCCGGTCCCGTATCGATTATCAAATAAATGCTTGGTGTTTGCGTTGTTAACACCAATAACAGGATACAACAACTTTGCGTGTTCTTCCAGTGCTTTTAGTCTTGTAACTCCTGACGTCGTTTCCTCAGTTCCGCCCAATATTCCAGGGATTTTCTCATTGTGAGCCATGACGTGGAGGTCTGAGCCATCATCAGTGAGTATTTGTGGACGGTCAAATAAAACCCGACTTAAATTGTTAAAGTACTCTTTTTTGGTCTCGTCTTTCCAAGCGTAGACTTTAACCCCTTTTGACGAAAGGAATGCTACTATATCTTGTTGTACCGATAGGGGATTTGCAGAACATAAAGATACCTTCGATCCTAACCTAATCAAAGCGATTATGAGTACAGCCGTCTCCTTTGTAATGTGTAATGAAAGACCAAGCTTCAACCTTTTTAATGGCCTGTCCGCAATATTTTCACTAATTATTGTATTTATTATATCCATGTGGGAAGAGGCCCATTCCCACGATTTTTTTCCTCTATTAATTAGTTCAGCTGTACGCATATCGCTATTACAATGAATTATTTGATATAACTAATTAGCGCATGTATCGTGGGATTACTTGAATCGAGGCATGAATATGTGTTTCAGATACTTTTAATTCCTTGTGAACATCACTGATTCTGCTGTGCAAATTTCGGACAAAGACAGTGTGATAATAACAAGCGCTCTCCCATATGCGAATGGTGAGATACACCTCGGTCACATATCGTCAACATATTTGCCTGCAGATATATTTCGTAGGTTTTTGAAACTAAATGAAATCGAGGTGTATCACTTATGCGCATCAGACGATTTTGGCACGCCAATCCTCATTGAGACTGAAAAAAAGAAAACAAAACCTGAAATCTACGTTAAACATTGGCATGATAAAGATATCGAAGATTTCAAGTCCGTAGGAATAATTTTTGATTCATTTTCACAAACGAGCTCTAGTACAAATAGGGAATTTGTACAATACGTCTTTAATGTCTTAAACAGAAAGGGTCTCATTTATGAAAAAGAAGTGGTACAATACTTTTGCGAAAAGGATACAAAGTTTCTACCAGACCGTTACGTGGTTGGCACATGCCCTTACTGCGGTGCAATGGGCCAATATTCAGATTTATGCGAAAAATGTGGACGGATCCCAGAAAAAATACTAGGTCCAAAATGTGCTATTTGTGGATTACCGCCGGTCAAGAAAAACAGTAATCATTATTTCTTCAAGCTCTCTAATTTTGACGTTTTTCTCGAAAAATGGTTGAGTGAAAATAAATTTCTCCAACAAGATGTCAAAAAGTATGTGCTTAACTGGATTGTTGAGGGACTCCAGGATTGGGATATAACAAGAGACATTACTTGGGGTATCAACATTCCTGTTGACGGTAATGATAAAATGGACAAGGTGTTCTATGGGTGGTTCGATAACCATTTATGCTATATTTCTTCATTCATTGAATTATTGGGTAACGTAGATGCTGCAAGAGGGAAATGGAATAAATCTAAAATATATCACTTTATTGGAAAAGATATTGTTTATCATCACTATCTCTTTTTACCAGCAATTAGATTAGGAATAGATCAGGAATACAAATTGCCGGATCTCATACCCACGCGTGGACACCTCATGCTTCAGAACAATAAGATCTCAAAAAGTAGAAACTGGTATATTGGACTGAGGGAATTTGTAAATCAATTTGAGGCTGATTATTTAAGATTCTACATCGCTTCAATCTGCAGTTATTCTCAAGATGATATCAATTTTGACTGGAACGATTTTGAAAAAAAGATAAATAATGAATTGATAGCCAATATTGGCAACTTTGTTAACCGAACATTGACTTTTATTAAAAAATATTTTGATAATACAATACCCCACCCAAATGAGTATGATGATAATGACAAGAAAGTCCTGGAAGAAATAAAAAATATTGGTAACAAAGTGGCTGACTTTATTTTAAGGAATGAAATCGACAAAGGATTAAAGTGTATTCTTAATTTTTCGTCTTTATTGAATCAATATTTTCAAAAGAAGGAACCATGGAAGAATCCAAAAGAGTCAGCTTCTTCGCTTTTTGTATCCATTAACGCTGTGCGTTCATTATCTATTTTACTTGAGCCGTTTATACCATTTTCGGCAGAGAAAATTTGGCAACAACTTTCTTTGGAAGGTAACGTTCACGAACAGAAGTGGAATGCAATCGGAGCAATCACATTAAAGGCGGGTCATATATTGGGAAATATTCAACCACTGTTCAAGAAAATAGAAGAAGTTAAAATAAAAGAACAGGTAAATAAACTAAATAATAGATAAAATTGACCAAATCCGGACTGATGATTGGAAGATTCCAGCCATTCCATAATGGCCACCTAAAACTTGCCAAACAAATATTGAAAGACTGTAATGAATTAATTATTGCCGTAGGAAGTTCTCAATTTAATTTTATGTTCTCAAATCCGTTCACTGCAGGTGAGAGAGTGTACTTTATTCATCAGTCTTTGTTAGAGGCAAAAATTGACCTCAGTAAAGTGTATGTAGTACCAATTTTGAACTTGGAAAATAACGCGATTTGGGTTCAACACCTGAAATCTATGTTACCCAAGTTTAACGCAATATATTCTGGAAACAAATTTGTTCAAGAGCTCTTGTCTAGTGGTTCTGAAACATTTAATGTCCAAACACCACATTTTTACGATTCTAGTAACTGTAATGGTACTAACATTAGAATGAATATTGTTATGGACAAAGAATGGAAGCAATATGTCCCGGATGCCGTATACAGAATAATTTCAGAGGTCAACGGAGTCCGCAGAATAAAGGTACTATTTGAAACTCAGCGAGAAGGAACCGATGAAATTAGACAATATCCAGATATAAAGTGATAATTGAATAAAATTTGCTGTGAGAATACATGATAAAACCACTACGCTCCTGCCCGATTTGCAAGAATTGTGGTGCCAAGAAATTTTCGGTAATATCCAATAATAAAGATTTCATCATTCTCCAATGCAAAAATTGCTTAGTTAAGTTACGTCTTTGATAGTTCTACTGTGTAATGTGTGAGATTGAATCAAATTAAATAGCATATATATCGACACAGGATATGAGAAAGTATGACTGCAAAAAAATGGTTTGACAATGATGTTTCTTTAGAACCCGTTAGAAGCAAGACTATCGCGGTGATAGGGTATGGCATACAGGGTAGAGCTCAAGCAAATAATATGAAAGATTCTGGATTGAATGTCATAATCGGATTATACAAAGGTGCGAAATCCTGGAAAACTGCAGAAAATGATGGACACATTGTTAAAGAAGTAAAGGAAGCCTCAAAGTCAGCGGATATTATTCATGTTCTGATTCCAGATATGGAACAAGCCAAGGTATACAACAACGACATATCGCCAGGACTAGCTCAGGGAAAAACGCTAAATTTTTCTCATGGGGCAGCTATACACTGGAAGTGGATTACACCTCCTAATAATATTGATGTAATAATGGTCGCTCCAAAGGGACCGGGTCAAAGAGTAAGAGAATTGTTTCAGGAAGGTTTCGGCACTCCTTCGTTGATTGCGGTTCATCAAGATTATTCTGGAACTGCTCTGAATACTGTTTTGGGACTGGCCAAAGCAATAGGGAGTACAAGGCCAGGAGTAATTGAAACTACTTTCAAGGAAGAAGTTGAAACAGATTGGTTTGGGGAACAAGTCGACTTGTGTGGCGGTGCACATTCACTTGTTCTTAATGCATTTGAAACTCTAGTAGAAGCTGGTTACCAACCTGAGGTGGCTTATTATGAATGCCTCCATGAACTGAAATTGATAGTGGATCTGATATACAAGTATGGAATAACTGGGATGTACAACAGGGTGAGTGAAACAGCAAGATATGGCGGTCTCACAAGAGGACCAATGATAATAAATTCTCAAGTAAAGGAAAATATGAAAAAAGTTCTAAAGGATATACAATCTGGAGAATTCGCAAATGAGTGGTCAAGTGTGTACAAAAAGGATGGCAAGAATTCATTTGCTAGGTTCATGAACCAATTAGAGAATAATCAATTGGAGGTTGTTGGAAAGGATATGAGGAAAATGATGTGGAAAAGTACTGATTAGTATCTTACAGTACTGGTATTGGAGTGTTTAAGAAACACTCAATCTTAATTATGTTTTTTATTACACACATTAGTTGCTTTTCGGATAATTAATACTGTTAATGGTAAACTGTACCGTCGATATTTATTCTAAATATTAGATAATGGTAGCAATGTTCGAAAGAATATGGTTCTTCATTTAGGAAAGCTGTAATATCTTCAATAACGCTAATAAACTATTATGATCAATAATGTATTCAGTGTCCACTAGTTAATGCAAGGAAAATGCCAATTTGAAGGGGTTTATTTTGCATAATATGCAGAAAATACATGAAATTTCTGATGGTAAGCATGTTATGTTATTATGTGAGAATGAAGAGCAGCGTGCTCAAGCAGCTACAGAATGGATAAACCACGGACTTGAGGAAGGGCAGCACTGTATTTATGCTTCCGTCTTTGCTTTTAATCAATTTCATCAATCAAGTATTTCTAGAATTTCGACAAAGATAAAAAATTATCAACACCATCTAGACAATAATAGCCTGCAGATTATCGATTTTGATCCCTACTATCAATCTGCTCTAACCGGTAATTTGACACTATTTAAGAATTTAAAAAAAAATCTAGAGAAAATATTTCGCGAAAATAAAGCTACTGGAGACAAACTAAAAATAACTGTTTTCGCAGACGCGGCATGTTGTTTATGTGAAAATAAATCGTTTGAGGATTCAGAAAAATTAGAGAAATGGTGGCAAGATGCACATGATGAATGGGTAAAAAATAATTACCACATTACAGTAATTTGTCCACACCCGCAGGTAATTTTGGAGACTCTACAAAATACAAGATTAAAAATAGCAAACGTACATGATCTTATGATAACTCTAAACCCATATGATAAAGACAATATGACATCATCATTAGTAGAGGGCCATGTGATCAGAATTCTTATTGCAGAGTCCGATCCTGACTTAGTGGTACTTTATACAGAGTTCTTGAGCCGTTGCCATGTTAATGTTACCATTGTAGTAGATAGTAATGAATGTCTATCTGCTCTAAAGTCCAACAATTTTGATGTAATTATTTTGGACGAACATTTGGCAGGAAATGTTTTGACCAAGGATCTCGCAAACAAAATCCTTCGAGTAAAACCGTATCAACGAATTGCATTAACTACAACCAATCCCTCATATCGAACTTCAACTGGAACAGATTTCGTTGGATTGAATCAGAAAGACATTTTGCTAAAACCATTCATGTTGTCAAATCTCCTTGAAGTAATTAAAAGAAAATAAACTTCTTTTACAATAGAATATTAGTCAATGTGTCCTTCTTTAGCCCTGATTAATGCATGTAATTCGTTAGTGCAAACTTGCAGGATTTTTTGTGCATCTTCTTTGCTGTTTGCGGATACTATAACACCGCCCGGTCCAAATTTGCACTGATTAATCTTAATGGGTATATCGACATGGAGAAGGCGTCCAACAAATTCTAATAGGGAAGGATATGTCTCACCTTTCTTATAAACAAACGACGCAGTATTTTTTGTCATCAAGATCTCATTTTCCACAGGAAATAATAATTGACCTCCCATGATGTTTTTCAAGATCTCTTCTTCTATTTTTGTTGCCTTTGATCTCAAATTTTGATTGCGTGCAACACTTGCTTCATATGCCAATTCTTCCAACTTTTTGAAATCCATGCCATGTAATAGTAGTTGGTATCAATAAAATGTTATCCTACTTGTATTTGGAAATAATTGTTACGTGATTATCATCGCAATTTGTCATCTTGATTGATTTAATTAACAGTTTTTTCTCCAAGATACTTCTTATATTCGTAGAGTGACTTTTCCTGTGAATCTGTCTGAATTGATCCGGGTCTAAGATTTCTGATTCTTGTTATAGCATCCCTTGCACTAAGATTTTCTTTTTTTAACAAATATGCAGCTAATATTGTTCCTGTTCTTCCTTTTCCTGCGGCGCAGTGCACTAATACTGGTCTTTTTGCCACAATTTCATTCTCGATAAATTTGACTGTTGAATCAATCTCTTGGACAGTGGGTGAATGATAGTCCTCAACTCTAAGGTGCAAGTAGTTAACTTTCTCAAAGTTTTTATCTTTAGAATGTGGATTTACGATATCTGGATCTGATAACCATCGAAAAGGCAAGGGTATCTCCCGTACTGTTACGATGGTGCGAATTCCATTCTTTACTAACCACTGAAATTGATCAAAAGATAACGGTAACCCACTTCCAGCAAGCCCATTGTTAATCACCCAGCTAAAATTTGTAGGTCGAGAACTGAATTTACTATAAATCCATCGGTAGACGTCCCCAATTAGTGTCATTTCACAGGGAGATCTACTGAACACTTGATTTAAATCTTAATCACCATAATTTATAGGCGATAGGGGAAAAAATTTATTCTTTAGTAATCGATAATATCACTCACTGAAATAAAATAGATAGTCATTTTAGTGAAGGTATCAGCCAACTATGCCGTCAAAAGAGAAAACGGTTACTGACATATGCCTTAAAAATGCCTAAGTAATGATGTAGCTCATTATTTATTATGGTTTCATATCCATATAATAGAAGTATGTTTTTCATCCGGAGGAATTATTGTGTTAGTTATCTGGATCGTCCTAATGGTATTACGCACAATAAGACATACTTAGAGTGCTTTCCAACATGTTCTTTTTTTAGGTTACAACGCAAGATAAAAACATGCGTTCCTAAAAGAAGAATAAAGAAATTGTACAAGTAACTGCTATTTTTTTAAATTATTATAGATGAAATCTATAATTACTTTAAGTGGGGTTCCTGGTCCAAAGTTACCTTTTATTCCTTTTTCTTCCAAGAGCCTTTTATCCTTGCCTGGTATTACGCCACCCCCGATCAAAAGAATATCATTAATGCCCTGCTCCTTTAAAACAGTAGCAACCCTGGGGAATAATGTAAGATGAGCTCCATTAAGCAAGCTCATTGCTACAACATCGACATCTTCATCAATAGCAATTTTCGCTACCTGGTCGGGCGTACAGAACAACCCAGAATATATAACCTCCATTCCTGAATCTCTGAGAGCTCTGCATATGACTAGAGCTCCTCGATCATGACCATCTAGCCCTAATTTAGATACGAGAACCCTTATGGGCTTTTTTTTGTTATGTGTAACCGTAGATGTGGACATATAACTAAAACTGACAATGTATCTTTAAAATTTTTTGTCCATTCATTTTGGGTAAAAACTGATTTACTTCATGAATACAAGTAACTTTTAATACTTAACTTCCCAGCAAATCACTCGTGTCAAACTTAGTGGCAGGGATACTGAAAGGCGATAAAAGATCAATTTCGAGAGCAATTTCAATAGTAGATAATAATGACCCCGAATCAATAAAAATAATACAGGGAATTTTCAAGAAAACAAAAAATGCAAAGACCATTGGATTTACAGGATCTGCTGGTTCTGGGAAGAGTACATTAATTGGAAGGTTGGCATCTGAGTTTCATTCCCTTGGTTACAAAGTTGCGGTTATTGCGGTGGATCCATCTAGCCCGATAACAGGTGGCGCCTTATTAGGTGACAGGGTACGAATGATGTCAGTTAGTGATGAAATTTATGTTAGAAGTTTGGCTTCACGCGGTGCTGAAGGAGGAATTTCAAGGTCCCTCAGGAACGTAGTCAGAATTTTAGACGCTGGAGGTTATAACTTGATTCTAGTAGAAAGTGTAGGAGCAGGTCAGCTTGAAATCGAAATTTCAAAGGCAGTGAATATTACCGTAGTTATTTTTAATCCACAAACTGGCGATAGCATACAAGCAATAAAAGCTGGACTAACTGAAATCGGAGACATTTATGTTATAAACAAGTCAGATTTGGAAGGAGCTACAATTCTGTACAATATTATATCCGATCTAGTAGGTAATCATAAGAAACTGGTCTTCAAATGCTCGGCCAAGTTGAAGAAAGGGGTAAAAGAATTGACAAGAGCCCTAGTGAAATTATTGGATGAAGAGAAATACCTATCTAGAGAAAAGTCGATATTGGAAAATGAACTGAAAGATATGATTTTAAACGAAGTAAAGGAAAAATCTATTGAAAAGATAATGAAGAGTGAGGAGTACAGAGAACTCGTTAGTAAAGTACTAAAAAAGCAAGTTGAGCCATTTAACGCAGCTTTAAATTTTGCCAACAAGATTATAGTATAGGAGGATATGACAATGGCAAAACAAGAAATAAAAAAATTTAAGACAGATTCAGGGATTCCTGTTAAACGAATTTTTTCTTCAAAGGATCTAGTAGACAAAACATTTGACAATGAAGAAGCAGGAAGATATCCATACACAAGAGGGCTTTATCCAAACATGTATCGAGAAAGACTCTGGACAATGCGTCAGTATAGTGGATTTGGCAGTGCTGAAGAAACTAACAAGAGATTTCGATTCTTATTGGAGCATGGACAGACAGGACTCTCTCTAGCTTTTGATCTTCCAACGCAAACGGGAAGAGATTCCGATAACCAATACTCTCAGGGCGAGGTTGGAAGAACCGGAGTTGCGATTAGTTCTATTAATAATATGATGACATGTTTTCAGGATATCCCACTAGATAAGGTAAGCACATCAATGACAATAAATTCTACCGCTTCGACGCTTTTGGCCCTTTACATCGTAGTTGCAGAATCTCAAGGGGTTTCCTCTAGCAACTTGAGGGGTACTACGCAAAATGACATATTGAAAGAATACATCGCACGTAATACCTATATTTATCCACCTAGAGAGTCTATGAGAATCATTGGCGATATGATTCAATATTGTTCTAAACACGTTCCTCAGTGGTACCCCATAAGTATCTCCGGTTATCACATGCGTGAAGCAGGTTCAAATGCAATTCAAGAATTAGCCTTTACATTTGCTAACGCAATAGAATATATCGATACATGCGTGTCACGAGGATTAAATGTTGATGAATTTGCTCCGCGCTTATCGTTCTTTTTCTGCTGCACGATGGAATTCTTCGAAGAGGTGGCAAAATTTAGAGCTGCGCGTCGTATATACGCAAGGATTATGAAAGAAAGATTTGGCGCCAAAAGCGATAAATCAACCCATTTGCGCTTTCATGTCCAAACGAGCGGTGAATCACTGACAGCACAGCAAGTCGACAACAATGTGGTCAGGGTTACATTAGAAGCCTTGTCAGCCGTACTTGGGGGTTGCCAATCCCTACATACAAATTCTAGGGATGAAGCACTGGCTCTACCAACTGAAGAATCAGTCAAGATTGCATTAAGAACTCAGCAGATTATAGCAAACGAAACTGGAGTAACGAAAACAGTAGATCCCCTATCAGGTTCACATTACATAGAGTATCTTACATCCAAGATAGATGAGGGAGTAGAGAAATATCTCAAGAGGATAGAAAAAATTGGAGGTTCTCTAGCGGCTATAGAAAATGGTTTCTTTCAAGAGGAAATAAGACGTAATGCTTACCAGTTAAAGAAAGAAATAGACTACAATGATAGGGTGATTGTGGGCGTGAATAAATTTCAAGACCAAAACAATGTGGAACCGAAATTAAATACTATCGATCCCGAAATAGAGACTCGCCAAGTAAATAATTTAAAGGACTTTAAGAAAAGCCGGGATTTGACTAGAGTAAATTCTGAGCTAAGTAAATTGCAAAAATATGCAGAAAAAGAACAAGAGAATCTTATGCCTCATATCATCTCAGCAGTAAAAGCTCATGTTACACTGGGAGAAATAAGTGAAGTTTTTGTTGACATATTTGGAAGATACGAACCAAAATTCTCTTTTTAGAGGTGAAATGGAATGAGAGTTGATCATGTTGCAATAGCAGTGAACAACGTAGCCGAGGCGTTAAAGAACTATGAAAAGATCCTAAAAATTGATAAAGTTGACATTGAAGACGTTCCTACAGAAAGGGTCAAAGTAGCCATTTTGAAATTGCAAGATACTCGAATAGAATTGATGGAACCCACTGCAGATGACAGTCCAATAAAAAAATTCTTGACAGATCGTGGAGAAGGAATACACCATATAGCCATTACTGCAGATGATATTGAAAATGATGTTGAGAGAGCAATTGCCAACGGAACTCGAATGATTGGAAATATTAGAACCGGGTCATATGGCAGGAAAATAACTTTCATACATCCAAAATCAATGAATGGGGTTTTAACGGAATTCTGTCAAGCACCACCTGAAAGTAAAGACTAGAGCAAAGAATAGAGGAATGAGTAAACCAGAATTACACGCCCTTACTTGCTATAGTCTATTACTCATTTGTCAACTGAATCAAGTCTACTTGCGAGTTATCAGTTATGAACAGCAGAAAGTGCTATACGAAATTATTATACAAGTCGCGATACAAATGTCTTTGTAAAGTCGTCAGTATGCATCTTGCCACCCATATCTATTGTTTTTATGTTCTCATTGAGGAGACTCGTTAATGTTTTTTCTATTTTCCTTCCCAAGTCCATTAGGGATGCTTGATCATTATTCTTATTTTTATCAGCTAGCCATTCGAACATCAACTTTATTGATAAGAACATTGAAGATGGATTAGCAATATTCTTGGTTGCAATATCAAATGCTGCACCATGGACTGGTTCAAATATGGCGAATCTTTTTCCGATATTACCTGCAGGCGCCAATCCCAGACCGCCTACAACCTGTGCTGCCTCATCTGACAGGATGTCACCAAACAGATTTGTTGTCAGAATTACATCAAATTTTTCTGGATTTCTAATCAAATTCATAGCGCATGCATCAACATAAGATTCACTGAATTCGACATCAGGGTATTTTTTTGCAACATCCTTACTAATTCTGGAAAACATGGAATCTCCTAATCTCATAACGTTTGACTTGTGAACACAAACGACCTTTTTCTGCCCATTTTTGATACCTCTCCTTACTGCTTCTTCAAACGCGTACTCTGCAATTTTTCTCGACGCCTCTGCAGTTGTTAGTCGTATGCCTACCACTGCATCATCTCCTATCGGAAATTCCCAGCCCAGGTAAACATCTTCGGTATTTTCTCTGACAATCACTAGATCCACTGAGGGATGAAGAGATTTTACATTAGGGTATGATTTCGCGGGTCTTATGTTGGCATACAAGTCAAAATATCGCCTAAGAACAAGAATTACATCTGCTGCATGTTCCCCCACGGGTGCCTTCAAACAAACCTCTGTTTTTTTTATGCTATCAAATGAAAAATCCGGCAATGCCTTGTTGTATTTGGCTAAAGCGTTGTCCCCAGCCTCTACACCCACTATGTCAAATTTTATGTCAGAAAATTCGCTAATCTTATTCAAAAGTATCGTTCCTGAATTCGCCAGATCAGGACCAACTCCATCCCCATTAACCAATGAAATACTATATCTTGTCAATAATTATGAACCTAAATCAAATTGAACTCAATTTTTTGAATATAGAACCTTTCTTAGCATTAGTTTATTTATTGCGTCGATCATTGCTTCTACGGATGCAACTACTACATCTTCACCAGATTTTTTGGAAGAAACAATATTACCATCTAGGTCTTCTGCCTTTATCGTAACTTCTGCCATTGCATCTGATCCTCCGGTTATAGATCCAAGTCGATATTCCCTTATTCGAATATTTGCCATATCTACTGCAATTTTTTGTATTGCCTTGAGAGCCGCATCTACAGGCCCAACGCCAGTTTCTGATGCTACCAAGTCTTTACCATGGGTGTTCAACCGTATTACTGCAGTGGGAATGATATTCATACCAGTCACAATATGAAAATCATAAAGTTTGAATTTCTCTTCAAATTTACTGCTACCCATTACTTCTCCTGCAATTGACAAAAGTTGTGACGTGGTAATAGATTTTCCCTTATCTGCTATGTCTTTTTGTTTTTCGATTATTATATGCAACTGTTCTTCGGTAGGTTGGATCCCAAAATCATTCAAAATTGCTCGAATCCCATGAGTGCCGGCATGCTTACCTGCCTGGAGCCACCTTTTTCTGCCGACCAATTCAGGACTGATCGGTTCATATGTCAATGGATTATTTATGATACCGTGGGTATGAATGCCGGATTCATGACCAAAAGCATTCTCTCCAATTATCGCTTTATTGGGTTGCACTATGACGCCCATTGTATTTGATACAAATTTTGAAATCTCATAGAGCAAATTTACTTTTATATTGTGTTTCATAGAATACAAACACTGTAGCCCCATGACGAATTCTTCTAGCGAAGCATTTCCCGCTCTTTCACCAAGTCCATTAATGGTAACATGTGCGCAAGATGCTCCGGCATTTATTGCCGCAATTGAGTTTGCTACAGCTAGACCAAAATCATTATGACAGTGTACACTAATTGGAGTATTCATCTTTGATCTAATCTCCTGAACAAGTGACGTCATATATTCGGGTGTTGAATATCCGACTGTGTCGGGAATATCAATCCTGTCTGCTCCTGCTCCGCTGACAGCCTTAAAAACATCAATGAGAAATTTTCTATCAGACCTTGTTGCATCTTCTGCAGAAAATTCGACTTTTAGTCCATGCGTCTTTGCATATTCTACAGCCCACAGTGCTTTTTGCAAAACTTGTTCCCGAGACATCTTTAATTTGTATTGCATGTGGATATCCGACGTCGCAATGAATGTATGAACATAATTTACGCCGCAGTCTATCGCTGAATCAATGTCTGACTTGACAGTTCTTGCCAATACGCATACTTCTGTATCCAATTTCTGCTTTACAATGTTCTTTATTCCTACCTTTTCACCATCAGATACTACCGGGAATCCAGCCTCTATTGTATCTACACCCAATTCAGATAGTTTCATTGCAATATTCAACTTCTGTTCTGGTGTTATAGAAACACCGGGTGTCTGCTCACCATCTCTCAGTGTGGTATCAAATATTCTTACCTTTTGAGATTCCATAAATCATTCTCCTCTCTGAAGAGCGGAAACACCCGTCCTTGCCATTTCAACTATTTCATATTGTATTATTAGATTCTTAAATGCATCTATTTTATCGGGCGTTCCAATGACCTCTACTGTTACAGACTCCTTGCCGATGTCTAATATGTTCGCTCTAAAAACATTTGCGAAATTTATAATCTCGTTTCTATTGGTAAAGTCTTTTGCTCTGATCTTTATGAGCGACAATTCCCTATAAACCGTATTATTGATATCTAAAACCTCTACTTCAACAATATCAATGAGTTTTCGCAATTGTTTTACTAATTGATCTAGTATAGCTTCATCTATTCTTGTAGTAATCGTCATTCTCGACAAGTCTGGTTTCTCGGTAATACCTACTGTTATACTTTCAATATTGAAATTCCTCGCCCTAAATAGATTGGTTATTCGAAATAACACTCCTGGTTTATTTTCAACAAGTGATGAGATGATATACAGTGGTTTGTTTTTGTATTCGGTTGAACTCAAATGTCATGCACCTGTTATCATGTCTTTAAGTCCAGTTCCGGGAGCAACAAAAGGATAGACGTCTTCTTCGGGATCTATAGTAATATCTATTACTGTGGCTACTTCCGTTCTGAGAGCACTTTTGATTCCTTTTTCTAATTCATCCATTGATTGAACCTTTAATCCGTTAGCTCCATATGCCTCTGCAATCTTGACATAGTCAGGACAACTCTTTTGATGCACTCCCATGTACCTCCTGTCGTAAAATGTTCTCTGCCATTGAGCAACCATTCCAAGCATATCGTTATTCAACAAGAATACTAGCACAGGTAAATTCTCCAGCACGGAAACTGCCAAGGAATTTTCAGTCATATTGAACGACCCATCACCTGCTACATCAACCACATGTACATCAGGTCTGGCAGCCTTTGCTCCGATTGATGCAGGAAAACCGAATCCCATAGTTCCTAATCCGGTGGAGCTAAAAAAGGTCCCAGGAGCAATAACATCAAAGTGCAAAGAAGTCCACATTTGGCACTGGCCTACTTCTGTTGTTACTATAGACTCCGCTGGCAATAGCTCTCTCAACTTTTTGAGTGCTTTTCTAGCAGTAATCTCTCTAGGGTAATCCTTAATATTTTGCGAAAAATAATCGATTAGTTCTTTTCTTCGATTAAGCCATGGATTATCAGAGCTTTTCTTTGCAGCAACCTTGGTCAACATCTTAACCATTGTCCTCAGTGCTGATTTTACATCTCCAACAATCGCAATATCTACTGATTTGTTTTTTCCAATTTCAGCTGGATCTATATCAAGATGAATTATGTTCATACCTTTACCAAATTCATCGAACCTTCCCACAGAACGATCCGAGAACCTTGCGCCAACCGCAAGTATGCAATCCGCTTCAAGTATTATTCTGTTTGCTTCAGCATGACCATGCATTCCTATGGGCCCCATAGCAAGAGGATGATTCTCAGGAAATGCACCCTTGCCCTTGAATGTGGTAACGACAGGCGCCATAATTAGTTCAGCAAGTGCTTGAAGCTCTGAGAATGCACCGGATAAAATTACTCCGCCACCCGCCATAATAATAGGTCTTTGAGCTAAAACTAATAGTTCAACAGCCTTTCCTACATTAGAGAGATCTGGATCAACTATCGGTTTGTATCCTCTAACTTTTATTAAGTCGGGAAACTGTATTTCTGTTACCTCTTGTTGAACGTCTTTGGGAATATCAACTAGCACCGGGCCTGGTCTGCCACTTTCTGCAATATAAAATGACTTTTTTACAACTTCAGGAATTTCGGTTGCATGTCTTGGTTGAAAGGCATATTTTGTGCACGGATTAGCAACACCGATGATATCTGTTTCTTGAAAAGCATCCTTTCCAATCATGTTTAGTGGTACTTGTCCTGTGATTGCAACTACTGGTGAAGAATCTGCGTAAGCAGTGGCGATACCTGTAATCAAATTTGTTGCACCAGGTCCTGACGTAGCCAAACATACTCCGGCTTTCCTCTTTATTCTAGCGTAACCATCAGCCATGTGAGCTGCAGATTGCTCATGTCTTACCAAAACGTGCCTAAAATTAGCGTCAACTAGGGCATCGTAAATGGGCAAATTTGCCCCACCCGGAAGTCCAAAAACTATATCAACTCCTTCTTTTTCCAGGGAATCCATAAGTGCCTTTGCACCACTCATCTCAGCCATTGTACGAATATTCATTGATACTTCGTATATATACTCGTTGTCAATTGAATTAGATTGTAATCAATACTTAGGCGAATATATTCTTGTTAAATAATAGGCAGAATTACATAGGTACAAAATCGTAATCTTGAATCTGCTGAAAGATTAAAGTAGACATGAATAGTTTCTTTTCATCAAATGAGTTCCAAAGACAAGGATAATCAATCTTCCGAATATAAGAAATTTGTCAAAATCTCGCAAGACTTTTTTGAAAAATACATCTTTAAGGGAAGCACCATAGGGCTGGGCAGTGGAAGCACTGTAGAGAAGATTGTACGAAATCTTGATCTCTTAGATTATAAAAAATCTTTGCAATTTGTTGCGACCTCCCTCCAAATAAGACTCGTGTCGGAATCAATGGGGCTAAAAATAATAGAGCAAGATAAAACAAATAAAATCGACGTTGTTTTAGACGGCGCTGACCAGATCGATTCATCCTTTAATATGATTAAGGGAGGTGGTGGCGCGCTATTGAAGGAGAAAATACTAATTTCATCATCCCAAAAATTTGTGATTTTTGCTCAATCTAGCAAGTTTGTTGAGACACTAAACATGCCAGTTCCAATTGAGGTTACCCCGTTTGGAAGAAATTACGTATTTGAGAAACTAGAGAAAATGGGCTGTTCGCCAATTCTACGTTTGCTTGATAAGGGCTATCCATTCATAAGTGAAAATGGCAATATTATTTACGATACATTGTTACCAAAATACGATAATTTAAAAATCGTAGAAAGAGACTTGAAAAATATTCCAGGAGTCATTGAAGTTGGATTGTTTACCAATGTAGCAGATTCTTATTATAAAATTAGGAATGAAAATGAATTTGAACACTTGAGTCCTAGAAGTAGATAACATCGGGAGATAAATTATTTTGAATATCCCATTATACTTAATTAAGTATTCAAAAAAGATCGCTCGGTTTATCTAAATAAACTTCTCATATCTTCTTTCCGCAGATATAGAGAAGTCAAAGGGATTCAGTGAGATTCCACAGCCTTTGCACATACTGTTTAAAGGCTTTAACATATCACGAACAGATTTCAGGTTTGACATCCTGTTATTCAAGCTCCCACACTTGTTGCATACAAGTTCAATATTGTAATATGACAATGGTAAATAGCTAACAGTATTGAATATCTTTTGTTAGGTTAATTAGTTATGACTAGAAAAACTAATTCATATAACAATGTTCAATTAGGATTTATTGTCTTTTTGAATATTTACCAGGTTTTCTTGAAAATATGCTCTTACAACCCTCACAGCAAAAATAGTATTTTTTTCCATCGTACTCGTGGACAGTAGCGAGATCTTCATCCATTTCAATTCCACATACAGGATCAACCGGCATTGAAGTGTAGTAATATACTGTTTCTATTTATACTTGTGTCCATCTATAGCTCAAATCATATACTATAGAACACAAATTCTTTTGTATTGACGAAACAATTCATTTTTAGCAATTTTTTTAAATTAATTATTCAGAAAGGCATAAATAATTTATTAACATAAAATTTTTGTTGATAGGTGAAACACAGCTCCGCGCGAGGAGAACACGAATGAAAATTTTGCAAGCAATCGTTGACAGTGATGGATCAGCGGGATTCACTGAAATAAAATATGCAACGGATCTGTCCACGGGTTCAATTTACTATCATCTTGGCAGAATGGTTCGTTATGTTATAAAAAAATCCAAGCAGTACTACATCACAAAGGAAGGTTTGGAACTATTACGTGAACACAATGGAACATCTGTAATGAAATGAATTCATATTCATAGCCAAATTTTTATTCGCAAATACCACTAGTCTTATCAAATATTGTCGCTTTCATATACTCAAAGAGCACTAAGAGAAAAGCTAAAAGAAATTGTGAATAAATACTCTGATAGTTCTTTGCTCTTGTCCGGTGGATTAGATAGCAGTATCCTGGCTTGTTTAATGAAGCCTAAACTAAGCATTGTGACGTCTTTGGGAATTGATTCAACGGATCTGGCGCATGCCAGAAAAATCGCAAGAAAATATAGCGAAAATCATATTGAATGTGTTGTAGATTTTGACGATATTGTAAAGGTAATACCATATATTGTTAAAACATTCAAGACATTCGATCCTTTGGAAATAAGGAATTCAGCAGTTTTATATTTTGGCATAAAAACTTCAAAAGATCAGGGTTTCAGAAGCATAGTCACGGGGGATGGTGCTGATGAATTATTCGCCGGATACAACTACTTACATAGGTATTTCTCAAACTTGGGAAAATTACAGTTAATTTTGGAGGATCTGTGGACTATAATGAGATTTTCTTCACGAAAAATAGGAGAAACATTGGGTGTAGTGGTCAACACACCATATTTGGAAAAACCACTTTACAACCTGGCCACTTCGATTGGAATTAATGAAAAGGTGGGGGAATATCAAAACAAGAAGTGGGGAAAATTCATTCTAAGAAAAACGTTTTTAGAAGAGCTTGGGTCGACAGTTTGGAGAAACAAGATGGCTTTGGAACAAGGTTCGGGCTTTGAAAAAATCTCAGTCAAGTTTCATGACCTAATAGATGATGAAGAATTTAATAACCAATCAGAACGTGTCCTCGTAGACAAAGTCAAAGTGAAAAATAAGGAGCATCTCTATTATTACAGGGTTTATGAATCATTTTTTGGAAGTCCTGCAAAAGAGTCGTGTGATACAAATCGATGTTCGTTTTGCAGCTCCTGCTTATCGTATCCCAAGTATTGTTATACCTGCGGAGCATTTCCTCCCTTATGAATTACATATTTCCTGATTCCGCAAGTCGTAAACGTCTAAATATCTTTTTCCTTAGGAAATAATCCATGGATGATAGGGGAGGCAGACCATTCAAAAAATGTATAAATCCGTCGTGTAATCTGACTTATGAAATTAATAATAATACCCTTGTTTGCAAGTGTGGATCGTTTTTGGATATTATTTACCAAAAAAATTATTCCCGGGAATTAGTGGAGGTCTTTTACCAGCGCAGAAACCATGGAGGAAACATTTACAATGAAAGTGGGGTGTGGAGATTTCGAGAATTAATTAATTTTGCACATCTAGATACAGAAGATTTTGATCAATGTTCTAGGATACTAGTTTCACTCGATGGGTCTGAAGGTAGGCAATCTAAACCATACAAAATGAAAAAGGTCTCGGAATATTCCCTAATGAATAACGATTCGCTGTTACTACAGCCTGAAGGGTACAATCCTAGTGGTTCATTCAAGGACAACGGAATGTCGACCGCCGTTACTCATGCAAAAATGATAAACATGCGGAGGATCATCTGTGCTTCTACAGGAAATACTTCGGCATCTGCGGCAATGTATGCTGCAAATGAAAATATTGAATGTGATGTATTTGTACCAAAGGGAGAAATAGCACCGGGCAAATTAGGTCAAGCATTCCAGTTTGGTGCTCAGGTGATTGAGATTGACGGCAACTTTGATGATGCTCTCACGTATTCATTGAATCAAGCTCAAAACCTAGGAGCGTACACGGTAAATTCCATCAATCCCTTCAGGATTGAAGGGCAGAAGACAATAGTTTACAGAGCATTAGAATACCTTGATTGGAATCCACCGGACTGGATAGTTTATCCGGGAGGGGCATTAGGAAATACATCTAGTTGTGGCAAGGCTTTAATGGAACTTTACAACCTTGGATGGATAAAAAAAATTCCAAGATTATTAGTAGTTAATTCAGAGGGAGCCAATACGTTTTATGAATTGACCAATGGAGTGTTTGGCAGTAAAAAACTAACATGGAATGACGGAAGACCTGATACGAGCTTGATTAGAGAATACTACATCGAAAAAGACAAAAATGGTATTAGACCTCATACAAAAGCCACAGCAATACAGATAGGCAAACCTGCCAACTTGATCAAGGCACTAAGATCAATTGCATTTACAAATGGTATTGTAGCGCAGGTCTCGGACAAAGAAATGAGTGATGGTATGGCTTTGGTTGGACTTAACGGATTTGATTGCGAAATGGCCTCAGGGGCGGTCCCCGCGGGAATAAGAAAGCTCAGACAAGAGGAAATGATAAAAAAGGACGATATCGTAGTAGGAATTTTAACAGGTAAACAGAAAGACCCTCAGCTATCCATTAATTATCATCTGGATCAAAGTAATACGTTCTCCAAACCCCCGGTAGCAAAATAATAATGTATCAAGATTTTATTTCTTTAAACTACAAAAAAGTTTCTCACAAAATTACAAGATTTATTTCAGAACAAGTAGAATTGAGAAAGAAAAATGGCATTGTTCTTGGACTGAGTGGCGGTCTTGATTCGTCCGTATGTCTGGTACTAGCAACCAAGGCCATAAAAAAAGATAGGATAATGGCTCTGATTATGCCAGAGAGCGAAGTTACACCAAAAAAGGACACTGACAATGCCCGTTATCTTGCAAATGAGTTGAAAGTCAATTACAATGAAATTCATTTTGAAAGTGCAAAAACGAATTTGCTAAGTCATCTCCCAAAGAATAAACTATCTGCAGGAAATATTTCGGCAAGACTTAGAATGACATTGCTATACCACTATGCAGGTATAAGCGATCTACTCGTATTGGGAACATCTGACAAGAGCGAACTGATGATAGGCTATTTTACTAAATTTGGTGACGGAGGAGCTGATTTGCTCCCTATTGGAGGACTCTACAAGAGCCAAGTGAAGTTATTAGGTAAGGAACTAGGACTTCCAAATCGGATTATCAATCAACCGAGTAGTCCAAGATTATGGAAGGGACATTTAGCAGAAAAACAACTTGGTCTTTCCTATAGCGAGATAGATATCATACTGCAATATTATCTCAATAATGATCTTGGCAACTGTGACCAAAGTAAGAAAAAGATAAAATTAGTAGTTGACATGATAAGAAAATCTCAACACAAGCGCGAACCAATTCCAATTTGTAATCCTGTATAGATTATGTCTGGTTTACAAATTAGTTTGCAAGTTGAATGAAAATCGCTACATAGTAGTTTGACTTTTATACTGATTCAAACATTTGAATATGGTTGCCAATTTCAATTACTCAGCTAAAATTTTTATGGATCGCTGCAATGATTTTTGGAATTTACGGGATTGCAGTATTTACCCAGACTAATTCTCCAATTTTCCTGTTTGCTTCAATTGCAAATTTGGCGTTGGCGGCGTTCTTCTGGTATAAGTATAGGGTTAAGAATAGACCTACTTCCCCTAAGAAGGGGAAAAAAGTGTAATTCCAATTAGTCTAAGGAAGGAACACGATAAGTAGCGCCATAGAAGCAAGTGCGGCAAGAAGTATAATCGTTGCCTTCCACATCCCCTTTGTTGCCTTTTCACCAATGTCCCAAATTCCTCCACCAACGTAGGTGTTCTTAATCCTCGAGTAGCTATAAACTTTATCAAAATCGGCCGATGGTGTCCAAGAAAAATCATATTTTGGAGTATTCTTCTTTATAGTAATTGATTCATCATAGTTTTTCTTACCATTAGCATCGGATAATACTTCATACGCCTCAACTATTTTCATAAATTTTTCCTTGGATCCTACGTTCTTATTTTTATCTGGATGATACTTCAATGCAAGCATCCTAAATGATCTTCTTATTTCATCAACTGAAGCGTTTTTGTTTAACTCAAGGATCCCGTAATAATCATCCATATTTTATTCACAAGTATCGAATAAATAATCATTTCACACCCTAAATTTTATCTCTAACTATGACATATCAGCACAATAGTTTCTCACATAAAAAAATACACAGATAGCAAGCATCATATAGATGAACTAAACATCATTAGACATTTATGAGTGCGGAGAATCCGGATACAAAATTCATTGTTCCCATAAAGGGAGTAGAAAAAAGTATCAAACTAGATGACAAGGCGAAATCTGAACTGCATGCTATCGGAATGATGGATGATAAGGGAAAACTAAAGTTAAAGGGAGTAAGTCCAAAAATGTTAAAAAGAATGAAAATGGAGGCTGTTGATTGTCCAGTTTTTAAAAAGGAATTGGGATTCATACAGTGCTACGTATGTAGTAACTTTCATAGCAGAATAATGGGCAAAGTCTATTGCAAAGGAGAACCTCTTTCATAAAACAACTTAGATCCCCGTAGTAATATAACTTGACAAAAGAAGTAGGAATAACAGTAAAAAAATCAGTTGATTTCAGTGATTGGTATACTCAGTGCGTGATAAAATCCGGTATCGCAGACTATTCGCCGGGTAAAGGTTTCATAATCCTTCGTCCGTATGGATATGCAATATGGGAGAACATTAAAGAAATACTTGACGACCAATTTAAGAACACCGGTCACAAAAATGGTTTTCTTCCAGTATTAATCCCTGAAAGCCTCCTTACTGTTGAAAAGAATCATTTTGAGGGATTTATGCCCGAAGTTTATTGGGTGACAAAATCAGGAAATAATGATCTTGGTGAAAAATTAGCAGTTAGACCGACTTCAGAAACCCTAGCATATTCTATGTTCTCAAAATGGATATCAAGTTACAGAGATTTACCGCTAAAATTGAATTTTTGGAATAGTGCTCTGCGAGCTGAAATAAAATCAACCAAACCACTAATTAGAAATTCAGAATTTCTTTGGCAGGAGGGGCATACTGCACACAGCAATGAAAAAGAGGCTAACGATGAAGTAAGGATGATTCTTGATCTTTACAAAATGCTTATAGAAGAATACCTTGCTATACCAACTGTATCAGGACTCAAGACAGACAAAGAAAAGTTTGTTGGTGCAAATTATACTACTTGCCTGGAATCACTTATGCCAGATGGAAAAGCATTGCAAATGGCCACTTCACATAATTTGGCTCAAAATTTTTCAAAACCATTTGAAATTAAATTCCTTGACAAAGATAGTGCTGAACATCTTGTATGGCAGACCTCCTGGGGAATTTCCTGGAGGGTTATTGGCGCCTTAATTATGGTTCATGGCGACGACAAGGGTCTTATTTTGCCCCCCAAGATTTCGCCAACTCAGATAATCATTGTTCCTATTTATAAGGACGAAAGTAAAGAAATTGTGAAACAAAAAGCATATGAGTTAGAAAATAAATTAAAGGATTCGAACATACGCGCTTATACGGATGATAGGGACGAGTTTACCTCAGGATGGAAATTTAATGAGTGGGAGATGAAAGGAGTGCCATTAAGAGTAAATATTGGAATTAGAGATATTCGAGAAGAACAAGTCGAGTTAATAAGGAGGGATACTAGGGAAAGATTTTATGTGAAAGAAAAAGATCTTGTAAACGAGACATTGTCAATTTTAGAAAATATACAATCTAACATGTATCATCTTGCGAAAAATTATCTCCTGACAAACACAAGAAATGCAACGCGTCTAGATGAATTGCTCTCAATGCTTGACTCATCGGGAGGTTTTGTCGCTTGCAGTTGGTGTGGGAAGAGAGAATGTGAGGATCTTGTGAAAGAAAAGACAACAGCAGATATTCGAATCATTCCATTTAATACTAAAAAGAATATTTCTTCGTGCATTGCCTGCGGAAAAGAAGGGACTACTGAAGTGTATTTTGGTAGTGCATATTAGGAAAGAGATTCAAGTTCTGAGAAGAATTGGATATTGACCAATTATTTTCATTCTATGACGATTTTGGATATTTAGGTATATTACTAATTAGTTTTGTTGGAAGTATAATTGTTTTTGTACCTATCCCCTATTTCCCAGTATTGATTACAGCAGCTTTTAATGATAATTTAAATCCAACTTTAATTGCGCTTTCAAGCGCCATTGGCGCGATAATCGCAAAATTAATCATTTTTTATGCAAGTTATTATGGCAGGAATATGTTAAGTTCAAAAATTAAGGGGAAAATGATTCCTTTACAGAGATTACTAGGTAGATATGGTGCAATAGGTGCATTTATTGCTGCTGTAAGTCCAATACCTGATGATATAGTATATATCCCATTGGGCCTTGCCAAATATAGTCCTTGGAAATTTGCCATAGCAACTTTTTTGGGAAAATTTGTATTAAATGAAATGTTTGTAATAGGAGCTATCTATTTCGGAAAACCGTTTGTAAACAACATGATGTCAAATTCAACAAACGTAGATTACTTAATAGTAGTAACTATCGCAAGTGTTGCTGCCCTAGGAGTAATAATTTATTTTGCTTTGAAAATAGACTGGGCAAAAATCATTGGACATTGGTTTCCATGGACACTTGATAAAGACCCCGAAAACAAGAAGGAGTAAACAAGTCATATTTATATCTTAAAATTGGCAATGACTTAAATTGTGATTTTCTAAAGTGTTTATTATATAAAAACGAAGCAAGTAAACGATTGCGACGAGACAAAAATTGATATAATAATAGTCTATGTCTAAATTATTTGCAAAATGTCATAAAAAGTCTAACTGTTACTGGCGATAATACCCCAATTGATGTTCATATCAGTACTGGACAAAGTAACGACTGGGACGATAAAAATAAACAATGATAATACATTATAATACATAAAAACATCACCAGAACATCGAAACTCATTGAAGTTATATTTTAAAATCATAAGAAAATTAATTCATTTCATAATCTGAAATCTCCGAGACATCATAAAACACAGTAAGATAATGGACTACGCGAATAGCAATTAGAACAGATAATTCAAAGGATATTCGTTCAATTCAAGTACTGGTTGGTCTACTTTGTTTACTATTTTTATTTAGGTGTACATGGGCTATACCAAGAAACGTTATCTGAAAAATCATTGCAATCACTACGGATAATGATATTCCGTTAATCCCTAAGAATTTACCAAGGATTATGATAAGAATTATTTGTGTTACTTGATAGGTTATTGATGAAAATAGAACATAACGAGTGCGCTTCATAGCCAAGAACTTTGAATTCAATGTACCTGTTATCATCATTGGAATTATACCAAAACTTAGAATCCTTATGGAATTAAGTGAATTAATGTAATTTGGAAAGAAGACTTCTAGAATTACGGGTGCAAAAACAAACACCAAAATTGTTATAATTATCGAAAGTGCAATTCCATATATCCTTAATCTGTTTCTTTTCCTTCCACTTGACTCTTCTGGTATCAGATATTGATAGAAACTGACCGAAATCATACTAAAAAACATCAAAAACTGAAAACCCAATTGGTAATAACCCAAAATTGTATAGCCATAGATAGGAGCAATAATTAGTTTATCTAAATACAATAGCAAAGCATTGGAAAGGTTATACGAGTATAGATGCAACGAAGTCTTAAAATCCTTTTTTATGTTGTCAAAACGTTTACTAAATTGTGGAATCGTCCTAAAATAGGTAAAGCTAAATGCAAAAAGTCGGAGGCCAAGCGGTCTTAGGAAGACAACGAATGCAACCAAC
>JASKBU010000071.1:0-35036 GCA_033272285.1 Nitrososphaeraceae archaeon
TTCTCCTGGCGCTTGCCCTTTCCGTTACCAGTGGTCGTATTGAACTTGGCTATTTTACGGTAATTTATTACAATATAATTCATAGTACAAAAATGGTTTACTGTGTTTGTTATGATGCTCATCGAATTATAAGAGCTGTTGTTCTGCTTTTGATACTCTAAATATTTCTTGATATAAAACTCAAATTCTGAACGGTTCAAGGTTGCCAGTGTCTGGGTGTCCTTTATGTCAAAGAATCGCATGAATCTAAGCAAGGCGTTTTTGTAGCACTCTTTTGTCGACTCTGTCTTCAGACTATTGATAAAGTTAAGGTATGAATCCCCTACCAAGATATCGCTCAGAGTAACGTTTTGCTTTACTTCTTTTTGCGCTTGCGCCATCAGCTATTGGTTATATTTTGTATAATAAATACTCATTTAAACGGTAATTATCTTACAATATTTATCGTAATTAAATCCTTAATTTATAATCTTAATTTCACTTGAAATTTCAAAATTACAATCAGATAGATTTTATAATTTATGTATCTATGTATACACAAGATGATGCTCCTTTGTATGATCAAAAGCTAGTCAAAGATTTGATATATCCTTTCTTACGTAAGGAACTAATTTTTCCATCACAAGAAAAACAATTCAAATTTGCTTCGGTAATGATAACAATTCATTTTACAAAGGGCGATCCTCATATCCTTCTAATAAAGAGGACAAAACTAGTGAAAAATCACACCGGTGAGATATCTTTTCCAGGAGGAAATTTTATGAACGTAGACGTCAATATGCTTCAAACTGCGATAAGAGAGATAGAAGAAGAAGTTGGTATAAGTATCAAAAGAGAACAGGTTATTGGAAGTTTGGATGCAGAAAGAACTCTGACTTCTAAATACATAATCTATCCGTACGTGGCACTATTAGACAAAATTCCAGAGATAACAGTTACAAATTATGAAGTCGAAAAAATTATTGATGCTCCCCTCATATCGCTTCTGAAGAGTAGAGAAACCGATGTAAAACATCAGAAAGAATACTCTGTTTCTCAATTACCTAAATTTACGTATAAAAACGAAGTCATCTGGGGAGCGACTGCAAGAATTCTCGACCAACTTGCAAAGTTATTCTCTCATGAAATTGACTTTTGAAAAGACAATTGAAAAATCATTGTTTTCTTAAGAATTGGCGCTCCAGTAAGGATTCAACACACATTCAATAGGCATGTACTTCAGATTTATGTTTTCTCAAACTTCTGAAGGTGCCAAACTTCATCGTGCATTTGTCACATTTCCACAGATTTACTTTTGCTTGGCTATAAAATGTATAAGATTGATTTCCGCTCTCGTACTTACCCGTGCTGGTATTGTAATTCACAGGGTTGTAATTTATCTTGTATTTAATTCTAGATATGTTTATTTTCAATTTGCAAGCTATTGAATTCTTTGTTTAAAAAAAGTAAAGTTAATTGAACGTATAGAAACGTATCAACCTTATTTCACAAACTGAAGATCAACAAAACTAATATCTCATATAAAAAAAGTAACAATGTGCATTTTGAGGACCTGAGTGGGTTTGTGGAGTCACTTGAAAAAATAGATCAATTGAAGAGAATTACGACACGAGTCTCAGTTGATCTAGAAATTGCAGAAATTCTACGGAGGGTTATGTACAAGAATGAGGGACCGGCGGTGTTATTTGAAAATGTCGAAGGATATAAAATTCCTGTCCTTGGTAACGCATTTGGATCTTTGAGAAGGTTGAAGATTGCTCTAGACATGGAAAATTTTGAAGAAATTGGCGAACGAATGTCCGCCTTAACCAGGCTAAAAATACCTCATGGCTTGCTGAATAAATTCAAGATGCTCCCAAAGTTGTCAGAGATTGCTGACTATGGCCCCAAAAGCGTAAACTCTGGACCAATTACAGAGATCATTGAGACTACCAATCCGTCGTTGAATATCTTGCCTATAATCAAGTCATTTCCCAAAGATTCTGGAAGATTCATTACCTTCGGCATAACAGTAACTAAGAATCCAGAAACACGGGTTCGAAACATGGGGGTATACAGATTACAAGTAATCGATTCTAAAAAAGCGATAATGCATTGGCAAATTCACAAGAGAGGTGCACTGCATTATCAAATGAATAAAGAGAATTCGCAAAAAACAGAAGTGGCTATAGTAATAGGTGCAGATCCTGCAACCGTTTTTAGTGCTGTTGCTCCGGTTCCAGAAGGTTTAGACAAGTTTCTTTTTGCCGGGATCACTCGAAAAAAGGGTATAGATCTTGTGAAGTGCAGAACTATCGATGTTGAAGTTCCTGCGACTGCAGAAATTGTTTTAGAAGGTTATGTTGATCCCTCGGAGCTTAACGTAGAGGGTCCATTTGGAGATCATACAGGTTACTACACACCACCTGAACCCTTTCCTACCTTCACTCTTACAGGTATAATGATGAGAAAAAATCCAATTTACCTTACAACAGTTGTAGGAAAACCAATACTTGAAGACGCTTACATAGGCAAGGTCATTGAAAGATCATTCCTACCATTGGTAAGGCTCTTCCAACCTGAAGTAGTTGATTTTTCAATGCCTCCTGCAGGTTGGTTTCAAGGGCTCGCGATAGTGTCTATTAAAAAAAGATATCCTGGGCAGGCAAAAAAGGTAATGATGGGTCTTTGGGGAATGGGTCAGTTGTCTCTCACAAAAATATTGATTGTAGTAGACCAAGATGTCAATGTACATGATATGAATGATGTTATTTGGGCGGTGACCACCCGGGCAGATCCAAAGAGAGACACTATGTTAATCGATAATGCACCTACTGATACATTAGATCCCGCATCATCATTATTGAATCTAGGATCAAAAATGGGTATTGATGCAACTAAGAAAATGAAGGAGGAAGGTTATGAAAGACCCATTCAAGAAGAAGCAGTACCTAACGAAAGTACCGTTAGTCTAGTAACAAAAAAATGGAATGAATATGGATTTCAAGAGTAAAACATGATATGATAAAAATACAGAAATTAGATGATCAAACATGAAATTCATTCATAGTGGCAAGGTAAAGGACGTTTATGAAGTAGATGAGAAGAACTTGCTATTTCATTTTACCGATAGAGTATCGGCGTACGATGTACCTATGATTACTGACATAAAAGGAAAAGGAGAAATTCTATGCAAGTTTGCAGAATTCTGGTTTAACTATTTGGATACTAGAAATCACATGGTACGATTGGATGCCAAAGACAAAATGGTCGTGAAGAAACTTGATATGATTCCACTTGAATGTGTGGTTAGGGGATATCTGTACGGTAGTCTGTATGAAAGGTACTGCAGCTCAACTGACGTTCCAAATCTAGGGACCAACTTGAAAATTGCTTCAAAACTTAATGAACCAGTATTTGATCCAACAACAAAGTCAAAAATCCATGATCTGCCAATTAACGAGGAACAAATCCGTGCCCAAGGCATCTTGACCCAAGATGAATTACGATATTTGAAAGAAACATCAATAAGACTTTACAAACAAATGTCAGAGTTATCAGATAAAGCAGGATTTATTATGGCAGACGTTAAATTTGAATTTGGAAAGGATCTTGAATCAGGTGATATTATTTTGGCTGATTCATTGGGCCCTGATGAATTCAGAATGTGGACTGAAGAGGCGTACAAAGAGGGACAAGAACAAGTTAGCTATGATAAGCAATATCTTAGAGATTGGTTAACTAAAATAGGATTTAGAGATAAAGTTAAGCAAGCCTCTGAGGATGGAACACAGCCAATTCCGCCCGAACTACCTACTAATGTTGTAAATGAATTGTTGAAACGGTATATGTACGTTTATGAGAAAATTTCAAAAATTTGAAATTGCGAAGCCATCGCGTTCTTTGAATATGAAAGAACCGTTATTCTACAGTTATTCTCAAGATTCCTTTTGCATCAGAATTTGTTAGCATCTTGACTAGATCTCTAGGAATATCAATTGCTGATTTATCACATGAGATAGCGAGTGTTCTAGAATCAGCATAATTTGATTTTCTCAATACTATATCGTGTTTATGACTAATTTCTAGATCAGTATTGCCAAATCCAGCTAATTCAAATTCAATCGGATCTACAATTATGCTTATTTTTACAAATGCATCACTAGTTCTTAATTTCCTTTTTAGGGCAATATTGAGATCATTGCAGGCTTTATTAGCAGAAACTCCAATAATACAATCGCCATTTTTAGTCAGGTTGGAATCCTTAGTAAATTCAATTGTTCTGGCGTGAAGTGAAAGAACATTCTTATGACCATAAAAAGTTATTTCTTCCTCCAAATCTTGGTCAGTTTTTCAGAAAATACTTTGACAATTTAAAGTATGATACTAAGGTAGACTTAAATTAACGAATGCAAACAAGTTAGAGCTGATTTGTTACCTGCAGCAGCTGGTTATGATAGAGCCATAACGGTGTTTTCACCAGACGGTAGATTATACCAAGTAGAATATGCTATTGAAACTGTTAGAAGAGGAACCCTAGCAGTCGGAATTAAAAGTAAGGACGGTGTTGTTCTGGCGGTTGAAGAAAAAGCTAGGAAATTACAAGTATCCGATGTTACTCAAAAAATATTTCAAATAGACGATCACATAGGAGTGGCAGCAGCCGGATATATCCCTGATGCAAGAACTCAAGTGGATCATGCTAGATTTTTTGCCCAAAGTAATAGACTGATATACGATGAACCCGTAGATGTCGAAGGTGTAGCAAAAAATCTCGCAGATATGGCACAACAGTTCACCCAATATGCAGGAGTTAGACCTTACGGCGTTGCATTGATTCTCGCTGGCGTTGATAAGAACGGTGCTTCACTTTATCAAACTGATCCAAGTGGAACCTACATTGGATATGATGCGGTTGCAATTGGAAATGGAAGTGATCAAGTTAATGAATTCTTGGAAAAAAATTATCACACTGACATAAGCATGGAAGAGGCAAGTAGCCTTGCTTTGGAATCAATTTACTTGGTTAGTGAAGAGAAAACTGGAACAAGACATATTAAAATGGCGCAGATGGATATGAAAACAAAGAAAATGAAGCGGGTTGAAAATAATGATATTGAAACCTATGCTTCAAAGTCTAAAGAGAATGCCAGTAAGAGGGCACCTCAATAATTTTATTTTAATAAATTATGATCAATGTAATATTGGTTTAAATATTCAAGAAATATTGTGAATTCTGTGACAGTTAAAACTGGGTCGCCCGCCCCTGATTTGAAAGTTAGTGAATGGGTACAGGGGGGACCTATTAGTTTGAAAGATTATTTGGGTAAAGTTGTAGTAGTAGAAGTATTTCAGGTAAATTGTCCTGGTTGCTTCGTTTATGGAATACCTGAGGCAATTGATACCTATAACAAATACAAGAACAATAAAGTTTCAGTATTGGGACTTGCCACTGCTTTTGAAGATTTTGACAAGAATACAATTGAAAATCTAAAATTACTATTAAACGAAAAAAAGGTGATAGGTGAAACCCTTACTACTCTCACATACCAAAGTAAGTTACTAAACGAAGGAAAGATATCATATTCTATTCCATTTCCAGTAGGAATGGATATGCTTGTAAAAGAAAAATTACCAATCGAAGAAAAGAGAATTATGGAATTTGTTAATGCAAACGTGCTTGATTTTGATTTGTATCATGAAAAAGACAAAGAACAAATCATTTCACGTGTTAAATCATATTTAGAGACAAAACCTTACAGCCCCCTTACCTTCGAAGAATATTCCCTAAGTGGGACTCCCTCAACAATATTCATTGATAAAAAAGGTGACCTTCGTGAAACTACATTTGGATCTACTGGAATAATGGCGACAACCGTAGAAAAACTATTATCAGAATAGACGGTTTACATCATACTTGACTAATCTAGCTATAGCGATACCTGACTCTTCATTAATAGAATCGCAAACCATTCTAGACAAAAGTTACAAAATTTCACAAATTTCTCGCTCCTGCTCAATATTTTGCGTTGGTAAGATCTTTATTTACCATGATAAGAGCGCAAAAGCAGGAAAAGATGATAGGAAAATTCTGAAAATAATACTAGAATATCTTGACACACCACCGTATCTTAGAAAAAAAATCTATCCCAAAATGTGGATACTGAAACACGCGGGCAGTTTACCCCCTATTAAATCTCCTCATCATAAAACACGAGTAGACATTCGGAGTGTAAAAAACGAAATACGATTTGGATTTGTTGTAAAGCAAAATGACATGTTGTATGTAGATGTAGGCCTTGAACAGCTAATCAGCTACAAAGGAAATCAGTTGGGCAAAAAAGTCCTCGTAAAAATTTCAAATAATGGTCAGCTTTTTGCCGAGGACATAAAAAAAAATCAAGTTCCTGGTTATTGGGGATATGATGTAGAATACGTAGATTCATTGTCAGAACTACTGGAAAGTCAGAAATGCGAAGTCTTGATGACTTCGGTGGAAGGCTCGCAGTTTACAAAGCACGTAGCTGAGATGATGAAAAGAATCAGAATATCCAAAGATCTTCTAATGGTATTTGGTGGACCTAGATTTGGATTGCCTAAAATACTTGAAAGCGAAAACAAAAAGATTTCACCGAACCATCTTCTGATGAATATGTTTCCTAGGCAAGGGACTCAAACAGTAAGGCTAGAAGAAGCAATTTTAGGGACTTTATCGATAGTGAATAATTACATACACGCTTGATCCAAGTTTGATATGATAAAGGCAAGTCTGTGGAGACGATTTTAACCAATTCAAAATGGTTCTTAAGTTTAATTTATTAATGGGATCACAAAAATTCGATTAATCATGGGTCATCGAAAATATAGTGCACCAAGAAGGGGTAGTATGGCATTCTATCCAAGAGTGCGTGCACGAAGTCTCGAATCTAGGGTTAGAACATGGTCAGATCCTAAGTTTGAGAAATCATCATTATTGGGTTTTGCAGGCTATAAAGTTACGAATTTAAATGTATTATCTGTTGATGACAGAGAAAAGACTCCAAATTTTGGCAAGAATATTATGAATTCATCGACTCTAATAGCAACCCCTCCATTAAAAATAGTTGGAATAAGAGCATATACAGAAACAACATATGGCAAGAAAGCTATCTTTGATGCATTTGCTAAAGACAATGACAAATATCTCACAAAAAAGGCTTCATTCAAGTTCAAGGAAGGAAAATTGGATCAAATCAATGCCCACATTGACAGGATTAAAGAGGTAGTTGCTGTTGTATCTTCTAATCCCTACATCGCGTCTTTGGCACAAAAGAAACCATTTGTTTGGGAAATACCCATCGGTGGAAAAGATACTAAATCAAAAATTGAATACGTTGTTAGTAATTTTGGAAAGCAGGTGAATATAAAAGATGTTTTTGAGACTGGACAATTTATCGATATTTCGGCAATTACACGAGGGAAAGGAGTTGAAGGTCCTATTACTAGATTTGGAGTAAAGAGAAAACAGCATAAATCAAGAAAAAGTGTAAGGGCCCTTGGAACTCTAGGACCAATCTCCCCGGCAGTTGTGACTTATACCGTTCCAAGACAAGGACAGAGAGGATTTCATCAAAGGACTGAATATAATAAAAGAATATTAATAATTTCAAATCCCGAAAAAGACAGTGATTTCAAGATTAATCCAAAGGGCGGGTTTGAACACTATGGAATGGTTAAAAATGATTACATTATTGTCAAAGGCTCCGTCCCAGGGGTTCCTAAGCGATTAGTCAAGATGAGATTTCCAGTGAGAACTATTAGCAAGAAAGTAGTAGAGCCCAAAGTTTTGGAGGTACTAATGAAATGAAAGTTAGTCTTAAGGATCTTGGAGGAAAGGATCTAGAATCATTAGAACTGCCGTCTGTTTTTAATACCCCTTATAGACCTGAGATCATAAAAAAAGTATATGTGAACGTCCTTTCAACACGATTCCAGCCCCAAGGAAGATATCCTGCAGCAGGAGAAATTGTTAGTGCAGAATCTCGCAATACGGGCTTAGGAATTGCCAGAATAGCTAGGGCTAGAGGTGAAGGATTTCAACGCGCAGGTCAGGCTGCCGGTGTGGCTGGTGTTCGAAAGGGAAGATTGACACATCCGCCGGTTTCATGGAAGAACACTTACAAAAAAATAAATAAAAAAGAAAGACAGCTTGGACTTTGCTCAGCTATTGCAGCGACATCCAATAAAGAAATAATAGAAAAGCGAGGTCACAAAGTTGGAAAAATTTCTGAATTTCCAATTATTGTATCAAATGACCTGGAGAAGATAACAAAGACCTCAGAGCTAAGAAAAACTTTGCTATCATTAGGGCTAGAAGAGGACCTTGCAAGATCTACAAATATTGTTAGAATACCATCGGGTAAATCACGATTACGAGGAAGGAAGAAGCACTCAGCTTTGAGTTGTCTGATAGTTGTATCAAAAAATTCTCCAATCAGTAAGCTAAGAAAATCTCTTCCTGGTGTAAGTGTAGTCTCTGTAGAAAGTCTAAGCATTACGGACCTTGTTCCAGGAACAAAACCAGTTAGATTGACGGTATATACAAAAAATGCCATTGATTCTATGAATGACATAAATACAGTTTGGTCAAAAGTTCAGAGCATGGTGAACCAATAGTGAGTAAGGATTTGGAAGACAATCTTCACACAATCATCCTTCGCCCGTACATTACAGAAAAGACATTCAATCTGATTGAGAAGGAAAATAAGTTAACCTTCATAGTCGCAGATAGTGCAAAAAAAGATGATGTGAAGCGGGCCATAAAAATAATGTATGAATCAGATGTCAGAGAAGTCAATCTATTTCGCACAATACAAGGGAAAAAGGCAATTATTAGATTTACTAAAGATGATGAAGCAAGGCAACTTGCAACAAAATTAGGATTGGTTTAGTTTGATTCATCTAGTTAAATTTAAAAGGAGTATTTTGGAGCTGATAATGTTAATTGGTTCGTGAATTCAGATTTCGAGGTTACAACGTTGATCAATTGAAGAATTTATCAATAGAGGCCCTACTTCCGTTATTAAATGCCAGACAAAGGCGTTCTCTCGATAAGAGGGTAGGAAAGTATATGGATGATCAAAAAAGAAAACTACGTGAGCGAATAAAAAGCGTTAGGGAAGGAAAGTCCAGTGAGACTTTACGAACTCATGTTAGAGACATGATAATTCTTCCAGACATGGTTGATATTACTATCAATGTTCACAATGGGAAGGATTTTGCTCCTGTTACTATTAAACCCGAGATGATAGGACATTATTTAGGTGAATATGCTATTACAAACAAAAGAGTTCAGCACGGTGCCCCCGGAGTCGGAGCTTCTAGGTCAAGTCTATACGTGCCATTAAAGTGATACATTTGCCTTCATATTCTTACTCATTTTCTCAATTTGACAAGAACAAACATGTGAGAGCAGCATTAAGAGAGACCGACATCTCGCATAAGCACGCAAGAGAAATTGCCTTGGCGATTAAGGGGCTGTCGATAGAAAGGGCCAGGAATGTTTTAGATCAAGCGATTGAAAAAAAAGTGGCCGTTCCTTATAGAAGGTATCATAATGAGGTAGCTCACAGATCAAATATTCGTGATGGTTTTTTTTCCGGAAGGTTTCCGAATAAGGCTTCAAAAGAATTCTTGCGTCTTTTGGATAATTTAGAATCAAACGCAGAGTACAAAGGTATGGACCTTGACAGATTAGAAATAGTGTCATGTGTTATCCATAAGGGAACAAAGCTCAAGCGATTTACTCCCAGGGCTATGGGTAGGTCAAGTCCCAAAGTTGATACGTTGACCCATGTAGAGATCGTGGCTAGAGAGGGCAAAGTAAATTGAGTGCGATAAAAAACGTCATGAAGAATAATTTTAGAAACATGGAACTGAATGAATTTTTGAGTTCTACTTTAAAAGAAGCTGGATATGGAGGAGCCGAAGTTCAAAAAACACCCATAGGTACCAAAATAACACTCTTTGTAATAAGGCCAGGTCTTGTTATAGGAAGAAAGGGTAGTGGCATAAGAGATTTGACCAGTAGATTGGAACAGCAATTTAATTTAGAAAATGCGCAAGTATCCGTTACTGAGGTAACAAAGCCCGAATTAAATCCGAACATCATGGCCAACAGAATTGCTCAACTAATTGAAAGAGGAACTGCATTCAGGAGAGCGTCATTGTGGACAATTAACACTATCATGGGAGCTGGTGCTATGGGTGTAGAGATTACGATCTCTGGTAAACTTAGAGGCGAACGTGCTCATTTTGAAAAGCATACTGCGGGCATCATACCAAAGAGTGGCAAGATTGCAGAAGAAGTGGTAAGAAGTAGCATAAACAGCATACTAACAAAAATGGGATTAGTAGGCATACAGCTGAAAATTTCGTTAAGAGAAGAAATTCCTCGTGATTTTGAATTGAACACAGAGTCTCCATCAAAGAGCGAACCTGAAGTCGAGAACCAGAGCGAAAACAATAGTCCAAGCGAGGGTCAAAAAGCGCCATCTGACTCTAAAATTAAAACTGAGAGTAAAGATATTATTAACAGTGAAGTTAAGGAAATAGCCGTAAATAAGAGTGAGACTTGATGGCTAGACTTAAATTAAAAACGTTGAGAGAGTTTAATGACGGCGATTTGGAATCAAAGTTATCAGAAATTAGAGCCGATCTGTTGAAATTAAGAATTGAAAATTCAAAAGGGACCCTCAAAAAGGAAACGGGGAACATGAAATGGAAGAGACGAGATATTGCTCGCATACTATCAATCTTGAATGAAAGGGAATTGGCTAAATGAGTTTTAAAGAAAACGTCTTGCAGCACGAATTCATAGGTAGTAAAGCACAAATTCAATATGGACCTCTTGATAATAAGAGAATAATAAATGGTAAGATCATTTTTGAAACAAAGAATACCTTTTCAATTAGGGATGAATTGAAATCATATGTAATTCCAAAAAAGGCAATATGTCAGTTAGGATTAGTTGTTGAGAAAGAAATTTGTTTTATGAATGGGTCTATGCTGATAGGGAGACCGGAAGATCGTTTAACAAAGTGATAGTGAATAGATAATGACTAGAAATATTGGCTTGACAGTTTCAGAACCGAAAAGGACTTGCAACGACGAATTGTGTCCTTTCCATGGCAAACTTTCAATAAGAGGAAGAATTTTGACAGGCATTACGGTAAGTTCTAAGGCACATAAAATGATAGTAGTCTCCCGTGAGTATCCTAGACTTGTGAGAAAATACAAAAGATATGAGAGAAGTAGCTCAAAGGTACATGCTTTTCTGCCTTCATGTATTGACGTAAAAGAAGGTGACGAGGTCAAGATTGCCGAGTGTAAACCAATATCAAAAACGGTGTCGTTTGTAACTGTGGAGGTAATAAAGAGTGGCGTCTAAGAGTCGAGCAGTTTCTGCAAAAGGAGTAGAGGAATTCAAGCCTTATATAACAAGGGCATTACCGATAGCCGCAAACTTAGTTTGTGCTGACAATACAGGCGCCAAAACCTTAAGGATTGCACAAGTGACACGTATAAAGGGCAGACACTCTAGGATGCCGTCTGCGGCCGTGGGAGATTTTGTTAATGTTACTGTAAAAAAAGGAAAATCAGAGCTAAGAAAACAGATGTTCGGAGCCGTAATCATCAGACAAAAATACGCCATAAGGAGACTTAATGGGGTTAGGGTATCATTTGAGGATAATGCAGCAGTATTAGTTACACCCGAAGGAGAAATAAAAGGAACGGACATAAAAGGACCTGTTGCGGCTGAAGCTGCAGAAAAGTGGCCTAGGATAGCAAATCTTGCATCTTTAATAATATGAGTGATAATTATGTTTTATAACCTGATTTCAAAGCATAAAAGAGACAAGTTCTTGGGAGCTAATCTTTCTGAAAACTTAAGAGAGCAACACAGCAGGCGAGGCATGAGAGTAATCAAGGGCGATACTGTTAGAATATTAAGAGGCGAGTATGTTGGGATAGAAGGGAAAGTTGAGAAGGTGAATACAGAGAGATCAACACTGTCAATTGAAGGTGTTCAGAGAGAAAAAATACGTGGCGGAAACGTCAAAGTACAGATTCACGCTTCAAATGTTCAGATAATTTCATTGAACACAGATGACGAATACAGAATGAAAGGAACAAAGAAAACAAAAGATAAAAACACCACTGTAAAAAAAGAAAAAGAAACGAAAAAATCAATTGCTAAGACGACGGAAATAGTGAAAGGAGAAATGTAAACATGGCAAAAAAGGGAGGAGATAAGAGACTAAAAAGACAAGTTGCTCCTCGCTACTGGCAGGTTAATAGAAAAAGCGCAAGGTTTATTCTCAATACGATGCCAGGCCCTCACACTAGAAAATTTTCGTATCCAATTGGGGTAGTATTGCGTGACCTATTGCATGTCTGCGCTGATATCCGTGAAGTAAAAAGCTCGTTAAACAAAGGATTGGTGAGCGTAGATGGTAAAATGGTTCGTCATCCAAACTTCCCAGTTGGTTTAATGGACACAGTAGAAATAATACCTTCAAATGAATTATATAGATTTGTACCTTCAAAAGGACTTCCATTACTTCCAATAAAAATAGATTCAAAGGAAAAAAACTTGAAGTTGGGAAAAATCAAATCTAAAGTTTCTTCAAAGAAGAATTTGTATCAATATTGTCTACATGATGGGAGAACATTTCTATCAGATGCGTCATATAATGTGAATGACACGTGTTTGGTTGAATTACCGGATTTTGGTATCAAGAATCATGTGCCGCTCAAGGAAGGATGTAGTGTGATCGTTACTAGAGGCGAGAATGCGGGTAATGTTGGCAAGGTTGAAGAAATCAAGACTGGATCTTTTTCACTTCCTAAAAGGGTACTCGTCTCGATGGGTGAAAAAACTGTCGAGTTACCAATTGAAATTGTCATGGCTATTGGAATCGACTCTTCATTAATTCAGGTGAGCATTTAATATGAGTACAGTAAATAGTATGAAACAAATCAATTTGGAAAAGGTCGTAATAAATATCGGAGTTGGAAAATCAGGTGAACCACTGGAACGAGCCAAAAACGCTCTGGAAGAATTAACATCTCGAAAACCCACCCAATGTGGTGCAAAAAATAACGTAAGAGATTTTGGAATCCATAAAGGTGAGCCAATTGGCGCCAAAGTCACTTTGAGAAATAATGAGGCTATGGAATTTACCAAGAGAATAATACAATCAAAGAATAACCAATTAAAAGAAACGTCATTTGATAACTTTGGAAATATTTCCTTAGGAATTCGTGAACACATTGATATTCCGGGGGCAAAATACAATCCAGATATAGGAATTTTCGGAATGAATGTTTGTATATCATTGTCGCGGCCGGGGTATAGAATAATTAAAAAGAGCAACCCAAAAAAAATGGGGAAAAAACACAGAATTTCAAAGGAAGAAGCAATTGAATTTTTCAAGAACCTAGGAGTTGAGATGATCTAATGCCAAAGCCAAGAGAATATGATATCACTGGCAGAAAACAACGTATCCACGGAAAAGGTACTAGATGGTGCAAGCGATGTGGTTGCTATTCTGGGCTTATACAGGCTTATAAAATCATGCTTTGTAGACAGTGCTTTAGAGAAGTAGCAATAAAATTAGGTTTCAAGAAATATGATTAAAAAAATGGGTGAATGAATTGCCAGCATTGAATATCTTATCAAATCTTTTTACAACACTGTATAACAACGAAGTTAGAAGGAAAAAAGAATGCATAGTTAGTCCATCTTCTAGATTTTCAAGTGAAGTACTACGAGTTATGCAGAAACATCGATACATTGGAGAATTCGAGCAAATTGATGATTCCAGAGCCGGCAAATTCAAAATTCAATTGTTGGCAAAGATAAACAAATGTGGAATAATAACTCCAAAATTCAGCGTTGGAAAAAACCAATACCTGAATTGGGAAAGACAATTTTTACCCGCGTATAACATGGGTATCTTGATAGTCTCAACTAGCAAGGGTGTCATGACTCACCATGAAGCACAGGAAATGGGAATAGGAGGAGTGTTAGTTGGGTATGTCTACTAGAGAATATGTTTCGACGTTAGAAATTCCAGAAGGCATTTCTGTAACTTTGGAAGATAGGACAATATCAGTGAAGGGCAAGTTGGGCACCATAAAGAAAGATTTTGCTAAACTTCCAGCGTTTTTAGCAATAGAGAATAATCTAGTAAGGATTGAACCGTATGGAACAAGGAGAAAAGATTTCGCTATTTCGAAAACCACGAAAAGCATTATCAACAATATGATAAAGGGCGTCGAGAACGGATACAAGTATAAAATGAAAGTGGTCTTTGCGCACTTTCCGATAACTGTGAAGGTTAAAGATGGCAAAGTATACGTAGAGAATTTTTTTGGAGAGAGAAAGGCGAGAATTTCAAAGATAATGGGTGATTCTACAAAAGTAGTCGTAGAGGGTGATGATATAGTAATTACTGGCCCTCACTTGGAACATGTTTCGCAGACAGCTGCCAATATAGAGCTATCAACTAGAGTAAAAAACAAGGATCAAAGAGTTTTTCTTGACGGTGTATACGTTTATTCGAGAGAATAGAATAACATGTACCTCCGCCATTAAATTCAGGATGACTTTTATATAGAATATTTGTGCAAGTGAGGATTAAGTGATAACAGTTATTCTTGCTGGAGGTCTGGGAAAAAGACTAAGACCTTTAACGTCAGATAGGCCAAAACCTATGATCCAAATTAACAATACACCGATCATAGAATTGCAAGTAAAATGGTTAAAAAAATTCGGAATTACAGATATTATCGTACTGGTAGGTCATCTCAGAGAGAAGATAAAGCATCATCTTGCCGATGGTAAAAAATTTGGAGTCAATATAAGTTATATTGAAGAGAACGTACCCCTTGGAACAGGCGGTGCATTGAAGAATGCAAAAGACCATATAATTCAAAATGGAAACTCTGATCCCGGGTTTTTTGTCATCAATGGAGATATCTTGACCAATTTGGATCCTTTTACGATATCCGAGAAAGGATCAATGACACTTGCGTTAGTTCCTATGAAAAGTACGTTCGGAATTGTGGAAACGAATGGTGATCTTGTATCAAAGTTTATAGAAAAACCATCCATTGAGGATATGTGGATTAACGCGGGAGTATATTATTTTTCAAATGAAATTTTTGATTACCTCCCTGATAAAGGGAACCTAGAAACTGTTACCTTGCCTATGCTAGTAGAGAAACAAAAATTGAAGGCCAAAAAGTTTTCAAATAATTATTGGCGATCAATAGACTCCCACAAGGATGTTGATGAAGCCTCCAAGGAAATTGAACAAGTATTTAAAAAATGACTGAGAAGATCGGTCAAATCGGCTACAACCCAAGTAGCCTGTTTAACGCTCAAGATATTCTAAAAATCGGTAAATTATTAGACGTTAGACCAAATGTGAGTTCGATATGGATTCCTGAGTCTTGGGGACGCGAAGCCTTCGTAATGTTAGGAGCCATTGCGGCCATTACTAAAAAGATAAAGCTAGGAACTTCGATTGTAAGCATGTTTTCCAGAACACCCGCTACATTGGCAATGGCCGCTTCCACCTTAGATAATATTTCCTCGAATCGTACAATAATTGGGATTGGTGCAAGCACACCGGTACTTGCTGAAAACTGGCATGGAGTAAGGTTTGAACATCCACTTAGGCGTATGCGGGAATACTTGATGTGCTTTAAAATCATCTCCAGGGCAGAAACAATAAACTTTGATGGAGAATTTTTCAGGTTAAAAAACATGCGGATTTTGCACCCATCATCAAGAAAAAGAATTCCTGTTTATCTTGGTGCAGTAAATTCGGGAATGATTAAACTTGCAGCAGAAGAGGCAGACGGGATAATTTTATATCTTCGTCCATTAGATGAGATTAAAAAAACAACAGAATTCATCAAATCAATATTGTCCAGTAAATCTAATTTTGAAATCTGTTCTGTATTTATCACGGCGGTTTCAAACAAGCATCCTGATCTTGCACGCAGCAGAGCTGCAAAGACGCTGGCATTTTATGTGGCTGTGGGTCAATACTATAACAAATTTTTGTCCTCACATGGATTTGAAGATGAAGTAAAACAAATAACAACAGAATATCAGAAAAATGGTATTGAAAGTACCATTAAATACGTGCCAGATTCAATGCTTGATTCACTGACAATCAATGGTACAGTTGAGGAATGCATCAAATCTCTAAAACAATTTGCTTCGTGCGGTATCTCTCTTCCAATTTTACAAGTAAATCCCGTTAAGGACAATGAACAATCAATCAATGACTCTCTCCTTCTAATAGAAAATGTCTAGAATAGCCATAGTTGATGAGTCAACCTCAGAATTCACAAAAGATACATCAATGTCACTTCAACAATTGGCCTGCCAGCCTTGTAGAACCATTATGCAAAATTCAAGAAAGGCTGATGTTGAGATTGATGCAGTTATTTTATCTACGACCTCCGATATTCAATACGGCTCAACCATTATCTCAGAATATCTTGGAATAAAACCAACTATTTCTCAAAGATTGGATAATCTATGCAATTCTGGTACCAACGCAATTGTCTCCGCATATTCATTAATAAAATCTGGCTTGTGCAAGACTGCGCTGGTTATTGGAGCCGACATGAAACAAACCAAAGGATCTCGTTTAGCATGGGATGTCTCAAGGGGAAGTTTTACCTCACCTATTTACTGGGCTGCCCTATTTGCAAAAGCTCACATGCGTAAATATGGTACAACAGAAGAACAAATGGCATCAGTTGCAGTGAAAAATAGGAAAAACGCTTGCTTGAATCAAAATGCTTTGTTTAGAAAAAAAATAACAGTCAACGATGTAATGAATTCAAAAAAACTTGTGGAACCAATAAAATTGCTTGATTGTTCAAATATCTGTAACGGGGCTTCAGCAATATTACTTACAAACGGAGATGAGGCTGAACAATATACAGACCGTCCGGTATGGATAGAAGGGATAGGTAGTTCGGTCGAAGCTGCAAGTTTTGGTAACGTCAGCTCCAATCTCTCACATGTACAATCTACTGGAAAGGCTTCTAACATGGCTTTTGCCATGGCTAATGTTAAACCAGAACAAATAGATATTGTTGAGCTTCACGACGCATTCACAATAATGGAGATTCTTGCATATGAAGACTTGGGTCTTTGTGAAAAAGGTGAAGGAGGAAAGTTTGTATCGCAGCAAAGCATTGCGATCAATCCTCGTGGAGGACTGTTAGGAACGGGTCATCCGTTAGGAGCCACAGGTGTGGCACAAACGGTAGAAATTTGTCAGCAATTAAAGGGAAAGGCTGGAAAAAGACAGATCAAACGATGCAAGAATGGTTTGGTGCATAATATGTCAGCAGCAGGTTCTTCCTCATTAGTTCTCATACTTTCTTAGTTCTCACACCTTCATGATATGAGTACAAGTGTTGCTTATCCAGTACCAAATAAAAAAAGGCATATTATTTAATCAATTATTAAGAAGCTCACTTATGAAACTATCGTGGACGATGTCATGAAAAAGTTTCTCTATTATCTGAGTAGGGACGATTTCAGAGTTCCAGTGTGCGATAATTGCGGTAAAAAGATTTGGCCACCATCTAATATTTGTAGCAATTGCTTTTCTAAAAAAATTAGAATGTCAAAATTAGATTCGAAGGGCAGGTTAATCGAGTATACACAATCATTTATCGGGGAGAGAAAAAATTTAGGACTAGTCGAGATATCGGGAATCAGGATTATAGGAAGTTTAAGTCAAGGGAATATGTCTCCCGGTAGCCCGGTAAAATTAACCAAATGTGGTCTGGATAAGGACAATTCTCCCTACTATGAATTCTCATTTACATGATGTACACATGATTTACTGTATGATTTAATTATTCAATAATTCTAACTAGAAACATAGATGTCATACGATAGATTTGTTGACGACAGACTGCTGACGAGCAGAGACGTCCTAAACAGATTGCAGATAAAGATTAAACTACTTGACTACGATGAATCGGCTAGAGATTTTTCACAAAGGTTTGGGAGCAGAATTTTGGTAAGAAAAGTCCTGCTGACAATGAAAAAGACAGATACACAAGAAATCGAAGAAAAGGAACTGGATCTTGAGGAATTAGAGAAAAAAATTAGGAAAGAAAGACTTTGGTCTTCAACTAACCGATGGGTTTCAAAAAATGAAATAAAGAATGGTTACATAATTGCTTCAAGACATGTTGACCTGTTGGCAAACGCGATAGCTCTTGACATAATACAACTTTAATCATTAATTATCTTAACCGTCAAGAAATATTTTGCAGCTCCGGATTATTATATTGCTAAACTCGAATTATGAAATATTGTGCTGCATTCATGTTGACATAAAAATTAGTAACGTTCAAGTGCCAACCATCAAGACTTGAATAATCTCGCGAGAACTAGTGCAGACCAGATTTAAGCGCCGCTGATCAGACTTGAACTGATGGCCCACTGGTTAACAGCCAGTTAAGCTCCAAAGTAACTAACCTTTGAATTTGCTCTACCATGCTGAGCTACAGCGGCGCATGTTTTACAGAAATTATTACTTTAAATAAATGTTATGCTAAATGAATGTCCGGGATAAAAACTTTCTAAATTCGAATTATGAAATATTGTATAGGAGTCGTGAAAAAGCTATTTCTTCCTTGTAATAATAACTTTTACAACGCCCAATGCGACTAGCAATATACCCAATCCGGTTGTACTATACAAAGTAGAACCTTCCCTTGCTCCGTCCTGAGCAGCCATTCCTATCATTCCCGCGATTATCAATCCGCCGTTGATAAAAAGGAGCACCGATACGAGTACGGATTTTTCCCTAAATGAAATTGCAAAAGCGATAATAGATAGGATTACTGCACCTCCACCCAAGACGCCACCCCTAACTGCCGCATTTAAGTGAAGAAAACCACTTTTCGCATCAGAAGACGCATTTGAGGCCATTACATCAGCACCATATATTATTAGTAATACAAGAGAAATGAAAAGCAAGATTATAGATATTTTTGTTCTCATTATCTAAAGGGTATTGCCAGATTATTAATAAACTTATTTTGAAAAACTCTTCAAGAATCTTTCGCATGACCGCATCGATATGATATTATAATTAGTGCGAATCGAAACAAAATATCATAAGTTTGGAATCCTCAATCATATTTTTGTCTTATTGTTAAGAACAAACTTTATCAAGAAAATTTTTTCAGGCTAATGTACAAATAGTGCAATGCTCATGCTCTTCCTATTGAATAGTAATAATCTCGATAAAAGATATGTTTGGCATCCGTATACTCAGATGAAACTCTGGAACAGATCAAATAATATCGTCATTGAATCGGGAAACGGTTTTAGTTTTGTCGATTCACAAGATAGAAGATATCTTGATGGAATTAGTAATATGTGGTGTAATGTTTGGGGACATGATAGGCCAGAAATAATTGATGCGATGAAAAAGCAGCTTGACACTCTGCCCCATTCTTCACTATTTGGACTAACAAATCATCCGTCGGTAAAATTGGCAAAACGTCTTACAACCATGAGTAAGGGAATGAGCAGAGTTTTCTACACAGATAACGGCTCAACAGCAATCGAAGCTGCGCTAAAAATCGCAATCCAATATTGGAAGAATAAAGGGATGTCGCAGAAAAAAACATTCATTTGTTTAAAAAACGGGTACCATGGCGATACGATTGGTTGCATGTCAGTAGGTTATGTTGATGGTTACTTTTCTCCCTACAAATCAATTCTTCTCAAAACATTAAGAGTAGATTCGCCCACTATAAGGCATGAAAAATTCGGTCCCCAAAACTATGATTCGTATATTGTCAAGATTGAAAATATACTAAAGGATCTATCATCAAAAATATCTGCATTTGTAATGGAAAGCGGAGCTCAAATCGCAGGAGGTATAAACATCTACCCAAAGAATTTTCAAAGGGAAATTAGCAATCTCTGTAAAAAATACAACGTTCTGCTGGTCCTAGACGAGATCGCTACGGGTTTTGGAAGACTTGGCAATATGATAGAATATGATGCACAAAACTCAAAACCTGACATTGTTTGTTACGCAAAAGCCCTTACCGGAGGATATTTTCCACTAGCAGTAACACTAACAACAAATGATATTTTTAAAGAATTTCTTGGAGACTATTGGACTAAAAAACAACTTTTTCACGGTCACACTTTTACTGGTCACCCTGTTGGATGTGTTGCGGCACTGGCAAATTTGGATCTTTACGAAAAGCTAAATCTAATTAGAAGAATAAGGGATAATTCAGTGATTTTAACTAGTCTTTTAAAAAAATTCTCGGAATTGGAAATCTGTTATGACATAAGATCCAAGGGTCTACTTTGTGGAATTGAATTAAGAAAAGAGGGCATACCGATCAAAAACATAGATAAAATTCCGATTGGCCACTTCATTGCAAAAGAATCATTAAAAAAAGGAGTGTACCTCAGAACTCTAGGAAACATAGTTGCTATAATCCCACCATTAGCAATGGAAAAGCATGATCTTGGATGGATAGTTGATACTGAATATGAAATAATACAAAAACTTGATCAAAAAATAAGACGGCACCGATGATATTTATTTTGGCTAAATCATACGAATTTGGTTATAAAGTGTAGCCTTGGATATCCCGAGATTTTTAGCAATTTTATTTCTTGGTATGTTCTGAGATAACATCTTAATCAGGGTGTCTTTATCGAGTGTTTTTTTCGGCCGCCCGATATTTTTGCCGGACATTTTTGCCCTTATCATCCCGTCCTTTGTTCTTTGAATCAGCATTTCTCTTTCTCTTTCTGCTACCCAGGTCAATATGCCGATCATTAATTTCCGAACGCTAGTATCCGTTGTCTGTAGAAAAAGCTCCTTAGGCGAGCATGAAATCAATGGCGAGTATACTTCTATTGATTTTATGGCGTCAAGTGTTTCCCAAAATGTTCTACCAACCCGCGACAATTCATAAACAAGAACAGAGTCGACTCTGTCGGTTCTAACGAGATCCATCATCTCTTTGAATGCGGGTCGATTAATTGCAGGGATCTTACCGCTTATTGCAGAATCTTCAAAAAAATCAAGAATTTCGTAATCATTGTCAGCCGCCCACTTTTCTATCGCTAATTTCTGATTTAAGACGGTCTGCTCATCGGTGCTGACTCGCAAGTATCCAAACGAATATTTCATCTTATGTTTTCTAACAGAACCTTGATAATTGCATAGGTCAAGAAATTTACGTACAGTTAAAAAAAGGTATTACGTTTTTTGGACTAAGCAAGAGTAAAAAAATGGTAATTTTTTTGGCCTGCATAAAAACGGGTCCTTTTTCAGACGCTTGTCGAACCCATTAAGGATGACGAATTTCGCACTTGGGTTTAATATGACACTAGCCGAAATGTCAAGGTTTATTGGTTTTACTACTCCTTAAAGGGGGGCTAAATGGTCAAAAAAAGGCATTTAATGCTAGATATTTTTGCTAATTTTTCCTAATTTCAAGACGCTTGAATTTATTTTGTATGCCATCGACAAAATGAATCATTATGTTTGATTTTTTAAAAGTTTCAACATCAACATTTTTACTATTTGCTTTCGTCTAATGCTATAAAAAACCATAGCAAGATTTCTGCTTATTCAACTGGATATAACAACCATATTAGAAATTGGTCACAAAATTAAAGGTTAATTATGGGTTCCAAAATAGAACTATTGATGCAAGATTTCGAGTTCATTGATTCTTGTATGAAGAAGGTCATTAATGGAAATACTATTTCCTTTGATGAAGCAGAAACATTAATTTCAACTGATAATTTGATAAAGTTAGCCGACTCTGCCAATTTGATTACTAGGAAATTCAGTCAAGATAGTGTCGACGTTGAAACACTATTAAACGCAAAATCCGGAAATTGTCCTGAGGATTGTTCCTTTTGCGCGCAGTCTACTTTTTACGAAACTGGTATAACAAAATATCCGCTGCTTCCAGATGAAATAATTTTAGGCAAGGCTGTGGAAGCAAAAATGAATGGAGCGGCTAGTTTTTGTCTGGTCTGCGCTTATAGAGAGCCTCCACAAAATGAATTTGAAAAAATTTGTAAGGTGATAGAAAGGTTAAGGAAAGAAGTAGACCTGGACATTAATGTATCACTTGGATTCATGACACCACAACGAGCTCAAAGGCTAAAATCGCTAGGTGTAAAGCGTTATAACCACAATTTAGAAGCCTCAGAAAGTTTCTTTTCGGAGATATGCAAGACCCATGATTTTGCAGACAGGGTTAAAACGGCAAGAACAGTTAAAGATGCAGGACTGGAACTTTGTTGCGGGGGCATAATTGGAATGGGGGAAACTCCAAAACAACGAATCGAACTAGCTTTTTCTCTGTCAAAACTTGAGCCAGATGAAGTTCCAATAAATATTTTGATTCCAAGGAAAGGTACACCAAAGGAACTAGAGAATTGTTCGATTAATACAATGGATATAATCAGAACTATAGCTGTTTGGCGATTTATAATGCCCAAGACTATACTGAAAATCGCTGGCGGAAGAGAAATTTACTTCAAGGACAACGGTAAGCTTGCATTGCAGGCAGGTGCAAATGGAATCATTACTGGTGGTTACCTTACCACAAATGGAAACGCACCAAATAAGGATATCCAAATGATACATGAAATTGGCCTCAATACGCGAATTCATTAAGGCAGATCTGAGTAATCTAAAAACGGACAACTTTTATCGAAAATTAAAGCCTGTTGATAACCAAAAAGGACATCTTCTAGTTAATGGCAAAAAAATAATCAATTTTAATTCGAATGATTACCTTGGTTTGGCTGCCAACCAAGAAATAATAAATAATTCATTAAGAGATTTTAACGAAATTTCCCAGTGTAGTTCTAGATTGGTAGGTGGAAATAGCACTGTCTTTGAAAACCTCGAAAAAACGTTGTCAATGCATAGAAAAACAGAAGCATCACTGGTATATACCACGGGATATTCAGCGGTTCTAGGAACTCTAAGTAGTCTAGCAGATATGAATACAACTATTTTTAGTGATGAACTAAATCATGCCAGTATTATTGATGGCTGTAGACTCTCTTGTGCCAAAATCAAAGTATTTCGTCACAACAACATGGAGCATCTCTTAAAATTATTGAGAGGAGTTAAAGGTAAAAAAATTATTGTTACTGAAGGACTTTTCAGTATAGAAGGCGACATGTCAAACTTGAAATCAATTTGTAAATTAGCCAAGGAATTTGGTGCCTTTACCATTATTGATGACGCTCATGGCGATTTCGTCTTTGGAACGCATGGATCTGGCACGCCTTCAGAACTAAATGTCGATAACCTAATTGATATTCACATCAGTAGTTTAAGTAAGGGATTAGGTTGTTTCGGAGGGTATGTTGCGTCTTCAAATCTGGTCAGGGAATATCTAATAAACAATTCCAGACAATTCATTTTCACATCTGCTCTTCCAACTCATTTGTGCAATTTTGCAATTGAAGCCATTAGTATCGCAAAAAAGGGAGTTCAACAAAGAAAACTTTTTAAAAATGTGCAAATGGTGCGAAAGGGGCTAAGGACGATAGGATATAATATAGGAAATTCAGTTAGTCAAATAATTCCAATCCAAATCGGTTCTGAAAAGCTAGCGATGGAATTTGCCAGCAAATTGTTAGTCAAAGGCATATTTGTACACCCCATGAGATTTCCAACAGTTAAGAAAGGATGTTCCGTATTAAGACTTTCATTGAGCGCTTCACATACCAAAGCAGAGTTAGTTTATACTTTAGAAGAGTTCTACAATTTAGGTAGAAAACATAAACTGCTATGATGTAGCAATTATGATAATCGATTAGATTGATTCTGCTCCAAAATAAATTGTTACTATTATCTTACCTTTCAGTTTACAAATTGACCATCGCGCTGTCATCCTACATGTTGCATAAATCGAATTGTGAAACAAATAGTAGAGCAAAATATATCGCCATATTATTTGTTGAGCTAAAATAGCATATTTCAAAATTCGAATTTAGCAATATTTATGTAATATGAGCGTGATGATAAAATCCGTGGTAGAAAGAGAACTAAAGATTAAATTAGCAGTGTCTGAACGTCAATTTCGGGAGATAAAATATTACTTCTCTCTTTTGCATCCCGAATCGATTGTTTCGGGATTAAAATTTGCATACAATCGACAAAAAGCCCAAGACGGTGGCTATTTGATTCTCGGAAGAAAGAGTTTCGTAAAAAAAGAAACTAGCATGTTGACAAAAGAACAGGCCAGATGGCGACTTGCAAACTGGAAGTCCATGATAAGGACTTATAGGAACAAAGGATACAGCTACCCTACGATAAGCAGAATAAAAAAAGATATCAGATTGATAGCTAAATCAGGTAACAAAAAATAGGAGTTTAGTAGGTAGATGCTTCGGTGGTTTTTTCGTCAATATTCAATGAAGGGAGATCAGGGAATTTCTCTTTCATACTTTGTTCTACTAGAGTAGTAGCTTCTTCAATGATACTTGTTGACTCCTCACTCAATGGTCTTCCACTGTCTACTTCATGCTTTGGAATTTGCGCAGAATCAGACAGTATACCTCCCATTAGATCGGATATCTGAGATAGCGATTGATCCGCCTCTGGAACCATTGATGTTAACCCACCTTGAATGTTCTTTATGACGGACATTGCAGGGGTTAATGTAACTACTACATCACCTAGCTCAGTTATGGTATTAAGACGTAATTGAATTTGTTCCAATGCCAATTTAGCAGAGTCTACCATCTTGCTCATTTTGCGAATTTGTGAAAGTTCATTTGATAATAGCTTGGCATATTGGACATCGTGATTCTGAATTGAATGTACTATTCTTTTAAAAATAAGCTGATCCTTTTCTACAATTTTGCCAGAAATACTTTCGAGCTTAGAAATTTGCATCTCCAATTTTTTTTGGGCTTCCTCAATTCGGGGTTTTAGAGGAGTTTGAGATTTAATACTCTCCAAGATTTTAACAGCCATATTTTCCGACTGGGTTTTGTTCCACTTATCCTTAAAGGACATTATTTTTCTCAGAAGCCTATCACTTTTTTTGTTAATAACCCCAATTGTAACCAAGTATAGCGGGTGAACGGTTACAGAGCAAGAACTCGAGATGAGAAATTTTTATTTATTTTTTGCTTTTGTCAAACATCTGCAACAACTGCTTTACAGCACCGTCCATGTCCTCTTCTCGAACTTCGGGAGACAAACCGTGCTTTAAGAGATTATTTATGGTATTAGAAATCTCTGAGCTTATTTCATCAAAGCTGTCAACATCATTAAAACCCTGTTGATAGAGTCCATTAAGTTTCATAGCATACATTCTAGTCTGATCATTTATCGTAACTTTATACACATTGTCATTCACCTTAATCTCTTCATTAGCCATAATTGTTATCAATAGAAATGACCATGAACCTCTAAGAAAAAGGTTTTGGTATTAGACACTTGCTTGGGGTCGTTGTAAATTCTGAATGTACAAAATATACTTAGTCTGAAATGATGGACTTTAGTTTCTTGACCATTTTTTCTCCCTCAGGTGTAAGCGAGTAATATCTTACAGCCATTGGTCTTGTTTTTGAAGAAGTCAATAAGCCATATTCACTTGTCACCAAACCGGCTTTTTCTAATTTGGACAGGTGAAATGAGATAATCTTCCTGTCCACTTTTATCGCTTGTTCTAGATTGCTAGAATATGCCTTTTCAGATTCAAGTCGAACTAGAATTTTGAGTCTTACTGGATGTGTAGCTGCATAAATTATCTCATAGATGTCGTTATTTTTATCTTTGGCTTTTTTTTTGTCCATTACTATGCAATTAATATCCATGTATATAAGATTATTTTCTAATATAGTTTTATTGTCATTGTACATATTATGCTTTCTATACCATATTTATTACCTGTGTAGGATAATAATTATCCGCCTATAAACCAGTAAAAAAAAATGAAATTTTACGATCGATACCAATCTAGAATACATATCGCTTCCAAAAAATCAAATTCATATCGCCTAATTATTACAGATAGAAGGTCATGGTGGGATTTGGACCCACGGCCTAAGGTTTACAAAACCTTCGCTCTGACCAGGCTGAGCTACATGACCGCGTGGCTGAATTAAATTTTTTTTATCACGTAATTAATACTTTGCAGGCAAATAGACACTTGGAACGCACAACAAAGACGCATAAGAAATTCTAAATAATAGTTCTTTTTCCTATGGTTGTATTTCTTTACTCTTGCAAATCCTCATTGTATGGAGATTCGTATCTCGAGAGGTCTTGCGAGAATGTATTCCCCATTGCATAAATCAAAAATATACTTTGGATTCCTAATCCGTCCCATGTCGTGCTAAAAGCTTGTTTTCATCTTGTCCCTAGGTTATGTATATGTCCTCGTGTGATGTTTCTCTATGCTCACATTCTGTTCCTTCGAGTGGATTTAACTCATCGGCAGATACACATACAAAAAATAAATCTCCCCTTTGGATGGGGCCGATTTCAGGGGTCTTTTAAATTCGAATGGAACGATAATGGTATTGTGCTCTGATTTTTTAATCAGCGCTTTTGAGTCTATTGTCTTTGACTCAAACTCTCCCTTAATCATCGTAACAACTTTAAGATCCTTTACGTCTTTTCTATCAGAAAGGGGCATCCAGACGCTAATAGTTGGATTCTTTATTTCTGGACCATCAACAGTTTGGAAGGACCCAGTTGACAAAGTCTTCCTTTCTCAAGAACCAATATTTATGATATCTTTTCCATTTGTTTTTTCAATATTTCCCTCTACGCAGGATAAGTTTCCATCTGATTTGTGCCATTAAGGGCATAGTCGCAGACAAAATTGTTTATATAATGGTTTTTTCACATGTGAGTTTTATTAGAATCATCTATGTACAGAATGGACATATCAAATAAGAGGATTCAGCTTGGGGGAGCAGTAGTGATGAAAACAAATCCATTTCACTAATTATCTTCATATAAATCTGCAATTAAACTTGTAGAATGTTGAAATCTGGACAATTTTAAGAAATGTATTTCAATGCTTAAAATTATAATATCTAGAAAAATACCATGGCGAGATATCTTGTTGTCGTTACAATAGAAAATAAAGAGCAAGTAGGAGATCCCGAGGGTGAGACAATCAAAAAGGATCTAATTCTTAAGAGTGGATACTTAAACGTCGAGTCGGTCAGGTCTGCGAAATGCTATAACATTACCATTAACACAGAAACTGAAAATGATGCAAAAAAAGAGGTAACAAAACTCTGTGATGAACTAAGAATCTACAATCCCATTGTCAGCAATTGCAGAATAGGACCTATAACCAAATTAAGCAAGTAACTAAATTCCTGATATTTCTTAGACTATGAGAAAGTCACGATATACTACATTCTTTCCAGCGGCGTTATGCCGATTAATGAAAGATTAATTCGCATTATTTGACGTATTGCTTCAACCAGCGTGATTCTTGCTTTAGATGTATTTGCATTGCTTTCTTTCAATATTGGTAGTTTTTCATAAAAAAGGTTGAACAAGGTTGCCAGCTCATACACGTACTGTGCGACGAGTTTTGGCTCCAGGTTTTTAGTCGTATTCTCGATAGTCATTTCAAATTTTGACAGATGTTTTAGTATTCGCTGTTCAATATTTTCTGAAAGGTACTTTACATTACCATCAAATGTTTTTTCATTTGCTTTCTCTATTAATCGGCAACATCGCGCATATGCATATTGCAAATATGGCCCAGAATTTCCGTCTAGACTCAATGAATCATTTAAATCGAATTTTATCTCCTTTTCAAGGTCATTTTTAATTAGACTGTATCTCATAGCAGAAATTGCTATTTCCTCGGAGGTTATATCAAGATCGTTTCCGTTAATCTCCGGATTACGTTTCATAGTTTCATCTTTGGCTTTACCATACAAAGTATCAAGAACAAAGTCAGCATCAACATAAAACCCCTTTCTTCCGGACATTTGTATTGATTTTTGATAATCCGTATTAATTCCCAGACTAGTTGCGGTTGTACTTGAAAGAAGCACAGGACCGTATGACAAATGCAAGTACTTGTTAGGTTTTGATTCAAATCTACTCAATATTTCCTTAATTATTTTTTGTAACCTTGATTGACGGTTGTCAATGACGGTTACAGAATATTCGGCGGGGAAGAAAATTGGATGATCACCATTTTTTGATTCATCAGCTGTAGTCATCCAGAGAACTGTGTCATCCCATTGTTTGATGAATACCGTGTACTTAAATGGGTCTTCAATTGTTCCAACCTTTAGTAATGCATACGGGATGTCTTTTGCCATGTACGTTGCGGTTCCGTCACTCCTGACAATGATTTTAGTTCCCTCTTCGATAGAATTAAAAACCCAACAGCCAATATTTTCACCTTCGCTCTCTTTGAGTATTATTTTTTCATTTCTCATTTTTTCAAACGTTTTAGCCCATAAGTTGGATCTAATTATATGAGACTCAAAATTTAACAGGTCATATCGAACCTTCATTCTCCAACATGTTCGCAGCTGATCTGTAAGTACTTTTGATGTAATTTCAGATGCAAATGAAACTATTTCAGTATCCCCAGATTCTAATTTTCTTAATAACGATTTTCTTTTTTCAATTAGAGAAGGATCCTTTTCATAAAGTTCGTTTACCTTTACATAAACCTCGTTACCACAATACTGATCAAACTTAATTTTCTTGTCTGACGGTTCTACTGGAAACTTGAGAAATAAAAATCCTACCAGAATATCGGCCACTTGTAAACCAGAATCATCCACATAGTTTAGAACTGTTACATCATGATTTGTTTTTTTGAGTATCCTATACAAAGTATCCCCAATTACCACATTTCTCAGGTGACCTACGTGTAATGCTTTATTTGGATTGACGCTCGTGTGTTCAACAATGACTTTAGTTCTTTTGCCTGTATCCAAATTTAGGCGGTTTTCTAAAATATCAGATATTATTTCTTTACCAATGAGGCTAAAGTCTCCTTTGAAATTAATGTATCCACTCTCATGTGCAACGACGGATAAAATGTATGATTGTGATTTTGTTTGTGTAATATCAAAATAACGATTACATTGTTCAGCCAATATTGAAGCTATTTCAAACGGCGATTTTTGTAATCGCTTTGTAAGCAAGAATGCAACGTTGCAACTCAAATCACCAAAATTCTCTTTTGCAGGTTCAGTGAGAGTATAACTGTCATTTTGAATATCTAAATGCTTTAATGCAAATTTTATTTCCTCGTTGGCTTCGTTAATAAATTTTTTAAAACTCATTCTTATCTCAAATAATTTAAGCTCACATAGTCTATTGCATCGCACAATCCTATCCCCTCTTTGCCGTTCACAACGTGGTCTGCATGTTTCTTTACGGCATCATCTGAGTGGCCCAATGCAATACTCAATCCGCAAATACCAAAAACGGGAATATCAGTTTCGCTATCACCAATTGCCACAACTTCTTTCGGTCCGATGTTTAGGAACTTTAGTGCAAGATCCAGTCCTTTTGCTTTATTGACACCTAGTTCGTTGATATGAAATGCGTATTTACTGTCTACTATATCCAGATCTAAATTTCTCTCTCTTAGTATTTTTTTACCCTCGTTTATGTCAAAAGTTCTCTGCAGGACAACTTCTGACATCCTAGGAAATACTGGTTTGACATCGACATTTTCCATATGATCTTTTAATATTTCATATCCTTTCAAACACAATTCTTTATTTCCCAGAATTGTATGATCTGAAGGCCCCTTGGAAACAACACCGCCGTTCTCTCCGATGGCGACCCGAGTAATCCCCAAAAATACCGATAATACGTATGCCTCTACGGAAGATCGGCCTGTAACAAAGAAAACTTTGTAACCTATTTTTTCAAGGAATCTCATTTTTGAGACTGCGGGTAAATATATCATTCCATTCCCGTTCTCTGTCAAAGTTCCATCAATATCTACTGCGAAGGCTTTGACTCTGAGATCTTTGCTAGACAAAGGCATTTTACTGAATAATTCTTTTGAATTTCGCGTATCATTAACTTTTCTAAAGATAACATCGATGCATGATACCAAATGTCAATAAGCATTTGTCATCCGTGCATTGGTTTTACGCTACACGTTTACGATTAAATATTTCGCCATTTCAATACTGAATGGGTCCGTGGCCCAGTCAGGACAGGGTGCTGATTTTTCAAGCATAAGCCTCCGAAGCCAGAGTTCGTGGGATCGAAGCCCATCGGACCCGCTTTCTTGTATTATACCAGAAATGAATTGGAAATCCTTATATGAGTAAAAAATTCATTCGATTTACACTAACATGAGCACCGAGCTGGTTGTACTACGTGATTATAATAATCAATTAATGAATAGGAGAGAATTACAAGTTATATTTAGAAATGTAGCGGGAAATATAAAGAAGAAAGACGCTATTGAAACAATATCAAAGTCAAATAATGTTGATTCAAAGACAGTTATACCAATAGAAATCAAATGCAATAGAGGAAGTACCGATGTTAAAGGTTTCTTTCACATTTATAAAGATGAAAAAAGCGCAAATGAAACTTTACCAAAATATATATCAATGAGACTGATCGAAAAGACAGAAAGAAAAAAAATCTTTGATGAAGCTAAAGCCAAGAAACTGAAGGAAAAACAACAGAGTGCAGAAAAGGGCAAGTCAAAGAAATAGTGGTAGCAATGGCAGATAAAAAAAAGGATTCTAAATCTCAAATATATTCCTTCTATGATATTTCTGGTGATAAGGTTACCCGAAAAAAGAGGGATTGTCCTCGATGTGGAAAAGGAGTATTCATGGCAGAGCACAAAGATAGGAATACCTGTGGCAAATGTGGATTTACCGAATTTAAACAAAAGTCAAAATAATTTCAAGTTAGTTCCCAATTCAAATCTATTCGATTTAATCCCATACTTGACAGTCGTTCTCGCTTACTATGTTCAATATGTCAAAATGGTCACAACTACATACTTTATGTACTAAATCAAATAAGCAAGGAGATGCGCTCCCTCTACCATCTATAAACTCCCTTATGGGAAATCCATTATCACACATCATCGTGAGCTCAAATTTTCTGGAGTTTTTCAACTTTACTTGCATGTCATATACAAATTTCCAATTTTTGCCCCTTTGGCCTACAAATTCGACTAACATAATCCCTGCATTATTAATGAAATCAAAATCTAATGTTACTATTTTGTCGCCAACTGAGACAAGAGCTTTGGCTGTCTTTATGTAAAATGGTGGAGCCGCCGGGTAAGTAGGGAGTCTTTCTTTGATGTTGAATACAAGTCCGCTTGAACGTATTGAAAAATTTTCCTTCAAATTAAATATTTTTGAATTCTTTATTGACACGTAAAAAGGTCTACCATTGCCAAGGACCAAACTTCTAGGTTCTTCCTTACCGAGAGGCCAGTACGTAATGGAATCAGATTGAAGTAAATAAGACAATTTTCTTTTCAATACATTTTCAATATGGTTTTGATTGAGCTCTAGACATTCGCCATTTCGAGAATCTTTACCCTTGATTTTCAATCTTTTTGTTTTCATGTATCGTCCGCTCAAGACCATCGTTTTTGAGCTCATGTTAACAATAGTATCAAATTTTTTGCCGATTTGTAGGTTAATTGTAATATCCGGAGAATTCGAATCAACTCGCTTGTTCGAAAGTTTACTGAATTTTTTTCTAATATCTCGTAATATGCTGGTTTTGATATTCTCTTTTCCTCTTATTCTGAATCGTGATCTAAACTTGTCTTCATTATCATAAAAGCTGTGATCTAACGTTAATCCAATTTGAAAAGTATCATATCGATAATCTTTTGTTACCTGAAGAACATTTTTACATATTTTTTCAATGTGGGATTCAAATCCATGACATATTTGACAATCTTCAACTATTTGGTTAGGAGAATAATTCTTTACATTCTGTCTTTCTAGACACCAGTTACATAACTTGTACTCAAAATTTCGTTTCAATTAGTGGAATCTTTCTTTTTTATCCCATACCAAGTCTTCTGAGCATACCTTGCATTTGTCTACCTTTGCTTTGTTTAATCATGTTCTTTGAATTATTGAAATTCTTGATAAGATCCTTCACATCATGCTCAGCTACACCGGACCCTCTTGCGATTCTTTTTCTGCGCGAGTCGTTTATTACTTCAGGATTCCTTTTCTCATACTTTGTCATTGATTGGATAATAAATCGCCATTTCTCCAATTTTCCTTGAATAACATCTATTTGATCTTCCTTCACTACTCCAGATAAACCAGGTAAATTATCGATGATATTTCTAAATCCCATTTTACCCACATTTTCCATTTGTGAATAAAAATCTTCTATAGTCATTTTGCCGCTTAGGACTCTTTTGGATTGATTTTCGTCTGCTTGCAATTCCAAATCTTTGGCTAAATCTAAAATTGCTTTTATGTCTCCCATTCCCAGCAGTCGCCCGACGAATCTTGTGGGACTGAATTCCTCAAGATCATCGATCCTTTCACCGTTACCAATAAAGAAAATCCTTGCACCTGTTACAGCAGATGCGGCTAAAGCCCCTCCACCTTTTGCAGTCCCATCAAGCTTTGTTATGATGATACCTCCTACTGGAACTGTTTCATGGAAGGACTTCGCCTGGCTAAAAGCCTGTTGGCCGATGGTTCCATCAATTACCAGTAGGATTAGATCTGGTTTTGAAATATTATACATACTTTTCATTTCTTCCAAAAGCTCTGCTTCGTCCTTGTGCCTTCCAGCGGTATCAATAATCACGACGTCTGATCCTGCCTCTTTAAAATAATTAATTCCATTCTTTACTATGGAAGGAGCATCTTTGTTTGATTCATCTCCAAATACCTCAACATTTATTTTAACACAATTCATTTTAAGCTGTGTGAGTGCCCCGGGTCTCCACGTATCGGCTCCAATCACACCAACATGATACCCATGTTTCGTTAGCCATCTTGCCAACTTTGCGGTAACCGTTGTTTTTCCACTTCCTTGGATACCAAACATCAGTACGATATTCAGTTTTCCTGGTGTGAATGAAATGACTTGTTTTTCAGGCTGTTTATTTTGGTCAGCTATATCTCCTGTGTACCCCATCAATCTAGAAAGTTCATCATATAGTATCGAAACGATATGATCTTTTCGTGACAATCCCTTGGGAGGTGTCTCCTCCATAGATCTCTTTTTCAGATTCTGAGTTATACTTAGAACCAACCTAACATTCACATCAGATTGAAGTAAAGCTCTTTGTACGTCCTTACACAAAGAATCTATTAATTCCTCATTTACATCTGAAGCGCCCACTAGTTTCTTTAAAGCTGCTCCAAGACTAGTGCGAAGATTGTCTAGCATTTATTTATCTATTAATTGATAATCTGTTATTTCAAATATTCCATTGTCTCCAAACCATTTTACGAGTCCTTCTCTAATCCGAAATATTTTCTTGTACATAGGACAATCAACAACTATTGTTTCCGCCTCGCCCCCTTCAAAATTAAGATTAAATCCATATCTTGATGATAGTGATTCTAACTCCTTTACGTTTTCGTGATCCAACGTCTTGCCAAGCCATTCTCTTCCCAAGCCTAATGCAGAGACCCCTACGATAACAATTTTGAACTGTTCATCTATCATTTTATGTAGATATTTAGCTGGATTCACATGCCACAATGGGGAAAATACTGACAATCTCAATTTCTGACACACTTTTTCAAAATTTTTTTTTTGAAAATTACTACATAACCCTCCATGCACTATTCCTTGTACGTTGAATTCATCTATAACATTTGCAAGTGCATTTTCCAGGACAAGTGTTTCGTCGCCCAGAGTGCCTGCCGTCGATTGAAAACTTCTTATCGGCAAATCAATAGCTTGGGCGAGCACGGCAGAGAGACTAATATTCGGAAAGTGAAATAGTAGACTATCACTCTCTGCGGGTAGTATGGATACCAAGCAGACAACATCGTGTCCACATCTATTAATTTCAAAAATAGAATAGTTACTGTCCTTTCCTCCAGAATACAGCGAAGCTAGTTTCAATTTTTATGATATTATGATGAATGATGTAATAGTCACTTATATCCATTAATCTAAACAATCCGATTTTGCCATTGGAAGATTTTTTTACCTCCGTGCAAACTCATTGTCTTGATGAAAATAACAGATGGTGCATATGTTTTGTTTTTTTATCAAGCAACCAAGAACTGGCTAACCAAAATAGAAAAAAGTAAAAAACTTCACACGCATATAGGAATTATAGATTTTGATCAAGTATTAGGACAGGAGTACGGTTCTTCTATAGTCACACCAAAACAAAAAAGGGTGTATCTAATGGAGCCAACAATATATGACTTTGTAATGAAATCAGACAGAAAAACACAGATAGTTTATCCCAAAGATCTGGGCTATATTGCAATTAGAACCGGATTAAAAAGCGGATCTAATGTTCTTGAAATAGGTACCGGAAGTGCTTCTCTCACTACTTTTTTTGCCAGTCTTGTAGGGCCCTCAGGACATGTTTTCACGTATGATGTTAGTGAAGAATTTATGGAAATTGCCCGAAAGAATCTTAAGAAATCAGATATGGAAAAAAATGTCTCGATGTACAAGCGCGACATAATGAAAGAAGGCCTTGAACTTTCAGGAATGGATGTTGCAATTATAGATTTGGGAGATCCATGGAATGTTTTACATATTGTTCATAAATGCCTCAAGAGCAGCGGTTCTGTTGCTATAATATGTCCTACAATGAATCAATTGGAAAAAACGGCAAAACACATGAATGAAATAGGATTCACTGACATTGAGAGCACTGAGATCTTGATCCGCAATATAGAGGCAAGGGAAGGAAAAACAAGGCCATCTATGCGAATGATAGGACATACTACCTATCTTTTATTCGGTAGA
>JASKBU010000072.1:0-8372 GCA_033272285.1 Nitrososphaeraceae archaeon
TCACGGTATCTGACAACACTACTGACGATACCCCATCTGAACTCACGGTATCTGACAACACTACTGACGATACCCCATCTGAACTCACGGTATCTGACAACACTACTGACGATACCCCATCGCAATCAGTAGAAAACCTTCTAGTAAATGATACTGAAGCAGCTCAGATACAAGAGTTAGAGAATAGTCCGAATGAGAACAATGGTTTGATTAGAGTGAATCTAAATACTGAACAGAATCAAAGGGCGGAAGTAGGATCATTAGTAAAAATTAAGGGAACTTCAATCCATGATTCTGGTAACGAGAAGTTATCTTTCACATGGAAGCAAACGGGAGGAGAACCTATAGGGCCAGAAGACGCTCACATATCCTCACAAACAATTGCCTCTAACATAGCACCACAGATAGGAGGAAATATAACCAACTTGATATTTGAAGTAACAGTTCCTCAGGTAACCACAAACGATGACAAATTAGCCTTTGAAATCATTGCAAAAGACGATAAAGGTAACTCGGCTAGTGATAGTGTTGATATATTCGTAGATAGGAACACTGAATTTGTAGGAACCGGTGACATACAAGATAGGCCAAATATATTTGAGAATTCCATAAACGAGGAACAAAACAAGAGTGATTTGCCGTTAACCGCAGCAGGAATTGATGATAAACCAGTAGAGATATCCACCTCGTTAGACAAAGGGTTTACTTTTGTTAATATGTGGGGTTCATTCGGTAAGGGTAATGGAAGATTTGATGGACAGAACGATGTGGATGCCCTTAATGGTCGTGTGTACGTTGCTGACTACGCTAACCATAGGATTCAAGTTTTTGATACCAAAGGCAATTACCTGACAAAGTGGGGAACTTATGGGGAAGAGAATGGTCAAATCCATAAAGCTTCAGCTTTGAGTATTGTACCTTCAGGAAAGATTTACTTGAGTGATCAATTCAACTATCGTATCCAAGAATTTACAGCTAACGGTACTTTTGTTACTACATGGGGAACCAAAGGAGAAGCAGACGGACAATTTCTTCATCCACATGTCCCGGGCGTTGACTCCGAAGGCAACGTTTATGTAAGTGATAGGGATTTAGCAAACGTTCAGAAATTTACAGGTAATGGTAAATTTATTATGAAGTGGGCTGAACAAGGTTCAAATGACGGTCAGTTATCAAAGCCTGAAAGCGTCATCATTGATTCAAAGGATAATGTTTATGTGGCTGATTTTGGAAATCATCGGATACAAAAATTCACCCAGGATGGCAAGTTTATCTCAAAGTGGGGTTCTAAGGGCATCGGAGATGGCGAATTTAATGGACCCGCAGGTCTGTCAATTGATAAAAATGACAACATATATGTCACGGACAGGAACAATAACAGAATACAAGTATTCACTGCTAATGGAACATTTCTTACTAAATTTGGCTCAGAAGGTAGCGGATCCGGTCAGTTTATTTTGCCAGAAGGCGTTGGAGTTGATATGGATACAGGTCTAGTATATGTTGCTGATACTGGTAATTATCGTATTCAGGTATTTAGACCACTGGCTTCGTCCGTTACTGTTGCATAGAAGAAATGTTGGCAGTGATCTAAATTAGATATTAATCTAAATTAACGCTTGAAAATGAATGATAAATATTGGAACTAGAAATTAAGTCATAGGTATCATTCTATCAGCTAGGAAATTATTTGGAATTTGGAACTATTCTGTATATAGCTCCCTTGCCAGTTTCTCCGGAGCCTGAAACCACATACAAATAGCCGTCAGGTCCAACTTTTAAATCAGTGACAACTCCAAAATTTTCGCCAAACACTATTTTGCTAGAGTCATCTTTCTTGCTATACACCAAATCTGCAAGATCACCGATTAAATCTAGCGACTCTCTATCGGGTTTGAGATCAAAATGAAAAAGCGTTCCTTTTTTTGCGGAACCCACAAAAATATCATTTGTATACTGCTGACCTAGTTTATCAGAGTCTAGAAATGCAAGTGCAGTTGGAGCCACTGGTTTGTCCCACACAAACTCTGGATTGCTGTATTTTCCTTTACTGCTGAAATCAACAAATTCTACTCCTTTGGTGGAATTGTCAAAAATGCCATCTTTCTCTCTTGTCTGGTTTAATTTCCAAATTCCCTGAACTTTTTCCCAACCACTATTGAAACCTGGCTTAACAAGGTTTATTTCATCTCCGAACTGAGGGCCATTCTCTGTATCCCATAAATTATCCGTTACTGGATCAAGACCTATTCCAAAACTATTTTTTACTCCATATGCATAATATAGATTAAGGGGATAATCAACACCAAGTGTTCCATTTCTAACTGGTTTGCCATCTTGGGTTATTCGAAGTATTCCTCCACGACCGTCAGGAAAAGTGCCATTTATGATATTCTGTGCTTTAGTATCATAACCTGTCTTGTTTTGATTAAATTTAGTTGTTTGTAGATCACCGATAGTAACAAAAAGATTTTTCTCCTTATCCATCAAAAGTTTGCCTCCGTTATGACTTGGACCTGGCAATCCAGGTAGACTTGCAATTAATTTGGGAGCTACGAGTTTATTGTTTTTTGCATCAAGTTCATATCTGTATACATAATTGTCACACTTCTTAGAACCACCTTTTACTGTTGGTTGACCTACCTTTTCACCATTCAAAAACTGCTGACTTACTTCTGAATCAGTAGCTTTATCTTTTCCACATAGGGTATAGTAAAGATAAACAAATGTATTGTCTTTTGAACTGTTATTTCCATTTCCTGATATAGCTAGACCCAGTAATCCACGTTCGTCTCTGGTGGTCACATTTAGATGAATTAAAGGCGCAGTAATGTTGCCATTAATTATTTCATATACATTGCCAGTATTTTTCTCTGTTAGCAAAAGATCATCATTTCCTAAAAAGTCAATAGCGGTTGGGAAATCAAGGTTGCCAGCAACTAACTCTACTTTAAGATTGGAATCTGTTACTTTGGGTCCAGCAATTGTTGCGTTTTGACCATGAATTTTGTAGTCTGCGGAACAAATTAGCAAAAACGCGACAAAGAATAAAACTAATGATAAGGCGGTAATGATCAAATACATGTTTTCAGACCCTTATCCCAGTATATCTAGTTTTTGGACATCGGATCTACGAGTTCTAATTGTATGTATGTTTAGCCTTTCATTCTAATAACAAGGTTTTCATATTTATCTAAATTAGTGAAGCATAAATCTCAATTCAAATTACGTCACTATCATATATTTCTTCAGAAAAGATAAGGTCTTTTGCCAAGCGTCTGCAGTCTCTTTTGGAGCATAGTTATCTCCGGAGGGATTTGCAAAAGCATGCCCCACTCCATTGTATATGTATATCTCATTTGTAATTCCACTTTGGTTCAACGAAGTTCTAAATTGATTCACCTCTCCCATTGGGATGGCCTCATCCTTGTCACCAAATATGCCCAATACAGGCCATTTTATCTTTGACAGGGATTGCTTATCCGTCACCAACGGAGTTCCATAATAAAGAATGGTTGCCGCTAGTGGATGTTCCTGGCTGTTCAGCGCCAATTGTAAGGATTGACCACCACCAAAACACCAACCCAATGATGCTATTTTTGTGCTGTCTACATTAGGGGCCAAACTCAAATATTTTACTGCTGCCTGAAGATTAGCGATTGAATTATTTTGATTATTTCTTGCCATCTGCACCAGCTCCATTGCACGTTGAGGATTGTCTGCAACTTTTCCATGGTAAAGATCGGCAGCCAATACAACAAATCCCTGTTTGGCCAGCAAATTTGCCATATCCTTGATATTTTGATTTAACCCCCACCATTCATGAATCATCACGACAGCGGGCAGCTTGCCTTGACTATCACTTGATGAAACAGGATATACCAAATATCCCTGAGCATCCTCAAAATACTGTACCGTCTTATTCTGCAAGTTGACCTTTTTCATGTCCTCGGATAAAGCTAGGTTCGAAACATTTGTTACAGGTTTAGCTGATTGTCCTTCGACAAATCCAGTGTAGCTAGGGATGAATACTATCGAGCTAATCATTATTGATAATGCAACTGAAAAAGAGAATCTGGACATGGTATTGTAAGGCTTTACAACTATTTATATCTAAATTGCTCCAGGATGACCTGACTAGTATAAACTATTTTGATATTAATGGACTCACAGACTAAAATCCCGCCTTCCTTCTCAATAGTTTGAAAGCAATGTTTGGTCCTAACTGTTGTCTGAGGGCTAGCTCTATCCAGAGAAGAGCCAGATTTTCTAACATTCGAGCGTTTGCAAGAGACCCAACATCAACCACATCAAATCCAATATCAGTTGCCAATTCCCCTACGACTTTTTTGGAAGGAGTATCATCACCGCATATGAAAAGATCCGCTCTATCAGAACCAAATATCAAATTATTTAATGTCTGGGCTCCTATCGTATTAAAGGCCTTTACAACTTTAGCGCCTTTTGCCAAATCTGCAATCCTTTCAGCTACTGAAGTATCCCGCAGAGCGAGTTGCTTTAAGTCCGGGGTTAGAGGGTTAGTAGGATCAATCACTATCTTACCGGACAAGTTCCCTGATTTACGTATTGTTTCCTCGACAGAGGTCCAGGGTATAGCAAAAAGAATGACATCTCCAAATCCCACAGCTTCATTGATATCTCCGAATCTTAAGCTTTTATCCATCCGAGCAAGTCTTTGAACATTCTGAGATTGAAGATTACGGACTCCAAACATGATTTCATGCTTTCTCTGTCTCCAACTTTTCCCGAGTGTTCCACCTACATCCCCTGCGCCAATGATTCCTATTTTCATGATTCATTATAACATGACTGATATTTTAAAAGATATGAGCTCAATTGGCAAACATAGTAAAATTAATCATACGAATACTTGTTTCCACTTTCTAGTTAAAAGAGAATATTTCATGTTTTAGGAAAGTTAGTAGTTTGCAGCTATTGTATTTAACACAGATCCAATTATCCTCGAATAAAGGGTATATCATAACAGCAAACTTTCTATTGAACGATAGTATATTGATAATTGATAATAGTATTGGATATGTCAGTAACTTGTTCAAGCTGCGGCAAAAAGCTCCAGGACTATCCCACATATTGTAATATGTGTGACGACTATTTTTGTTCCGAACAATGCCACATGAACAAGCATAATAAACAATGGCAAAAGTTTTGATTCCTCACCATATAATTGGTAAGCAACTTAAATCTTATGTTCGAAGTGATCTATAAGATTAGAAATTAGACCAGGTACGTTAATGTGCATGTTTGAAATATTTAGAATAAGCAGGTTTAACTAGAATGAAAAAATAAATTTGTCCGCTTATTTTGATACTTGATGTGAAAATCAAAATTCATGATAATTGTAAAATAAATAATTAAATTAGCAAGAAGAGATTAAGCTTAATTTACCTTATATGGTAACATTCTATGCGAATCAATATGAGGTTACCATCCCAAAGCTTTTGCAGATTTGGCGGCTGCATCATCCAATGCTCGCTTAGGCTCTTTCAAACCGGAGTACACTTCGTCTAATGCTTGTCTTATGTGATCGGCTATTTGAGCGTATTCTGGAATATTGGGTCTACCATGTCCGATGTTTATCATATCGATTAACTGGTCATAATACGGAATTGTCTTATTTGCTTCTAACACGTAAGAATTTTCTCCTATAGATATCTGCGTTGGTAGATTAGCGTGCGACACTATATACGGCGCAAGTATGTCAGGCTCCAAAATTATTGTGATTAGCTCCCATGCAAGATCCTTGTGATTTGAAGTTTCTGGAATACTTAATTCCCAACCACCCATTAGAGATGAACTATTATAGCTTAGATCCGGTACAGGGAACATCGGTAAAAACCCAATTTTTTCTTCAAACTCTCGTTTTTGCTCAGTTGTATTCAAGTGGACATGATGTTGTAAAGCTTCAAGCATGACGGCAAACTTCCTGTCAAGAAATTCGTTGCCCCAAAAATGGTTTTTCTGCGGCTTCACTCCTGCATCGATTTGGGATTTGATGAATTCCATTGCTCTTACACCTTCAGTGCCATTATAGCTTGGGAAGAAGTGGATTCCTTCGATCGGGTGCCCTGTCTTCATAGTCAATATATTTCCTCCTAGCATCCATAAATAAGGATAAAATTCAATGTCAGGCGAATGACTTGCACCGACAAGATGCACTCCCTCTATTCCTTCGGGTCTTAGTACAGCGTTTAGTTTCTTTGCAGCTTCAGTATATCCGTCCCACGTTCTCAAAGAGTTTGGGTCTACTCCTGCTTTATCCAGCATATCTTTCCAGTACCATATACCCCGGATATCGGTCCATGCCCAGATTGCATATATCGTGTCCTTGTAAAAGCCTCCATCCCAGCTCTCTTCATACCAATCGTTTTGCCTTCCCCAGCTTTTTGTATAATTAGTAAGATCAGTTAAAAATCCCTTTTCTGCAAATTCACCAAGCCAAATCTGGTCAAGGGTTATTAGATCAATTTCCGTTTTGTTCTGGGCTGCTGACAAAAGCTTCTCCCTCATTTCATTATATGGATATGTCGTATAGTTCAACTGAATATTCAAATCTGGATGTCTGTTTCTTAGCTCTTGAAGTGATGGTAGAATTAAAGATTTCCACCTTTCTGGGTCTCCTTGATCTTCAAGCAATGCAGAAAGCTTGACCTCCTGCTTCTGAGCTGATAATCTAGTAAAATTAGGAGGCATAACAATAACGGCAATTAATAAAAATAGTACTAAAAATGACGTAACTGTACTTGATCTGTACACAAACTATGATAATTTTTTAGAACTTTAAATTTTTTTCTAATTATGTTCTTAGTACTACGATTTATGATGCTTGCAATCCAGAAATATTCTGGTAATTCCTTGAAGTCACTCTTGCAAGAGTTAATCTTTGATAATGTCATATGGATACTCAACCGGTCAATAAGTTAAAACAAAGACACATGTTTGTTTTGCAAGATTCTCTGACAGGAAACTAACGGAAAAATTGGCGCGCATACATTTAAGTTTGTTTTAAGCGGATATTCTATTTCCGCCTGCTTTTACTATACCTTTAGAAATAAAGTGCTGAGCCTATCCTGGCCGTATCAAATTTCCCAATTTTATTCGTATTTGATTAAGGTGTCGTCGCAGACCATTGATCGCAAAAAGGCTTAATCAGATAACTCGACAAAAGATATAGTCCTAAATATTGGTAAAGCTACCTTTCTTTAGTAACGTTATATCGTAGCTCTTACTGAAGCATTTAAAATACTAGCATGGAATAATTTCCGTCATTACAATTCAACGAGAATTACGTCATAATAATCCGACGTCGTGCTCATTAATTCAGATTAATTCTTAAACTTCATACTATGATGATCCGAAATTTCAGAATTTATCTTCAGAATTCATCCACTCGTTTGCTAACCATCTAGCAATACTTCCAAATTTTAACTTAATTCATAATATTAGAATTTTCTGCTTATTGGTTCATATACACTTGTCAACTCCTTAGCATACATGTTCTTGTATCATTATAACAATTACTACTCAATAGTAAGAATTTTCCGTAATCACAAAACATTTCTGAGGTGTTCTGTATAATAATGAAGATAAATTACAGAAACAAGATATTCAAGCTCGTATTAACAGACGTTTCAATACAGTATCTGTGTTGAAAAAATCCTGAAAATCAATGGGAAGTCGTTGGAATATAGTACGTTATAAGGAAATTTCATATACTGGAGATGATTTATAATTAAGAATGGCAGAGAGCCTCGGTTCATTTTCTTTTGATGTTACAAAGAGGATTCTATGCACATTATTCAATGATGGTTCAATAAAAAAGACCTCCTTAGCCACAAAAACTCGCTTAAATTACAATGTATGCCTAAGGTACATCCAGATGCTGAAAGTTCTTGGCTGGTTAGAGGTTAGCTCTGAGGTTTCAATAACCGAAACCGGAAGGAATGTTATGAATAGGTTATTAAATCAACCATCTTCTGACATTCAGAATAAATCATCATACCATATCGATTCAAACTCTTTTTCAAAATCAAGTGATAGGCAACATGAAGCTTTAACTCAGAATCCAAGCATTATGATTGTTGACGATGAACCAGATGTACTACTAACCTACGAATCCTTTTTGTCCTTCACAGGATTCAATGTGCGTACTTTTGAAGAACCTTATGCGGCACTGACAGAATTCACTTCAAACCCGAGGCTTTATGATCTCATTATATTGGATATAAGGATGGAAAATCTCAACGGCCTTCAGTTATATCAATGTATGAAAGCAATTAATCCAACTTCTAAGATTTTGTTTGCTTCGGCTCTTGATGCTGCAAAAGAATTAA
>JASKBU010000073.1:0-1714 GCA_033272285.1 Nitrososphaeraceae archaeon
GAAGCGTATTGGTCTCTAAAAGAGTGGATGGAGTTCCGTGAAAAACAAGGTGAAAAAATAACAAAAGAGTCTTACCTTATGCGTGATCTTTGGAACACTGGAAAAATATTCATAAATTCGAGGGAATCGAATCTTACTAAAGGAACAATGGGTAATATATCAATACCAAAAAAAGCAAGTGGAAACGCTATAAGGCAAATATTTACAAGGGCATGGAAGATTCAAGATATACGTCCACCTGACAACGATATAAGACGGCATGAATTCAAGTCTACCCATTGTTTTAGAAAATATTTTGAAACTCACGCAATGGACAAAATGAAACTTTTGAATGTTAAAATATTGATGGGCCATGATACAGGACTTCAAAAATCATATTATAAGCCTTCAGAAAAAGATATTTTAGAAGATTATTTGAAAGTAATTGACCTGTTAACCATCAATGAAGTGAATAAATTAAAACTGGAGTTTGAAGAGAAACTCCGAATCGAAAAAAGTGAATTGGAGATGCTTACCGCAGATGTTGCAGAATTAAAGAAAATGATGAAAAAGAAATAATCATTTCTTTGATGAACGAGTAGGAATTTTTAATAACTCGCAACCCTAAACAAAGTGCCTTTGAGTTAGAATGACAGGTGTTTGTGTGGACATATAAGATCGCATCATGCTCGAAAGTCACCCAAGAACAGCCCTACTAAATGTACTAAATGTGTGCCCGAAATTTAGAATTTCTAACTAGCCCATAGCACAATAAGTTTAAATCATCTTTCACCATACGGAAATAGGAACTCGTTTTATAATTAACACCGGTGGGCCATTTCTCGGGTGAGATGGACGGCACCACCTGGCGCTCTACATTAATGTAGAGGTTTACCAATGCAAGCCAACGATATAAAAATCAATCTGATAGATGTTTCAGAAAAATTGTTACTAAACTTTAATACCCTACGAACCTTATCTATTTTTTTTCATTTCTTGGGTATATTCCAATAGGGACTCTTGCATTTAGGACATATTATTGGTTCCTTGTTTTTGTTTTGATATTTACGTGGAATCCAGATATGCCCACATCTCTCACATTTGTAGCCTTCAACTGTTACCCTTCCAACCATAGTCATGGGGCTATACCACTTAGGATAAGAATATATCTTTCAGACATATCCCGATAAAGCAAGTACTTACTTATTAAGTATATCCCATAAGGTATAATAATTACTTATTACACTATACTCACTAGGTAATAAAATAAAATGTCAGACTACAAAATAGTCAATGGAAAAAAGGTTCGCGTTTGTCGTTACGGATGCGGACGTGAGGACCTAGTGTGGAGTGAGACTGCCGGTATTTTTGGAGAAGCAGACGGCACACTTCATACAAAAGAAAGATGTCAGCAGATAAAGGAAAGCAACAAACCCAAGCAAAAACAAGAATTCACTTTAGAAGTAGTACAAAGAAAACTCGAATCGATAGGCATTATCATAAACGTAGAGAGGCTAATGACACAATGACGCAAAAATGTGCCTATTGTGACAAGGAACTAACTACGGAAGAAATAGGCTTTCATGGTGAATTATTGCCCGCTGAGGATGGCGAACCCGCTATAATTGGTTACATGTGCAAGACTTGTGTTGAAGATAAGGATGATATAATATAATATGACTAAATGGATATGCAAGTGGGGACATGAATACAACGCTCACGCATTAGATGAAGT
>JASKBU010000074.1:0-1959 GCA_033272285.1 Nitrososphaeraceae archaeon
TTAAACCTGCGAATACACATATATTAATTAAACCAATAGCTAATCCAGCATTCATGGTTGGTAATAGCAATAATAAAGTTCATAAAAAAGTCAAAGTTGCAATAGCTGGGGTAGGAAATTGTGCATCTGCCATATTGCAAGGTATCTCATTTTATGGTAATGGTTATGACTCTGGCCACGAAAAAGGAAACATAGGTGACACTCCTGAAGGCCTTATTGCATACACGCTGGGCGATATAAGGCCAGGGGATATCGAATTTGTGGCGGCATTTGATGTTGTAGAGGCAAAAGTGGGTCAGGACCTTGCTGATGCAATATTTGCAAAACCAAATAATACTATAAAGATAGCCGACGTACCTTCAACGGGTATTAAAGTTCAGAAAGGTAAAGTCCTTGACGGTGTAGGAAGACGACTTAATGAAAGAGTAAAGATATCAGATAGTCCTCCGGCTGATGTATCGAAAATATTAAAGGAAAGCGGTGCGGAGATTCTAGTAAACTACCTCCCTGTTGGAAGCAGAGAAGCAACCAAGTATTATGTTGAGCAATGTCTTGAAGCAGGTGTGTCTTTTATAAACGCTATTCCAGTCTTCATTGCATCTACTCCAAAATGGCAAAAAGCGTTTTCAGACAAAAATCTCCTGTGTGCTGGAGATGATGTCATGAGTCAGTTGGGCGCCACGGTGCTTCATAAAACGCTTGTGAAACTCTTTGTCGATAGAGGGGTCAAGGTGGATGAAACTTATCAGTTGAATGTTGGCGGGGATATGGATTTCTATAATATGCTTGATGAAGAACGTCTTGAAGACAAGAGAATCAGCAAGACAAGCGCCGTAGCTGCAATGGCGCCATACGAAATACCTATGCGAATAGGACCATCGGACTTTGTTGGTTTCCTTGCCAATGATAAGGTATGCTACATTCAGTTGCGCGGTAAATACTTTGGTAGGGTTCCCATAGAGGTAGACGTTAAACTAAAGGTGGTTGACGCGTACAACAGCGCAGGGGTGATGATTGATGCTATCAGAGGCACCAAAATTGCAATAGATAGAGGAGTAACAGGCCAACTTGATAGCGTATCGGCATACTGTTTTAAACATCCGCCGGTACAAAAGCCGTATCTTGAGGCAAAGACGTCATTTATGGATTTTGTTGAAGGAAAAATTGAGCGTTAATGTCAGTGCTAGATTACAAATTTCATTTTTTCATTTTATTGTCTAATAAAATAACAAGTTAGATCTAATTTTTTTGTCATATAGAATATATTTACAACCATGGGAATCTGTTAGTAAGATCTTTGGTCTATATAAAGAAACTTGAAATTTACGGTTTCAAGTCATTTGGCTTCAAAAATACTATACTGCATTTAAACAATGGTCTTGTTGCTGTTACCGGGCCTAATGGGTCTGGCAAAAGTAACATTTTTGATGCCATCATGTTTGCATTGGGCGAAAATAGTCCTAAATTATTACGTGTAGACAAGTTTCAATCATTATTCCACGATAGCGAAAATTCTTCGCACAGACTTGTGAGGGTCAATTTAACTTTTGATAATTCGGACAGAGGAATTCCTATTGATATAGACTCCGTTTCTATGAGCAGAGAAATGGAAGGCCAGACTGGAGAAAGTCAATACTACCTTAATGGCAAAAAGGTTTCAAAGAACACAATTCTAGAGTTATTAGAAATTATTGTAGCCGTTCCAAACAGACTTAACATAGTCCAGCAGGGGATGATAACGAGAATATCAGAATTAAACTCTGAAGAGAGAAGGAAAATTATTGAGGATATTGTTGGACTTTCATACTTTGATGACAAGAAAAACGAATCAATGAAACAATTGGACGAATCAGACAGGCGACTAGAGGTCGCTCTTGCCAGAATGGACGAAATAAAGAAGCGGATAAATGAACTCGAAGCAGAAAGAAATGACCAACTAAGGTATACCTTTATTGAATC
>JASKBU010000075.1:0-18133 GCA_033272285.1 Nitrososphaeraceae archaeon
ATCATGGAACAATTCTGGGGGTCTCCGAAAGAAAAGGAATTAAACCCTTGTTAAATGATGCGCAAACCGCGCAATATGCTCTGGCTGCAGTTACTAGACAATATACAAGAATTAGATGGCATTCAATATTAGGAAAAATCGATTATACGTGCTCAAGCTATGAAAAGTTGCTGCGGATAACCATACCCATAACTGATTCTAGAAATCATTTATGCTTTGTAATCATTTTTACCCTTGATGTAAATACAAAGGACTTTCACCACGTAATCATGAATAAGATAAAACCAATCGTTAAGGAAAAAGAAACGGAATTGTTGAATAGAGCATAGCCTGGCTTAATAATAGAGATCTAAATATTCGATCAAGTAGCCCGTTGAATAGATCACACTCAAGAAATAAAGCTGATTTGATAATATTGATATAATGCTTTTTTATTTCCATTATAACAAATAATGCCCAAGGAAAGAATAAAATTTTTCAGGTCGTATGAACCGCATGGTCTTGAACAAGATATTAATAATTTCTTGGAAAATGAAACAAAGGTTGTACTTGAAATCTCTTTTTTGCATACCGTAACAGGTCATGGAAACGAAATTTTTTATGATGCATATGTACGCTACACACCAAAATCAGCATCAAAGTCAAAAGAATCTAACTACTAATGAACAAATACTGACGATACATGGTTTGTTATCTATATTACCGGCTGTTCAGCGTTTCAAATTCTTTGATAATTCATTTACCATAATTTCTACATGCTCTAGCGGCCAAAGTTGCAAGTCTGAGTGGCTCTGGCTTGGCACCCTGGATAACTAGAGAGTTTAACAAATTCGAAGCATCGGCAAAACTTACTCCCCATTGACGAACAAATACTGTTTTTCCAGTCCACAAAATTAATGGTTTACGATCTTCAAGTCTTAAATAATCCTGAATTTTTTGCTTATCATCAATTCCATGTATCGACTCTGTCAAGCCGAATGATTTTTTATATGATATCGCTACTACGGGCAACCCTGTTTTTTCATGAATTTGTTTACCATTTATAATATTGTATAGACTTATTATTAATCCTCCTAGAAGAACACAATTGATATCATTTCTTCTGAGACTTTTAATAATGGAGATAATTTTATCGGTGCTATCATTTCCGCCTATCGTTGTATCTGTGTATACAAAACCATCCACCACAAAATCACGTCGCATGACTATACCTGCCAGGATGGATTTCGTGTCATGTTTTCGAAAACTCTCTGCAATGGCAAGAACTCTGAGTCCCTTCTTATTGTTATGAATTCGTATCAATTAGTTGATATTTACTACCAAATTATAATTATATGCTTATTCTATCCATAAAATAGAACAGCGAATAATTACTGTGATTATCTTCAATCCATTAATGAAAGGGTCTAAATATCATATTCTCGATTAGGCATATGTGGATGATAACCAAAACCCTGGGCTCAAGAAACCCAATCGTTTAATCAATGAAACTAGTCCTTATCTACTTCAGCATGCATATAATCCCGTTGACTGGTATGGTTGGAATCAGGAAGCGTTAGAAAGATCAAAGAAAGAAGACAAACCCATTTTCTTGAGTATTGGATACAGTTCTTGTCATTGGTGTCATGTAATGGCGCATGAATCGTTTGAAGATAATGATATAGCCAAAATAATGAATGAAAATTATATTAATATCAAAGTCGACAGAGAGGAAAGACCCGATATTGATGATATTTACCAGAGGGCTTGTCAAATGTATACTGGAACTGGGGGCTGGCCATTATCGGCCTTTCTAACTCCCGATCAAAAGCCTTTCTACATTGGGACGTATTTTCCTACCGAAAGCAGACATGGATTACCAGGATTTGGAACAATATTATTAAGATTGTCGGATGGATACAAAAATAGACGCAATGAAGTCATTTCCTCTAGTCAAGAGTTTGTTACTGCGTTAGAGAATTCATCTACAGACATAGTATCTGATAATGATTCTAAATTAGAAAATACAATTATAAACGAGGCAGCTGTTACTCTGTTGCAACTGGCTGATAATATGTACGGAGGGTTTGGTAGCGCACCAAAATTTCCAAACGCTTCAAATTTACTATTCTTATTAAGGGCGTATGATTATTCTGGCATCACCAAATATAGAGACTTTGTTCATTTCACTGCTGACAAGATGGATTCGGGAGGCATACATGATCATGTAGGGGGCGGTTTTGCACGTTATTCCACAGATCAAAGATGGTTAGTTCCACATTTCGAGAAAATGCTATACGATAATGCACTTCTCTCATTACTTTATTCTGAGATATACTCGATTACCTTAAATCGTAACTATTTAAACGTGCTTCAAAAAATTCTCAGATTTGTTCAAAGAGAGATGATGTCACATGAGGGAGCTTTTTATTCTTCACAAGATGCAGACTCTGAAGGCGAGGAGGGAAAATACTATGTATGGTCTTACAAAGAACTCAAAGAAATCCTAAGCCCGGAGATCTTTGAGATATTTGCTGATCGATTTGGTGTTACCCAAGGGGGTAATTTTGAAGGTAAGAACATTTTGCACAAGTATACATCCCTACCCAGGTTATCTGAAAGATACTCCAAAGCTCAAGAATGGATAGAAGAAAAGATTGAATCATCATTGGAGGAGCTTTATCAAATCAGACTCAAAAGAATCAAACCGGGTACTGATAAAAAGATACTGACTTCTTGGAACGGTTTGATGATTTCGGGCTTTATCAGTGGCTATAAAGTAACTGGTAATTCAAGTTATCTTGAAAGTGCACAAAAAGCCGTCAGTTTTATCGAAAATAATCTAAGTAAAAATGGAAACAGGCTTGATAGGGTTTTCAATAATGTTTCCAAGATTTCTGGATACCTTGATGATTATGCCTTCTATACAGAGGCTTTGATCAATTTATTTAGTGTTGATTCGAAATCTTACTATCTTCAGAGAGCTATCGACTATACTACTTCAATGATTGACCATTTTTGGGATAATGAAACAAATGATTTTTTCTTTACTCCTGACGACAATGAAAAGCTAATTGTTAGAACAAAGAATCACTACGATCTTGCGATTCCCAGTGGAAATTCAGTCGCCGTTTCCAATTTGATAAAGTTATATTACTACACACAAAATCAAGAATTCCTTTCAAAAGCAGACCATATGATTCAAAGAATGTCAAAGCCAGCAGCCGGAAATCCCTTTGGATTTGGTCAATTACTCTCAGCAATATATTTACGTGTTAAAACACCAATTGAGATTTCTGTAATAAAGCAGGATGGACATTCGGGCCTTGGAAACCACATAAACAGAAGATTCCTTCCTAATGCAATTACAGCAATCGTAAATCAATCCGCGTTGTCGGAGCTAGAAAAATATCCCTATTTCAAGGGAAAGCTATCGGATAAAAACAATAATAGTAGTAAGGAATTTGCATTTGTTTGCAAGGACTTTACCTGTTCTCTTCCCATAACTACAATAAAGGAACTTGAAAAAAATATTTCATAATCTAAGCAAAGTCTAATCCTTATATGCAATAAGGCAAAACGTGTAAATATCTTCGACTTTCCACATCATTATCACAGTAATTGTCATCATCAAGACCTTTATTCGCTGACTTGAAAACTGACTTTAATCCACTTTCATGGATTTCAAAGTATAGACGAAATTCTATCTATTACCTGACAATTATGATACTGTTTTACCATTTAATCGGTTTTGCAATCATGATAATAGGCTCGGTGATAGTTGATCTTGTTGTTAATCAATACACAGAACCCACTATACCTCTATCAATCATTTCGGTAATATCTGCAGGTCCTTTTGAAGAGACTCTATTTTTCGGAATTCCATTTTACCTAACAGGAAACAATATTGTAGCTCTTGCAGGAGGTATCGTTTGGGCTTCATTGCATATTCTAAATACCCCAAGCGTGCAGGTCAATAGTCTTGCTTATTTAACTTGGTTATTTGTAACACCGTCCATTTTTGCAAGTCTAAGAACCTGGATAAGCGGGAAAGGATGGTTTGCCATAATATCCCATTCAATATGGAATTTGATTTTTTTTGTTGCCGGCTGCTCTAATGGAGAGTTCCCCTGCAGAATTATTAATGATAAAGGAGTCCTCATCGACATTGCCTATGTGACAACTGCTATTGTTTTTATTTTACTTACTTACTTTTTGTTCTTAAGGTACAAGAATAAACCAGCCCTCAGGTCTATAGAATAAAACAATGTAATGGAATCTTTCCGGCAATGGTCTAAATAACCTTGTTACAATACTTGAGGCATGGGTAAGATATTCCTCCAATTAATATGTGATGAATGCAAACAAATTCTTTTAGAAAAAGAAGGAGAGAAAAACTTGAGTTACGAAAAATTCCCAATCACAAATGACGAGGCTACTTTTCTTAACGAGGCTCACAGAGGCCATGAATGTCATATTGAAGCTGTAGAAAAAACTTGATAATCACGGCCAAAATTCAATAACTCAAACTTTAAATTATTTGTTGATTATTTCTATTACGACACTTGCCAATGATGAGTTTTATTGTTATCCCTCTGAGGCAAGTTGCAAATGTATTCAAATTCCTGCTTAATAACCATATAAGGCACTTTATCATCTCAGATACTCAGAGACATGAGTTAAACTAGGTTGAATGAAAGACATTGTCAGATAAGTTTACTTTATGGTTTCATTAAATTGATTAAAATGGAGAAAAAATGGATTTCTCACTTTGCAGGTATAGGCTACAGATACACGGACATAGTCATGAATATTTTAATATTGTACACCGACCGAAAAATTGCACTAAAAACGTGGAATGAGTATATCCATTGGTGGCCAGATGACCAGATAATTTTGAGATTCATAGAAGAAAAGGAAGATTATTGGTTCATCCTATATCAAAGAGGCAAGAATCTCCTTTCAAAGGAAAATATTGGTTTTTTCAAGAAAAGTCCTTTGACTCAAAATTATTTAAGGTTCAAAAAGAACTTTGAAGAAAAGACGATTTTGCGATTTGCGCTTTACAAATTCCTAGAAAAAAAAATTGCCGACAATAAAAATACTCTGGAAAATAATGTGGATAATCCTAGTAACAGAGCTACCTATGAACTTAATATCTTTAAAAGAATGAAGACTATTTATGATGTGAAATTTCTAAAATTAAATGAACTTGAAGATGATAGTCTTGAACGTTCTTTAATAAATAACACTGATTTGCAAAATGCTTAGAGAATTTCATTGCGTCCAGGACTGTTCTGACTGCTGTATGTACCGTCAATACTATCCATCAGTAGATTACGGAAAAATAGGAGTTCTTCTTTTACCGGAGGAAAAAAAGCGAGTTGAAAGTCTAGCTAAACACTCCCAAATCAGCGTGACCATATTTCCAAGACTGGGAATCGGGGTTAATAAAAAATCAGATGGTCCTAGTCAAGTTATCGCATATCAGCTTATGGGTAATATCGACGGTGACTATTGCCCATTTCTAGACACTAAAAGTAATAATCGCGCTCCGCATGGAGGTTTTAATTGTCATATATATGAGGCAAGACCTTTTGCTTGTCGTGCCTATCCTGTAATAAAAGAGGAAAAAACGAGTGTGGCACTTGACTCAAATTGCAAATTCTCGTGTCAGTATTCAAATCAGGCCAGTAAAAATTTAATTGATAACGAATTAAGAGCGCTGAACAGAATCAGCAGCAGATTCAACGCTTTGGATGGACAAAAAATATGGCGTTACGCAACTCATGTTGGCGATGAACCCTTCAGGAATCTTTTACTACCACAAGGATGGTACTTGCAAGAATGCTAAACGGTGCAATACAGATATCATTTATTTATTACAAATTTGGTTTTGCCTTTTGATACACCACAATACTTCCTTTCTTTATTTCAACTATTCTGCTTATTGGAATCAGTTCGAATGTTCCTGATAATAAAATAAACTCTTTCAGAGGTACCGTTACTATTTTATCAAGATCGCGATATGCAACTTGGTAAAGGTTTATGTCATCGTAGAATCTTGCTCTGCTTATAATTTCTACTAATTTGCCTTTTTTCTTGCTCATTCTTTATAATACATCAAACCCCCAGCATCAATTATTTTTTTTATCAATGGGGGAAATGGAGAGATTGAGAATTTTTTTCCATTTGTCACATCATGAATTTGATTTTTTTCTAGATCTATTTCAAGCGTGTCCTTGTCAGAAATTTGTACTAATGTAGACTTTTCAATTTCTAGAGGCAACAAATATCCACCATCTACACAGTTTCTATAAAAAATTCGTGCAAATGACGGTGCAAGTACGGCAGTGATTCCACAATTTGATAGGGCTATGGGAGCGTGCTCTCTGCTGGAGCCACATCCAAAGTTACTTCCTGCTAGGATAAAATCACCCTTGGCCACTTTATTTGAAAAATCGGTATCGATTCCTTCCATAGCGTGCTTGGAGAGCTCATTGTGGTCGTGGATTTTTAGATAAGGTCCAGGCAGTATTACATCTGTGTCTATATTATCTCTACTATATTTATGAACAATACCCTTCATAGTCAATTGGACACATCCCGAGGATCGGTAATCTTGCCTTTAATTGCAGAAGCAGCCACTACTAGTGGGGAGGCTAGATAAGTTTGAGATTCAACATGACCCATTCTACCTGGAAAATTCCTATTGGTAGTACTAACACAGATCTCATCCTTTGCCAAAATTCCCATATGAGCTCCACAGCATGCACCACAGGTAGGTGGACCTACAACTGCACCTGCCTCCATAAATATTTCAATCAATCCTTCCTTCATTGCTTTAATGTAAATTGATTGAGCTGCTGGTAAAACTTCAGTTCGTACTTTTACCTTCTTACCTTTCAAAATTTGTGCAGCTGATCTCAGATCCTCTAATTTTGCGCCAGTACAAGAGCCGATATAGGCCTTGTTGATTTCAACTGTTTGCAACTCTCTTGCAGCCGCACCATTCTGTGGAGAATAGGGTTTTGCAACAAATGGTTCAAGTTTTTCGATTTCGTAAGTATATTCTTCCAAATAATGTGGATCATCTCCCAGGACTGACTTGTACGTATCGGCGGTTCTTTGTTGAATGTATTCGTCGGTAACAGCATCTGGTTCGATTATTCCGTTTTTCGCCCCAGCTTCTGTTGTCATGTTTGTAAGCGTCAATCTTTCTTCCATACTCATTTGGCTTACCACATTTCCGGCAAATTCCATCGTCATGTAATTTGCCCCATCAGTTCCAATATCACTAATTATTTTCAAGATTATGTCCTTGGCCATTATGTGTGGGGGTTTTTTACCAATTATTTTAAACAACAAGGTTTCAGGGACCTTTAGCCATATCCGCCCGTGCATCATTGCGTAAGCAACGTCAGTGTGTCCTAGACCCACTGCCAACGCCCCGAGAGCACCGGTTGTATTCGTATGCGAATCACCTCCAACATAAAATTCCCCAGGCAGTACTAACGCTTCCTCATGTGATAGCGTATGACAGATTCCATACTGTCCTAAACCATACTTGAAATGCTTTTTAATCCCAAATTTCTCTGCCCACTTCGTAAGCCTTGAGATGTTTTCTGCCGAAATCCTGTCTGCTGAAGGAACAAAATGATCTTCAGTTATCCATATTTTATCGGCATTCCATACTCTATCAAGGTGTATTCCTTTCTTTGACCACTCTTCAAAAACTTTGATTACTCCAGGACCTGAAACGTCGTGAATCATTAACTTGTCGACATTGGCGAAAACTACATCACCAGGATTCACTGAATTTCTATTGGAAGCCCGTGCAATAATTTTTTCAGTAATATTCATTCTTTAGAGATCAACCTAAATTCTTCTTTGACTTTAATAATTTTTCCTGAACACAAATATTGTGACGGTGTTCTTTATAAGGAAATGGAAATTTTTCCAATAAAGATCCCAAAAAAGGGTGTAGGATTCGATCTATTTAGAACAATAGTTGATTTAAAATTTGCATTCCAGGAGAATGACATTATAATTATCTCAAGTAAGTTTGTTTCAATGAGTGAGGATTCTCTAGTTGATTTGAAAAGCGTCAAGGTAACTACCAGAGCAAAAGCCCTTGCCTCAAGATTCAAGATGAATCCAAAAATCACACAGATCGCTATGCAACAAGCTGATAACATTGTATCAGGAATTCCGGGGTTCCTGCTTACAATAAAAGATGGGATGATAGCGCCTAACTCAGGGATAGACAAATCGAACTGTCCGGCTGGAAAAATCATACTTTATCCTAAAGATTCATTCAAGTCCGCGAGGTATTTGCGCAAAAAAATATTTAGAAAATTTGGAATAAAGGTTGGAATTGTAATATCTGATAGCAGGCTAATGCCAACTAGGATAGGTTGTACTGGCATTGCTGTGGGAGTCTCTGGTTTTGAACCGGTTGAGGACGAGAGAGGCAAAAGGGACTTGTTTGGGAAGAAACTAAGGGTAACCTTTAAGGCTACAGCAGATTGTCTGGCAACAATGGGGGTTTATGTTATGGGTGAGAGCAATGAATCCATACCAATAGTAGTCATCAGAGGAGTCAAGGTAACTCCAACTGAGCGAAAATTTGGTATGAAAGACATGACTGTAAGTCCAAAAGTGGATATCTATCTTAGGAGTATGCCATTTCTTTAATTTCTAGAAATAGTTCAATTTTCCATATACTTTTAATACCTTTTCTGAGCATCATCTGAGTAGTAGGATGTCAGAATTCCTAACACGTTATCCAAGACGAATAAACTTGCTCAAGGGTTTAAGTGAGTTTATTCAACACGAAGAAATACAATTTGATCAGCTGAGTCTCATGGTAAAGATAAAGAAAGAAGAATTGATAAAGACATTGTTTGCGGAAGGATTCAAAAAAGTAAAGTTTGAAAACAAGAAACCAACACAAATCGGAAGTGGTTTTTCTAAAAAACTGAAGTACCCATGGGAAATGCATCTACGTCTTCTCGATATTCAGCAGGGATTCATAGCCATAAAGGCAGAGGTGGAAATTTCTCGTAGGTATATTCAACATATTGGTTCTGTGCGAGCACCGGTACTCTATGAGATCGAATCTATTCTAAAGGAACATAAAATAGAGTATGACATATGGAATGAAAAATTGAGAGACTACATTACCCATATCGTAGATAATCATCATATAAAGTTGGAAGGTCCTAAATTACGTGCTATGCCATGGAGACATATGATTCTTGCAAGTACGTCACTGGGAATTATTTACGCATTAAAGTTTCTGCAGCTAATCTGATATAAACTGTAGAAAATTCATAATTATATGTTGAATATATCGACGCGCTTACTGTAATAATATTGGTAAGGTCAGATTGTTGGACTTAACCTAATATTTTCCTATTTCAATTGAGTAAAACAAAAAAATTGACTATGCCCAAACTTTTTCTTTAAATGTAAATTTCTTGTTTAAGATGAAATTAATTGTGGTAGCTACAGCTATAGATACAATTAATGATACTCTGTATGGAACAAAGTTCTCAACCATGTAATACAAAAGAGAAATTTGGATAATCAATCCAATAGCACTCATGCTTATGAATGATAGGTATTGCCTTGCGGTAGTCCTGACTTCAAATCTCTTGTCCTCAAACGTCCAGTACTTGTTCAAAAAGAAGTTTGTAGTCGATGAGATGATTGCACCTATAATGGATGCCTCAAGATACCACACGTTTGATAATAGTCTGATAGAATTCGCCACATCATTAGCCAAAAGAAATGAAACAATATAGTTAATAACTAATCCAGAAATTCCTACTGTATAGTATCGGCCAACTTTAGAGATGAAGCGGACAGATTGTTTGTTTACCTGCGCACTTATCTTGACTTGATCTGATTTCTGTCCATGTTGGTATAATTGCCAGATAGCTTTAGCGTAATTCCCTATTACATTGTAGCTCATTTTACTTTTTCCAGACTGCCTATCAGTAAATGTATAGGGAACTTCAATTACTGGAATTTCTTTATTCTTTACAAGAATCTCGAGTAGTATTTTGTAACCTTTGGTGGCTATTGAAATATTTTGTATTAATTCACGAGGTAATGCAAATAATCCCGACATTGGATCTTTTACACTTTTAACATTTAATCCAAGACGAGCCAATGTGGAGGCACCTTTACTCAGGATTTTTCTTCTTACTGGCCAGCCAACTACCTTTCCACCTTCAATATATCTAGATCCAATAATGATGGAATTTGGATTTCTTTTCAATTCGCTCATCATTTTTGGTATCACTTCTGGTGGGTGAGAAAAGTCAGCGTCCATTATCAACACATTAGTGCCTCTTGATTGCCTAACACCATCGATTATTGCGGGTATTAATCCTTCTTTTGCTGTTCTGTGAACAACTTTCAATATGTGATTTTTTGTATGCGATGAATTTTTTTCCTCAGTCTTAAACCTCTCCTTAGTTATATAATTCTCTACTAATTTTCCTGTTCCGTCAGGAGAATTATCGTCTACTACAATAACTTCGGTAAAATCGTTTGTTGGTAGTTTTTTTTCAATTTCACTAATTAATCTCAGGATATTCTCTGATTCGTTATAGGTTGGAATAACAATAGAAAATGTTACTGTATTTGAATTTGATAGCGAAGCGTTATTCCGATTTAAAAACAAATTTCAAAAAACTATAGTGACATCGGCTATTAAGACTTTTTTATCCCGTTTATATTTTTTGCATGATCCACATAGTTCTTTTTAGTATCGTCTATCTAGTTTTACTTTCTCGACTAAAAATTGCATTCATGTAATGCATCTCGCATGAAGAACTGAACCCCAATCACCTGCGGCATTAAATTTAAACCATGCATATGCAAAAACTACCGCAGAAGAAATTATGTTCAGTACGAACAATGAGATGTGAGAATAAAAATTAAAAGAGTCCTTGTTTGACTTGAAAAAGCATCATTCAGGTTCGAAGAATTACTGCGTATTAAATTTAGAGATCCTTAGATCATACTTATAAAGTACCATGCACTCAACTGACAACTTCTTTCCAATCTTTAAATAATTAGGATGGCTAATAGAAGTTATGGGATTTCTAGACAAGATAAAAGAGGCTATTCGTGGAGGTAAAGAGAAATCAGATGAAGCAAAGCTGGCTGCGGCCAAAACTGAAGTTAGGGTTGACGAGTCGGCAGATAAAGCAAAAAGGGCTGCAGACAAGGCAGAAAACGCTGTGGACGACACATCTGACGCTTCAGATGAATTGAAAAAGGATTAAGAATTGAAAAGGATTAACCTTTGAATTATCGTAGTATCGGACTGAATCTAATTTGTATCGTTAGTTATCGTTGAATTTACTTATTTAGATTATGTATTTGTTTATGTTCCTGCTATTAGTATACAGATAAAACACAAACCATGATATGCCAAGTTACCATTGTTTTATAAATGAGAACAATTTTAATCACCGATACTAAATATAAATTGCTAGATATCTTTGGATTGGTGATACAATTCAATCTGGATTGTTGCATGAGTAATATTAAATCGCTTTTCAAGTATAGAATTAATTTCTTGCAAAATTGCACCCGATCTCTTATTATCTATGATTACAACATGTGCAGATAGAGAGTAAATACCAGAGCTAATTGTCCATATATGAAGGTCAAAAACTCCTGTAACACCTTTCACTCCTAGTATTGAAGTTTTTATTTCCTCATGGCAAAGGTGTGATGGCGTGCCTTCAATTAAAATATGAATTGCTTTCTTTAAGAGTAACCACGTTCTAGGAAGGATAAGTGCCACGATACCAATACTAATCAAGGGATCGGCAACATATAATCCGGTGGTTTGAATAATAATTCCCGCTGCTATAACTCCTGCAGAACCAAGTGTGTCGGCAAGCACTTCTAGATAGGCTCCATGAACATTCAAATTCTCTAGTTCTTTTTGTGATGTATGATTGTCAATGTTATCATGTGATCTATTTTTTACCCTTCCCTTTGATAATAATCTAATCCCTAGCAAATTTATCCCAAGGCCTATTGAAGCCACTATTATAATTGGAAGTCCATTAATTTCTGACGGATGAAGAAGTCTTTGAATTGCTTCAAAGGAAATAAAAATCGACAGCAATATAAGAAAGAGGCTGTTTAGAAGTGACGCTAGTATTTCAGCTCTATAGAATCCATAGGTTCTTACTGGGGTTGCCGGTTTTTGCGAAAATGATATTGCCAGTAACGCCATAACCAGTCCGGCCACGTCGACTAGCATATGGCCAGCATCTGATATGAGAGCAAGACTTCCAATGTTAAATCCAACAAGAACCTGCACCACGAAAAAGGCTGATGTTAATGAAAGTATTAGTTTTAGGACTTGTTTGTGATTATTACCTTCAGACAGGGTGATCTCCAATTAAGTCCACTATTGGAGATTAATAAGTTCAAATCTTATATAAAGAGACAATCTTTGGACTAAATCCATTAGTGTGGTAAAAAAACAAAAACTGTTATTGATAAACACCCTAACACTTTGTCACCGCTTATTCCGCAATTTATTTTACGGTCATTCATGATAATTACTCTACCCAATTGATTAGAAATGGGGGGAACAGTTGGAATTATAAAACTGGTTTTAAAATTCGAAATAGGGAACTAACTATTGATACCTTGATGCTTCAAAGACACGACAGGAAAAACAGACAAGAATTGAAAAAATTTCGCTAGTCTCATTCAAGGGAGAAGCAGAAAAAATGGTGATTACCATGTGCAGATGCCTTAAAAGAAACAAGATAGATTTTTATCAAAATAGCAATTTACATGTAATTTTAATTGCTTTTGGACCACCCGAAAAAAACAATATGAAATATTAAAAGAATGAATTGCAAGAACCAGTTTACTAAGAACCAGAATTATCTTTTGTGAAGTATCATTTTTGCGAGCAATTTCGTCTCTTTTTATCGTGATATTCTATGATGCAAATATCACTATCATTGTCTCAGCCAGCGACAATATTATGGCAAGAAGTGCAGCTCGCGACTTATTACCATTGTTGTTACTGCACCAATAATAAATCCGGCAAGTATTGGTGCACGTACAAAAATGATAGATCTGAGAGAACGAGAGTCCACTGAAATTAGCGATACTAACGAGGAAACCAAAATATCAATTAGCATTGAAGTGGCTGCCCCATAATATAAGATATTGGAACCAAAACTAGAATAGAAAGCAAGAATGTTACGACAAATGTAATCAATTAATCGTTACCAAATATGGGTGTTAAAAATAGAAAATCAGTTAAATAAACTAGCCTTCTTGCAATAAAAAAAAATGTTAGTTCATTGGGATAGAAACATCTTTAGTGTATTTCACAAATGACATGTTCTTTTCAAGTAATAATGACGAATGCAAACATTTAACGCATCGGCAACATGGCAGGTTTCTGCAGCGTGTATGCAGTTTTTATAGTTATCTGGAGTAGAAAGCGTTAAATTTAATGAAATCCTCTCTACCTTATATAAAAGCTTTTGTTATTTGTGTACGTAATATATTTTAATGAGTAAAGACAAAAAAAAACGAGATGAATTCCAGCAAATTATTATTTGCAAGCATACTAGCGCTAGCTATTTCGCTGACAGTTTTGGTTTCTGTATCAATCGTTGAACAGATACATGCAGCGAAGTATCCATACAAGGCACAATTAAGTGGACAAAATGAAGTTCCTCCAGTTCAAACGAGTGCAACAGGAGAAGCTGAGTTTACAATACCTGCAAACGATACTATAAAGTATAGAGTAAACGTAACAGGAATATCAAATGCTTCAGCAGCTCATATTCATATGGGTAAAACTGGAGAGAATGGAGACGTAATTGTAGACCTATTGAATACTCCCACAAGCAAATCCAAAGACACAGCTTATGGCATGATCTTCAGAGGAAACTTTTCCGACTCTAGTCTAAAAGGTCCAATGCAAGGCAAGACTTTAGATGATTTGACTGCTGCAATGGAATCTGGCGATACGTATGTGAATGTCCATACAGCTGCACATCAAGATGGCGAAATTAGAGGTCAGCTAACTAATACAGACAAACCTGCACAGTCAGGTGGTTCGAATTCTACAGGTGGTTCGAATTCTACTGATGTTGGTTTCTCTACTCTAACAGAATAAGGGTCAAGAACCCATCATTATTTTTTTTGTATTTTTTTGATATCTTATTATCCTATAAATTTATCACTCGCGGATTCTAGTACTTTCCAATTTCTTTTCTAATTTTACTGGTTCTAATGCAATTTACTTACCAGAATATGTATTCATGTTAGTTCTGAGGGTGCAAAATTCGTAAAGCAAGATTATAATAAATCCTATTCATAATTCCAATGATTTAAAGTTCTAATAAACCATACACGCCAGAAAATTAAACACATTATACGAATAAACTACATGACGATGGCGAATATAACATTGAAATGGATCTCTTGTTCATCTAAAACACGTGGTTAAACTTCTTCATTCAAATGTTACTTCTATTTCGAATGCAGATATAGTGATTTTAGGGGTACCAGACGAGTCAAGGTCTCATGCGAAAAGAAAGGGAGCAAGTAAGGGTCCTGATAGTTTAAGAGCAGCGTCAAATTACTATGAGTTTTTTGAAAGAGATGGGAATACTATTCCCATATGCCCGATGTCAGGAACACTAGAGAAAAAAAGTATTCTTGACTTTGGCAATGTGGCAAGGGATGATCTATATAGACTGATATTTGATGTAGTTTCTGCGAAAAAAATTCCCATAACTATTGGAGGAGATCATTCAATTACAAGTCTTATTCTGAATGGAATATATGATGCCTTGGAAAGTAAAAAGATAGCTCTTCTGTACTTCGACGCACATCCGGATTTCGTTTCTTCAACAAGGGACTACTATGGATCGGTCATTACAGATTCGTCAGAGCTTATCAACTTTACAAAGAGTATGCTCATAGGGACTAGAGCAGCTGAATTGGAGGAATTAGAAAATGCGTCAAAGAAAAAATTAGAAATCATTACACCTCTAGATGTGATTGAATTGGGCATAAATGAAATAATTAAAAAGATCATTTCAAAATGTCATGCAAGTAAGGTATATTTGTCCATCGACTTAGATTGCATGGACCCCGGAGTTGCCCCTGGAGTATCCGTACCCGCTCCCGGAGGACTTTTTCCTCTTGATTTAATTTACATGATAAAAAAAATAAGTGAAAACTTACAAGTTGTGGGAATGGATATAGTAGAACTTTGCCCTGACTATGACTTTAACCAAAATACTGCCAATCATGCATCGCGTATTCTAATGGAAATGATCTCTTCATTAAGGATCAGGTAGCGCAAGTCTTAACCTCAGTGGAACGGGTCTTTCAATCGGACAGTGAACCTTGTGAACAGGAGTAGGGTAGGAGTAGGAATATGAGTAAGAATAGGTTCTATATTGTATTACAGTCACTTTATAGCTGATTCTCTGTCTATGATTTCCTTTGTAACTGCGGGATTTGCAAACTTTTCAGCTATATTCTTGTATGTCTCTATCTCATGCTTGGAAAGAGGACGTATCTTTTTCATTGCCTCTTCAAAATTCTTCATCGAGACCTTTAGCTCGGATTTTGCCTCCTCGGCTTTCTTTGGATCTTTATATTTTTCTATATGCTCCCTCAGCGCAAGCATTACTGCCGCAGATGCAAGTCCAGCTAAATCGGCTCCCGTATATCCTTCTGTCTGGGCAGACAGTACATCAATTTTAACATCATCGGCTAATGGTTTCTTTGATGTATGTATTTTAATAATCTGAGTCCTAGCTTCTTTGTCTGGCGGAGGCACATACAAGAGTCTGTCAAATCTTCCAGGCCTCAACAGGGCAGCATCAATAATATCCGGCCTATTAGTAGCCGCAATAACAATCACATCTGACAATACTTCAAGTCCATCAAGTTCCGTTAGAAGCTGACTGATAACTCTTTCAGTAACATGTGAATCACTTCCCAATCCTCGTGTGGGTGCAATAGCATCTATTTCATCAAAAAACACAATACATGGAGAAGCCTGCCTTGCTTTTCGAAAAATTTCCCTTACACCTTTTTCTGATTCGCCTACCCATTTTGAGAGCAATTCTGGACCCTTTATGCTGATAAAATTTGCTTCGCTTTCGTGAGCAGCTGCTTTTGCCATCAGTGTCTTTCCAGTACCGGGCGGTCCGTAAAGAAGTATACCCTTGGGTGGAGTAGCATCTGAATGCACAAATAGTCCATGGTACTTTAGAGGCCATTCCACTGCTTCTTGCAGTTCTTGTTTGACCTCTGCCACTCCGCCTATATCTTCCCATTTTACATCCGGAATTTCTACGAAAACTTCTCGCAAGGCGGACGGTTCTATTTCCTTGATTACACTCAAAAAGTCATCCATCGTTACTACAATCTTCTTGAGAATATCGGATGGAATGTTCTCCGTAGTAAGATCAATTTCTGGAAGTACCTTTCTCAGAGCCCTTATCCCTGCTTCTTTTGCGACGGCCTGAAGATCTGCCCCAACAAAGCCATGTGATATATTCGCTATTGTACCGAGGTCTACATCCTTCTCCAATGGCATCCCTCTCGTGTGTATCTGAAGTATTTCCAATCTACCTTCTTTGTCGGGCACACCTATTTCGATTTCCCTATCAAACCTGCCGGGTCTTCTGAGCGCAGGATCAATTGCGTTGATTCTGTTCGTAGCTCCAATTACAACCACCTTTCCCCTTGATGACATGCCATCCATCAATGACAGAAGCTGGGCTACGACTCTCCTTTCTACCTCACCTGACACTTCTTCTCTCTTTGGAGCAATTGAATCAATTTCATCTATAAAAATAATAGCAGGTGCGTTTTCTTCGGCTTTCTTAAAAATTTCCCGTAGTCTTTCCTCAGATTCACCATAGAATTTGCTCATTATTTCAGGTCCTCCAATTGTATAGAAATTGGCATTTGTTTCACGTGCCACGGCCTTTGCCAAGAGCGTCTTCCCTGTACCAGGAGGTCCATGCAACAATACCCCTTTCGGTGCCTCAACACCAAGTCTCTTGAACAGTTCTGGGTGTCGCAAAGGGAGTTCAATCATTTCCCTCAGGCGGGAAACTTCATTTTTTATTCCTCCTATATCCTCATACGAAATTGAGGGAGCGTCGCCTTCTTTTGCAACTTGAACTGCTTTTTCACTTTCTTCTGAGACTGTCATCTCAGTAGAGTCTTCAATTAAAACTGGTCCTGAAGGTTTTGTCGAGATGACAACAAGATCAACTCTTTGACCCATTATTGTTAAGGGAAAAATATCGCCTGTACTTAGCAAACTTCCTAAAAGATATTCTTTAAGATACCCTTCGGCTCCAACAATTCGAAGTGGTTCCGTTGGTGCTAACGTAACTTTTTCTGCACCTTTTACATCAACCTTCTTTATTTCAACAGAGTCGTTAACTCCAATATCCAGTCTGTTTCTCAGATAACCATCTATTCTTACAAGACCTTTACCTCTATCTTTCTCTCTTGCGGGCCAGTATAGAACAGTTGTTTTCTTGCCAAGAGACGAAATTTCCAATGCATCGCCTGCAGATAAATCAAGTTGCTGGGCCACTTCAGGGTCTACCCTAGCAATTTTTCTCCCCACATCGGATTGCTCTGCTTCGGCTACTTTCAAATTAGATCCAACGTCATTATTGTTTGATTCTCTTTTATCACTCAAACGAGATCATAGTTAGTATACACACGTTATATTTAAAAATCACATTTTATTTCAAGCTGGTAAACAGTAGACGCAATTTAGTGTATCCTGAATTTTAGAATTAAGATTCAAAATCAGAGCATAAATTACTGATAACATACTGTGGTGATTTTTAGATTTGGAATCGATATCTTAAAAATTGAAGAAACGATAGTTTTTGTTACTAGAGAATATAAAATGTTCGATCTGGGTGACCGTTATTGTGGTCAGCAATATTATAGATCGTTTCTAAGATAATTAGAAGATACCAAAACTATCAAGTTTCTATAATGTCAAGAATTGCATTTTCATAAATATATCTCAGTTTTTTATAAATATCAAGACACTTAGGCCTATCAAATAAAAGCTTCTCGT
>JASKBU010000076.1:0-10440 GCA_033272285.1 Nitrososphaeraceae archaeon
AATGCAACAAGTGAAGCAATGAACACTACAGCTAATGCAACAAGTGAAGCAATGAACACTACAGCTAATGCAACAAGTGAAGCAATGAACGTACTCTCAAATGCTACGGAAAATGCAACGGAAACAACAATGAATCAGGCAGAAAACATTGTTAATACTGCTGGGAACGCCACAGCTAATGCAACAGGCGAGGCAATGAGTGGACTAACAAATGCTACTGCTGCGACAGGAGCTGCGATGGAGGCCTCAGCTAATGCAACAGGCGAGGCAATGAGTGGACTTACAAATGCTACGGAGAATGCAACGGGAACAGCAGTGGAAAGCGCAAAGGATATTGTCAGCTCAGCTGCAAACACAACAGCTAATGCTACTGGAGAAGCAATGAGCGCTATAACTAATGCAACGGAAAATGCAACAGGAACAGCAATGGACAGCGCAAAGGATATTCTCAGCTCAGCTGCAAACACTACAGCCAATGCTACAGGAGAATTAATGACTAAAGCCAACAGCGTACTCAGTTTAGCTTCGGACGCCGCATCTAATGCCACACAAACAGCAATTAACAAAACAATGAATATTGTATCTAATGTAAGCAATAATGTAACCGACGCAGGATTAAACGCTTCAAGCAACGTTACAGAGCCAACTAACAAAACGATGAATATTCTATCCAATGTAAGCAATAATGTAACCGACGCAGGATTAAACGCTTCAAGCAACCTGACAGAGCCAATAAATGAGGAGGCTAACCAGTTGATTAATGCAGCTTCAAACGCATCTACTAATGTAACTAACGCTACAGAAACAGCAATGAATCAGGCAGAAAACACTGTTAATACTGTTGAGAACGCCACAGCTAATGCAACGGAAACAGCAATGAATCAGGCAGAAAACGCTGTTAATACTGCTGAGAACGCCACAGCTAATGCAACGGAAACAGTAATGAATCAGGCAGAAAACGCTGTTAATACTGCTGAGAACGCCACAGATAACGCAACGGAAACAGTAATGAATCAGGCAGGAAATGCTGTTAATACTGCTGTGAACGCCACAGCTAATGCAACGCAAACAGTAATGAATCAGGCTGGAAATGCTGTTAATACTGCTGTGAACGCCACAGCTAATGCGACACAAACAGCTGGCAATCAGACCGGTAATCCAGTTCTGGATGCCTTAAGGAACATATTTGGCGGTATTATGGAAAATAAGTAAATTCTTGTCGCATCGCTCTGCGGCGAACCATATTTTTATTTTAGGCCCGTTACATTTTAGATTTCATTGAACAGAATATTTCATTGACATAATTTACGTTTCTACAAGTTATCAATTATAGGTTTTAAATTTTCTGGAATTTCAGCTACCGTACCGGTATGACTTTCATTATTTTGAAGCACGTCTTGTCCAATTCTGCGAATCTTTTGTGTAGCTATTAGTGTATCAATTGCAGATTCTATTTCTTTCGGAGATAAATATTCCTGTAGTTTTGTTTTTATCATCTCTTCTGAATCGTATTTAAAAATACAATGTTGTATCAACAATTGTTTTTCTTCAAATGAAAAATTAGTCATGCAGTAGTACTAAAGGCAACCAAATAAAAATCACTCTCTTAATTATTCATGATGCTCTCAAAACGGTAACAATAAACGTATTAATCTGTAATAATATCATAAGCTTGTCATAAATGCGTCTGGTAATGAAGTTTGGCGGCACGGCAGTAGATTCCGGAAAAAAAATTGTTCATATTACTAAATTGATCAAATCATATCATGATAAAGGTAACGAAATAGTTGGGGTTTTTTCTGCAGTAGCGGGTATGACCGATGAGATTTTGAAAGTTTCAGGATATGTATTAAAAAGTGATAAAAAAAAGATTATGGATTTTATCAATAATACCAGATCTTTACATATAGATATCATAAAGGATTCGATTAGAAACGAAACCTATAGGGTCAAGGCAATAGAAGTAGTAGAAGTTCTCCTAAAAGAAATGGAGAATATTTTGAATGGTGTTGTACTCTTGAAAGAAGTAACTGAGAAAGCAATGGACCATTTACTGTCTTTTGGGGAACGCCTCTTAACACCTATAATTTCATATTCTCTACTAGACAAGGGCCTTGAATCAGTGTACTTGACAGGGCAGGAAGTTGGAATATTAACGGATTCGAAATTTGGCCAGGCAAGGCCCCTGATAGATACTACTAGGATTCGTGTAAAGTATCATGTAGATCCATTATTAAAAGAAAATAAGATTCCAGTTATTAGTGGTTTTATTGGAGCAGATCAAAATGGAAATATAACTACACTGGGAAGAAGCGGTTCAGACTACACTGCTACAATTATTGCCGTATGTATTGATGCCGATGAAGTTTGGTTATGGACAGACGTAAACGGCCTTATGACTGCCGACCCTTCTCTTGTTAAAGAAGCAAAAGTTCTCAGAGAAGTATCATTTGCGGAGGCGATAGAATTATCGTTATTTGGTGCCAAATATATGCATCCAAGGGCACTTGAGCCGGTTATGGATACAAACATTCCAATTCGAATAAGAAACGCCTTTAACTTATCCAACGAAGGGACAATAATATCAAAAAATCCTAGCAAGTCTTCACAAAAGATAGTAAAATCAATAATTGCTATTCGCAGTACCGCGCTAATTGATGTAAGTGGTGGAGGGATGGTTGGGGCACCTGGTACTGCAGCAAGAATTTTTGATGCTTTAGCAAGAAAAAGCGTGAATATTATGATGATTTCACAAAGTCCTTCAGAATCAAGCATCTCTATGGTTGTAAAAAAAGACGATCTGGATACCGCTATTACTACACTGGACTTGACGCTACTTGACAAGGTCATAAAGAATGTAAGAGTCAACGAAGATGTTGCTGTAATCGCGGTAGTTGGTTCCGGCATGAGGGGAATCAAGGGAATTGCAGCTAAAGTTTTTTCGGCCGTTTCAAAAGATAATATTAACGTAATTATGATTGCTCAAGGATCTTCTGAGCTGAACTTGGCATTCGTTGTGAATAACAACGATTGTGAAAAGGCGGTAAGGTCATTGCATGAAGCATTTACACTTACAAAAACTAAGTGAGCGAGTTTGGCCGCCCACATTCTCCACTTAGGTACAAGTAGCAATGTCAAAGGCTATTGGCAAATGTAAATATGTATAGACAATCTATGTTAAAATATAGTTAGGCGCGAATAAATACAATTTGTACAGGTTTGCCCATATTACTGATTGTCATCTTGGTTCTTGGAGAAATCCCAAACTAAGAGAATTAAATTTGCAAGCATTTGAAAAATCAATATCAATCTCCATAAAAGAACAAGTTGATTTCATTCTAATTACAGGAGACTTTTTTGACGTAAATATTCCCCAGCTTTCACCAGTTAAAAAAGCCGTTGAAATCTTGAAGCAAGCAAGAAATTCAGGTATTCCAGTATACATGATATATGGTTCACATGATTTTAACACGGCAAATGTTTCCATGATAGATATTTTGCATTCTGCCGACCTGTTTATCAAACCAACAGATTTTCAGTTGAACAACGATTCAATAGTATTGAAACTCTTTACTGATAAGAAAACAGGGGCCAAAATAACGGGCATTTCAGGGAGAAAGGTTGGACTGGACAAGGAAATCTATGAGAAGCTAGACAAAAAAAAGTTAGAATCAGAAGATGGATTCAAAATTTTTCTATTGCATAGGGGAATTCAAGAAATCCTTCCACAAGACATTCAATTCCGGGATTCGGTGCCGATTTCTCTTGTACCAAAAGGATTTGACTATTATGGAGGGGGGCATATCCACATGAGAGTTGAAAAGAAAATTGACAGTAGCCTGATTGTTTATCCCGGACCTCTCTTTGGCTCTACTTTTCAAGATCTTGAGGAAACAGCAAAAGGAGAAACAAGAGGTTTTTACATTATTTCATTTGATAAACAAATTTTAGATTGTAAGTTTGTAGAGATAAAAGTAGCCGAGATACTATATAAGGAAATAGTCTCAGTAAAGTGGAACTCAGACACATTGGAAGCTGAGATCACGAAGAATATATCAGAACTCGACGTTAAGAATAAAATAGTCCTAATAAAGGTAAAAGGGAAGTTACTTGGAAAGCGTTCCAATATTGATTTTGGAAAATTTAGCATGGATATATTAAAAAGAGAGGCGTTACTATCGTTTATAAACACAAATAATCTGTCAACGGATGAGGCAAGTGCTATTGTGGTACAAAGTGACAACAAGTTTGATATTGAAAGGGAAATTTTTCACAAAAGTATCAAGAATTTTCAAGCAGATTCCACTGTCTCATATAAAGTAAAAAACCAAATCAATTCAAAATTAACTGGAAAAACTGGGGAAAGTGCATCACTCTCCCTATTAGATGTCCTTCGAAATGAAAAATTAGAGAACGAAAATGCCAGTACATACGATGATAGGGTTATCTCATACGCGAAATCAATTTTTGATAGCGAGGGTTATTTTTATGATAATTAAACGAATCGAAATAACAAACATCAGAAGCTACAAGGAAAAGACAACAATTGAATTTCCTAAGGGAAGGATACTTTTTCAAGGGGATATAGGTTCAGGTAAGTCCACAATTCTTTCTGCAATTGAATTTGCACTGTTTGGATTAGGTGATGTTGATGCAAACCACTTGCTCCGAATCGGAGAGAGTAAGGGTTCTGTACTTTTAGAGTTTGAAAGTAGTGGAAAAACCTATGATGTTTTCAGATCTCTGTTGAGAAAAGGGAATAAAATTTCTCAAGAAGAAGGATCATTGTATGAAAATGGGGTCAAGAATTCATATTCTGTTGGTGAACTAAAATCCCGTATATTAGAAATAATTGGAATAAATGAAAGAACCCAAACTAGAACTACCTCTACTATATTTCGTTTTGCAATCTATACTCCGCAAGAAATGATGAAAAATGTATTAACCTCTAACAACGAAAGGAGAGTCGAAATTTTAAGAAGAGCATTTGGTATCGAAGAATACAGTACGGCCAAAAAAAATGCGGAGAAATTTTCTTCATGGATACGAACTGTAACTAGAGCAAAAAAATCTCTAATAAGTGAGCTCAGTTTGTACAAAATCGATTTACAAAAAATTAAAGATACAACTGAATCATTACATGAAGAAATTGACTACTTTAAAGATAGTGTATCTCAACTTAATGACCAAGTACAAAAAATTCTCACACAAATGTTAGAAACAAGAAAAAGCAAGGAGAAAATTCTAAAAGCAGAATCCTCCATTTTGCATCTCCAGTCTACAATTGACAAGAACTCTCAACTTAAAGAAGAAAAGAATCATGAAATTGAAAAAATAAATCAAGAATTATATCGTGTTTCACAAAGTGAAAAAATTTTAGCCGACCTTACTCCAAAATACCATGAATACATTCAAAAAAGGAAGGATCTAGTAGATGTAACTGACAACGCTCTTCAATATGATAAATTGTTACTTGAAAAGGTAAGATTAGAAAGTAATATATGCAGTGAACGTGACTCACTGAATGCTAATATTCAGAGATTGGATTTTGAATTATCGGAGCTAACATCCGAGCGAGCAAGATGCACTCATGAATTTAGGAATTTAGATGGGCTGAAACAACAAGAGAATACTCTAAAAAATAACACTACTAATACTGATAACCTCCAAATGAACTTTGATAAAGTTACTGGTAGTCTTTACAATATAAAATCAGAAATGCTTAGCATTAACAATGAAATATCAAAACAAAAATCGGAACTAGATACAGTATTACAATTAAGACAGGACGCAGTGTGTCCGTATTGTAAACAAAGACTAAATCAACAACATATATCGGAATTGGAACGAAAATTTTCACAAAGAAGGGATTTCCTAAATGTCAAGCTTGAAAAACTGGAAGATGAGACAAAAGGACATCAAGAAGAGAAAAATCGAATTTCAAACGAAATAAGACAAATAGAATCTAAAAAATCTGACTTACAAAAAATTCAAATTCAAATAGCAAAATTAATTGGAATTCAAAATAGCGTAATTCAACTAGACTTGAAAATAAATGAAAAAGTTTCAAATAAGAAACTGATGATTGGCAAATTACAGGATAAGAATTTGCTAGATAAAATTAGTAAGTTAAACGACATGACTGAGGCATTAAAAACGCTCTATCCATACAAGAATAAACATGACCTGTTGAATAAGGTCGTAATTGATTATCAAAGGACCGATTTGGAAAGAATGTATGTGGAAAATACTAACTTAATCAACTCAAAACAGCGTCTTATTGAAGATAAAAAAATCAGAGAAAAAGCGTTACTAGAACTAAATAACGAGATCGATGCTTTATTAGAAAAACTTGACGAGACAAAGCTAGTTTATCAAGATAGTGAAAAGGTGGATATGAGGATGAAGGAATTGGAATTACAAAAACTATCATTTGAAGGTGAATTAATGAATAAGAAAGAAAATCTTGCAATGAGGAAGACTGATTTTGAAAACAACCTAAAGCAAATTGAAACTTTCAACAAAAAAATAATCGAACTAGAGGACAAAGTTGATAAAATTGCTTTTACAGACCAGATAGGTTTGTGGTTGAACCAACACTTTATCCCATCTTTGGTGCAGATAGAGTCTCAAATCCTTGTTAGCGTGAAGGATGAATTCAATAAGCTATTTCAAAAATGGTTTTATCTATTGATCGAAGCAGGAGATATAGATATAGAAATTGATGAATTCTTTACCCCTATTGTGAATCAAAGCGGGTATCGCCTGGAAGTTGATAGTTTGAGTGGAGGCGAGAAAACATCAATTGCCCTAGCGTACAGGTTGGCACTTAACGAAATCATTCGAAGAATGATAATGTTTGATGACAATCTTTTAATTTTAGACGAACCCACAGATGGATTCAGTAAGGAACAATTAGTGCAAATCAAGAACGTTTTGGAAGAACTTACTGCAGCTCAGGTTATTATCGTTTCTCACGAAAAGGAATTGGAAGGATTCGTCGAAACAATTTTCAGGGTAGCCAAAGAAAGTGAAAAATCACAGGTAGAATTGGTAGCATAGGATAGCATAGAAAGATCAAAACTCGATCACTATGTTGGAAAAGGTGTTGGAATAGCCCAGAATAATCATAATCATATGCCGGTCAAATTAAATTACTACTATCTAGTAAATAAATCTGCCACATGCAAACATAAACTGATCCACTTGATAAAAATTATCAGTATCTATTTGGTAAAATTATTTTAGGAAAACAATATATTCTATTGCTTAATATGTTATCGGGTTGACCGACAAGATTAAGTGTTCTCATATTCTTGTAAACAAACAGAGCGAGGCGCTTTCTATTATTGAGAGACTGAAGAAAGGCGAAAGCTTTGACAAATTGGCAAAGGAACTTTCAATTGATAAAGGAAGCGGTAAAAGAGGAGGCGAATTGGGTTTTTTTGGAAGAGGTGCGATAGTAAAACCCTTTGAAGTAGCATCATTCAAACTACATAAAAACTAGGTATCCGAACCTGTGAAGACCCAATTTGGCTATCATATAATAAAGAGAACTGGTTGAAAAATAACTAAAGGCCAGTACTAATTAAGACTGGATTAACTGAAGTCTAAATCGTTGACTTTGCAGAATTAACTGCTAGAATTTCCGGATTGGTTCGTGGTGTTATTGGAGAAGGTGAGTGTTTCATTACTTGTGGTGTTTCCAACTTTTATCGAAAGATCACTCATATTAATTACCATGCTTGGAGTCAAATTTTGATTTTGATTCTGATTCTGCGCACTTGCCCAATCAGAAAGAAATAGAGGAATCGCGAATGCAAATCCAATTATCAACATTCCAGTAAAACAAATGCAAACTGATCTCATGAAATTGCTATTATTTCAGGCATATATATACAATTAACTTCAGATATTTTCGATGTGCTAAATAAAATAAAAAATAAACTTAGTTGCTCATTTTCATTTCACCAAAGAAAAATTGTAAATTTGTCTAAATTTGATTATAATTACCGTTTATGCACAATAATACTTGTGATATTAATTGGGTAATCGGATTTTTCCGAAATTTTTGGAATAACTCATTATGTTTAGGTTAATATACGTCACATTTACGATACAAATAGGTAATGAGATTTTCTGTCAAATCACATTCAAAGTTATACTTTCTCTTGATTTTTGCTATTACTTTCTATTTTTTGGGTGATTTTGCCCCGTTTTCTAGCGTTGATGAATATGGAATCGACCTGACAGTCGCCTATAGTCAACTTGATAATGATTACGAGAATGAAAAACAGGGATTAATCCCGAGCACTACAATCAACTCAGCAATCGATGGGAATAACAACGGTATAGCCAATAACGGTAGCACTACATCTGACACCATGAAATTTTCCTTTTCAGGAAGGGATGGTCAGGGCGCAAACATCGACCGCTTTGGATGTAGTATGGATGGCAAGCCATTCGTTACCTGTGTAAGTACTAATACCGTAAATGTCGGTGATGGTACTCATACTTTCAGCGTAAGATCCGAAGATAGCACTGGAAATAAAGATTCCACTCCGGCTTCTTTTACGTGGACGGACAATTCAGAAAGATCAAACACTCAGATTGATTTTGCAACCGATGGCAATAAGGCGGTAATAGTGAATGGAAGTAACACTAGCTCTAACTCCATGACCTTTGCATTCTCGGGGACCGATATTCACGGCGCGCCCATCCTTCGATTTGAATGTAGTGTGGATAGGGGGACATTTAGTCCCTGTGTAAGTACTAACACCATAAATTTTGGTGATGGTACTCATACATTCAGCGTAAGATCCGAAGATAGCGCTGGAAACAAAGATTCAACTCCGGCTTCTTTAACATGGACAGTGGACACAACTCCTCCCATGACCTCTATAATCTCTGCTGTCGATGCTAATAATAATACAATTTCTGATAATGGCAATAGCGAATCCACTTCAATTAGATTTAACTTTTCAGGCACTGATACAGGTGGTGTAGGTGTAGATAAGCTTCAATGTAACATAGATAACTCCAAATATGTTGCATGTACCAGCCCATTTGTATTTCCTAATTTATTAAAAGATGGTATACACACCTTTACTGTTACGTCCGAAGATAGAGCTGGAAATAAAGATTCCACTCCGGCTTCCTTTACGTGGACAGTGGACACAACTCCTCCCATGACCTCTATAATCTCTGCTGTCGATGCTAATAATAATACAATTTCTGATAATGGCAATAGCGCATCCACTTCAATTAGTTTTGCCTTTTCAGGCACTGATACTGGTGGCGTCGGAGTAGATTACCTTGAATGTAACATAGATAACTCCAAATATGTTGCATGTACCAGCCCATTTGTATTTCTAAATATCTTAAAAGATGGTACCCACACATTTAATGTTAGATCGATTGACAGAGTTGGGAACATTAACTTCTCGCCAAGATCATTTACCTGGGCCATCGATACAATTTCGCCTAATACAACTCTCGAATCTGCTACCGATGGAAATAAGATCGTGGTGGTCAATGGTACAAATACCAATTCTAATTCGATGTCATTTGAATTCTCGGCTAACGACACAGGTGGTGATGGGGATAAAGGTGTCGGTATCAATCATTTTGCATGTAACATAGATAACTCCAAATATGTTGCATGTACCAGCCCATTTGTATTTCCTAATTTAATAAAAGATGGCATGCATACTTTTACTGTTATATCAGAAGATAACGCTGGAAATAAAGATTCGACTCCGGCATCATTCAGTTGGATAGTAGACACATCTTCACCTCTAATCTCTATTAATACTGCTACTGACAGTAAGGGGCGTTTACTCTCTAACGGTGGTAACACGTCGTCTAACTCTGCGACAATTTCGTTCACAGGTAACGATACTGGTGGTAAAGAAGGTAAAGGTGTAGGAATAAAGGAATTCAAATGTTCATTGGATGGAGCATCTTTCTCTATTTGCAACAGCCCAGTGCAGTTTACGTCAGTAAACTTGCCAGAAGGTACTCATAGTTTCCAGATTATCGCTGAAGATGGCGTAGGCAACATTAATTCTTCACCACAGTCGTTCAATTGGACAGTCGACACAGAACCTCCAGACATAACCGTAGACTCAGCTACAGACGGCCATCAGAAGCTTGTAACCAGTGGAGGTAACTCTTCATCTGACTCAATAACATTTGAGTTCACAGCTATTGATAATGGGGGCAGAGAGGGAAAGGGTGTTGGAACAAAGCAATTTGAATGCAAAATTGATAACTCTGATTTTATAACTTGTACCAGCCCCGTAGAATTCACAAACCTAAGCAATGGGGTTCATACTTTGGATTTACTGTCTGAGGATAATGTTGGAAACATCAGTCCAACTCCTGAATCATTTAGCTGGACAGTAGATACAATAGCACCGACAACAACAATCAATAAGG
>JASKBU010000077.1:0-42572 GCA_033272285.1 Nitrososphaeraceae archaeon
AACCACCATCATCACCATCATTAGACCCACCATCATCACCATCATCAGACCCACCATCATCACCATCATCAGACCCACCATCATCACCATCATCAGACCCACCATCATCACCATCATCAGACCCACCATCATCACCATCATCATGTCCTTTCCCGTTGTTACCATGTTCTTTACCGCTATCAGAGGCATTATCTGATGCAGCAAAAACGTAACTGCTCAATGATAAAGGAGCGGAAGAAACCGACAATACTAAAATGAATAATGTAAAGAAAACAAACAAAAAATTCGGCTTAGCGTAACTATTCATGAATATATCCTCTCTCAAGCATATTTCAAGTTTTCTAAAAGTTTATTATAATTAAATCTTGGGCGTATTTTTTATTTTGCCTTCTCCAAATATAATAAGAATGAAAAATATTAGAATTTGACGTGGATTAGTTTCTCATTAGCTAGAAATTCTAAAAATGCCGTGAAAAACGAAATTCGTCCTTCTTTATTCACTCGCAAAAATGGATTTATTGAACCTTCACGAGTTAAATCCAAAATCCTTATGACACTAGAGGTATTGAAGTTAATGCATGAGTGATTTGAGCAAATTATGTAACGGTATTTTTGATATTGATGAGAAGATACGATTTGTCGGAATTATTGATGAGATGGGAAAATTGGTTGCAGGAGACATGAAAAAGGGATTACCATCTTTGGAAAGAGACGATGGTTCAATTAGGCTTTATCTTGGTTATGCCATAAACAATGTCCTCAGGCGTGATTTTGATAATGTTTTTGGTAAAGTTCTTTATACATTTTCAGAAAGGGAAAAAATAAAGCTCTTGACGATCCCAATGGATGACAATTTACTACTCGTTTCTATGGATATATCGTCCGACCACGATGAATTAATAAAAAAGATTTTGAACACTGTGAACAAACTAATTAGATCATAGGGTATAAAGATAACTTACACACGTCAAAATTTTTTATTTGTAAATCTTTAATATAAATTCATCCACATTAGAGATCTCATGTAGAGAATAGAGATTGTCAGGATACAAAAATACTATATCCGTCGTATCTCTTGATGCACTTAATTTTTAACCCGGTTTCTCATTGATTAGAATATCCCTTATTTTTCTCTTTTCCCACAGCATCAGGTATATTATTCCAATGACCAAAAATATTTCGACTGATTTGGCCAATATACCGGCAATATCTACTTTTTCTGCCTTATTATCTGGAGATAATGGAGGTGCAACGATTACCGAATACGCATAGAGCCCTATTAGAACAAAAGTTCCCACAAGTCCGAACAGATTCAGGGCGAGCCTTTTCTTGTAATGACTCAAAATAAGATTCCGATTGTTACTAGTATAAGTAACACCAGAGAAATTGATCAGGATATACAATATTCCATATGCTATTTGAGCTCCTGCTGCAGCCATTAGGAATATTGAGTAGTAGATTTGCAATGAGCCATGTTCCGGAAAAATCGCCAAGTGTACAAGTCCTCCTGCTATAGCAACTAACATGATTATATACTTCAGGGTTTCTTTTTCTGGTATCGCAACCGATCTCTGATTTCTTCTCTTAAGATATGTTTTACCTAACACCGATCCAAGAACTATGATGGGGGTCAAGATTGAAATCGCCAGAAGGGAGTTTCTGACCGGTCCCCAGGAATCTGAGATAGTAACATTAAAAATCACCCGTTTACAATCACAGTGCGCGATACTCGACAATATGGATCTCGGGGGATCTAATTGATCATGATTAACCATCTTATCGTCATTGGCAACACTAAGCACTATTTCATATGACCCTTGATAAGGAAAGACGTAATAGAGGTTGAAATCCCCAATATCTTGGAGAGTCCAGGGAAACCCCTTTACTCTTTCGCCAGTACTTTCTTGATAGATTTCGACCATTGTTTCTATATTGTATACATCCTTTCCATCAAAATCTTGAACACTGAATGTTATTTGCGTGGGTTGATTAGGTACCGCATATTCCGGATCGAGTGCCATATAAGGGTAATATTTTCCCATCCCATCCCTGTTTGATCCACCATTGTAATGGGGCGTGTGAGAAAGATGGGCAAATGTAATAAAATGCGTAGGAAAACTCATCATTAACACAAACAAAAATAATGGTATGATGATATACTGCTTTTTCAAATTATTAGCAATGAAAACTAGCACGCAGTTTCATATAAGTCGTACTTGAATTCGAGAAATTTGTTGCAAATAAAATTCTTTTCCGTTGAGTACCCTGATGTCAAAAGATAGGTCACCAAAGACTCGATAACCTTTGACAATGTAAAATGACATAAGAAAAATTATATCAGCAGGCTTTTCACTCCTTTCTCTATAAGTTGAATAAGTCAATAAATGTAAAAGAATATCTTGCGAATTTTCCTCATACTTCTTTTAGAAATAACCAAGATAATGTAATAAGACAAATCTGTGAAGCCTTTAATTCCGGTTGTAAATACGTTATATTGGAAGCTCCCACCGGATTTGGCAAAAGTGCAATTGCAATGACTGTTGCTCGGACGCTTGGTTCTAGCTTTGTATGTACCGCGACTAAGGATCTTCAAACTCAATACACATATGATTACGGGTTCCTAAAAGTTGCAAAAGGAAAAAACAACTTTCAATGTAGGGTAAAGGAAGATTTTATGGAAGCAGGAAAATATCTTTGCACTTCATGCAACTCAAGATCTGAAATTGAGTGCAGACACACCACTTGTGATTACGGGCCCTGTCTATCTGATGAATCCATGGAGGCGGCAGGGTGTAGATACAGAACTTTCATAAATGATTACAAGATTGATAACAAAGGAAGAAAAGATGAAAGAGTCTTTATTGGTAGAGAAAAATTAGAAAATTATGAAACTGAGTATTCAAATTGGATTCATCTAAAGAACTTTGATATTCCACGACAATGGAGTCCCTGTTATTATTTTGATCAGCTTTTTCAAGCTTTAAAGGCAAGCCATTCTATCTTTAACTACTCTATTTTTTTATCGTTACTGTCCAATAAGAGTATGATTCAGCAAAGAGAATTACTCGTACTCGATGAAGCACATTTGCTTGAAACTGAAATCATAAAATTCAGGGGGCTTTCTATCTCAAAGAAACGGTGGAGAAGATACATTAATGACTTTAAGATGATCGACTATGGTTTCGATTTGAATGGGTGGCTAGGGTTTCTTATAGATTTAGAAAAGACTATCCTTACGCTCATAGGATACGATTCCCTGGTAAATTCCCTTGTAATGGAACGGAAAATAAAATATGGATATGATTCAAAAAGCAAGGTAAAAGCTAAAAATAAAAATAAAAGAATAGTAAGTGCATCGGAATTATTTGAAGATGACGAAAGTCTTGAGATAGATATAAAATCTGAAAATAAAAAACACTTTCAATTAGACAAGGAAATATTGATTGATATTGTACAGGATATCGATAAGCTTACAAGGACCATAAATAATATTCTTTCAAATCCAAAAAACTGGATAGTCTCAGAAGTGCATAAGGAAAACTACGACGTTCTGCGGGTAGAATTCAAGCCTTTGGATGCCTCCAAATATATTAGAACTATTGTTGAAAAATGTCCAAAAACACTAATCATGAGTGCAACAATTCTAGATCATAGAACATTCGAAAAAAATCTTGGTCTGGATACTGGAGATGATAGAACCAAATTTATACAGATTCAATCAGACTTTCCAATTGAAAATAGACCTATTTTTCCTCTAAGTGTGGAATATCTTAATTTTAGTAATTTACAACAGGCCGATGTCAAGACAAAAATATCTCGAGCGATTGACAACATAATGCACATACATAGTAACGATAAGGGTATAATCCACACCACTTCATATGAGCAGCTAAATTTTATCAAAGAGAACCTTTCAAAAATGAATTCCAGGAGACTGATATTGACAGACCCTGAAATCCAAAGGGATGAAGTTATAAAAGAACATACTGACAGCAAGAAGCCAACTGTTCTTATCTCTCCTTCATTACATACGGGTCTTGACCTGAAAGATAACTTATCTCGATTTCAGATAATTACCAAAGTCCCATATCCCAACATAGCAGACAAATGGACTTCAGAGAAAAGGAAGATAAATGAAGAATGGTACTATTGGCAGACAGCGCTGAGACTAGTTCAAGCTTATGGCAGGTCTATAAGATCTAAGGATGATTGGGCAAAAACATACGTTCTGGATGCGGCTTTTACTTATTTTGTGAGGATGAATGTCAACATACTGCCAAAGTGGTTCGTATCTGCGATAAGAACTGAAAGATAATCATTGGATTTAAAAATCACAGGATCAACGACATAACTTTGTTCTCCTATCGATGAGAATCTCACAGTCAAGAACGTTACTCGTAATTGTATTTGATTTTGAATGACGATGTATCAGAAAAATATGTCGCAATTATATCAATAACAGTATTACTTTAAAAAAACCGATAAAGTTAGATACAGATACATTTAGTAGATGGTGGATATCGGATAAAAAATCAAAGCAAAATCAGCTTTTGGGCAGTATCAAATGAATTGCACAAGATATTGTAATTACTGACTTTTTAAGACTATCTGAATTCTGAGATGGTAGTTTAATGAAAAATCTAATAAACGATCAAGTCTACAACTAAGATGATAGATGATAGTCAAGAATAATCAGCTTAAACAGGACATCCTTACTGCATTGGCTGATAAAGAGAGGCTAAAGATACTAAATCTTTCTATGTATAATTCCAAATCTGTTAATGACATAATCAGGGAAAGTGAAATAAGCTATACCACTATCTACAGAAAGATAAAATGGTTATTGGATAAAGAATTACTGGTTGTAGACAAGATTAATTTATCACCAGAGGGAAAAAAATATACTACATTTCGTAGTGTTCTGAAGAGCATTATCATCACGTATAGAAAGGATGAAATTATTGTGGAAGCTGAAGAAAATGTCGATTTGATTGGAAAAATAGGAGCGCATTTTTTCTCAATACTCAATACTATGTAATAGTCTATCTATGTCGATTCAATCATCATTTTTCCGCTCTTCTTGGCATAATAAAACCTGATCCAGAGCATTAGTGAAAAGAAAAGCATGGCGATGGTATGCAGAATCATTCCTAATCACCACGACCAAGTATCATAAAGATACCTTCCTCATGCAAAACCCTTACAATTTCCCCTGCTATCCAAATGAGAACAAATATTGACATCTGAAATTGAAATTTTCTTAAATTTCTTGAACTAAGTGCAGACCAGCTAAACAATCCAAGAGAAATTACAAGTAGGAATATGGTACTTTTTTCTAGAAACAAGAAACGAGAATCACTCAAAGCGGTCTTACCTCCTGCTTTGATTTAACGAGCAAATAGCTAAGTCCAAAGAAAATCAATATGATTATGGACACAGGTTCCAATAGACCTTCTGATATTAATTCATAGTCAAAGTAGGATGCCACATGGTAAAATGAATGTATTACGGTGAAAACCAAGAAGATTATTGCCAACTGTCTTATTCTGCCTTTTGATTTTGCACTAAAATAAGCTAACACAGTTGACCCAGCAAAAAATGCTATACCGCTGAGAAGGTGTAAGTATGATTCATCTATCAATTTTATTATTTAACAAGAAAATCCTTTATAATCATATCCTCTTCAAATAGGAGAATAAATCTAACAGAAACTGACCGAATAAGTACGTCCGTTTTGTGTTTCCTGTTTCGGAACAATATCAAGTTTGACAATATGTAATTTGTATAAAACATAAGGGGGGTTTTTTATCAGTCAATAGTCTTAATAGGTAGGTTTCAATTGTGAATTTCAAGAATGAAATTTTAAAGAAAATTAATAAAGCATATTTAAGACCTAAGAGCTATTGAAAGTATATCTGCACGTTTTTGTATCAAGTTCAGTCTTGATAGCAGGTCTGTTGGTGATTTCTCATATAAGCAGTACTGAAGTCCTAGCCCAAGCGGATGAAAATAATGAAACTAAAATATCAAATACAAATGGGGCTACAGGAAATGATACAATTATCCTTAATCCACAAGAAACAAACGAAACTTATAGGTGGGTAAATAGTTCCGGTGGAATAAATCCCACATTAGGGATCGCTAAGGGCAGTGAATATCTAATCAAGATAAAGAACCCTACTGATACGAAACATGAGTTGATTATAGAGGATGCCAAGCACTCTGAAATAGGAAAGAGCAAAGAGATTCAACCAGGAAAGAATACTGAATTTAAGTTTAGCACGGAAAAGACCGGACAGTTAAATTACTATTGTGAATATCATCCAGAGACGATGAGGGGGATTATCAACATAATTGAAAATCCCTAGATGAAAAAGATTTGATCAACTTAATTTCGCATAACACAATATTGTAGCAATTCATGGTCAAATTTATTTTTCTAACCATTTCTTGTTAGCAATGTATAACCCATCACAAATCATATAATAGATAGCATTTACTGAATTAATTAGTTGGGTTTGATATCGAATCTGCGTTCACAAACTGACACAAATATAGCATTATCATTCTAATTGGTTCTATAGTTATCGGAAATCTACCCTTACCTTTTTTCCTGAATTACCAATTTCCTTTATCTTACCAATGGATTAGATGAGCAAGAAAATACATCTAGGCTGTTACCAAAAGAACACTGCACCTCAACAAGATCTGTATAGGAATTGGTAGCAACATCAATGGACTTGCTTAATAAGCCTTGTATTTTTTGCTTAATCTGCTCATTACTCGCAAAAGGATTTGTTATTCCCGTCATATCTGAAGAATTTGACATTGATTTTGAAACTACCACGTATCCGACAGTAGGAGACTTTGTAAAGTCTTCAACTATTGACGAAATTATAAGATCTTCAGAATATTTGATATTCATTGGGGTACCAGTAATATTATAATTCGCATCAAATCCTCCTACAAAGACTGTATTATTTGTGATAATGGTATTACCTGTAGCAACTTTTGAGAGTACAATTTGACTCTGATTACTTGCAGCAACTGGACTTCCCTTTTCACTTGAATTTTGCGCAAATGTTTCACTATTGTTCAATAGTGAAATAGCACAAATAACAACTATGGACATTATGCAGCCTTTATTCAAGATTAGTCTGTTTCTAATTTTCAATTGTTTTGTAATCAATCACTTTCTATATAACGGTTTTATCTTGATAAGTTTTCGCGATCATCACAATTAATTGACCAAAACTGGCACTATTACAGAGTAACTATTGTCTATTCACCTTATTTTCGAGAAATATTAACATAGGTTAGTTTTAGTGCCATTAAGTGCCATACTGAAAAACCTGGCAAGAACTGACATATTCATATATTGGATTACCTTGCATTCAAATTATGGTTACTTTCCATACAGCTAGAAAAATCAATGCACCCGTTTCTAAGGTTTGGAAAATACTATCGGATGTTGACAGGGAGCCAGAATTTTGGTATGGCACTAAATCAATTAGAAATTTAAGCAAGAGTGAAACAGTAGTTGAAAGAGAAGTTGTAATTGCTTTCAGAAATTCAACATGTAAAGAAAAAGTCACAATTGAGCCCATGAAATCCATAACCACTGACATTATAGACGGACCGCTAAAAGGAAAGAAAGTGGTTTTATTGAATCCGGACGGCGAACTCGCAAGTATGGTCAATGTAGAATGGGACATTAGATTGTCAGGTTTTATGGGGGTTGTTTCAAAAATAGTACAAAAGCATATTCTCGAAGGTACTAATCAGGCCCTTGAAAGAATCTCCAAAGTCGCAGAAAAATAACAATACCTTTTTTTAAATCAGTTACATGGATCTTTTATAACTAATGTTAGCCTTATGAAACGCAACTACATTAGATATTTCTAATTACTTGAACGTGAGTTCTTTCAACGTTACCAAAATGATTTATAGATTGGATGAAAGTGGATATCTGAACTATGAAAAATATAGAGGGATAAGACTCACTGATGATGTTAAGCTAAAAGTATACACCAGGCAATGAGATTTTAGCCGAATTCTTTAAAATGATTGGTGTAGGTGACGAAACCCCAAACAATGACGCTGAAGGAATAGAACATCATTTACACCCTGAGACACTAAAGAAGCTAGAAGAATTCGTGATTGCTATTAAAGGACAAATGGAATCCGGCATTAGATTAAATTTGAATCTTTTTTGACAAATTTATGTTTGCGCCCAAGATTGCATTTATCTTTTAAGTCGTTTCAATAGGTCATCAACATTTGATGAATTAATAACATCAATCTTTTTTGCCCATCCCCTTCTAGCCTGACCTATGCCAAATAATAGGTAGGCAAAATGAACGGGATGGTGAGCATCAGAATTTATAACAAGTTTCACGCCATTGTTTACTGCCAAACGGATATGTTCATCCCTCAAATCTAATCTATTATAACTAGAGTTGATTTCCAGAATAGTTCTAGTCTCGCATGCAGTATCAATTAACTTTTCAATATCTATAGAATATCCTTCCCTTTTGTTTATCAATCTACCGGTAGGATGAAATATAATATCCACACTTGGGTTTTTTGCCGCCTTGATGAGCCTTTCAGTTTGGATTTCCTTTGACAAGGAAAAATTTGAATGTATAGATGCTCCAACAACATCCAGCTTATCGAGTATATTATTTGGTATATCAAGGGTACCATCCTTGAGAATGTCGACTTCGGCAGACCTCAAGATCCTAAACTTGGTACCAGTTAAATCTTCGTTTATAACGTCGTTTATTTCTTGTATTTTATCGATTTGATTTAACAGTTGGTTCTCATCCAAACCATTCGCTAATCGAAGACTCTTTGTGTGATCGGTAATAGCAATATAATTTAGTCCAAATTTTTGTCTTGCCTGTATTGCCATATCTTTTATCGACATAGTACCGTCAGTATTATCAGTATGTGTGTGAAGGTCTCCTTTCAGATCCCCGTAATTTATTAGGTCTATTTTATGGTTCTGATCCTTAGAAAAGAATTGAATTTCGCCAAGATTTTCCCTCAGTTCAGGTGGAATATATTGAAGGTGGAGGTTTTGATAAATTTCCATTTCATTAGTACCAGCAATTTTCTTTCTTTTTTTATCAAATAATCCCCATTCATTAAGATGAAGATCCATTGAAATTGCCAGGTTACGCAGAGAAATATTATGTTCCTTATTACCAGTAAAATATTGGCAAGCAGATCCGAAACTTTCTTCTGGAACGACTAACAAATCTACATCTATTCCGTTCCGAAGTTCAACGAATGCTTTTGTCTTGCCCTGACCTTTAATTTCTTCAACTTCAGACATCTTTACAAAAAAGTTGATTACTTTTTCCGGTTCATCTGTTGACACTACAATGTCAATATCTCCAATGGTTTCTTTCATCCTTCTGAAGGATCCTACTACTGTGCAATGAATCACACTAGCCTGACCAGCCAACCGGCTTTCAATTTTTTTAATCATTGGAAAAATATCTCCCAATAAATACCTGCTATTATCTATTTTTGATAATTGAATTGACTTGAGTATTTTTTCTTCTTTGATCTTTGAAAAGCCTTTTAGTTTGGCAATTTTGCCTTTTGATGCTGCTATCTGCAGCTCTGATAAATTCTTGATTTTCAATTTGTCGTACAATATTTTTACCGTCTTTGGACCTACTCCTTTCATGTTAATAAAATCGGAAACTCTTATTGGCATTTTCTTTCTTAATTCCTCATGGTAAGCAATTTTGTTTGATTTGATTAGCTCCTCTATTTTTGAGGAAATAGCACTGCCTATCGATGGTAAAGCTCGAAGGCCCTTAATTCCATTTTTATTATATATCTCTACAACACTGGTGGACAAACCCTCAATCATGTCAGCAGCCTTTTCATACGCTCTTACTTTGAAGATAGTATTGGGATCATTTTCAGTTATCTGGATAAGATATGAGATTTCACGCAATATTTTAACAATTTCAATGTTCTTCATTTCACATTTGAGGAGATAATATGTAACTCAAACGTGATAATAAATCTAGTCTTTACCATGCCCGACTGGAATAAAATGAACTTCAAGTAATTTTTCCATATAAGTTAAATTGTATTATGCTGTAATATCTGTCATGATTGAATTAGGATATGATTATCCTCTATACAGACCACCTTCTGAAGCTAATTCGGTTATTTTCCAGGTTACTTTGGGATGCTCTTTTAACAAGTGTTCATTTTGTAATATGTATAGAACTAAAGAATATTCAGAGAAACCATGGGAAGAAATTAAGAATGAAATAGATCTTGTTTCAAAATCGTATCCGCAAACTGAAAAGATCTTTTTAGCGGATGGAGACGCTTTAAACCTGTCTACATCAAGATTAACCCAGATATTGGATTATCTCAAAGAAAAATTTCCAAACATAAAGAGAATTTCATGTTATGCCATGCCAAAAAATCTTCTTCAAAAAAGTTCCGATGAGCTTGACCTGCTTAACAGTCGAGGTCTGAATATGTTTTACGTTGGCATAGAAACGGGAAATGATATAGTTTTGAAAAAAATTACCAAGGGGGCCACTGCAAAGAGTATTGTTGAGGCATGCAGGAGGGCCAAAAAAAGTGGATTTATCCTCTCATGTATGGTAATACTGGGCATCGGAGGGCAAAAATATTCTGTAGAGCACATCAAGGAAACAGCTAGAGTAGTTAGTGAAGTTTCACCAAATTTTCTGGCCGCGTTAACACTGATTCTCGAAGATGGTGTATACGATGAGTTTATGCAAAAATTTGGCGAAAAGTTTGAACCGTTAGACGATACTTCGATACTAGATGAGCTTGAAATATTGGTGAGTAACATTAAACCATCTACATCTGTGGTTTTTAGAGCTAATCATGCCTCAAACGTGTATTCTATTGGTGGTAATTTGCCTGACGATAAGGATAAAATTCTTTCATTGGTAAGAAGCCTAAGGGGACACCCAGAATTACTAAAACCAAAAGTATTGCGCAGATTCTGATGATACCAACCAACGCAATAAATCACCGGGTTCGATAGAAAGATTCGTAGCACATGAAGCACATAGCGAAGAACCTTGGTTGTATCGGTTTGTTATCACGCGTAATTCTATAGTACATTTAAACTAGATAGAAAAACAGAAACAAACAACCGGTGGCAGGATGTGTCTGATACTGGACAGGAACAAACAATAAATCCGTCCACCAGTTGTTGTTGAAGCGTTAACTTTCCTTATTCAACAAACTATAACTTGTAAACGAGTGTTGTATTCAAAAATTCTTGAATCATTACAAAACAGATTTAAATTTCGCCTGCCCATAAATGGAATACCAGAGAACTATCTTTTGATATAGAATTAAGGGGAAATCTCGTATCAATAAAATCAATGAACAACGGCAGTAGAATGCAGATCTGTTAATTTCTTTTAGTTATTGCCAGGAAGAATAATACCAAAATGGCGAGTGTTGACGCGGGAATAGTTATGTCTGCAAATGGGTTTTCAAATCTCAATGCGTGTTCAAAGTTTTCATATGTCAAAAAAACGCCAAATAGAGAGAACGCAGTGATAGCATATAACAATCTCTTTTGAGGATTTTTCCTATAGGCAGAATTAGATAATGATAAAGGGACTTGTTGAATCAGTGAAAAGACTAGTTCCATTTAAATATGAATTCTCCATAAAGGTATTATGTCTTTCAATTTTCAAATACCTGGAAAAATCGGTTCCATTATTTTGTAACGATTTAACCAACCGAACTATCGAATCTATCAAGAACTTGGTTTTCCATATTTATGAACCATCCTACAAAATGCTTTGAATTTATATTATTCAAATTAAGATCTATAATCGTAATTCCATTTTCACCCGTAATGCATTTTAAACAATCATTTCCCTGCCAAGTATCAGATTCTAAAGGGTACATGTTGGGTCCAGTGTCGTGTGTTCCTGTTCCAAATACACCATACATCAATCCGTGAATCTTGAATCTCTGATAGTTATGGTTGTGGGCTTGTAATACGCCATCAATTCCGCCTGCTCTGAATAAAGGATTGTAACAATCAAACTCGCCATTAGGAGGATGCTCACTTTTTACAGTCACAAACGGTTGATGGACGACTGCGAATTTGAACCATGCCTTGCTTGATTCAATTTCAGACTTCAAAGTTTCGAACTGTGGACTGGTACAATCAAACTTTATATTTGCGTCCATATTAAATAAGGCAAGTTTATTACCAGAAAAATCAAACATGACTTGTCCAAAAGTCCTATCGTTATCCAACCACGTCATCACTTCGCTTCCAGAATCGTGATTTCCAACAACTATGTCAGTATTTGCTTTTGTAAATCCATGAGATTGAAAGTTAGATAATACCTCCTTTCCATTAGAATACTCAAAATCTCCTGGTATTATCAATGCCTGGACATTGTAGTGATTTGCGATTTCCAACTGTGTTGTTAATCCTTGATTGGAGTCAATGTCACCAACTATCCCAATTCGTAGCGTCTTTGATTTGTTAAAATTAGCAGCCGGAATCCCTACTGAGGATGATTCAACTGAGCAACTTTCATCAACAAGTCCGTTTAAATCATTGTCCTGTCGGTCTTCACAAACCTCTGACTGTGGTATTACGACTTGTTGAGTATCTATGTTTTTATTTGTCTCAAAGGCGGTAACAAAATAATAGTTCACATGTTTATTATCTAATATCGAACTAGTAGTTGTCGACCCTAAGACAATAGGTGAAAACAGGATAGTAACATGGATTAAATCAATTAATGAAAAACAAATAATAAACATTAAGAGTGCAAAATGTTTCAAAAGTAACGTGTTTAATTTGGATTAAATATAAAAAGACTTTAGTACAAGTATCAAATTCAAAAACAAAACATGATTCATTTATACACTTGTATTACTAAAATTGAGTACATTATCACTAAAGAACCTAATCAAACCAGGATGTTGATGGTCTTTTCTCTGTTTTGGGCCCAAAAAAGTGTAATCATGAAAAGGAACATTATGAATCGCAAAAGGGCTTTGGCATAATGTGAAACGTGTGTGAAGACGTTTGTGAAAAATATTGAATTTATATGTGCGTATTTTAAATTAATTGCCGGGAACTTTTTTCTTTGTTATGACAAATTGGTCTTTTTTATTCGTATTCATATTCTCATAAAATGTACCCGATAATATTAAATCCTTTTTTGAATTTTTTATATCGACATTCATAAAGCCATGGCTTGCGAACTGCTCTATGACATAAGGGACAGTTCCGGTAAAGTTGTGTAATTCAGCACCGCCTGTTCCTACTGTGATAAATATAGGGGCATTTGGTTCATTATATTTTGTATCCTGATTATGTGAAATTTCAGGATAATGTACCGGAAAGAATGAGGATTCGTTATATACAAGTGGAAACGATCTTTGATAATTGTGATTATGTGCCTGTAATACAACGTCTACACTGTACTTATCAAACAACGGATGAAATGTATCTGTTAAATCCGGCTCCGCTAAATGTTTTGTAAGAGAAGAGTAAAAAGGTCTGAATGAATAGACTATTATCCATTCAATGTTTTTGTTATTGTGCGCCCTCCTTAGATCCTCTGAGATAAAGCTATACTGTTCGGAACCGTGTTGGTACGTAATAATTGAATTTTTGGCAGTAGACATTGCCAAGAAGTGAACATTTTGATAATCAAAGGAATAATAAGGTTTTGTCATATTGAAATGTTGAAGATAAGTGTTGTACTTGATCCTCTTCTTCGTTAGATCATGATTTCCAATTGATATTTTTACTCTTCCAGGATCATCTAATGGCGTTATACTGTTAAGCCAACACGCAGCCGATTTATCATAGGAAAGATCACCTAAGGCTATGACAATCTCGGGATCTTTCTCGATCATTCCTTCAATTGTTCTATTAGGTTCATCGCCACAACCAAAGTCACCAGCAGCAACAAAATTGAAATCATGGATCTTTTCTGGTTTATCTTTAATGTTACCCGCATTTTCTGCATAGGTTAAATTATAATAACATCCGAGCATGACAAAAGCGAAAATGATACAAAAATAAATACAGGCTACCAAAATCTAACCGGTATATGTACGGGAAAATACTAAAATTTTATTATTCTTTCTATCCGAGACGTATACGTCTCCATAAGTGTCTACTGCCAAATGTTCAGGGTCCTCTAATTGGCCCACGCCCACTTCATCAGAACCAAACTTGGCTAGAAAATTACCATCATTATCAAACTTAAGTACTCGAGCCTGCATACTGCAGCCTGGATCTGACTGTGGGTCAGTTACGTACACATTACCATGCTTATCTAATGCAAGGTGTTCAAGATGACAAAACTGATTATTTTCCGATCCTTTAGTTCCCCAAACCAACAATGGCTTCCATTTACTGTCAAATTTCTGAATACGTTCGTTTCCTCTTTCAGTCACGAAAAAGTCACCTTTTGAATCCTGTTCAATAGTGGTGGGAAGATTAAACTCACCTGGTTTATTCCCTAACTCTCCAATGGCCCTTACAAATGTACCGTTTATGTCAAACTGTTGAATTCGATTATTTTTGGAATCCGCCACATATACAAATTCTAAATTTCGATCTACTTCTACGTGTCTTGGGTTATCAAATTTACCTAATTTACTGCTTGGATGACTATCCTCGTTGCCGAATTTTGAAATAAAATTGCCCCTGCTATCAAATTGCTGTATTCTGTGGTTGCCCCTATCAGCAACCCAAACATGTCCTCTTGCATCAACATCTAGTCCATATGGTATCAAGAATTGTCCGTCGCCTTGGCCCTTTTCTCCAAACTTAAAAAGAAATGTACCGTTTTTATTAAACACTTGAATTCGATTTCCATCCCTGTCAACTGCATAAAGATATTTGTATCCATTGCTAAATTCTAGATCGTGAGGACGGAGAAATTCCCCATTGCCAGTTCCCTTGGAACCCCATTCATTAATAAATGCATAATTTTCTTGCTTTTTAGTTGGAGAGAAAGGGATTTCCTGTGCTCCAGTAACTATATTAATTTGAAGAATGATTACAAAAACAAAAAGGAACGCAATTGCAACATGAATGGGACAAATTTTCATTCTGAAGGTATTATGGAATAATTTGATTAGGATCTATATAAGGTCTTTAGTATGAGTATCGAAGTATATCCAAATAATCCATATACATGCGAATATGTTGTAGCATTTATAAAGAACATCTTCTGCCTCAGTGGTATGGCCAAGAATGTTTACGTGTACTCTGTGATTATTTCGGCAGCGTTGTTCTCCTTGACACTCTTAGGAATAACAGACACTTATGACCAAAATGAAAAATTCCGAGCAAAATAAGACGGAAATAACGAGGTTCCACCTGTGGATACACCAGCAGAAGGGGTTATAAATTTCAAAACAAAAGATGATATCATGACTTGGAAAATGAATGTAACTGGAATAACTGATGCTACTGCCCTTAATATCTACCAAGGAATGGGAACGGAGAATGGTGAGCCGATAGTTGATCTAATGAAATCCAGCAAACATTCAGATAATCCAATTGGAATGACAATGAGAGGCAATTTCACAGATTCTAATCTTCAAGGTCCTATGGAAGGAAAGTCATTAGAAGATCTAAAAGACAAGATGGGTAGCGGGAATACTTATGTTAACGTTCACACAACAGACCATCCAGACGGAATGATTAGAGGACAAATCAAAATTAAAGGTACTGACGATACAACAACTGCGTCCGTGAATAATACTGGTACAAACACGCAATAGAGTCCACCTAATTTTTTTATTTTTATTTTTAATAACAATATGCGAGTTCTAGTGGAACAGAACAACTACAATTTTTAGATCGGAACATTTGATATAGACACGCAAAAGAAAATATAACCGGCGGAACTAGAGCCGTACGCGATAACGGACGAAAATAATTCCACCAACGAACGTATGATGGTATCATTCAGTATGTTCGTGATAATATTGCCAACAAATTATAAAATAATTTAAACCGATGGGATTAGAAAGCGTAGGATCCCACCAGTCAGTGTCTCAAACTGTTTAGGAAGTAATCAACTCTTACTTCTACTACATATAAGAATATGACTTACCTTAGTTTACTCTGAAGCCCATCCAAAATTAGGTACTTGTATTAGAAATTTAAATAAATTTTCCAATAAATGATTCCATCCATTTCATTAGGTTTGTAGATGATATGAATGGTGCCCTCTGTGTTTCACCGGATAGGCACCAATCAACTTATTGTGCTATTAAATATTTGCAGTTGACATATTCTCATCAGTAGTAACTTCAATTTGAGCGTGCGTTGCTGGAGATAGAAAAATTAAAGTCAGAAGAAAATTGGGTGACAACCATCAATAAGCATAGGTGATTGCTAAATTGCCTGGCGAACTACGAATTCTTGACTGAATACTCTATGAATTACGTATCAATACTATTCGTTGACAACTTTCCAAGTGGGATGTATTTCATGCCATCCTTTCGGCTTGTCTGTTACCCCACCGTCAGTCTGATTAGTACTTTCAGAAGCTGTTTCACCAACCAATACTCCACCTTGCACGCCATTGCCTGTTTGATTTACCTTCAGATTCTTCTTGACTACTAACATCGGGTAAATCATTAGTACTTTGATTAGTACCTTCAGATTCTTTGCTAATGTGGGGAGGGGATGTATATATATGCGACTCTACGAGTCATCTTGTATTTCTATAATCCGCGATTTTTCATTATTTGAAGATTGCAATCCTTCAGCCCACAATTTAATGTAATTACTTGAAATTCCTTGTGCTGTTACTAACACAAGAGACAAACTTAAGATTAAAAAACATGCAGTCCTAGTTGTATTCGGTTTCATTAAATCCACTGACTGAGATATGCCAAAATAATATAAATAGAACTCACTCTCGCCTCCAATCCCACTAACATTTTCTCCCAACTTTAATAATCATCTTTAATAAGTATTGAATGCAAAATGATTGGAGAACCATGCTAATATTAAGAAAAAGAAGTTCTGATTTGTTTTACCAAATTGGATTCATAATCATTGTATGCAGTTTATTTTTACTATTTAGACCAGTTTTAGTTTCTCGAGCAGTTGATATTAATGGCGCCTCAGGCCCGGACAATATTAGGGGAACAATAACCGATGATGATATTCGCGGCCGCAACGGACAAGATACTATTGATGGATTGGATGGGAACGATGAAATTGAAGGACAGCAAGGGGTTGACCTCTTGAATGGTTCTGCGGGTAATGACTATTTATCGGGTGGCGACGACTTTGATACTTTGGATGGAGGACCAGGAAATGATGAATTGCATGGGGATGATGGACGGGATAAAATTTTTGGAGCAACAGAAAATGATGTATTGTATGGTGGATTGGCCAATGACATTTTAGATGGAGGACAGGGTGATGATCGCCTGTATGGCGGGCCTGGTAATGATACACTCAGAGGCGGACCTGGAGCAGATTACTTTAGATGTGGGCCGGGAACCGACAAAATTGGAACCTTCAGTCCGCTTGACGGTGATCGTGACTTTGGTGACTGTGAAATAAAATAGTACAATTTCCACCACAACTTGGCAAAACCTATACAAAGGAAATTCATCTTTCGGAACGTCCTAATGCTATGCAATAAGGAAAAAATAGATTTTTATGTAATTTGACACGTTTGTAGAGTTGTTAGCCGATTTCTATAACTCGCATCCTATATAAAACAACCCGCCACTTGCAACTGTCTAAACACAAGCAACTGGTGGATGAGCTTGGTTGTATCTTGTTCATCACTCAACCGATTTTTCCATGAGTTGCTTTATTCCCTTTTTTAAATCTTGTGTTACTTCTGCACTACAGTAAACTGATTTGATAAAAAAGTGGTATGGATTTTTTTTAAACTAGAAAACAATTCTAGATTAAATTCAAAAATTTAATTGCGATATATGTCTAGATGTTTTTACCTCTGCAGGTGGAACTTACATCAAGTGAAGTTAACTAATAATTAATAAGTTCTTCTAAACTCAAAAATATAATTCATTTTACTTTTATTTCTTTCATGCCCCCCATGTATTTTCGCAGTACTGTTGGAACTATTACACTCTGATTAGTTGTTTGATAATTCTCAAGAATTGCTACCATTGTTCGCTCAGTGGCGACAAGGGTACTGTTCAGTGTATGTACAAGCTGTGTCTCTTCATTGACTTTTCCTCTGTGACGTATCCTTAATCTTCTCGCCTGGAAGTCGATACAATTGGAACAAGAAGCTATTTCTCTATACTTGTCTTGCCCGGGCATCCAGGCCTCGATATCATAAGTCTTTGATGATACTTTCCCTGTATCTGCGCTACTTAACAATACAATCCTGAACGGTATTTCCAAATTTTGGTAAAACCTTTCTGTTATACTTAACATTCTTTCGTGTTCAGCGGAAGAGTTTGGAGAGTCTGTTACCACAAATTGTTCTACCTTTTCAAATTGATGGACTCTAAAAATTCCTTTCATGTCTTTTCCATGAGCTCCTGCTTCCTTTCTGAAACATGGACTAATACTGCCGTATCTAAGAGGAAGGTCTTTTGAATCCAAAATCTCATCCATATGCATCGAAGCCATTGCGTGTTCTGATGTCCCAATCATATACAGGTCTTCATTCTCAATTTTGTAGATTACGTCTTCAAAATCATCCATGATAATGGAGCCTTTAATTGCATCGTTCTTCAGCATAAACGGAGGCTGAATCAATTGATACCCGTTTTCAACAAGAAAGTCCAGAGCATAGTTTGTCAAAGCTTGATTCATCAGAACAAGCTCATTTTTCAGGAAATAAAATCTGGCTCCGGATATCTTCGCCGCTCTTTCCAAGTCAATCAATCCTAGGGAATTTGCCAAATCAACGTGGTCCCTTGTAACTTTAGATTTTATGAAATCATTATATGTTCTTATAACGATATTTTCCTTCTCACTATCACCAATTGGCACTGACTCCTGTAATAAATTGGGAATAGAATAAATTAAATCTGAAAATCTCTTTTCTACCGCATCCCTCTTGTTTTCCAAACTGACCATTTGCTCGCCAACTTTTTTCATTTCATCAAGCTCTCGATCAACACTTTCTTGATTCTTCTTCTTATTCGCGATACTTTGTGATAGCGTATTTTTCCGGTGTCTGAATTTCTGAGTTTCTATTATTAGTTCGCGCCTTTTTCTATCCATGTCCAGTAATTCAGAAAAAGGGAAATCAACTTTTCTCTTCTTTAGCATGTCTTGTAAGAGATTAGGATTATCCTTCACAATTTTGGGATCAATCATTGGCTGTCAATGTCCTTGATAGTGATATGTGCTCTAGGATCTCATCTATTGTATTAAGGAACGTTCCTGAACCATTTTTGCAAAAAACATCAATGAGGAGATAGTTATTTTTTGATTTAATATCAATTTTCAATCCTTCAGGAATGCGAATATTATCTGGGGCGAGCACATTGATCATAGTATCAAGTTCCTTCTTACTGTTAAAGAGTATTTTCATACTGGACTTGATATTAAATCCTTCTCTCATAGTGAAATCTTAAATTGCTTCAAAATAATAGACATCAGTGAATCCTCTTGGAGTGGATTTATGATCATCTGTCCATCGCTATTACTAAATGTGATCGTAATTCCGTCAATTTTATCTGATAACTCCTTGGTCATTTGTTCTACATCAATACTTTCATGCAAAGAGCCAAGGAAATATTTGGAGTAGTCTTCATCGATTGCCGTTTTTATTATGATTACTTTGTTGTTATTGAACTGGTAATATGAAGTCAATAAACGAGAAAGGTAACCCACATAATCGGGTTCAATTATGCCATCGGCATTAATAATTACATGCGAACCTTTATCAGAAAATCTCCATTTTTCTTTTAGGATTTTTGATACAAGTTTATGGGAATCATTCTTAAAGTCCTGCTCATCAATCGCCGCCTCTTGAAGAGCACTTGATCGTTCACCAAGGCAAATACTCATGCCCAATCCTGTTTTTTTACTCATGGCACAGGAACTCAATAACTCTGAAAATCTGCGTGCCTCATACACGTGGCTACCATATTCCTCAGTTGGAAGAAAGTAGTTATACCCTATTAACATGCTTTCTATTTTTTCAATGGTACCGTTAATTTGTGAATTAAGGAAGTCCTTAATGGTTTCAATTATCAGAAATTTTTCTTCTTGGCTAGTATCGGCTATTGTTCTCCACCTTCCATTTTTTTTCAAGGGAATATTAGTTTTCTTTAGGACTTCAAGACACTTGCTTCCGTTACAGGTTAGCCCACGTAAATATGGAACAAAAGTGTTAGCAATGGATTCGTGAATAGGCAGGGATTCATTAAAAGACAACAAAAGATCAATATCTGTTCGAATTACTCCACTTTTTTTCGAAATATCAAGTATCTCATTATTAAGACCAATAAGTGATCTTTTGTCACCTACGTCTTGGGAATCTGCCAGCGCGGAAACAATTGCAAGAGAAGATAGATCTACAAATTTTTTGTCCAAATTTTTCACTACAAGATAAGAGATTCCACCTGACGAAATTTCTTTCCTTCCGTCAATATCATATTTCCAGGGATTTAGTATGGCGCTATTATCATCAGTCGCTATTTCGGCAAAGGAAAGTTTCTTGTGATCAATTATGACCCAATTTTTCGAAAAAAGCTTATTGAAGAGTTCGGTGAAACCAGTACCAATATCGGTAAAAAAATAAAATTCATGATCCTCATTCTTCAATTGATCAATACTTTCTTGAGTAAAATTACTCACAAAGCGTGCGCTTGCTTTTCCGCCAGATTTCCAAATTGATCTAATCAATACGCTGGCTGAAATAATTCCATCACATGAAGAATTAGATACTAGTAGAATATCCTTTTTTTCGTCAATTAGATTTCTTACTTTTTCACTTAAAGAATTTATATTTTCATTAAATTCGTTGTGACCCATTTAATTCATTATTCAAGTCTAGCAATAACAGCCGCATATTTCCAATTTTGCGAAATTTTTCCTTTCCTTTTATAGTATTTTGAAAGTCTATGGATTTTAGCTTCTATCAACTCTAGGGAACGGATATTCCTCTTATCAGTATTATGCACCTTTAGATGTTTCTGAAGAGCCAATGCCTTTTGAACAAGTTGGTTAAGGTCTTCGGGCATTTCTGGAGTGGAATTATTTTCTTCAAGAAGCTGGTTTATCCCCTTACCTAATATTGGCTTTATTAATGGAACTCCATATTGATCCCTCATCTTAATCCCGATCTCACTTGGACTAAGCCCATCCTTTGAAAGTTGAACTATAATCGTAGACAATTGAGATTTCTGATTAATCCAAGAAGGAGCACTGAAAGAGACGGGACGTGTTGAGTGCGATTTTCCATGTGTATGTGCATGAATTCGAGCCATTCAAGTACGAATCAATATTGAGCATCTTAAATGTTACTTATAAGACGTGTGACTAGAAATTCCTAAATTCCCCGTGCGAGGATATCGAAAATTTCAGTTAAAATTTTTTTAACACCAATAAAGTTATATAATTGGATTTAAAATTACAAATTTAGTATGAACTCACTTACCGTAGTTACAATAGCATCCATACTGATTGCAATGGGACCTTTAGCGATATCCTTCTATCAAACCGCAAATGCACAATACACTGGCACAGATCCCGGAGGAGCACTTAGTGTTGAAGAACAACTTCGTTTAGCTAAGGAAAAGGTATCCAATGCTCAACAAGCTGGCGCATATGGTTCTGGAACTGCCTTCTTTGGCAAGAACATCGGTGACGCTGCGATCTACACTATCGCAATTGTCGTAATATTTGGCGCCGTAGCTGCTGCATTTATTATGATGAGTAGGAGTAAAAAATCCGTAAGCGCATAGCGCTACTTTACTACTATTTTTTTATTTTATATTCATTACTCTTGCTAGTGAAAAACTTCATAAATTTTCTGTATGTGTTCCGCTCTCAAGATGCATCTCTATTAATTGCAATTATATTGTTCTTTGCATAACTTTTTCGATTTTCGTATTAATTGTGAATGTATATCCGATTTTAGGCTTGTTTCCACCATCTCACCAAAATGTATATATCATAGCATTAATGTGCTAATAGATAATGAGCGGAATTGAAGGACTCTTTACAATGATTGGAAATACACTACACAGTCTGATCGGTCAAATCGGTCCATCGTACGATCCCTTGTTCTATGATGTAATGGTCTACATATTTGGAACAATTATGTTTGCGGTGTTCTTGCTAGCAGTAATTGCTTTCTATTTGAGAAGAAAAGGCTTGGGTGGAGGTTCTGCAAAGGAAAGTTGGATAAGAGAACTGGACAAATATTTCGAATCAGGTCAGATAGGTCTGATTCCTGATGAAAAACATCATTGGTAAATCAATGTAAGTCGACCCACAAATTTCTTATTTTTTGTTTTTTATTTTTTCAGAGTTATTGAATCAAACAACATTATTAAAACTTGAAATCTTGTAATTCAAACTTTAAGTTACTATTGTACTTCTATTGCAGATTCAGTGAAACCAAATTTCACTAGATAAGACTTTACGTCTTCCCTGTGATCTCCCTGCAACATTATGAAACCAGCTTTTGCAGTTCCACCACACGCTAGTTTGCTTTTCAATTCTTTAACAATGTGTTGTATATCACTCAACTTTGGATCAATGCCTTCGATCATGGTAGTAGTTTTTGAAAATCTTCTTGTTTCAAGTCTTATTACAATTCTAGTATCTTCTTTATCCAGCTCGCCACATGCACATAGGTCGTTTGGTAGTCCACATTTTTTGCATATCACCGCCATATTGTAATTAATCTCAATTGAATTATTCTCATTATTAAGCCTTGCCCGATGCAGGCCAAGTATCAAGGATTACCTGTTTGATTGAAAAAATTGAAATTTATTAATACCGTAAAATCAACAATCAAAATCTCAATAATTTGAATTGTGTGAGAAGACTTTAATTTACATTAATGATAGGTTAAATGCTAAAGATGTCAGTATCTGACAATAAGTATAAAGAAAATTTGAAAGATGCTGCGGAATCCCTACTTAAGGGAGGAACGCTACTATCTGAACCATGCGAGAAATGCAGCGGAATACAAGTCAAAAAAAATAACGAAACTAAATGTATTATTTGTGGGAACAAAACTAGTACCGAACCACAAGAACCGGAGAAAAATCTCAGCCGTTCAGATCAGGTAAACTATAAGGATAGCATTAATGTAAAAATTGGAAATAGGTTGGCAGAACTTATTGGTAAAATAGGCACAGACACAAATTTAATTGAAGAGGAACAAATATTGAGAGTTATTGACTATTATATTAAAATCTTAGAAAAAAGTAATTTTATCACTGAAATATTAAGACTATCTAATCATAACGAGAAATAAAACGGAATGTATTTAAGAGATGATTCATCAAGAACTTTCACATTGGGTGAAGGAAAGAAGAAAAATGCACCGTTGCCTGCATCAAGCGCAGGTTTATTGAGGTTTTTTGAAGATGAAACCCGAGGTGTAAAAGTAAAACCAGAAGTTATCCTAGGTGTTACCGGTGCTCTTATCGGAATATCACTTATCATTAGAATCGTTTTTCCAGTATAGAATTTCAACAGTAACTTAATTGATAAGTGAAGATAGTGTAACTGATATCCATAGAAGGTGGTATTTTACACTATTAAACCCATCTTCGTATAAGACTTCAGCAATTATTGCAATAATTTCGTCGTTAGCGATCGTGGGCATTAATCATGAAACGTATTCTGTAACAGAACTGTTCCTTCATTTAATTTTAAGTGTTGTCATCATTTGTGCGGGATTTTTTCTGGATTTATTCTTACTTAGAGGAACTCCAACAAACAAGATTTCAAAAGTGATTCATGTTGCAGCTTTCTCAAACTCTCTTTGGTTAGTAACTATTTTGATAGGATTATTTGCAAATGTTATCTTTACCAAAAATTCTAGTATTCTTAGTTACTGTCTTGGGGGATTATTCATAGCGAGCGGACTTCGCTACGGTATTTTTACGTCCGTCTTTGGAGCAAGAATGCTTAAATCTATATTAATTTCATTTGTAATGCCTGTGATACTTTTTTCTAACTTGTTACCATATGCCACTACATTGATTCCGCAGGATTATCTTGGAGTACTTGTCCTAGGTTCAATTATCTATATTGTGGGAGTTGTATGGTCTATTTTAGCTGACAGAGCTGGATATCCTCATTTAAAAAGCACGTTCAGAATTCTACAGGCGTTTCTATCGGCGTGGACAGAAAATAAGCAAGAGAAAATGGAAGATATATTCGACTCGAGATCCAAAATAGATAAAATAAAAACTATGATGATTAAATTTGAAAGGAATCAAGATAAAAGCGTATTTGTTGTTTTGCCTGATGTACATCCAGGGCCATTTAATCCTATAGGAGGAAGTGATTTGCCTCACAAGATATTTAAATTCTTTGAAAACAACGCAATAGTTCTACACAGTGTTTCTGACCATTCTAAAAATCTACCTACAAACGGGGAAGTCAACAAATATCTTGAATCGCTAAAAAATTCCGTTCTTAAAAATACTGGCAAGGAGTGTTCCTTGCCTTTACAAACAAAATCAAATGATTTTACTTTAACCTGCATTAATTTTAAAACCGTTGTGATCATGACCGTTTCAAAAGATGGCGGTATGGAAGATCTGCCGTATTCAATTCGAGAAAGAATCGAACGATATGCAACTGAAGTAGGATACTCTAACATCATGGTCGTTGATGCACATAATGGATTAGGGAAGAAGATATCATCGGAAGAAGAAGAGATTATCTGTGATCTCGCTCTAACATCCTTAAATAAGCTTAAGGATCACCAATATCACTCGTACAAAGTTGGATATGCTAACTCTATGACTTCGAGTATCAAATTTATTGAACTTGGTGGAGCCGGTATTGGAGTTATTAATTTTCAAATCGACAATCAAAATTACCTTATCGGTTGGTCAGACTCGAATAATCTTGTAAATGGACTGCGAGAAAAAATTCTGGAGGAATTAAACAAACAGGGTTTTAATATGTTAGAAGTTTGCTCGTCAGACACACATTCTAGCTCTGGAAAAAGGACACGCCAAGGATATTATGCTCTAGGTAATGTTACTACTGACGAAAATATTGTTTGTGCCTTTAAAGAAATCTCTCAGAAGGCACTATCCAATACAACATCGACATCTTCGAGCTGCTCATATTTGGAAGGTTATTCGGAAATAAAATTAATGGGTAGCGACCAATTTGATAATTATGCTAAGGCTTTGAATAAGTCAATGAATATAACAAAAGCCTCACTTGGCATCACTGTAGCGCTATTCATAATGATGTTATACATTTGTTAAATTAATCCAGGGAAGGTAATGCTACTTTTTATTCATTCGTTCTCTTTTTTTGATAACGCTATGGTGCAAATTTTTTCTATATTCTTCAACATATGTTGAAATATTTTTTGAACTTAGTGCCAAGATTTGACACGCCAAGATTGCTGCGTTTATAGAACCGTCTATTGCAACACAGGCCACGGGAATTCCCGTTGGCATCTGAACAATAGAAAGTAGAGAATCAATTCCCTTTAAATTATGACTCTCTATAGGAACGCCTATTACAGGCAAGGTAGTCAGTGATGCTATCATGCCTGGCAAATGTGCAGATCCCCCAGCTCCTGCAATTATTACCCTTAAGCCGCGTTTTTTTGCACTTTTCGCGTACTCGAACATTAGTTCGGGTGTCCTGTGAGCTGAGACTATCTGCATTTCATATGGAACATGGTTCTTCTCTAAAAATTCTGATGCCTGGTTCATTACCTGCAGGTCAGAATCACTTCCCATAATGATGCCAACAAGTGGCTTATTTTTCTTGTTTATTTCCACTTCGCTTTCCAATTGTTAACAACTTCTTTACTCTTCTAGCTCTAGATAACGCTTCCTCTATCCTTTCTGCGGTGACCGTAAAATGACCCAATTTTCTCTGGGGTTTTGTAATCCTTTTACCATAAAAATGTAGTTTAAGACCAGGAACGGACAAAGCCTTTTCGATTCCTTTAAACGAATACTCTCCAGAGTAATCAGGAATCCCCAGAATATTCATCATGACAACTGGAGATAGCAATCTAGGTTCTACTAGCGGCAGTCCAAGTATGGCTCTAATATGTTGTTCAAATTGTGAAACGCTACATGCTTCAATTGAATAATGACCAGAGTTATGAGGCCTGGGAGCTATTTCGTTAATCATTATCTTATTGTCTTTCAGAAACATTTCGATACCAAATATACCAACACCTCTTAATGACTTTACTACTTTTTCAGCTATCGACTTTGCATTAGATTCCACCATTCTATTTTCTCCTGATGGGACTATAGTCGTATCCAAAATACCGTTTGTGTGAATGTTTTGGACTACAGGAAACGATACGATTTGTCCACGAGTATTGCGAGCAACCATCACAGAAATCTCTTTTGTAAAATGAATGTATTTTTCTACCATGCATCGTCTTCTTTCAAAATACTTGATTCCTCTTTCAACGTCACTGACAGATCTGACTAAAAAATTTCCTCTTCCGTCATAGGAATCCTCGCAGGCCTTCAATACTGATGGATAACCAAATTCCTTGCAGATTTTTTTCACTTGTTCTACTGAAGTGACTTCTTCAAATGCTGGAACCGGCATACCTTTTGCTTTTAAAAATTTCTTTTGCCGAAGTTTGTTTTGAATTGTGTTCAATACACCAGAAGCTGGATGAATCGAATGCCCTCTAGATTCAAGATCTCTTAAAACCGAAGAGTTTGCAAGCTCAATTTCATAAGTTAATACGTCAACTTTTTCGGCTAGTTCCAAAATAGATTTTTCATCTTTGAAATCACTTACGATCATTTGATCAGCAATGGTTGATGCAGGACAGTTCATATCAGGATCTAAATACGCAAGCTTCATCGACATTCTTTTTGCCTCGATTCCAATCATCTTTCCAAGTTGGCCTCCGCCTATGATTCCTAACGTAATACCGTTGGGGGAAAATCCGTACTTGTAAAAGGAAAGGGGCAACTTCATCGTTAGAATACAAATTTATTACAAATTTAAAGTATCTATATTTCTTTAAACTTTAAAAGTTTATAGATGTATTGTTTATGATATGAGTCTCAAAGGAAAAGTTGCAATTGTAACAGGCGCTGGTGGGGGCGTAGGAAGATCCACGACTGAACGGCTACTTAAAGAAGGTTGCAAGGTGACTCTCGTAGGTAGAAGTCGTTCAAAATTGACAAAGGTTATTTCAGATAATGATAATAGTAGTAATTTACTTGCGGTAAGTGCGGATATTACTAAAGAAGCAGAAGTACTGAATGTTATTGAACAAACTATATCTTCATTTGACACTGTGGATATTCTTGTAAATAACGCTGGCGTTCTAAATGACCCAATTCCGTTTCACCAAATGAGTGAGGATCAATGGGACAATCTTATATCTACAAATCTGATCGGGACTTTTCAGATGACAAAGGTAGTCCTGCCAATAATAATGGATAAAAAAAATGGAAACATAGTAAATATTTCATCATTGCTGGGCATACGCGCTATTCCAAATGTTCCCCTTTCGATATATGGTGCTACCAAAGCTGGTATCATAATGTTTACAAAGAGTATTGCAGTAGAGTATGGTCCATATGGTATTAGATGTAATTGCATTGTGCCATCCACAATAAGAAGTCCCATGATAGAGCCTTATCTACAGGATGAAAAGTCTAAGGAACTATTGGAATCATCGTTTCCCCTAAGGAGGATTGGAAACACTAGCGATATTTCTGGAGCGGTTGTTTTTCTATGTTCGGATGATGCGAATTGGATTACAGGAATTACTCTGACTATAGATGGCGGATTTTCTGCAAAATAAATAATCTCAAAAAACTTTAATATTCACTTTGGCGTCAGGATTTTATCAAAGCAGATTTCCTCTTCTTTATCAATGGAATTATCTTTTCTACTATTATTTCATGAAAATTGTCTGTTCCTGCGTCCAGGGATAGTATTATCACAAATGATAATTTTCTATTATCGTCAGTGATGGGGATAGTGGCCCGAATAAGTTTGGAGTAATGAGAACTTGCATACTGTATCTTTCCCAATAAGACTTCCCACCTAAGTCTTGTAAATTGCCTGGTTGCTGCAGTAATAGCATACTGAGCACGTTCTTCGGAAGAAAGTAATGGTTTGATACCCTTGCGGTGACTAATGTGCAATATTACACCGTCTTCATTTGTAATTCCGGCAGATCTAATTGAAGAATCAACTTTGATTATTTCCTGACATAGCGACTTGAATACTGAATTTTTCAATAGAAAAAAATTGACAATCGGTAATTTTAATGTCATGATTTTTAGTTATAATGAATACAAAAGCACTTTCGAGTAACTGTGTACTAACGGGCTTTCTAATAATCGTGGGAAGAAGATGTAATACTTATGAACCCATCATTCCTGGCATTTTAATGGGAGTTCTATATCCTGCTGTAATATTTATCCCATTGTCTGCTATAATTCTGACAACATTCAAGTTACTTCCTTCCGGAGGCGAGAGTGATATTTTGTCTCCGGGATTAATAGTTTGAATTGTTTCGTTTTTAACTCCATAAAATACTTTCACATTAGAAATTGGCTCTTTTCCTGCGTTTGTTAGTATTATCCTGCTATTTGTGAAAAGTGACTGGTCCTCCCTCATTGCATCGACTTCCAGAACATAGTCAGGACGTTGATAGTACTGAATCACAAAATAAATGATAATAGATATCGAAACTACTCCTGCAGCGCAATAGAGAAGATTCAGTTTCTTCAATTCAGATTAATTCAATTTTCAAATATTTAAGCAATTTACTGGACCTATATTCATAATCAGTCGCCAGTCACTATTTGTCCAAATGTGCGGTAAAATTTATTGTAAGGTTATTCTAAACTTCTCCCTTTACTTCAGCCCGAGTCTTGAATACAGGCTTTATTCCTAGTGGCTTGTAATTACCAGTAGAACAAGAAAAGCACAATTCCTTTTCATTAATCCCGATAGCCTCTGCCAAAGTAACGGTATCATTGTAAATTACTTTATCCGCCCCAATGCTTTTTGCAATTTCAGATTCGAGTTGGAGATCACCGTGTTGTTGATTCTGGAACGCCAAAAGTTCATCTTGGGACGGGAAATCAATTCCTGCATAGCATGGATATTTTATTGGTGGAAAAGTAACTATGAGTGTAATCTTTGATGCGCCAGCCGACCTGAGAATCTTTATGATGGATTGTGAACTTGTACCTCTAACTATGCTATCGTCAATTACTACTACGTTTTTACTTTTGATTACTTCTGGTATTGGAATAATGCCCTTGTTAATTTCAATACGCTCTCCATGAAAAGGTTCAATAAAGCTTCTCATCGAACCTTTCTTCCTATATCTGTCTTTTAATAAACCCTCTTCGAAATGGATTCCCAGTTCTTCGGCGTAACCTAGGGCCGCAGGTCTGGCCGAATCTGGAACTGGTATGACTACATCCGCATCATGGACGGGATATTTTCTTGCTAGATTGTGGCCCATTTTTTTTCTGGCCTCATATACGTTTACTCCTTCTATGACAGAACTTGGATGTGCGAAATAAGTAAATTCAAAAGCACAATGTGAATGATACTCACTAGTAGAAAATTGTTGTCTTTCGATACCCTTTGAGCTTAGTTTCAACAATTCTCCAGGTTGGATATCGCCTATAAGTTTACCACCAAGGGTATCAATAGCACATGATTCGGATGATATCATATATGTATTCGATTCTTCAATGTGACCTAGTACTAGAGGTCTGAATCCACGTGTATCACGGACAGCATAAACCGAACCATCATCGGTTAAAAGCGTAAAGCAAAAAGAGCCTATCATTTCCTCTTTTAATACCCGAAGTGCTTCAACCATGTTATCATTTTTTTCAAGATGCATCATTAATCTTTGTGCAGCTAGTAGTGTATCCGTCATTGTTTGTGGAGAAAAAGTGCATCCTCCTACCATGTTTGATAATTCTTCGACGTTGGCTATGGTGCCATTATGTGCTATGCACAGATCTTTGATTTTTAGAGGCTGTGCATTTTCTAAATTACTCTTTCCAAATGTAGAATATCTTACATGACCAATAGCAGCATGAGAATTGAATTTTCTAATGATACTTCTAAAATTTCTTGATGCAGAAACCAAGCCCAAATTTTTGTAAGGAGATTTTGATGGTACGGCGAAACCCCAAGCCTCTTGTCCTCTGTGCTGTAGAGAACGCAACGAATCAATTACATATGGTACCACGTTATAGCGATCCAGAGAAAAAAAACCGACGACTCCACAATTCTCATAAACCATTATCGATCATCTCTTCTTGATCCATTTAATTAAAACTTACTCCAAATAAATTTGTGACTAAGAGCCGTCCATTATTTTACTCATTGTGTTGTAGGCTTTATCTAAATCGCTGACCGTTAATTCCATTATTTGGTCACCCGAGCCGCGTAAATTCAATGTCCTAGTTCCATCGACCTTACCTATTTCAGAAAAAACACATTTTCGAGTTTTTAATATTCTTTTAACTTTATCTGCTTGATTGGTCCCAATGATAAACCTGGAATGGCTTTCCGAAAACAGCAAGTGGTCATGTCGTTTGCAATTATTTGGAATTCGTTCCAAGTCAATCTCTATTCCTAGATTACTGGAAATGGCTAATTCAGCTAGCGCAATCCCGATTCCGCCTTTTGAACAATCATGTGCGAAATTGATCAATCCTTTATGTATCAATGCCAACACGGCCAATCCATTTTTTTTGTCAATTTCCAGGTCTACCATTGGTACTTTTCCATACTCGGAGCGAGACGTTGCATGAAAGTATTCGGAACCGCCTAATTCATCCTTTGTTTGTCCTATGATAAATAACGTATCTCCTAAATTTGCAAGAGTGCTAGTAATATGCCTTCGATCTCTGATTAACCCAATAGTGCCAATTACAGGTGACGGTTTAATAGGAGAATTCATTGTTTCATTGTAAAAACTGACCTTTCCTCCTACTACAGGGATGCGCATAAATTTACAAAAGTCTATTATCGCTTCAATTGACTTCATGAACGTCCAATATATTTGAGGATTTTCAGGACTACCAAACTGCAGATGATCTATAATTCCAATTGGCTCTGCTCCTGTAGATATAACGTTTCTGCACGCCTCAGACAAACAACCTAATGTTCCTTGATAAGGATCCAGATAACAGTGTTTTGAATTTCCATCTAATTTTATAGATACAAATTTGTTGTCGTTTACTCTTAAGACTGACCCATTTGCTCCAGGCTTTATAACCGTTCTCAGACCTACTTCATGATCATATTGTTGAAATATCCAATCTTTATTACCAATTGAAGGATTTGACAGTAATCGAAGTAATGTTTCATTATAATCATCCACCTTGTGATGAAGACTCTTCTTATTTGGACTTTTCAGGTATTTTGGTTTCTTTGACTTTCTATTGGCCGGAGGTGCATTAACCATCAAATTGCATGATATATTGGCAATTGGTTTTCCTCGGTAGAGGATTCTCAGATTTTCATTACCATTTACCTTACCAATAATCGAGTATGTTATGCCATACTTTTTGAATATGTCTTCAAACTTAGATAATTTTTCTTTGCTTATGATGTACACCATTCTTTCCTGTGACTCTGAAATCATTATCTCGTTTGGTGAAAGATCAGGTATTTTGGTATGAACTGCAGATAACTCGACCTCAATTCCCCTGTCTACTAGGTCGGACAACTCAGAAAGACAACAAGATAGGCCTCCTCCTCCGAGATCTTTCATGGCATTAATACACTTGCTATCCGATGCTTCTATTGTAGCCTCAATCAATAATTTCTCCAAAAATGGATCGGGAATTTGAACTGCAGATCTATCCTCTTCGTCATCGAGTAGTTTTGAGGCAAAAGACGCTCCTCGTATTCCATCTTTTCCTGTCGGATTACCGGCAAGTATTACTAGGTCATTGTCTTCTGCATGATTGGATATAATCTGATTCTTCTTTCCAAGACCAATTGCGGCAACATCCACCAGGCAATAATTCTTGAAGGAGTTATCAAATTCTATGTCCCCCCCAACAGTAGGAATACCTATGCAATTACCGTAATCAGCAATCCCATTTACAACATTCTTAAACAACCACTTCGACTTTGACGCGTTACTCTCTTCAACTAACGAAGAAAATCGAAGTGCATCTAATAGAGCAATCGGCCTTGTTCCCATCGAAATAATGTCCCTTATCACTCCACCGACGCCGGTTGCGGCACCTCCGTATGGCTCAACAGCTGAAGGATGATTATGGCTTTCAATATGAACGGTTATTACGTCTTCATCTCCAATATCCAATACACCCGCATCATATCCTGGACCGACTATTACCCTTTTACCGCGTGATGGTAATGATCTTACAAATTTTTTCGACGACTTGTATGAACAGTGTTCAGACCATTCGGCATCTATCATGTCAATTTCTAAAAGATTGGGTTTCCTACCTAATTTTTTTAACAGATGAATTTCTTCTTTTTTTGTTAGCATTCTATATCTATTAAATCAATTCTTTATGTATGGAGTTAAAAAATTTTTTAACGATTTGAATATCAATCCTGCATTACTATTTGTTTTGTTGGGTGAAAGGATTGATTCTGATGCCCGCTCTGGATGCGGCATTAATCCCATAACGTTTCCCCTTTTATTGCAAACGGCTGCAATCATCTCAGTAGATCCATTTGGATTTTGATCTTTGTACTTGAAAACAATCTGGTTATTTTGATGTAGCTCATTTAGCTTATCATTATCTATTACATATCTGCCCTCTCCATGCGCAATAGGTATTTTGATTTTATCGTTTAACCTAAACAAATTCGTAAATGGGGTGTTAACATTTAACACCTCCATTTCTAACCACTTGCAAGAAAATTTTAATTTATCATTTTTAACTAGTGCCCCTGGTAGTAATCCGGCTTCGACTAATATTTGGAACCCATTGCAAATTCCAAGAATTGGTAATTCTTCGTCTGCTTGTTTCATTATTGTATCGACTATGGGGCTTTTAGCTGCTATGACTCCTGCCCGTAGTCTATCTCCGTACGAGAATCCCCCAGGTAAAATTAGAGCGTCATAGTCATCTATCGTTTTTTCTGTGTGCCAAACATATTGAGCACTAATTCCTATGACATTATTTAGTATATGGTACACATCTCGGTCGCAGTTACTCCCTGGAAAAACAACTATTCCTGCCTTCACTTAGACTCCACCTTAACTGTAAGGAACTAGTAATTTTAATTTATTTGTAATGCCAAGGTCATTTTGTTAGAATGTGAACAACAATACACACATCTTGTAATTTGCGGACTTAGGTTTTTATTTTGATGAGTATTAAGATTGTCTATTGAACGATAGAGTACAGGATATAATGACAAAGAACGTGATTTCGATTGATGAAGGTATTACAGCCAAGGAAGCTGCCAATATTATGACTGAAAAACGCATAAGCTCTCTTATTGTGGAGAGAGAAAACGTTCCTATAGGTATAATCACTGAGAAGGATTTTGTCAAGAAAATCTGTAATAAGGATCTAGTGTCCTCCAAAGTTAAGGTAGGAACAATAATGTCAAAAATACAAACTTATGCAAGTCCTGATACTCCAGTAGAAGTAGCTGTACAAAGGATGGTCAATCACAAAATACGCAGATTGCCCATACTATCAGACGGAAAGGTTGTTGGTATTGTCTCTGTTACTGATCTCGCGAGACAACTGAGAACAATTCTACTGGTTGATGGCATCTTGTCAGAGGAAACCTGAGTATAAAAGATATATGAATGACCCATAGGCAAAATATAATAATTACAAAGTACTTTTGTTCTGAGTATGAAAAAATTATTTGCCATTTCTTTACTTATTTTCACAATTGCAATTATGCTACAAAATAATTTATTATATGCACAACCATCAGTAAAAGATCCTAACCTTAAAGTAGAGGCTTTCGTAAGTGGAATTGCATCTCCTACCAGTATGTTATTTGTGGACGAAAATAATATTTTGGTCTTGGAAAAAGATGGAAATGTAAGACTAGTTAGCAACGGAATGCTTCAATCACAGCCATTGGTATCTATAAGTGTTGATAATAAGAATGAACGCGGACTACTGGGAATAGAAAAAATTGGTGAAAATGTATTTTTGTACGCTACGGTAAAGGATGGTCAGTTGATAAACAGAATATACAAATACACCTTGGCACCTGGTCCGGAGCTAACAAATGAACAAGCATTTATGGATCTTCCTGGAACTCCTGCCACCAATCATCAAGGAGGAAAATTAGTTGCAAGTAATGATGGATACCTATATTCAGTAACTGGAGAGTTACAACGCAACGGAAAAGATCAAAATATAGTTAATGGTCCTGAACCGGACTTTAGTGGCGCAATTTTAAAAACTAATGCAAACGATGGTTCTCCGGCACCTAATAATCCCTTCAAGAGTGACAACTCTAATGATCCTATAAATTGGTATCAGGCGTATGGAATAAGAAACAGCTTTGGACTAGGCATAGATCCTGTTGCCGGAGCCTTATGGGACACGGAAAACGGTGAACAAACATTCGATGAAATTAACCTGGTTAGTCCTGGATTCAATAGTGGCTGGAAATTAACAATGGGCCCAATATCGGAGAGTGGAATTTCTCAGGATGATTTGGTGAATTTTCCAGATTCAAATTACAAGGATCCTATATTAAGTTTCAGGAATTCTATTGGCATCACTGATATTGAATTCTTGAATTCGGATAAATTGGGGACAGAATATGCAAATAATGCATTTGTAGGTGATATCAGTTATGGTAATCTGTACAGATTCGAGTTAACCGAAGAGAGAGTAGATTTCAAATTTAGCGATCCGGGACTTGAAGATCGCGTGATTGATAATAACAAAGAACTTGATTCGTTGATATTTGGCGAGGGCTTCTCAGGGGTAACTGATATAAAGACAGGACCCGATGGACTGCTCTATGTGCTATCATTTGAGGATGGTACGATTTACAGAATTAGTAAGTGAAATATCAAAAATTTTGTTATCTGAAAAGGTTTTATGGTGAAGCAACCGCCATTCTTATTTTTTCCATAGAATTAACCGTTATCAATTTGAAAAATTCTTATTTTTTGTCCGGCAATTATTGCATTTAGTATCCTTCTTCCGCTTTCCGATCTCTTGTCTATTTTGATTCTCGATTTCTTTCCAACTTGGTTTGCACAAACAAATTCATCATCAATATACAAATTTACTTTGTTACCAATTGTTTCTTCGTCTAGCTTTATAACAACTCCGTTGCCCGATTCGCTTACTTCAAAGAATATTTCTTTGCCAAGAGTAGGAGTCTTCATTTCTACATCTATTTTTACACCAAGCATGTCTTCAAGTTCGTTGATGGTTGTCCCTCCTTTTCCAATTATCCTAGGAATTACATCTTTCTGGACCTTAATTCTCACCTTGTTGTCCGATAGGATTGAAATCTCTGGGTTGGGATCAAATCGTCGTATTACATCCCTAATTTTCGATTCTGCAAGTTTGTATATTTTGTTCTTGTTGGCTTCGTCAGTTGGTTCAACAGGCACAATTACATTTTCTTCACCAAATGTGTATATCTCATATTCAGTTAGTCCGGTTGAAAAATCTTTGACTTCAACTACCGGCCTAGCAAGATCAGCTTCTGTCATCTTGTAAGGTACTTTGACGGTGAGTGATATTTCATAGACCTTCTTCACCATGCCAGCATCCATGAAAATTATTGTGTCTAGAATTTGAGGTATCATTCCTAATTCTATTCTGCCGATAAATCTCTGAACCGCATCCAATGGTTTGTTCGCATGGATCACTCCAATCATTCCAACTCCCGCTAACTTCATGTCAGAAAAAACTTGAAAATCTCTATATCGTCTTATCTCATCAAAAATGGTATAGTCGGGACGCACAAGCAATAGAATATCGACAGCATTCTCGAAACTCCCTTCAAGTGGGCCGTATTGGGTTACTTCCTTTGGTACTTGTAAATCTCTGGGCGATTCAAATGTTTTTACTATTTTATTCTGCATGACATAAAACTCTGCAAGACTGCTTGCCAATGTACTCTTTCCAGATCCAGGAGGACCTGCTATAATTATTCCTTCTACATTTGATGTTAGCCGCGCTAATAGTTTTTCACTCAGTCCGTAATCTTCTAATGTCAATTTTGCTATTGGTCTTACTACAGTAATTTCTTGGGATTCTGAGAATGGTTCTTTAGTAATTGCAATTCTATATTTACCCAATTGGATAACGGTAGCCCCTTCCTTATTAATTTCCCTCAGACCCTTTTTTAAGCGCGATTGTTCTAAAATTTCCTTTGTAATTTCATCCACTTCCTTGGATGAAAGTTTCTGATTTTCTAATTGTACAACCTTCAAGTTGCCGGGTACCCCTCTTTTTGCAAACGGGCATGTACCTTCCTTAAGATGAATACTCATCGTATCGTTATCAAAGTATTTTTCAAACCGCAATTCTGAATCCTCTTTAGAGGAACTAAGGAGTATAGACTTTATTCCATGTGCCTCTGATACCAAATGTTGAACATAATCACACGTTATCAGAGTGGCATCGTTTTCTAGAGCAATGTCTTTTATTATGGCATCAATTCTCCCATGTTTTGCCAGTCTAATTTCTTCGATAGTTGGTCTTGTTCCAACAAATTCAAGATTTATTTTACTTGTCTTGCAAACATCCCTTATCTTCTTGATTTGAAGCAATCCTTCTATTCCATGAGGTTTATTAGTGGAGGCTTGTGCTTGGAGTTCGTCAAGTACTGCTATGGGGATGATAATTTGGCTGTTAGGAGAAATCCTGTCACGTAGAATATCTGGAACCTTGCCATCGATTATTACGCTTGTATCTAAAACGTATTTATCAATCATCTAAAATATAGTTAGGACTCGTAGATTAATGTATCTTTTTGTAATATTCGCGCAGTGCCTGACGTAAAAAAAGCGGATTTACATAACACTACCCTTAGGACTCATCGACATAAAAAATGGTCTGGTTCTTACTTCCACTATTTGACTGTGACAAGATATTCAGTATCAAACTAGGAATTTTTTCTTCATCCGGTTGGCTGCCTTCAATATTACCGGCTAGTATCAAGTTTTGTCTTATGTTGGATTTTACCACATCCCGCAATTCCTGATTAACTGTTGCATTGAGAGGTCTCAGAGCGCCCCTAAAAATTTCTGACCTTGCCCTCACGACCCCAGAAATCTTGTCTCCTACAGGAGAATCAGGGCCAATGATAATTACAGTTCCATTCGAGCCCTTGAACAAAGACGGCTCACTTAGTGCACCATCGGGGACCATATGCACTACTGATTCTCTAGTTATTAGTGCTGGAGCAAAAAGGTAATTTTCTACAATCTTATCCCACTGTGTTCTACTGAGTGACTTTAGTGCAGCTTCATAATCATAATCTCCAGTCAAAAATACCACCCCATCTATCGCAGAAAATTTTTCGCGGACCACTCTCAGCATTTCCTTAACTGCTTGTTCATTTGACAAATTAACGGAATGAGCGTGAAACTCTTTGTAGTAACCCAAATCTTTGGGGTCTCCTGTTAGGATGACTAATTGTTTTATTTTTTTTACAAGAGAATTTGCAATATTTTTTGCTCGCTTTAGATCTTTTTCCTTTGAAGAGTTTATTACAAGCACAATAACTTTATTTGAAATATCACTTTCCTTCTGATGAGTAAATGTCCCAATTATTGGTCTTGTGGGATAGAATACTCTGTCGTTTGGTACGATTTTTCCGTTCAGTAACTTGCTCATCTTTTCAGATGACAGGTTAAGTACCATTTCTGCTACCTGTTCCTGTGAGAGAAACTCGTTGTCCACTATCATTTTCTTTGTATTCATTTGTATCTTTTCAGCAATTTGCTGCGTCTTTGATAATAGCTCTCGTAATGATGAAGTGAGCTGAACTTTATCTTGTTCATTTTTTATCCTTTCATTAAATACTTGCTGCACGACCATATCCATTTCTTTATCAATTGCAGTCTGTTCTTCTCCTAATACATTCAAAAGTCGATACAATGCTTTCTCTATTTCAGCAGATGAGAGCCCAGAAAATCCACCAATGCGTAAGAATTCAGCAGCTGCCTTAGGATATACTGTTTTGTATATACGATCTGAATGAACGGGTCCGGGATTTGTTGCTACTGATTGTATTCCATCAGGTACCAACTCCCATGCAAATGCTTCGGCTAGTCTATTTTTGGCCCCTTGAGCACTAGTATAAGGAGTCCTAAATCGATATGGGCGTTGTTCATACTTGTTTTCCTCTGTGAAAAAAGTAGAGATGGTAATTACCTTAGAGCCTTTTTGCATATTTTCAATGCATTTGATTGTCGTCCAAAATGTACCTGTTAGATGGATCATTACACATTCTTTGAAATCTGAAAAATTTGAATTCGTGAAAAGTTTCACAGGTCCCGAAACTCCAGCATTATTTACAAGAATATCAACACGACCTATTTCCTTTGCAATGGTGTTAAACATATTCGTTATTGCCTGTTCATCCGATACATCAACACCGGGGAATATTTTGATTTTACCTGAACTTCCAGCCTTTGAAATAATACTTTGTAATTCAGATTGAGTCTCTTCAAGTGGTTCTTTCCTTCTTCCAAGCAGTATAATACTGGCACCATTTTCTGCAAACTTCATTGCGATAGCTTGCCCTATTCCAGTTCCACTTCCAGTGACTACTACAACCTTGTTTGCAAAATCAAGTTTAACCAAGTATGACTCCATCCCCTTGAGGCATAAGTTCAAGGCATATCTAATACATTATTAAATATAACGAGCCATGGTGTACATTCAATTCAATATCTTGAAATCCTGAAAATTTTAGTAATTCAATAATTTTCACACAATTTATTTATCTGTATAAAAATAGAAAAAGCATGTATGATGAAGTACATGCGCCAACAGATTCCAATAATAAACATGAAGAGGAAGAAGAATCCGATACTTTCAAAAAACTGGACGTAAATGAAATTTTTGCCTCTCAAATGGTGGCTAATGGTTTGGCCGCCGAAGCAATCCCTTTAGGTTCGCTGGAACTGGAGCGTGAAGAATATTACAACAATGACATCGGTTCAAGTCCTCGTCTAATTACTAACCGTGGCTGTATAAGGGTAAAAGATAAGGAAATTAGCATTATTCAGATCATTCAAAAGAACTGACCATGCATTTTATTGGACGCTTATTTTTGAACTTATCAACTTCCATTTAATTTTAAGAAATCTTTCGTTCTATTTCAACTTTAAAAAAACACGTTGATTGGATACAATGACATTTAGGCTCTCCACCAATCAAAACTAAGAAAATATACTCTACTAGGTTTGGTCGATGTGACAGCTAGAATAAATTGCTTTTTTACTGTCGTCGCTAGCCTTCCAGCAAGAACGATTCCAGTAGCTGTTATGTCATGTCGATTATCCACTACCTGTACTAAATATGGTGCATGGTCAATTCCAGGACCATGTTCATAAACAGCAAAATCACAGCCAAATTTGATTCCAGGAGAGACTACATATCCAACATCTCTCAATTTTTTGAATACTAAATATTTTATATCAAAATCCATATACTGTTTTCTACATATCTGTTTCATCTTTTTCAAGAGTATTTTCTTGCCATCGACGTCATTTATCGTAAGCACTTTTGACTCGACCAAATAACAGCCTTCAATTAAATCGAGAATTAGGGGTGTGTCAAAATCGACTCCTTTGGGTTTGTAAATCCCGAGAGGCTTACCATAATAGCCCATGGAAAAAATTGATCTTGAATCCTCAAGGTTCCAAATTATGATTCTGCTCTCAATGAGAGTGCCAGAATAAGATTTCATTACATGCTCAGAGCAAGTATCGTAAGGGAGTCCGAAGCCGCCTGACATCTATCAGCCATTCCCTCTATACCTTCCACGGCATCTTTGACAAGTAGAAGATCTTTTGTATTTGGAATTTCGTTTAAGGCTTTAATCACAACTTTCCTGTAAGAGTTATCAACTTTTCTTTCTATATTCTGCACCTCCTGTGCAAGTTCTATTGTGCTTGATGGGTTTATGCTAAGAGCTCGCGCCATTTCGTTTAACTTGAAAATGGCCTCCACCACCATGTTGATGAGCTCACTAATGTCCTCATCAAATTTGCCTTTCTTGAGGGTCGCAATCTTGATGTTTGCGAGTCTGAAGGCAATCCCGGTGATATATCCAGCTATATCATCAATGATATAGGCAGTTCTCAAAACATCTTCTCTGTATACCATGAGACTTCCAGTATCTGAAATTTCTCTGGTCATCTTACGTCTAAGATTTTCTACTTCCTCACCAGCATTTTTCATCCTCACAAGGGATAATTCAGTCTCCTTATTTGTCCCCTTTATTATGGAATCACTAAGCGATGACAGATCTCTTGCTGCATTGAGAATATGAGTAATTTCATCGTGCAAAACAGCCAAGGCCTTTCTTTTAGCCTGTACCTCTAACTCTCCGTTATACATATACAGTCTAAAAACGTTCAGACATTTTTAATCCTTTTCAAATTATTAATGTAAATAGATAAATAAAGATCAGGATATCGGATAGAAAATGTCGGTTAATCCGAAATCAGCTTTTTTAGGTAAGGTACTAGCTTGCTCTATTTGCCCAAGTAACCACAGTAAATGTACTTACTGCAGATCCAATCATACCTGCTATGAGTGCACCTATAACTGCCTGATTTACAAATTTTGGCATTGATGTAGTAAACCACTCTGCAATTCCGGGCAATGAAAGATACCCAGCAAAGCCGATTCCAAAGCCTATCAACCAGAATACAAATACCGCAAATCCTCTAGACAATTTTATTCCTCTCCACTCGTATTATTCCAATAAATAACCCGATACCTTGGCGGTTCATGGCAATTTTTGTAAAAAATGTATTAAATTATGATTGTCAAAAAATGTGCATTTGGCACATCATTGATTTAATACATGTCTAGTGTCTTAAATGTCCAGAAGATGATGTAAATTTGCCGACCGACAAGTAACTTTGACGCGAATTCAAACTTATTTAACCGGATATTTTAAGATACTAGAGTAATTGAGACTAGTATTGTTAGGTTTTGGGGTGGTCGGCCAGAGCTTTGTTAAATTATTATTGTCTCATTCAGCAGATCTGTTTAATGACTACGGAATAAAGCCCAAAGTAGTTGCATGTGCTGATCACGGCGGTATCGTAACCTCCAACCAAGGATTAGACTTGGATAGATTATTGAGTGTAAAGAAGAAAAAGAAATCAGTCATTCATTATGGGTCCAGTGAAGGTAGCTCAATATTGGATGTTATTGAAAATATGGATGCAGAAGCTGTTATTGAACTAACTCCCACCAATATTAAAGACGGTGAGCCTGGAAAAACACACATCATCACGGCCATGAAATCTGGTAAAAACGTTATTACAGTCAATAAAGGACCACTTGCCTTAGAATTTCCTTCCTTGGTAGAGTTGGCAGATTACAATAGAATAGCATTTAAATTCAGTGGAACTGTTGGCGGAGGAACTCCGATATTAGAATTTGCAAAGAGGTGCTTAAAAGGTGATAGAATCCTTTCATTACAAGGAATTCTTAACGGAACAACGAATTATATTCTAAGCAAAATGTTCGAAGGACTAAATTTTTCTCAAGCCATCCAGGATGCATCTGAAAAAGGATACGCAGAGAAGGATCCGACACTTGATATTGATGGTTATGATGCAGTTGCAAAGCTCGTTATTGCATCGAACTTGGTTATGAACATGAAATCAACCATGAGTGATGTTAAGAGAACTGGTATTAGGAATGTACAGGCGTCAGATGTTACTAAAGAACGAAAAAGGGGGAATGCAATAAAATTAATCGCTACTTGTGACGGTAAGACTCTAACCGTTGAACCGAAGGCCATATCAACGAAGGATCCAATTTGCGTTGATGGAATTCTCAATGCTATTACATTCACGTGTCAACATTCAGGTCAACAAACAATCATCGGTAAGGGTGCAGGGGGTATGGAAACGGCAAGCTCCATCCTTAGGGATTTGATAGATATCAGAACTATGGGAAAACTCTAATTAATAACTTTGATAAAATGTAATTGTCCAAATATACAGGACGAATTCTAAAAACTCTAATAAAATCAGTTACTAATTTAACATTTACATGCATCGAGAAAAAACTTTTAGAAGATTTTCCAGCGGTTGTCATTTAATAGCATACAAACTGTCGTACGATATTGATTTTATGAACGCTGTACAGATTATTATAAAAAAGTCGGAGGCCAAGCGGTCTTAGGA
>JASKBU010000078.1:0-22155 GCA_033272285.1 Nitrososphaeraceae archaeon
AACGACATGGCTACGATCCGACTTTAGGGGCGGAATAGTCAAAAAATGGACTGGGTGGGATTTGAACCTTCCTGGTAAGCGGTTTCAGCAACTTACTAAGATCGGGACCAAGGGGGTGTGAATTGTTATTGACACAAATTTACGGCCCACGTAATTTTTTATTTATGAGTTTAATTCAAACTGCCAGACTTTACTCAGTTTTATGTTCTTGCCAGTCAGTATCATCTGTTCGGTGCAATCAAATAAAATGTACAAATGAGAAAAAGAGTGTAGCAAAAAAATGCTACTTAGTGCAAATAACTGACTTCCCATATGGCAGGGGCTGTTGCTGTTTCATTGCTGCCTTCCCACTGCACATTAAGTGTTCCTGTACCCGCTAACCGCATATATTGAGGGGTTCCGTATATGGTTGCATTAGTATTAACAATAGCGGGGGGGCTTGCAACGATTGATGGGTTAGTAAGAGTCAGAGTGGCTGAATTTGTGCCGTTCTTCCATTGTAGGGTCAGTATTTCTGGGTATGTATGGAATCCTCCAGGAGAAGTTAGGTTTTTTCCTGATGCCTGCGCAGTAACGCCCTTCATAGTTTCGACTAAGACCTTACTTGGCCCATCTCCTTTGGCCAAATAGGTAGTCACGGTTTGCTGATGGTTAAATGCCGCTGAAGTGGTAAGTACAAACATGTCTATAGTGTAGTTACCATAATGACCAGTTGACCAGTACCAGCCGTCGTAGTCCTGGTTCCAGTTGACTGTTCCCCACTGCTTGTCTATATACCCTGTTCCCTCTACGCTGTGAGATTGACCGCCGTAAGTCAAGTTACCATTAACTTTAGCAAAGGGCATTGGATCATTCGTAGCGCTAAATCGTGTCAGCGATGGGTCGAAATACCACATACCACTGCCGCCAAATCTTGTGGGTGGAGCGGCACTCTGGAAAACTAGATTAGCCCCAACTCCATTTGCCGTCGGTGCAAAGTGCAGATTAATGGTGTTCAAATCACCACGAGCCCAGGTATCACCCATCGTTACGTTCAATGTATTGCGTGCAGCTTTGAATTGAGTAGTATCGAATTTCGTTAAACCCCCTATATGCGTGCCGTTAGGAGTATTGACGAACATAGTGGCGTAGGGCTGAAGCGGTCCATTGTTGTCAATCCAAGGCTTTGTAAGTAATGTAATTTGCGTTGTTGAATTATCATTGAATTTTCCTTGGAAGTACCACCACTCAAATGTGCCTGGCATTGGATTGGTTGCCATGGCGGCATCTGATGGTTGCATCGTAGGTGCCTGCCCTTCGTATATCCTATATTTTTGTGTGTCACCTGTGATCACTTGTTCGTTGCTGCATTTGCGATAGAAGGGTACGATGAAATGCTAATTAGTCCTGATATTAGTACTGCTACTAGTACGATTCTAGTCAAAAAGAACGCATTATCTTCTCGAATAGGAAATACTTTTAATCTGACCTTAAGTGAATTCTGATGAGTTCCGACTTTCGACATTCAATTATTGAGCTCAATCTAGTATTTAGGGTTTATTTAACAACTGCCGTGTATTGCATTAATATTTAGTCTTTAGATATGATACTAAAAGCATTAATGAAATTGGAGTTGGTTTTTGACAGTAAAAGCACTTTTACCCTAAGCAAATGTCGCTAAATCATGACCGATATTTGAAGACATTACCTACCGAAACATAAAGGTGACATCAACGCGCACAAAATTTGATAAATGTTTACTATGTGAATTTAATCAAATAATCAATCTAATTTTGTGTTAGGTGTCACATTTTATTTTTCAAGTCATTTCCCATACGCGTTTTGATATACCTGTTACCTTGTCTTGAATTCATGCTCCACCTAACTTTCTTTTTAAGTGCGTAATCTGGAAGATAATCAGAATCAGCCGTTATAGAACTGTGGCGTATTGAATATGGATTCCATTTCTTTGCATTCAACAAATATTCGAGATTTTGACGTTCCTCATTAGGCAGCTCATTTCCCTTTAGAATGCGAACAATTCTATTCCTTAACTGATTCATCATGTTCCAAACGGTTTTTGGCTTTATTGGAGCGCCATTATTCAGATTGCATATGAGCCTAGCTCTTGGTTCATTTTTAAACGGATGTTGATTAATCCAATCGCGGACATAACAAAAACTCATCATCAAAAGCACGGGACCAGCACCTGTCTTTGCTTGGTAAGGAACCTCGCCTTCACCATATGCCTCTTTCAGTCTAATATTTCTAATTTGAAGTAACGTTATTTCGTGAGGCCTAGCATTAAGGTCCCACATTAGAGACAATATTGCTTTATTTCTAAGGGAAGGTTCATACTTTATCAAAGCATGCAGCTCCTCCCGTTCCCATAACTCGCTCTCTGAATAGGGACTTAGTCGTTTACTTTGCTTCGTTTTAATTTTGCAGAATTCAGGCGTTACCCATTCCTCGATATCTTGAACAATATCTTTCTTTTGATGTGAATGATAATTGTGCAACCATCTGAAGAACAGTTTTATTCTATTCAAATAATGGTTCCAGGTCGTAATCCACCGTCTTTCAGGGTCTACATCGGCATTCTTCATCTTTTTATTTAAAAATGAGATTAACTCGTCTCTCTTTTTAACCTCATAGAATGTTATTCCTCCAAGATACTTTGCGAAATCTATTACTACCTTCAAATTGTTCACTTGATGATTTTCAGAGGAACCTTTTTCCTGCATATACTTGTAGAAATCATAAATTATTGAAGAATTTTGAGTACTATTAACTTCGATTCTAATTTTTTTTACCAATGTTGAAATTCGAACTGACGGCGAAGAAAAAGAATGCAATGTTGACAAATGGGGCGATGACGATATCATACTATATTTTCTGTCCTCTATTATATGCGGGCCAGTATATGAATTCCTACAGTGAATGCGGTCACCGGGATTTGAATTCCCGCTCCAGCTAAGTAGAGTCCCGGGTTACGGGCTTTCTTCTCCAATTTATTTTGGAGTGGAAGGCCAGTGTCCTAACCAAACTAGACGATGACCGCATATCTTTTATGCGATGATAATCTGGATATTAAATCTTGTGAACATTGTTATTTTTTACTTTCTGGAAAGATGTAATTCAAAAGCATATCCACCATCCTGTTTTTGCCTTTTTCTTTGATATTTGTAAATCTCTTGTCCGTCTTTTCCCTCTTGGCATCTTCCTGTATACTTTCTGCCGGTCTTTTATCAAATGCTCCTTCAAACTGTATTTTGTAACCTTTGTAATTTGCGGTGGCCACCTCAAAAATGTCCTTTTGTTGATACGAACTAATAAAATAGATTACAGGCGGATTGGGTCTCTTCTTCACATCGTCCATAACTTTAGAAAAAAGATGCGCTACGCTATCGCAAGAATTATCAATTACCAGCTTTGATTCCTCAATACCTTTGCTGACAAGAATATTCTTAACCAAATTCCCTACTTTAGTGTCAGCAACAATCCTGATGAGAGTATCCGATTTATCAGGTTTGGATTTCATAACTCGTGCAAAAATTTTATTGCATACAGATATTCTATCCACAACATGTTCCGGCAGCTGTTCATTTGATTCTAATTTCACAAAATTGCAATAAATAATTATAATATTTCCAGATACGAATCTATTTTCAGACATAGTACTTTACATTACCGCCATAGAAATAAATTTTTTACCAATCTACTTTCTTTGGAGAGTTAAGCTGTCTTTCCAATTCATCTAATCTCTGTATTGCATCTTGATTTTGTCTTACTTCAGTATAAGACGCATCGTTTCTTATTTTGTTCATGAGTTCTGCTACCTCCTGGACCGTTACTCCGTGTTTTATATCATATTCTATTTGCTTTGAACAGCTGGAAATTGTGCTATATTTTTTGAAATTGCGCTTTTCAAATGATGATGCATCAGGGGAAATTCCCTTCATGTAACGGAGAATTACTTTTTCAACATGTTCAAGATGCCAATCTCTCATTGCAAAATTGTTGGGCTTCATGGCATGTACTCAGAAATATGTGAGCTATGGATATTTAATCTATTATACATGACAATTTTGGGACTCAAAAAAGAGACTTTCAAAGATGACCATAATTTCCTCAAAAAAAGGTTATTTACAAATAGTCTGATAATCTAATTTTATCAACTCTAGGTATTTTCGCAATTTCAAATCTGTCTTTTGACTTCAATAGCGTTGCAGTTGCATCTATTCCCATTTTTGTAGTTAGAAGATTATTCTGATCGCTTGAAGGATCTAAACTTGATCCCTTTGAATTTGAGATTGCTACGAGATCCTTATCTGCCTGACACCTTGTCGAAATTGCATACTCCACCTCAATTGGGTTTGTGGGATCTATATCATCATCAACTACAATAGCAATTTTTAATGACGGATGTCCAGCGAAAGCGGCAATGATTGCATTTTTTGGTTCTCCTTCCAATCTTTTTTTTATTTGAATCACAGCAACGAGCCAATTGCTGCCTCCATCTGTCAAATGAACTTTCCTAGTTCCTGGTATGACATCCTTCACGCTATGAAAAATTTTAGATTCTATGGGTAGTCCCATCAATAATCTATGTTCTCCATAGCCGGGCAAGATGTCATGATAAATAGGATCACTTGTTAAGTAAATTTTATCTAATTCAAACACCGGTTGTTTCCTTTTAATATCGTAAGTTCTTAACATTTCCACCATTTGTTCCTCTGCTGTTTCGTCTGCAAGAATCCTTCCTTCCAAAAGGATCTCAGAGTTTGTCGGAACATTGAGTCCTGTACCAGGAGACTTTGTCAGTGACAATTTGTTTCTCATTAGCGAATTTGCTATGTTCAGTTCATTTTCCCCATAGGGCGCCTGGTAAGCTGCAGCGACCGACACTGCTGGGTGGGTACCAATTATTATCGAAACAGGTAAGTCCTCATTATGGTCCTTTGCACTGGTAAAACATTTATGGAGATGTCTACCTTCTACCATTCTTATGGCCATTCTCTTTTTATCTAGCCTCAACAGCCGATGAGTTGAAAGATTCTGAGTACCTGTTTCTTTGTCTTTTGCTATGACTAAAGACGAAGTTATGAATGCTCCAGAGTCCTTTTCAAAATGTGTTACTATTGGCAGGTGAAATAAGTTTTTAGAGATTTTACCCCAAATCTTGTTATCAGTAAGATTTTTTATTTCAGATTTGTTTCTTATGGCTTCATTAATTCTTTCCTGAATTAGGTTTTCATTCTTTGAATTAACTGACAGCGCAATTCTGTATCTTGTACCCAAGACGTTTGCAGCCACTTTAATTTTGCTATCTTTTACAGATTCAAAAACTATCGCCTTGCCCTTATCTAACTTGCTTACAATTCCAGCGAGTTCGAATTTTGGATCTACTGCTTTTGTTATTCTTATTAATTGATCATTTTTCTCTAATTCGTTTAAAAAATCGGTAAAGCCCCGTATTTTATCGAATTCAAACTTTTTCATAGTCAATCATTTGTTTTTGTTTCCAACAATTTTAGTACTTCATTCATTAACTCTTGCATTTCGCTCAATGTCAATGGATTCTTGTTGTTCAAGTTTGTTATTGTGATTCCATTCGTCATTAATGAAAGTTTTTCCGAAAGAGTCTTCATAAAGATGGGATCCTTTATGTTTGGTATTACTCTGGCACTTTGGGTTCTATTGTTAGAGGCCACAGAAACATGAATGCCGCCAATTTTGCACAAATCTTCAGAAAAGGAAACAAAACAACCATTATTAAATTCGACGAATTTTAGAAAAAAAACGCGGTTTGATTTTAAGATTATTTTCTTCTCGACAAAGTTTCCTTGATGAGGTTCGCTCATTGTAAACAATTGATATTCTAGTAATTCAAGATATCTAAATCATTTGATCTCTCATTAGTTTATGTTTTTGCATTCTCATAGATTGAAATCCTCTGGATAACTTACTTGATATTTCTACACAACGCGTCGCGTCATTTTATTAGACGGCAAAAGCGATGTAACGTTAGTACATACGACCGGGTCGCATGGCTATGGATTTGGCAGAGCCGACATCCCTATTTCTGCGACAATTTGGCAGAATATTACGTGACGTGCCAAATTCATTAACAATTTCTATTCTAACTGTTCTGTTTAGATTCTTGACTTCTTGTGCAATGTGATTGCATTTAATCGAATCTCCATTCCCAATCTTGAGAACCTTTTTACTGGATTTTATGCAAGAAAGAATATTTATGATGAACTTTATCGCATCCTTCAAAGAGCTTTGGACAGTACTGTATAATTCTGTGTGTAAATATAGCACATAGATTCCAATCCTATTTCCAGGATCTACTCCCACAACTAAAATGTCCTCAAAATAGTTACCATTCAAATTTTTTAATAACATTGCCTTAAAAAGAGGTGGAAATGTGTCAAGTTGAAAATCATATATTAGATCCTGTCTTGTAAATAACGATGCTTCATTCTTGGTAGTTATTATTATTTTTGCATTTGTCTTGGAAGCCTCTTCTGGTGAGAGGGAAGAAAAACTGATATTCATGGATTTAAGCATGCTGACGATTTTATAATATGGCCGACCTTCTAAGGTAGCTACTACAATCTGATTAGAGTCTTGTTCTGTCTCTAAGGGCTTCCCATTCAAAATACCTGAGTTTTAATTATTATTAAATTTTTTGAATACTGAATTCAAAAAAAATCCTATTGCTAGATAGTGTCGCCTTTGTTTAACACAGAGTCTACTACTAACTTTACAGATTTATCAAATGAAAGTTTAGTATTTTCTTTTAGTTTTGTCAAATTAAATTCTGCATCTTCCAAAATTTTCTGAGATCTCTCCTCTGCCTCCTTTTTGGCCGTTGCGATAATTTTTTCTGATTCAGTCCTTGCAACCTCTATTACCTTTTCTCTGAGTTGTGAAATCTCTTTATCAGAATTGGTCAAGATTCTCTTTTTCATATCTTGAACTTTCATTGACAAACTATCAATGTCTTTCTCCAGTTCAGACAGTGCTGTAATAATTTTTTCTACAGCGGCCATATACACTATCAGAAAATCCGGCAACCATATATTAACTCTGCATTAACTGGTGACAATTGCTTTTCCTCGCTGATTTATGTTGTTAGATTAAGTATTGCCTGTGCAATATCCCCTTTGGTATCGGTCAGGGCTAATATCGCCTTCTCCCTTGAACTTGAAGCTTGCTGCATTACAAGGATTATGTCTTCCTCACTAAAGGTTGGAACTTCTCTTTCTTTTTCTTCAATATCCCCTGCAATAATTTGAAAGATAGTGCTTTCTTTGCCCTTCATTTCAATTACTTGAGGTTTAATTAAGAAAATTTCCTTCGAATCAGTTCTTATAACAACTTCTTCAATATTTGACATTTCTTGCATATTGAGGCCCATCTTGTCCAACATCCGCCTCATATCGCGATTTCCGCGCATCATAGATTTTGTTGCTCCCTTCTACTTTTTATTCCTTCTCTAATTTTTACTGCCACATCTCCAATTCTGCCATCTAATTGTGATTGACTAATAACCGATTTTCCTACCGCAAGTACGGTGTTGCTCTTATCTATAACTACTACTTCTGATCCAATTTTGATATTCTTTCCGTACCATTGCACATGTTTGCAGAATAGAGACCTGCCCTCACTTACAAAAGGAAGGGCGTCCTCCATTGGAACGATACAATTCTCTTTGAAGGTGCTGTAGTTCAAAAAGACAGAAGCACCAAAGATTGTAAGTGCTATTCCTCCGTCTGATCTTAAAGTACCTAGAAGTTTGTCTTTAATTCCGAAACTCTTGATCCTTCCAGTTTTTTTAGAGAAAGTGAATTCAACGCCCTTTGGTAAGACTTTTGAAACGCCCTTACCAAAGAGTGCATCTATGTGAAAACAAATTTTTTCGGTCGAATTCATGAATTGGTTACTGTATTTTGTTTATGTATTTAAAACATAGCTGGAATTGTCCAAGATTTCAGAAGCTCGAAATTCTAAAAAAAATGCACCTGCTTTATTTCTGAGATATCATCGCTCTGATATCCTGCATCATAACTTTGGGCCCATTGATTGAAATGTGAAGATTCATCCAATAAATTAGAAAAAAATAAACGAGATGTTCAAACAACAGTATCTATCTATGGCTTCTTGCGAAATATGTGGAATTCAGATACTCGAAAAGGCTGACAGAGTTTATGTTGAAGGCAACTTGCTGACAGTGTGCAAATCGTGTTCAAAAAGGGGCAAACCATCAAGTAACCAACAAAATATCAAAAAAACAGGCAGACCATCAAGTTACCAACAAAATATCCAAAAAACAGGTTTTCCTAGGCCAAAGAAAATAGTAAAGACTGAAAAAATCACATTTGATGATACTAGGATTTTGGTTAGCAATCTTTCTGAAGTCATTCGAAAATCCAGAATGACAAAGGGACTTACGCATGAACAGTTAGGACTTTCACTAAATGAAAGAGCATCATTGTTACGGAAAATAGAAAGTGGCTCAATAAAGCCTGATGAAGAACTAGCCAAAAAACTAGAAAGGTTTTTTCGGATACCTTTGTATACTGAGGTAGACACTAGTGATTAAATCTGCGTTACTTATTACTTATCCAATTAAACACATTGCAGATGAAGCCAGGTCATTGGCAGAATCTGCGGGTTATTCAGTAACACGAACTGTAACTCAGAAGCATTTAACGAGATCAAAATTTGGTATCGGTAAGGGAAAGGCAGATGATGTTAGTCAACTCATCAAGTCATTGGATATTGAGTTTGTAGTATTCGATGAAGTTTTGAAACCAACTCAGCAATATAATCTGGCGAAACTGTGTGAGACTGACATCATTGATAGAGAGAAACTAATACTTGAAATCTTTAGATTGAGATCAAATACAGAAGAGTCCAGGATTCAAATCAAACTTGCTGGATTACATTATGAAGCAGTAAGAATCAAAGAGAAGGTGAGACTCTCAAAGCGCGGAGAACAACCAGGCTTTTTTGGATTGGGAAAATATGATGCAGAAGTTCATTTATTGGATATAAAGAGAAGAATATCCATCCTAAGAAAAAAACTTCTGCGAGAAGAAAAAAGAAAGCTTTTACAAAGAACTGGAAGGGCAAAATCCGGTTTTCCAACTGTATCAATAATAGGATATACCTCAGTTGGCAAAACATCTCTGTTTAATCTTTTGACAGGAGAATCAAAATTGGTGGGTATTGAATTGTTTACAACTCTTTCAACATCTAGCAGGGTCGTGAATATCGACGGGAATAAAATAATGTTTTCGGATACGGTGGGATTCATAAGTAAACTTCCTGCGTACATGATAGACGCCTTTAAATCAACTCTTCAAGAATTAATCTTTTCAGATGTCATCCTGTTAGTATTAGACATCAGTCAGAGTTATGAAATGATTAAAAAACAGCTCTCTAGTAGTTTTACTGTCTTGATCCACTTGGGAGTATCAATCGGAAAAATAATCTACGTACTCAATAAGATGGACCTGGTAAATCCTGAAGAGGCTATGGAAAAGTGTAATCATCTGGGAATATTTAATGAAGGTAACAACAAAGTCGTAATGATATCCTCGAAGACTGGATTAAACATTAATGTTCTCCTGAAGACTATCTGCTTCAAGATCTTTGTGGATACAATGAAGGTGGACAATAATTAATGTCCATTGCAGTCCTACGGTTGGGCCACAGGCTTGTAAGGGATGATCGCACCACTACTCATGTTGCCTTGGTGTCAAGAGCTTTTGGTTGTAAGAAGATATTCATGAGTGACGTGGATGATTCCATACTTGAGACCATGAAAAAAGTTTGTGCTGATTGGGGTGGTTCCAAAGAATTTGATATTGAAATTATTCAGAATTGGAAATCAGTCATAAATTCCTGGAAAAAGAATAAGGGAATCGTTATACATTTAACAATGTATGGCGTAAACATAGAAAGCTTATCGCTTGATTTCGGATACAACAAAAATATTCTGGTTGTCATTGGAGCAAGCAAAGTTCCGAAGGAAGTTTACTCTTTGGCCGACATGAATATCGCTGTTGGAAATCAGCCGCATTCAGAAATCGCAGCACTAGCAATTTTCTTGGATAGATTCTTTCAAGGAAAGGAGTTGATCTCAAGATTTCAGAACGCAAAAATGTCGATTATTCCATCCTCCCATGGCAAAACAGTTAAAATAAGAAAGCCAAAAAACTGAAGTCAAGTCCTGTCCATTTTACTTCAATTACATAAAATGAAGGTAACTGGACTGAATATTTGTGCGGGGGTTGCCAAGCTTGGTCAAAGGCGTGAGATCAAATCTGACACGACGCTCAGATGAACTGATCCTGCTGGGAAACCTCATCCCGTAGGGGTTCGTGGGTTCAAATCCCACCCCCCGCATTAAACCTCCGATAGCAGTATCCAACCCGCATCATCCATTGCAATACAATTCAGCGTTTTCTTGAATCAACACAATTTGAATAGGAATTCCTCGAATCAATTAGAATCTATCAAAACCATGGCTAGAATCAAACCTTCATAAATTCGATCTACGATGACTATCCTCTAATTTTTCTCGACTTTATTGAGATGGTATAAACTTAATTGAATTTTTATTTATTTTGAGTTACAGACAGAGATATATTTCCCCCACATTCAATTTGCTAATAGCGGGGTGGGGAAGCCAGATATCACAGGCTAAGTTATCCCGGCGGGCTCATAACCCGCAGAGCGGTTTCCATTAAAGTAAACCTTGATGGCCGTAAGTTCAAATCAACCCCCCGCTACATTATTTAGTATTCTCAAAATAGGAGGTTTAATCTGTTGAATCTTTCAAAAAGATTTTAACCATTCTGAGTTGAGAGGCTTGAAAATTTTTGGAAGATATGGATAGGTCTTCTCCATTCCAAATCTATGTAATGGTTTTGTCAAGTGTCGATGGGCTTTTAGGTTTGGTAGATATGTCCCACTTTGTAGATCTCTTGAATTAGTAACAACTACTTTCGAATCACTTTTTTCTCCACAAATTTTGCATTGAAATCCCTTATTTTTCCCCTCCGATTTCATTCTTTTTCTACACTTATTGCATAATGGATTGATATTGGTCACTTTATCGACTATATTTAGGATTGAAAGATATTCAACATTGAGTACCTTAGAGCCATTGGAATTCCCCTTACTAACGGAAATACCAATGTCTATATGATCTCCTTCTATCAATTTAGAAGCAAGTTTTCCAAGACCTGTGGGTTCGTACACAGCAACCTGATATTTATTGTTATTAAAGTTTGATACCTCAAAAAAGACATGTCCTCCTCGAATAATTGTTGGTCTTTTGGTAACAAAGCATCTTATAAATCCTGAATTATGAGTTCTGAGTTTTTTTATGGATAAATCATTTTGAAGATGCATATTTGTCCCCTGGTTTGTCCTAAAAACCATGTATCCATCAAGTCTTTCAAGGGGTAGAATGTACTCTAGTGCTCTTGTAACTGTAAAAGGGTCTTCTCCTCTAATCCCACAAAAGACAGGGTCCGGACCGTGTGGAGTAACTAGTACTCTGTCATGAATACTATCATAGCTGTTAAAGGTAAATGGATAAGTGTCGGTGTTTATCTTCAATACCTTTGATCTGTCAATTTTTCTAGGAGATCCACAAAACTGTTCTTTCCTGTAAGCAATTGCCTCGTACGTATGATCACATTCCAGCAAAGATCCAATTGATGCAACTGCACCGATGATCCCCAATCCCTCACCAAACTTGAAAGTTTGTATAGAAAGCTGTGAAGCCAAATTTTCAGTCTCTTTGATATCAATGACATCATACATTGCTCTGCTACTGAACCGCCTCAAAGCAAGTGGTATGTCCTCCCCCTCAAATATTGCCACTCCCGGATTGGCGCCGTTGGACAAATCAGATTCTCTTCTCACTATGTCTAGTAAATATTCTATTATCTGCTCAGGCTGCTCCGATATCACCCTCAGGCAAACGGCCGCATTGCCTCTAGTTTTCCAAGGTATATTTGGATTCAATCTCACAAGTAGTGGGTAATCGATAAAAATAGTATCCATTTCATTTTTCAGTTTGCAAGTTATCTTATAGGCCAAATTTGTAGTACATCTTCCTCTTTGCGAATCAGTATCATCAAATCCAATATGAACAACTTTCATATCCTTAGAAGCTAAATCAAACATGTAATTGAGACATACAGGTTCATGCAAGCGATATTAATTTTGTTGCAAAAACCCAGTTTCAGTTCATGCGTGCATAATTTATCCAGAAAATCTCATCAATTAGTGCTCTCTAAAAGGTGAAATAAGATTATCAAAAACAAATAAAAAACTTGACATCGCACTTTGTTTCGTAACTCTGGGTAACTGAATCATGAAAACTATTGCTGTTATTGTTGGTTGTAGTTTGCTTATTGTATTTTCATTGTACTTTTCTCAATTTGAACTTCCCACATTATATCCAATGTCACCTTACGCACTCGCATCGGACCAAAATCACGCAGGATACGACAAATTTGGTACCAGGGAAATTTATCCAACGAAACAGGATGGTAGAGAATGGTATGTAAATATGAGAAATCCAATGGACGATGAGAATTTTTCGATTACCTTTGGCCCAAATATTACGAGACAAGAAGACGGTTCGTGGAGAATTTCTGCTCCAGTCGTTAGGATGAATGTAAAGACAATAGAAGGCGAAACAAATTGGAAGAACGTGGAAATGACAGGCTATGCAAAGATCCACTCTGTAATTCAAAATAGTAGCAACAAAGTAATAGAAAATGATCTTACCTGGTATGCCCGAGGTGGTAAACATAACCAAGAAATTCCGTGTGAAGCAACGGCCTATATGGGGGGACTCTATGACACTGGTAAAGTAGGCTGGAAAAAAGAATTATGGTTCGTCGGGGGATACACAGACGAAAGACATGCTAACAAAGTTACTACACCTCTTATGGATAGGTGGATTGGGTGGAAGATAGTGATCTATAATATCAATAATAATGAGGTAAAATTGGAATCATATCTTGATAATACAAATTCCGATTATTGGGTCAAGGTCACCGATCTTGTTGATGATGGCGGCTGGTACGCAAAAATGCCTGATTTAGATTTTTTTGGTGCTGAATGTTCCAAAGACAAGGACTTTATTATTACAAATTCGGGGTCAACGGCAACATTCAGATCTGATAATCTGATTTGGGATTTTAAAAATTTGAGTGTTAGGGAAATTGAGCCATTAAAATCGTCCTACCGCTGACAATTGTATATTATCAATTCTTTATTGTCATAAGTAGACTCATGATTATTATGTCAAAATGCGTGTAATTAAAATCATTTACTATGATTTGGTTAATTGTTCTATTATCTTGTCTATTTCATTTTTTATCTTGTGTTTTGCAAAAACACCAAATACTGCTCCTATTTTTCCAAATTTAAGGTCTGCGTCTATCTTTATTTCTGTACTTGAATCGGATTTTGCGTTTAACTCTATTATCAAAACCGTTCCCCTTGTATCCCCTTCAATAACTTCGCTTTTGAGCAATCGATTAGGTTCCAAAATGTGTTTTACTTTCTGTTTTATTTCTTTTCCTGATATCGAAACGATCTCTTCCGTTAGTATATGTTTGTTGGATTGTTCCGCAATTTTGAAGGCCTTATATTTGTCAGGAAATAATGTGGGAAGCTTGCCTATATCTTTAATTACGGAAAAAATTCTTTCCTGAGGTATATTAACACTTTTGGATGATGTTACTCTAACCATAGGTCATATTATTTCTGCGGATTTTTAAACAATATGTTTCTATATGTGCATTCAATAAACTATCAAGTGGATGAAAAAAATTCTATATGAAACACTTTTATCATGAGTTTCAAGTGGATTGTAACATAGATAAAGTGTGGAAATTTTATACCAACATAAGACACCTTGAAGCAATTAGTCCGGAAGAGATAAAATTGAATTTGATACACTACTCTGATGAAATATTGAAAAAAGGTAGTGTAGCATGTTTTAGCGGTAAACTAATAATAAATGCAAAGTGGTGCTCAAGAATAACTTTTTTCGAAAAATACGAGTACATAGATGAAATGGTTCGAAATGAAAATAGAGATCCACCTTTTAAAATTTGGAAGCATAGACATACATTCAAGAAAATAAATTATCACAAGACAGGAGTAATCGATCAAATTCAGTTTGAGTTACCATATGGAATCCTAGGCAAAGTATTGGAATCTTTTGTTGTATTCAAAATAGGTACCATTTTCAAACACAGGAAACTAATGACAATAGAGCATCTTGGAAGTTAATTACTATCTGATCTGAAATGATTCTCATTCTTGAGCCGATTCTTAATTAGAAAAAGCGAGATACATAATGCAGACAATGAAAGTCCTAGCATGGTACCAAAAATAAGATCATATGCTGATGACGATGGAAAATAGTGAAATTGGTTATTATGTGAATCAATTAGAAATAGGTGAGTTTGCATGAATAAGCCTGCTATTGTCGGACCTATTGAACTACCTATGATTCTTAGTAAGTTACTAATACCAAGCGAGATTCCAATTTCTTTGAATGAACTTTGCATCATTACGATATTAGTACTACTCACGTTTGCTAAGGAAATCCCGATTGATATTATTACTAAATATACAGATATATAGAATTCATTTGGTCTAATAAAAAAAAGCAAGAAAAAACCTAATGACATGGCAATAGTACCAATCACAAGGGGAGTTGTCTGCCCAATTTTAGTTATAATTACGCCTACCAAAGGACCCAATATTAAAAGTACAAGCGCAAACGGCAGTTGCACTAGCGACATCTGAATCGCACTATTATCAAACCCGACGGGATATGGACTTTGGGCCAATATAGGCAGTGTTTGAAAAATAGTAAACATTGACATTCCTACGATTAGTAAAATTATATTTGAAGACAATATCCTTCTATCTAGGAATAATTGTGAAGTGATAAGTGGTGCCTTGGTTTTTCTTTCGAGCAGAAAAAAAGTGATAAAGCTTGCAACAAAAATAATAAAGAATATCACGGCCGGATTAGGAATCCCAAATAGATTTAATTGTTTATCATTATTATCGAAACTGTCAGTTCTGAGGGATGTGATGAATAAAAGAAATGTAGTAATGGTAACTCCTAACAATATCGCACCTCTTAGATCAAATTTTTGCTGCGATCCCTCTTTGTCAGTATTGGAAATTTCTTGTACGTTTTTGTCTTTTGGGATAAATCTCAAAATTATGAAAATCAGAATTATGGCTATTGGGATAATTGAAAAAAATGTCAGTCTCCACCCAAAATATTGTACTATAGTTCCCCCAATTGCAAGTCCTAGTACAGCGCCACCAGCAAACATGGAGCTAATAATACCTTGACTTACTGCTAGTTTATTTCTCGGAAATTGTTCCCTGACAAGCCCGAAAGTAACAGGAAATACGGAAATTCCAATTCCTTGCAAAATTCTTGATATTAGTAACATGATAAAATTCGAAGAGAACGGAGAAATGATAAGCCCAATCGTATATATTGAAATGAGGATTATCATGATTTTTTTCTTTCCATATACGTCTGATAGTTTTCCACTTACAGGTGTCATAACTGCACCTGCGACAAGATAAGCACTTAGTATCCAAGATGAGGTATTATATGATAAATTGAATTCATGGATCAATTGAGGGAGGGCAGGAAGAAGCATCGTTTCTGTGTACATTGATATGGTAGCAATTGAACTGAGAATTGCTAGCGTTATCCAAATTGAATGACTGCTATTTTTTTTCCTAAACAACGATTATCATTTTGTTTACTCTAGTGTCCAAAGATCAATATAATTGATTTTCCATAATATGAGCTGTATTAAAGATGATGATGTAAATTTCAAATTAACCAATAGCTTCGATAATAAGGATTTTACTATATCGTCGACCAATATTCCCTTCAGTTGATAAATTTTCCATCTATATTTTAATACCTGTTGGTTAAAATAAAAATTAACATAGAGATTAATGTCTTCAATCGATGAAATAAAGAAAAAAATAAAGAGTAATCTGTATCAATTCATCAATTCTAATAATATAAAATTTTCCAACAATGTCGTAGAGGGATCCTCGCCGCCATCAGTATTTGTAGGCGAGTTTGGATATCCCAATGTAAGAATCGGCCCAATGATTCCACCCTATCATGGAGACACCGCAATTTTAGACAGACCTGAATTGTGGACGGGAAAGTCGTTAGAGGAAATAGTCAATTACCGGATCAATCTTTTAAAAGGAACAAAAATCCACAAAGTGAATGACCTTTCGGGCCGCTATATTGAATATTTACAGGAAATGTCACTGTCAAAAAAAGTAGTTGACAGTACTATGACTCTTGAAAAAATTCCAAAGTACTTCGGTGAAAAGAGTTTAACCCTAAAGGAATCTGAAGAAATACCTACATTGTTTTCGGCCCCAGTCGTAGATTTCAAGATTGTTTCATCAATCTCCGATAGAAATATTGAAAAAAAATACTATGATGATGACATACACGCATCTGACGCGATAATTGACCTTTATGATAATAGTGTAGATATAAGTCAAATCTCAAAGGTTCTAAGCATGGGAATGCTTGGCAGAAAAAAAAATCGTAGATTGGTCCCTACGAAATGGAGCATTACCGCAGCTGATGATATCCTTTCCCAATATTTGATAAACAAAATCAAGGATAACCCTCCATTGGACAATTTTTTTGTATTTGACTTTAGTCATCTAGATAATTATTACTCGTTAATTATGATTCCAGATGATGTTTGGAGTTTTGAAATGATTGAGTCATGGATTGATACTAACGGTAAGATACACATAGGCTCAGATTATGAATCGGGAAAAAGGATAGATCATTATCCCTCAATTGCCGGTGCGTATTTTGCCGCAAGACTAGCTGTGGCTGAATATTTATTCAAGATTAGGAGAAAAGCATCAGTATTGATTTTGAGAGAAATACATCCTGAATATTTCGTATCACTTGGAGTCTGGCAGATTAGAGAAGGTATTAGAGAATGTCTTAGAAAAAAAGGCAGGATCTTTGAAACTTTTCATTCTGCCTTGTCGTACGGAATTTCCAAAACTTCGTTATCGGAAGAAGAGTGGATAAAAAATAGTTCTACTATTAAAAAAAACAAACAGACAAGGATGACTGATTACACAATCTGAGCGCAGTGAAAAGTGGTGATTGGCTAGAATTATTGCTCTCTATAAATTGAAATTTAATCAGGGATTAGCATCAATTATGAATGTTGTGCACATGATTTCTTTTAGGTGGGTAGCGCAAATGTAGCTCACGGTAAGCACACTAGATACTTGGGGGTTTGTTCACCAATTTTCTGATCCTTTTTCTTTACGATGTCGACGTCCATCAATTTTTGGCATGAATGTTCGGCCATGATCTTGACATCATTTGCATTATTCACCAGTGTCTTGGCGATTTCTTCATTCTTAGCAAACGGGTTCACAATATCAGGATATTTGAGAACATCTTCTGATATGATTTTACATTTGAAGATCTTGTTACATTCTTCCTCATTAATGCCCTCCATTTTGCTTGGTTGTTCGATTGCATAAAGTCTTCCTGCAAAAACATGCATTGAAGCTAAAGTTAGAGATATCATGATGAGCCCTATCGCAATAATTTGATTATTCAAGCAAACTGTTGTATCTCCCGTCATTTATTTGAATTAGGTAAAATTCATTGTTAATAAATTTAGGTCCGATGATTGTAAAGAAATGTTATGTGGTATTGTTATGTTAAACCGATTATTTTTAGCCAACTCACTCGATCTTCCATTCTGTGTTTTGATCAACATGTGTATTTTTATTCACAATTAATAAAAAATAGTTCTTGTTCGTCGCTACAATTGAAAGTGCAAATGGTATTACAATGTTCGACTGCTAAGAAGGGATATTTAGTTATGGATCTATTTCCAAATTTGTCTCTGGAAAAAATTTTCTTATTGTCGGGATTAGTTATTATTTTATTTTTGGCATCAAATTATAATGTATCCATTGCCGAAACTATAATGTGTAAAAATGAGGATAAGTCATGCAAAGGATCGGAGAAGACCGATGTGTTGGTGGGGAACAAGAATTCTAACAGGATGAACGGACTTCAAGGAACCGACTATATGTTGGGGCTCTTCGGCGATGACTATCTAATCGGATATAATGGCAGTGATACATTGGTAGGTGGAGCGGGTAACGATGTACTTCACGGTGGTGGGGAAAAGGATGCATTAATCGGAAGCACGGGGAATGATAACATTACAGGCGGTTATGGTGCTGATGAAATAATAGGAGGCGAAGGTAACGATACCATCTTAGGAGGTAATGGTCCTGATACAATCCTGGCAGGAGTTGGTGAAGATTTCATAGTAGGTGGCCATGGAATTGATGAGATCAGTTCTGGAGCCGATGATGATAAAATTTATACTGCAAATAGGAACACTACAGAATCAGACGGAGCCCAAGATATTGTTTATTGTGGGGAAGGTAATGATGAGGTATGGATCAATACCAGCATGGATAAGGACGAAGTGAGTAAAGATTGCGAAATACTTCACGAGGGTTAATTGACCATTATTGACTAGAACCTGATATCTGGCAATAATTACACAATAGTCTACGAATATACCATGCATTAAAACGGTCTAAAATCTAATGTGCCGCGAATGTTAAAAATGTCAGTCTGTTGTGCAATATCCAATGCCTTTTCATTCTCCATATCTTCGTAACATCTACTGTAGAAGGGACAATTTGGGCATTTAGCTGATTTTAATGGTTCTGTCAATCTTGGAAGGTTGGCTACATCATGATTTTCAAGTGCACTTACAAGGATAGTCTTTCTCAAGACCATTTCATTTCTCAAAATTTCCCTCATTATGTCATCTTTAGGCAAATTAATAGACCAACTTTCTATGCCCGGATTTTTAGAATTGTTTGGCCTAAAGAAATATTCACCTGACTCGTCTTTCTTTAAAAGTCTGAGTTCTCTAATATTGTACCTGATTGAGAGAACGCCTTTTTCAATACCGGTCATAATCAGGTAGTAAAGTAGCTGCCTCAGATAGGAACGAAATGTATAATCGTTTATGTCAAGTCTTTTGCCACTAGTCGTGTCCTTAAGCTCTATTATGACCTTATTTCCATTGGCGTTGTCCATTATATCCGGATGGGCAACTATCTCGTCCATTTGTAATTCTGCCTGCGCTACCCCGATTCTAGCAAGCTGGGTGATAGCAAATTCACTTGATTCTCCTCTAACGAAATGGTGTATGGATTCATCTGTTATAGGATCTTCGTCAGGATAAGCGCGTGAGTAATATTGCTTTCTTAGACAGGAGCTGGGGAGTATATCGGACACATGAATGGGCGCCAAACCAATCCTATCTGTCTTCCTGTTGTCGTATCTACCTCTCAGATTGCTTTTTAAAAGATTAGTAAATTCCGAGTCGGGCCTTATTATTACTGGCATAATTCCAAATCATAATTGATTCAATGCGTCTTAATAGTTATTTTATTTATGCATCTTTATCTGAAAAAAATATTTTATATATTCCACTTGACGAATAGGACGTACGGAAGAAAAAGTGAAAGTCTTGGGCATCGGTAGCAGTATGAGAAAAAATTCCTTTAGTACTGACACATTGAGAAAAGTCCTTGAAATCATATCTGTCAAGTACAAAACAGAAGCTCGATTGGTAAACTTGTTTGAGACCCAGCTGCCCATATATCGACCTAGCACAAAGTTCGACAATGAAAACGTCAAAAAAGTTACAGATGATGTGAATTGGGCCAATGTGTTTGTTCTGGCTTCCCCTGATTACCATGGTTCAATGTCTGGGACAATGAAAAATTTTTTGGATTTTTTCTGGAAGGAATTTTCAGGTAAAACTTTTGGGTATATAGTTTCATCCCATGAAAAGGGCTTGACGGTGATGGATCAAATGAGGACAGCTGTAAGACAGTGCTATGCTTGGAGCCTGCCATATGGAATTTCGATAAATGGACGAGAAGATCTCGGCTCAGATGGTAAAATTGTAAATAGTATATTACAATCAAGAATGGAAATGCTAGCTAGAGATCTGGTAGTATACGGTCGACTAATTTATTGGCAATTTTCAAAAGATCAAGACTCAGCTGAACAAAACACATTTGCTCATTATTATCTCTAATTAGAATAAAAGAATACAGAAAATTACCATTTACATAGTGGGAAGAAAAGAGAAAAAGACTAGACAATAAAGTAAACTTTGTTTAGGAACTCATATTAAATGCGAAGATAGAGGAGGCAAGAAAGAAACAGAGATGCAAGGTCTAGATCCTTCAATTTTTACTCGTGGTAAAGACAGTATGTCCACATTCCTAGATAAACCGTTTTGGATTTGGGATAATTCAATACACAAAAACGAGTATGTACACTCAAACGGACATTGCTGTTTTAATCATATATTATCCCTCCCAATAAAAGGTGGCTTACAATATCCTTTTTTTGACTTTCAATCACTTATTTTTAATATTCTAGAACAAAATCAAAATGTCTGGATAAAAAAGGCAAGAGGAATAGGTCTTACCACCTTCGTACTTCGATATCTTGCCTGGAAGATTCTGTCATCAAGTGAGATGGACTACAAGTCTATATACATCATAACAGGTAACGATGAATCTTTAGATGAAGTAGCCTCAAAGTTTAAGAACTTGTTCAATAAAAGATTTCCACTAGTTAAATTAGAATCAATGTTTACTGATTTTTGGTTGAAAAACACATGGATCAAGATACTGTCTAGGAAGAATGTTTTAGACATTGAGATTTGTGACGCTGCATACCTGTTTATAGATGAAGCAGATTATTTGGGATATTCAGAGCAAACAGCATTAGAACAGAAAGCATTTTACTTTGCAGAAAAAGGCCATTGTAAAACAATTATGGTTTCTACTCCGAATAAAAGAGGAGGTTTGTTCCAAAAAATAGAAAATGATTCAACATCAAAGTATGCAAAATTAAAGTTGGATTATAGATGTGGGCTGGGGACTATCTATGATAGGATGTTCATTGAAAAAAAGAAATTAGAGCCAGAATTTGAAAGAGAATATAATTTAGAATATGAAAGATAATAATGTACCTTCATATAGAATCAAATTATGTCTCAGACCCATATCGACGGGGCGCAAGAATTAAAGTCTCATTACAGTTTGGTTAAAATTCCAAGTATTCGTAGGATTGTTGAGCCATGGAAATATAAATTTAAAAGCAAAGATGAATGAAACTAATTTTTTTAGGTGGAATAGTATTTGCAAAAATTATTAATTTGAATTGGCACGGAAAATATTCTGAATTTTGATATTCATTTAAATAACGTTTTTGTCTCAAAGTAAGTAATGCTTGTTTCAGGATCTAAATCCGATAGAGGATTACTTCGAGAAAATAATGAAGATTCTTTGTATGTTAACGATAAGTTAGGTGTATATGTTCTTGCTGATGGAATGGGTGGACACGATGGTGGAGAGATAGCAAGTAAGATTGTTGTCGAGACTTTAGGAAAAAATATTTCGTTATCACTTCAGCACCAGCAAGAGGATGATATTGAACATATAGTGAACAAGGCCCTCTATGAGGCCAACGAGGAAATTATTCTATTAAAAAAAGAGCATATTGAGCTAATGAATATGGGTACAACTGTGGTGCTGTCGGTATTTTTTGATGACATTGTTTACTATTCACATTTGGGAGATAGTAGGGCTTATCTTTATAATAAAGAAGAAGATAAGTTACTCCAATTAACTACTGATGATTCTTTGGTAACGGAAATGGTAAAGCGCGGAAAGATACGCAAAGATCAATTGAGAACTCACTCTCTACGAAATATTGTTACAAGGTATCTAGGGACGAACGATTTGGCATTGCACGAAATACGGCACTGTGATTTTGGAAAAGGGGATTGTATATTACTTTGTTCAGACGGTTTCACCGGTATGATAGATGAACGAGACATACTTGCTATATTACATGCAAGTATTCCTATGGGGCCACAATACGCTTGTGACAGCTTGGTTTATGAAGCGAACAATAACGGAGGGCATGATAATATTACT
>JASKBU010000079.1:0-3886 GCA_033272285.1 Nitrososphaeraceae archaeon
GCAACCAACTCCTTGGCTCACAGAACGACATGGCTACGATCCGACTTAGGAAGCGGTGAGACAGATTGTGGTGATGGTGTAGATAATGATGGTGATGATGCAATAGACGGTGAAGATCCTGATTGCAGTGCCGGTGGCCCACTTCCGCCAAACGAGCGAGAGAAATTCTGTAGTGATGGTATAGATAATGATGGTAATGGTAAGATAGACGATTTAAACGAATGTGAAAGTCTTTGTTTTGATGGCACAGATAACGACGCTGACGGGAAAATAGACACCGAAGATAATGATTGTCAACCTGGGGGCCCATGTCCATTATGTAGTCCCACGGGTGGAGGAGCAGGAAGTAATAATGATAACAGAAGAGATAACGGTGACGTTATTAGAGGTGTATCAAGTGATAATGGTAACGCTAATGACGGTACATCAAATGGAGATAATGGTAACGTTAATGACGGTACATCAAATGGAGATAATGGTAACGTTAATGACGGTACATCAAATGGAGATACCATACAGTCACTTCTATCTCAGGCTCAAGCTCAAGCGGTACAAGGGGAAAATGGAGAAAAAGTATATTATGTTCTAATTGAAAATGCAAATAATCAAACTAATTTTGTTCCTAACAAAGTAACATTAACGGATGGATTTACAGTTTTTTGGATAAATAAAGACAACTCCAAAGATCATAGCCTAACAATAACAGATGATTCAGGAAAACCTCTATTCAGTTCCGTTGTTCAATCCAATAATTTTGTCAAATATGAATTTCAATCAGAAGGAACCTACCTTTATTCAGATCCAGATAATCCTCAGTTTAATGGAACAATAACAATCTTAAAAAGTGGCGTAGGATCCGAAAATGTAATATCAAAGCCTATTCAAGGAATGGATCTCATCCTTTCTTCGCTTGGTCTCAAGTAAAAATTTTAATATTTTAAAGTATTATTTGGATGGATAAAGTTTTAGATCTAGAAATCTTATGTCAAATTAATTTTTTTTATCTTTTTTTCTGCTTTGATACTTCTTAAGAAATTCGATTATTTCTTTATCTACGAAATTGGGATTCTCTAATATCTCATCTTTCTCTGCTGGTAATTTTTTTCTTATTTCTTCTATTATTTCTGTCATTGTCTTCTCCATTTCTGCCGACCCAATACTTGCAAAAAACTGTGAATATTTCTTTGATGTCCTCATTTGGTTTTCTATTATTCTATTCGTAGCTACCAGTCTTGCAGAATAGTAAACGCCAATAGCAATCAAATAAGACGACGGACCAATTATGCTAACTGTTGACAGTCCAAATGGAGGATACGGAGTGTGATAAACTGTTGCAGAACCAGCAGCAAAGAAGAGTAATAATGCGTATGCTAATATTTTCATGTAACTTTGAAGAGATTTATCTATATTCATTTTCCTTATGACTAGGAAATACGGTAGACAAAACAATATTCCTCCTATAGGTGAACTTAATGTGTATAGGAATAAAAACTGGAATGAGAAAGTTAATTGATCCGAATCCTCCTTTGGAATAAAGAAACCAAATTGAGTTACAAGTAATTGACTAAGATAAAATGCCAAAGGAAGTGATAAGAATATCCAGTACCTAAATTTACCTATCTTAATTGAATAATCTTTTAACAGTAGTGATGTCATTATCCATGTAACAGTAAAGGACAATATTGACAAGTAATAGTATAAATAATTAAGTACCGATAAGGTAGAACCTTGTGCAATTATTGGCAGAACAACATCATAATCTGAATCTATTTTTTCAGGTTGACCTAAAAGAATTGTTGCCATAAACAAAATAGTGACAAATGCGGTGATGGCAATTGTAGATGACATAACTCCAAAAACAAGAATTGTTAACTTCCTTCTACTCTTATACCACGAGAAGAATTTGAATCCTATACTTACCATAGCAAGTATAGTAATACTATTGGTAACAACTAATACTACTATCAAGAAAATTGAATCATAGTACCCTGATATTATAATTTCAAGAACTATCGTCAAAAAACTAATTATGAGAAAAAGAATCATGAAATTAATTAACCTTTGAATTATCCTAAATGATGAACTCTCTACCTGCATTTCAAATTGCTTTTTGTGGTAGGAATTTAATATGAATTGCTGAGTCACTAAATAAGTCAAAGAAACCATGGTAAAGATGATTACCCCAGTATCACTGGAAATATATTGGTCAGTTAAATGAGCCGTGTTACTAATTTCCATATCGATAATAAGGGCAGTCATAATAATTATAACTAAAAATTTTATTTCTATTGATATCCAGCTAAAGTGGTCTAAATATTTTTTAAACCGATAAAGCATGACTAGATATGTCGTAGTTTGAATTAAATATTAAGGCTTTCTTATATTATAAAATCTCAAATTGCTGTGTAAGTCTTCTATAGGTTGCTGGATTATCAAGTCATGAAGTCAAATACTCGTGAAACTCTGCTTTTTATGAATAAATTTTGATCATATTTTTCAGGACATCAAATTTCAGTGTTAAAATCATGTACTTATTTTTGTCTTACTGGAGATATCATAAGATTGAAAAATGAATTACGTGGCTTTGACAACGGTCCGTATTAAAGATAAAACCCATATAACCATTCACATACTTGACGGTTATCAGTGCCGAAGCATACAGTAGATATCAAATCTATTCACAAGATGAATTATATGTAAGGCTGTACAACTCTTAGTAGGACGGTATATCGTGGAAATGATAGAAGGCATTAAAGCCTTATTTGACGAACAAAAGGATTGTTAGTATCGTAGAAGACGATTCAGATATTGCAGAATTATTTTATGAAGCATTGCGTGGAATAACGGGGATTTCGGTATTCAAATTTAACGACCCTTTAATTGCCCTAAAACATTTTGCAAATAACAAGCATGACTATGCTCTCGTTATCTCTGACTTGAGAATGCCTGTGTTAAATGGATTAGAATTGTTGAACAAAATGAAAAAAATAAATGGGTTTTTAAGAACGATACTAATGAGTGCTTACGAAGTTCAAAATGACAAGATTTTCTTCCAATATGTGAAAAAAGGCATAATTGATAAATTTCTTAAAAAACCAATATCTACTACTGCATTGCGTAAAGAAGTAAATAATCAAATTCATGCTTACGAATTATCGGCGAATTTTACTGAATAAGCATATGATTAATCTATCTCTAATTTCATCTTTGATCTCAGGTCTGGTTCCATACTGGTTTAATAACAAAAAATGCACAGATGCCCGCAATGTAGAGAACAATTACAGAGATTTTTTGAATCTGGTGTATCCGCATTGAGCCAACATTCCGTCTGCACATATTGTCTGCATCCTAAAAAGGAGCATGTGTATTATGTTGGTCAAATAGACAACAAGCATCCTTGTAGGGTATGTGATTGTAATTGCTTTAAATCAATGTAATGATAAGCAATTGTTGTTATAATTGATAGGCCACAACTATGTCAGGGTGCTGGTATTGGTACAGCAATCTGATTAATATGAATTATGTCCTATTCAAAAATTCAGATTTAATATACTGCAGAAAACTCTGTTCTTTTTTTAGTAATTGTTATTCCAAAATCTACTTATACTTTATTTAGTATCATTTCACGATAACAAATGTTGAACACAAAAAACGTGTTAATGCTTGTAGTACTGTCGGCAGGAATATTGACAGCGCTAACAGGAATCGGAGTGTCACAGGTAGCACCAGCATTTGCCGACAAGGAAGAGTGTGAAGAGAATGATAACAACAACTGTAACGAGAGGACCCACAAGATAATACAGGAAAATAACTGTAAGGCAGTGAATGAATATGAACACATTGGTATACTGGGTAGCCCCGAAAACAACAATCAATTTGTATGCAA
>JASKBU010000080.1:0-6551 GCA_033272285.1 Nitrososphaeraceae archaeon
AACAGTTTACACAGATTAAAAAGCAGTATACCGACGGACTTAGTGGAAGATGTGTTATGGGTGTCATCATGTCTTATTATGGTTGGGATGGCAAATGCATCACTAACGCAGAAAGAAGATTATATGCTGCATTAGTCGCATTGAGACAGGCCGGTATCAGTAAAGAATTACTCATAGAGTTGAATGATTCTGGTGCGACATTCGACGAGATAGCCGATTATCTCGATAACATTAAGAATCGTTAAAATAATGGTTAATCGTGAAACGCATGGATCCGTGGCGTTTGGTGCAATATGCCTTAGTATATGATAACAATGACAACAATTCGTACTTTCAAGATACTGATTTAATATATGATAAACTAGTGTGATATTCCATAAGGTTCTACCCGAACCCGACTTAATTTTTACCATTATTAGTAACATACAGATATATTATTGAATGGAGAACTTTTTCTGTTTGTTTCATTTTCAGATAGGAAATTTTAGGTTATTTCTGGCCCAAACTTTTTTTAATTCTGAATTTGGCTTTGTTATTACTTTTATTGAGTAATGTTACTAGCTTCGACGTATTTCTTGAAATTCTCCAATTGTCTGCCAGCCGGAACGTTGAATTTCATGCTCCTTTACTGTAGTATAGACACCAGCAAAGTCAAAACTAGTGCTCTTGTCCTTGGCAGCCATTGTGATTTTGAACTTTCCACCGATTTGCAGATTGTTACTGGCAGCGGGCGCTTCCCAGTCATCCGAAGCAAAGGCCAATGAATGATGTATTCGGGTCTATTCCAATAGTCCAAAACTCTTTCCATCGGAGCATTTACCACAGTCTGTACGGTAATAGTATCTTTCATTACCCCCTAAAGCAAACTACACTAAAAGGCATTACTTCACAAATGGAGAGGTTATCAAATATAGCTGAATGATTCTGTACTCAATAGAAACCCTAATGCTTCTCATGATTCTTGATTGTTAGAAGGGCTGCACTCTTTGCAGCGAATTCAGCCCTCTTTTCAGAAACACTATCACTCCCAATTATTATTACATCTTTATCAATTGGGTTTAAACCTACCATGAGCAGCTTACGTATCTTGTGTTCATTCCTTAGTGCATCAAGTTTTGTTCCAGCTAAAAGAAATTTCCCATTCCTGAAGATAAGGGTAGTTGCACCTGATGCATCCATCTTTATTGCAGCATCTCTTTGTTCTATTCCGGTCTTTACGGCAGAACTCATTTGTTTTAAAATTACGGCATAGTTGAATTTTCCTAAAGCCACAGAGCATTTTGGTAATTTCATCTCCGACGGAATTGAGGCTTTAATGTCAGAAAAAAATAAGTGCCCTTTTTCAGTCAGCTTCGTTCCAGCATTGGAAGATTCAACCAGGTTCTCCATCTTTAGGTGTCTAAGAAGTGTTCTTATTGTTCCTTCGCCGAGAGTTAATTCATTTCGCAGGATATCTCTGCTAACATGTCCCTTCTCCTCAATAAGCTGTAAAGTTTTAAAAACATGCATGACATCAAATGAAAGAGCTCTGCTCGGCGCATATTTGCTTGCAACCAACTGAAGCGTTCTAACATACGTGTGCAATACTAGTATGAGAGTAGCAGAAAGTTATATCTATATTATTCTAATTACCTTGACTGGAAGCTTGGCTAAACCATCCAATAATTTAAATACTCTGAAGTTTTTACAAAAAGAGAATGTCTAATCTCAAACTAATAACAAAAGAAAAACCTGGCGAGATGGGAATCGCAGTTGGAATTCTGGTTGCAATTTTGATTTTTACCATGTTTATTGTTGGCTATGACCAAGGTCAACTGTTTAGCATAGCTCAAGGTCAGGAAGCATTTGACAATATGTGGATACACGAGTTCGCTCATGATATGCGACATTCTGCTGGATTTCCCTGTCACTAGTTCCCTGTCACTAGTTTCGTTCAATAGGTGTAATATTTGAGAATACTGCTTTTTCTTGCAATTACAATTCTTTCTGGTGCGATAGCCGGTACAATCCTTGGTATCATCAATCTTGGACTGGTTGAACCCTATATCGACCAGGCAATTGGTATAGAAATACAGAATTCAGTTTCCTCAGGGGAGAACGTAGATTTAGCTGAAATCGCACACTATCGTATTTGGCAAAAAAGTGGTGAAATAGTTGCTGCAGCAGTATATGGAATTTCGCTAGGAGCGTTGTTTGGAATCATTTTTGCGTACGCAAGAAATGCATTACCGGGAGACAATAACAAGAAGAAAGCATTGTTCTTAGTTGGTATTTTGTGGTTTGTTTTGTACCTTGTAGTGGCTCTAAAATATCCTGCAAACCCACCGGCAGTTGGAGACCCTGAAACAATTTACTATCGTGAAGCATTGTATGTAGCTTTTATTGCAATTTCTGGTTTTACAGCATTGGGTCTAGCACTCTTGTGGAACAGGGTTAAGATAAACTCGAAAAAGATTGTGTTCCCATTAGTTTACGCAGGAATAATGATTGCTGCATATATGGCTATGCCTGCAAATCCGGACTCCATAAGCATATCAATGGAACTCGTTCAGAGTTTCAGGGTTTGGACAGCTGTAACTATCGGAATCTTCTGGGGACTGTTAGGAATCATCTTTGGTTCACTCTGGGATAAATTTGTACGTCCTGGGGAACCTAGATTGACGACTTTTAATTAAGATTGTCAACTCTATTATAAGGTTCTCAAATTAAGATTCTAGCATTATGAGTTCCAGAACCCGAATATTTTGATACTAAAGTTTAAAGCTTAGCCTCGTACAATACAATTTAGTCTATTTATGGACTACTAGCATTACTAGACTAGCAGAACCCGACCTAAGCTTTATAATGATTAGTAACAGAATTATGTATTCTTATTTTATTACTGACGTATGAAACCTTTCTTATCCATGTAAGCTTCCCGTGACCACTGCTCCATTTCTTTGTCTGACAGTTCGGCTCTTGTTTTGAAGATAGAATCTGCATCTTTTCCCACAGGATTTCTTAGCTCTGGGTTGGGTGAATTTAGCACGTCTAAAATTGTTTGAGCAACTTTGGAAGGGTGAGAATAATAAGCAGTAATTGACTCAAATCCTTGAAAGACTTGTTGTACCTTCTTGGCATATGGAGATTTATTTGAATCAAAACCTTTGGCGTACTTACTATTATCCAAAAAGCCACTACTGACATATCCTGGCTCAATCAATATGATATTTATGTTAAAGTCATCAAGTTCTTGTCTCAGAGATTCTGTGAAACCTTCTATGGCAAACTTGCTTGCATGATACGCAGTTAAAAATGGAAATAGGCCAACTTTTCCACCAACGGAACTTACATTTATTATTGTGCCTTTTCCCTGTTTTCTCATAGTTGGTATCACCGCTTTTGTGGTTCTTATAACACCAAAAAAATTTGTTTCAAACTGCTGTTTTATCTCCTCCAGGCTTGACTCCTCAAGCGGGCCAAACAAGTCATAGCCTGCATTATTGACGAGAACATCTATGCTATCGTTATCTTTGACAATCCTGTCTATGGCCTTATTTACGGATAAATCGTCGTTTACATCTAATTGAGCCACGTTTAGTTGGAGATGTTCATCAGAGGCAATTTTTATGAGTCCCTCGCTCTTACTCATATTTCTCATAGTTGCATATGTTTTGATTTGGTTTCTTGCTAACAGAAGCGATGTTTCATAACTTATTCCACTTGAACTACCTGTTACCACAGCTACTTTTACCATTTCATTCAATTATCACATTGTAATATATGAATATGAGTCAAACAATGGCAAAATTTATTCTCAATCGACCAGGTCCACATTAATCTTTTGAAGTACAAGTTAAACGGATGAAGACTATGGATTATGGGCATTTGAGGCTATCAAGATGCCTAAAATGAGGTCTATTTGATAGGTGCGTGACCGTTGAAAATCCTCATCTTGGAGAGTGAGTTCATCATTATGCGATTTCGTTTTGTTCTAGATTTTTGTGCCAACATGTTAATATAGTAAATTTATCAGATCAAATATATGAAATACAGAAGCAGAACAGAAATAGTATCAATGATTCTTGAAGCAGCAAACGGTGGTGCAACTAAAACAAAAATCATGTACAAAGCCTTCCTCAGCTATGCTCAATTGAAAGAATATCTATCAGTACTTATTGAAAATAATTTACTCGAATACTTAGAAGGTGTACAAACCTACAAAACCACTGAAAAAGGATTTAACTTGTTGAAAATGCATAACGAAATTGGAGAACTTCTCCAAAGTCCAATGAGAGAGTCAAGGATACAATAAATAAATAAAAAGTGTTGGGTTCTAGGTTCTAAATCGTAATTCTAGTCTTATCGGTTCCAGCGAACCCGACCTAATTTTTACCATTATTAGTGACAAATTGATATATTATTGAGTGGTGACTTTTTCTGTTTGTTTCATCCAAATCGGATACTGTTAAAAGAGTTGTTCTTATTGAGCGATTATTTCCTTTAGGAGTTTCATTCCGTTCATCGCTGGCATTCTCATATCAGAAATCACATAGCATTAATTCTTTTGAATTTAAGCGAACGTAACAAAATGCCAATAGAAAGGCAAAAATTTCATTCTGTTTGAATTCTACTGAGTAATTGGGTCAGCAGTACTAAACTTAGTTAATATTTAACATGCGTGGGCTTATAGCGGAACAAAAAAACACAAGTATTTCATTCTGACGGGTCTGAAATCCATGGCTAATTGGTCAGTTAATCTTGTCTCCATACCTCATTAGGAATTAGCATATTGCCTTCGGCTATCTGCAGCAATTTAGATTGATCGTTATAAAGTTTATAGTCCTAGTCATAGTTAATGAATAAACCATTAATTGCAGTGACAACGCTTGCTCTTTCGTTGGTTCTCTCGTTTCCAATGATGAGCCTAACACAGCAGCAATTCGCAGCAGGACAACAGTCTCAAGAAAAAATCGATGTACCGCTCAATTTCACCTTAAAGGCAAAAGGTGATGGTGGAGATGGTGGAGAAGAAGGCAATGCTTCCTCAACAAAGGACGTTATTGTTACCTTAAAGGTCCTAACTAGCAAGGCCGGAAGTCCAACCGAAATACCGGTAACCGCAAAGGTATCTAACGATACCAAGACACAGGATCTAGAACTGTGCTCCTCCTTGCAAGAAGGAAAGGAGTCGTGCAATCCACTTGAAGATCTAATGAAGTCGAAAGGTGAAAATCAGTCATCTAGTGAATCTGGTGAGTCAAGCGGATCTGACAACTCAACAAACAAAAATAACGATGACGAAGACAACTAGGCAATTTACCTAGTTAGATAATTTTTTTTACTAATATTCAAATAAGTTAAAACAGACGTCATTATCTTGCTTTTATTTTCTTTCAAAACTTAATAAGAACTAATGTGCTGAATCTATAAGGCAGTAAGAAGATGCATCGGATGCGCGAACAATTGTTAAAAAGCAATGTTACAAATGTTGCATTGAGTTGTGTGCATGTCAGAAAATCAATTCAAATGTGATTGTGATGCGTCCTTCAAGAGCCAAACGGAATTGGATGAGCATAACCGTAGTGCACATGGAGGATAATGTCCTTTTTTTAGTATCTTTGCATAGATAATGATGAATTAACCGGATGTCGGTCAAAGGTAGTAAATACTATCTCCAAGTACGAATCAAGTAATGCTTGAATAAGATTAAGTTTATTCAGCAATACAAACCATTTTATTATCTGTTGAGCAATACGTTGATCGGTTAAGATAAAATATTGACGACAATTGGTGAATTAATGAGCAACAAACTTGAGACCATTGAAGCATCCGACTTGGTTCAAGTGGCGGCAAAAAAAATGCGCGATAAGAAGATTAGTTCATTAGTGGTAATAGACAGTAGTAACAAGCCGGTAGGGATCATAACAGAACGAGACTTTGTAACGAAGGTATGTGCCGATGGCTCTGATGGTAAAAAGATGAAGGTGCAAGATATTATGTCAGATGTGCTTGTGACTACGGATGCCATATCGGATGTTGAAGTTGCAGCCGATATAATGTTACAGAATAAAGTTAGACATTTACTCGTCGTAGAAGGAGATGATATAAACAAACCACTCGGAATAATTACGCCGACTGACTTCACTGGTTACCTCAAAGAAAATTTGAATATGGACGCTGTAAATGCAAAGATACTTGAATCGTTAAAACAAACAGAGGCAGAGTCAGATAAATACGAATAATCTTGTGTGACGATTTTCTAATATTAAATTACGAAAAAGTTATTAAAAAAATTACAAGATTTATTTCAGATCAAGTTAGAACAAGAAATAAAGATGGTGTTGTAGTAGGACTCAGCGGTGGCATTGATTCTTATGTTACTGTAAAGTTAGCATCAAGAGCTTGAAAACATGAAAACAATAGGATTATAGCTCTTATGATGCCAGAAAAAGGATCGACTCCGAAAAGAGATATTGAAAATGCTCGCATCCTTGCAAAAAAATTGGGAATCAAATATAAGGTAATTCATATTGAACGAGGAAAAAAAATTCTGTTAAATGGGCTACGCA
>JASKBU010000081.1:0-9243 GCA_033272285.1 Nitrososphaeraceae archaeon
GTATCGTCAGTAGTGTTGTCAGATACCGTGAGTTCAGATGGGGTATCGTCAGTAGTGTTGTCAGATACCGTGAGTTCAGATGGGGTATCGTCAGTAGTGTTGTCAGATACCGTGAGTTCAGGTGATATCAATTGATTTGTTTCATTCTGTGATAGATTAGAAATTCCAGTATCTTTATCGGTCTCACTTGTTGTCTGTCCTACGATAACGCTAAATGAAGCTTGTCCAGTATTTCCTGATTTGTCTGTAGCCATACATGTTACTTGGTTCAGACCTAATGGAAACATACTTCCCGAGGGAGGGTCGCATGTTGCAATGGTGCTACCATCAACGGTGTCTGAAGCATTGGCATCATATGTTATTTTTGCACCTTGAAGCTCATCAGCTTGTTTTAGAATGCTATGTGGAACCTTGAAAGTAGGAGGAGAGCTGTCTATTACTGTAACATTAAACATAGCATAACTTACGAGGCTGGTGAAAGGGTCTTTGGCGGCACAGAGTACTATGGTGCTTCCCATAGGAAAAGCGCTTCCACTAGCTGGATTGCAATAGACAGATATTTTATCGGAGCTGGAGCTTGTAGCATTAACTGCGAAATTTACCTGCGTCCAGGAAGGGCCAGTAGCTCTTGCATTAATAAAGGGAGGGGCCTCGACTAAGGGAGGTTGCTTATTTGTTGTTTGATCACTCTGAGCGAAGCCAATTTGAAATATAATTACGTTATACGATAAGAAAAAAAAAACAACAAAACATGCACTGAATTTTCCTCTTATCATAAATAATAGCAGAATGATTGAAAAGTATTTGCTTTTATATCTTTTTTTCTTGAGCTGTGTTAAGAAAATCATAGTGAATTAAGCCTTAATTTGAACTATTCAACCTTCTGTCCCATAAAAATTCAAAAACTCTTAGTTTTGAGTTAATCCCTAGGGATATCTAAAATCTATCAGGTTGGAAAGTTTTTGTAAAACATAGTTGTCAGTTGCATGAATTAGAAAAATCAAAAGGGGTAAATGATTTTCCTGCAGGGAAAAAATAATCTTCAGATCAGATTCACAATCATCTAAAACATCAATTCATATCGATACGTTTTCTTCTGAGCCTCACTTCTACTTAATTGTTGATACAAAAGGTAGGAGTCAGTTTTGTTACCCGTATCTAGTTATCTAGTTACACTATCCAAAGTAGTCTTATCTGATTGTGCTGTAGGAGTCTGCAATCTGCTTTTTGATTGCTTCTAATTTTGATGGGCTGTCGACCACGTGTGTACTTGTAGGTTCATTTCTGCCTCTATTAACAGAAATTACTAGAGAATCATTTCTTGGCTGTATGTCAACAAAGGTTCTAAAATTCAATGTTTTAGCATAAGCTATTCTGTGCGGTCTTGTTTCTTCAATGACATTGTCACCCAGTGATTTTATAAAAGTACGTAGCGTAAGTAATAATTGTCTCGTTTGTTCTTCTAATCCTGCTAAATGCGTATCAAAAGAAATATCTGATTTATCCGTGTAAATGCCAAATTTGCTCATTGCTATTAATTATTGTCCATGCTATTTTAACCATCTCTATAGCAACAACGAATTTTCGCCAGCGAATATCCAAAATTAAATTTAGTTTGAGATGTTCGCGATTTGTAAAAATTGAAATAGCGTACTAATATTTCAACCACATGATTGATAAATATATCAAAATTTTTGAAATCGTATGCGGTATACGTACTTCTTATTTTTACCCCTATAGCGGTTATTCTAGAACTACTACATGTGGGATATGTTACTTTATTTGTAATAACCGCTATCGCTATAATTCCTCTTGCAAAATTAATAGGTGATTCAACAGAACATTTATCTACTCATTATGGTTCAACTCTAGGTTCTCTTATCAATGTAACATTCGGAAACGCGGCTGAAATAATAATTGCAGTAGTTGCTATCAATGCAGGATTACTAGAACTTGTGAAAGCGTCAATAACTGGTTCTATTCTTGGAAACATAATGCTCATTTTTGGTTTGAGTATGATTGCTGGAGGATTGCGACAGAAGGAACAACTATTTAATAAGGAAAATGCAGGACTGCAATCCTCATTAATTTTCTTGGCACTGATTGGTTTAGCAATTCCTACAATCATGTCAATTACTATTCTGAATGCAGATTCTGAAGGTCAAGCAAAAATACAAATACTAAGCGACTCGGTAGCTATCTTGTTACTATTTGTTTATATCGTGGGTATTGTCTTCACATTTTTTACACACAAATATCTTTTTGTTTCACCCTATAGTAATGCTTCTGAGAACAAGATGAAACAGAATCACAATCACTGGAGCAAAAAGAAATCGTTTTTTATGTTGGGAGTAAGTATGATTGGAGTCATAGTGGTGAGCGAAATCCTAGTTGGATCAGTAGAAAAAACAAGCAAGGAATTTGGCTTTGGTGAAATGTTTGTGGGCGCCATTATTGTGGGTATCGTAGGTAACGCAGCAGAGCATAGCAGCGCAATTGTTCTTGCAAGAAAGGGAAAAATGGACCTATCAATAGGAATAGCTGCGGGCTCCGGAACGCAGATCGCATTATTTGTGGTGCCTATTCTTGTATTAGTGGGCATTGTCTTGGGGCAACCATTTACATTGCAATTTACACTTTACGAGTTAGCGACTCTATTTCTTGCCGCAATCATTATGAACCTAATAGCATTTGATGGAAAAAGTAATTGGTTTGAGGGAGTAATGTTGACATCGGTGTACATTATAATTGCAATTGGCTTTTTCTTTATAGGCTAGAATTAGGTCTTATGAAGTAATGGATAAGTCTTTTTTCATAATCCAAGGATTAAGATACGGTAAATGATAATATTTTTTGCCAGTCCAATTGGATTAGGACATGCTACTAGGGATATCGCTATCTGCGAGGAGATAAAATCGATGACTAAGGAGAAGATCTTGATCGTTACTGGTCGACCAGCATATGATATTTTTTCCAATTATGGATATTTTGCTGAGAATGTGTATAATCCTGAAAAATTCGTTATCGATAATTTAATGCAACTACGCTCACCATTGAAATGGCTGTTTAAGTACTTTATGTATTATAGAAATTGCAAAAAAATAGCCAAAGACCTTGTAGACAGTAATGAAGGTAGTCTGATTGTGAGTGATGAAGACTTTGCGTCAGTTGCTGTCGGGGAAAAAAAGAATCTCAAACGAATACTAATTACTGATCTCCTAGAAACTCATTTTGTTAAAGGTTTATTTTCAACTATAGAGTCCCTAATGAACAAATCCATGCAAAGCATGTTAAAAAAATGTGATCGTGTTATTATTCCTGACTATGGGAATGACGTGGACAATATCTCTTATGTAGGACCAGTTGTAAGAAGGTCAAGTATATCAAACAGGGACCTTTTGCGCAAAAAATTAGGTATAGACAAGAAAACAATATTGGTTAGTATTGGTGGAACCAGTGCTGGACAATACTTTATTGATAAAACATTGAACGCGTACAAGAACTTAAGATCTAAAATGGATTTAGATTTATTGGTTGCTCTAGGTCCATCACTTGCAAAACTTGAAAGTAATAATTCTCCCTATAGGAACATTGGATTTGTAAGTAATTTACATGAATATATTTATGCGTCAGATCTTGTTCTTTCTTTGGCTGGAAGATCAACAATTGACGAGTCTCGAGTTTACGGAACCCCGGGGATATTCATACCTATTAAGAATCACTTCGAACAAGAAGAAAATGCAAGGAAGCTTGGTTACAAGTATGAGGATATATCAAGATTGGAAACTTTAATAATCGAAAAAATTCAAACTGGCAGAAGTAGTAAAAATGTTGCAAACAATGGTGCCAAGGCTGCCGCCAAAATTATTATGGAAATGGTATAAAAATTAAGAACGATAAATGCATTTGCTTCCACTTAGAGTATTTATAATTCTTGTGAGAGGCCTTCGGAGGGATTTGAACCCTCCTCGAGCGGTTTCTTCCAGCAACGATTCAATATTGAATGTTGTTGTCCACAGCCGCCTATACTGACCAGGCTATACTACGAAGGCCGATCATCATTGGTTTGATAAGTCTACAGTATATAATTGTTAGATAAATTATTTTTATACTTTAATGATATCTTTTCGAACTACCTGTATTCCCTCATTTTCCAGATTACTTGCCAATGCATTTAGACCAATTGAGTCTCCGGCCAAGTGTCCTAATATTATCAGGTTGCCTTGAATGTTACTTTCGTTTAGTTTGACCAAATCATTGTAGTCAATATGAAAGTAGAGAACCGTCGAGATTCCATTTTCAAAATAATTTTTTGCTATTTGAAATCCACCATTAGTACCTGCGGCTATTACTGCGACCCACTTGCCTACACTAGAATTAGGCTGTCCATATGAAACTTGAATCTTTGTAGCTGCATTTTTGAATTCTGGGATATCTTCTAAAGTTGTAACCAAGTCTGACACTAGATTTGGATTTTCGTCTTGAATCTTTTGAGAGATCACTCTCCTTGCATACTCATCGCATGGTTGATGAATGTTTACTAATGGCATGTTCAAAATCTTTGCAGAATCAATAACAGAGGAGTAGATCTGAGTATGATTCCTGAGCTCTATTCTCTTCTTTAGATCCAAAACAGATTTTTTTGCAATATTTTCAGGAATGCCATTTTCTTTCATATAATCAATATGTCTATCAATAACTTTGTAAAAATTGATGGCAGTTACACCAATAGGATGATGGGTTACCACTGCATCACAGGCTAGATTCTTTGCAAGCATTAGATCTGCAGTTGTTACGTCTATCATTAACATTATCTTCTTAATGTTCTTACCATGAACGTGAACCGCAGTATCGGCAGGTACTGAGTTCCATTGAACCATATCAAGCGATATTTCTAAAATCTCATTAGTATCTAACATATTGGATTTCCTTCTTTTTAGATTCATAAGACTATAAAGAAGTTTTGGATTCACTAATTGAAGGAATTCAAATTAGTTTATAACCACAAGTATTAGGTCTGAAAATGAGTTTTGTCAAATGCATATCTTTTATAATTCTACGACGAATTAAGAAATAAAATTAATTTTAACATTTAAATGTCATTGTGCAATTCGTTTTTGTACTATGAGTTGTTCTGACGAATATATATCACACACCGATACGCAGAATCTTATTCAAATTTCGCCACTCACAAAAGCCAAATTAAAGAAGGCCAAATATGGCGTTTACAATCATTCTGCAGTCGAACTCTGTCATTGGACTAAAAAATCTTTCTCCAATGAAGGAACCTGCTACAAACACAAATTCTACGGTATTTCAACTCATAGATGCATGGAAATGACACCTACTGCTATGAACTGTGAAAACAGATGTATTTACTGTTGGCGGCCTACCGAATTTTATGATACTCTGGAAATGCCTGAACATTTGGTTGATGAACCGGATATTATAATTAATAATTTACTGGAAGAACGTAGAAAACTCATCGTAGGACATTATGGTAACAAAAAAAGCGACAAATTAAAAATTGATGAATCGCTATTTCCCCAACATTATGCAATATCACTTTCTGGAGAACCTACTATGTATCCAAAATTACCGAGCCTTATCAAGTATCTTAAAACTATAAAGAATACGAAATCAATCTTTTTGGTCACAAATGGACAGGAACCAGAAATGCTCCAAAGATTGGTAGATGAACAAGCTCTGCCAACGCAGCTCTATCTATCTACCAATGCTTCAAATAAAAAAATGTATACAATGGTGAACAGACCGAAATATAATGATGCATGGGACAGATGGCAAAAGAGTCTTGAATTGTTGTCGGGAATGGATACGAGAACAGTATTGAGAATGACTATGATACGGAATTTTAATGATTCAACAAATTCCGTAAATGAATTTGCTGATCTAGTGAAAAGAGGTAATCCGCATTTCATTGAAATTAAATCGTACATGCATATTGGAATGTCCACTCAAAGATTAGAGAGATCAGATATGTTGGAAATGGATGAAATAAGGGGCTATTCAGATTTAATGCGCAACAGCTTAGGCACATTCTCTATTATGGACGAAAGTGAAATTTCAAGAATAGTAGTTCTCCAAAATCTCAAGAGGTATACTGAAAGATGGATTGACGGGTATGAAAAGCCAATTATTCATTGAATCACGATTCTCCTGTACTCCTTCATCAATGTACACTTAAATAATTTTCACAGTACCATTTTGCAAAATTATTCAGTGCTTTTGTCCTGTGTGAGATTGCTATCTTGTTAGTTATGCCCATTTGCCCATATGTAATTGAGGAATCCTCTGGAATGAATATTGGGTCGTAACCCCAACCGCCTTTTGTAATTCGATCGCCTATCGTTCCCCTCGTATCACCGGAGAATGCCATATTGCAATTGTCGTCAATATATGCTACGATTGATCTAAATAGTGCAACTCTACTTGTCCTGTTCAATAGCAAATCTAAAATCCCCTGATTTCCTATGGTTCCAAGAACATAAGAAGAATAAGGACCAGGGAACCCGTGAAGTGAATCGATAAAAAGTCCGGTATCCTCGACTATTAATGGCCTACCTATTTTTCGATACGCATCCCTAGCCTTTTGCTGCGCAATTTCATCCAGGCTATTGGACTGAATCTCAATACTCTCAAATTTTACAAATTCTATTTCTATGTTGTAGGTCCTCATGTGGGTAAAAATTTCATTAAATTTGCTTTTGTTAGTACTTGCAAATATTATTCTTCTCAATTTTAGAAAAAACCAAACACCGAAATAAAAAATTTAGCCTGCATAAACATCATTTACAAGTAAAAAAATTATTTGCCGTCCGGTGGTGTCACAGAAAATCTTTTAATCTAAAGCATTCTACCAAGACTTAAATGTGATAACATATGATTGCATCCATTGAGACCGGATTTTGCCCAGTTTCTAAGAAAAATATATGACTTGACAAGAGGTGAATTACGTATTATTAATCAATATCAGGTCGGTGAAGGACTGGAATTAAGTAGCAAACAAACGGATAAGATAGTCTATGAATTGTCTAATACGGGTATGATAAAAAAAGTGGCTAGAAACAAGATTGTTTTAAGTCCTCACGCACTATATGTTATACATAATAGTAAAAACTTGGACTGATATTAGATTAAAGTAAATTAAAAGGATAGTTATAGACTGTGGTTGCTGGATGCACAGATACAAGTTATCATTTTATCACATTCTTCATGTCGTCCATAAACACAAGGTCCGCATACAATGGTTATTTTTCCTCTTGCACCAGTTATTTCCTTATTCTGTAATTCCATTTTCATGATCTAATTGAAACATTACTCTATATTACCTTGTCCCTGTTGGTTCTATCGGTTTTAATTATAACATTTTATACTAGGTTGTGGCAATACAGTTAACATTGATGGGTTGAGATCCCTCTTTTCCTATCGATGTATTGATTAGTTCTGTCTACTAGAATCGTATACAATATTCACAATTCTAACCACGGCAGTGTTCGGTTTGAATTTGTCTGAACATTTTTCACTATTTGTGTTATTACCAAAATATAGAATATCCTTTTATTCTCTTTTACACTTGTGCAGTTTACATTCCATTTGCGAGATCTTGCATTTTCCTTCGTCATTAGGTCCCGACAGTAGATAACTTCTTTAACTTAATGGGGTATAGAATTATTGCTACAACAGTATTTGGGATAAGTTCATCATTGGGAAAGGCCATTTCTCCAACCTCAAAACTATAGAATTTCTTCAATTTTCCTACTAAAACAAGAAATAACTTGCACATAGCTCGACATAGTTTGACATACAACAATGTAGCTTATAGCATATGCTTAATAAATTAAAAAATTTGCTAAATTCATCATGTCTTACTTGTTCCAAAATTCAATATCAAAAAACGTCTTTGCTATATACTAAAAATGGTAGTGGTACCAACTCTACTGATTAATCCTGGGTTCAACTAAAATTTAAAAGATATTCACGAAATAGCATATCTTTTCCTTGATTCTATATCCTCTATTCTTTGTAGAATTTTTTCCAATTCTTCTGAGTTAACATGTCTATACCCCTTTAAGAAATATTCAAAAAATTCGATGTATGAGTTATGGAAGGTACTCGTCAAAATCTCCTTAAATAATCTTATATCCATCGCCTTGTCTTCTTTCCGAGTTGAATAAAATGAGAGTCCCATATCTATCATAGTGACTTTACTATTTACAATGAAATTTGATGGTGTTAGATCACCATGTATCAAGTTATTCAAATGAAGAGTAGAGACGAACTTTCCTATTTCGAAACATATTGAAGACGTTAAAACACCGCTTGCCCTTTTTCCTGAAACAAATTCCATAACTATCTCAGCTCGATAGGGATCTATGAAATAGATATAAGGTGTCCTTAATCCATGTTCTTTGGCCATCGTAATCATCCTGGATTCACTAATGGTTCTCCTTCTTCTCAATTCATCATCTAGCTTTCTCTGGCGGTATGATTTCGGTATTCTAATTTTTGAAATTGCCTTCTTATTATACCATTTAGTCAAGTAAATATTCGATTCGGCACCTTTGAACAGTAGTTTAACGTAACTCTGCAATGATAATATAACCAATCTTTGGAAATAAAAATGTGGCACCACAAGTCGATCCAAATCCGGGAGAAAAATTAATTCTTGAAGAAGATTGTTCGGAAGTAAAACTTGGCAGTGGGATTCTAAGTTTAACCAGTCAGAGGATTATTTTTGAGAAAACAGAAGGAAGTCTGACAACCCTAAATAAAAAAATAGGAAGCGCCTTGTTGAATGAGACTTTAGATAAAGTAGGTAGTGTCCATCCTGAAGGGTTCATACTCACCAAGGTCGTTGTAGAGATAGGCGGTTCAAAATACAAATTTAGTGTATTTAGCACTAAGAACTGGGCTAAAGAAATAGACAATCAAAAAAGATTATTCATGAAGGACCAAAATTAGTTTCTGTCACGATTTGCAATTGTACTAGATCTAAATAAAAGCGGAGTAGGATTCTATTTTACTTAAATAGAAACCTAAATAGAAACCCTATACGAAATTTGACTGTTCTATTGCCTTTACCATTAGCTCATATTCGTGTGCATACTCATATTTGTCTTGTTACCCATATGAGATTTCATTTTCATAATATCCGCTTTGGGAGGGATGATACCATATATTGGTGTATCACCAAAGTGGTTATTAGTTTTAGTTGCGTCCAGT
>JASKBU010000082.1:0-4240 GCA_033272285.1 Nitrososphaeraceae archaeon
CTAAGCTCAAATTGTCTTCAAGTATATATAGTAAAAATGGGCCTGTGATAATAATAACACCCAGTAATGTTACTATCAAGGTAGAATATCTAGGAATCCACAAAGAAAGTGTTGCTAATTTGTAATACCAATTTATACTTGATTGCTTTACTATGGGAATCAATATAAAGGCAAGATAAAAAGTACCTCCGATCCAAATGGACGCAGTTAAATTATGGACAAAATCCATGATTATTGGAAAGATCTGCTTATTTGATGCACCGTGTCCAATCATGCTTGTAGTGATTAATAAGAATATTCCAATTAATAGAAATCCCACATTTTCGAATTTAGAAAATGCATGTTCCCCTTTTTTTCTAAACCGCCCAAACTCAAACAATGATAGACCAAGAATTATAAATGATATTACCGAACGTTCTATCAATACAATCCCAAATCTGGTTCCAAGAACATCTATTACACTCCCATTGATTGCAATTGCTTGAAAATACAGAATAGCAAAATTTGAAGACACCAATATTACTGAGGCTATTACGTAGTAAACAACAAGGCTCTTGTTGGTTCTGTTCCTAAGTTGAGAGGATGATTCTGTGAGTGAAGCAATTTTCGACAATGGTGTCCACATCCAAAGAGTGAAGAACGCTGCACCAACTATCATCACCTGAGCCAATAATGCAGGAAATCTTGCTATTGCTTCTGGAAGATAAAGAGTAGAAGATTGAGTGATTTTAGTTTCGTTCGAAGGTAGCGCTTGCTGTCCAATAGCAAAAACAAAGGCATTTTCAGTTACATGACCATCGGTCTGAGATAGAACATTGGTGGACACTGTATAAATTCCATCTTTCAATGACGGGATAGATACTGTTAATGCAGATTCGTCGTTTTGTTGCAAGTATCGTACATCTCCCTTATCAACCTGCTTTCCACTGGAATCTAACACCTTTAGATGACTGTAATGCAAATCTACTGGTTCACTGAAGAATACATTAACTTGTTGTGGTGATGTGGGTATAGACTGTGATTGCGAAGGATTGCTGTTGACAACGAAAGCATGTCCGAAAGATGTGTGGATAGCACTAAAACCGAAAAATGCTACAAAAATAATTGTCAACACTATAGGAAAATTTTTGTAAGAAGATGAAAGAAAAGAATTCAAAGATAATTTAGGAATCAAGATGCGCCTATAGTATCTTACCGATCTGATTATTTTATTATTCCTTTTTTTCTAGTACACGAATCGAAAGAAGGGGACAAAGGATATATCGAGTATGAGGATTTAATCTTACATAAATGGAAAACAGAGGAGCTCTTTTAGTAGCAGGTTCTCTTATTGTGGCTTTTGTGTTTTTTACAAGTTATACCCATGTTTCGTTTGCACATACTAGTAAAACCTTTGGAAATACCACCATTGAGATTGGATGGCTAACTGAACCACCACTTGCATCTGATCTCAACACTGTAACAGTACAGGTAAATAATGAAAGTAATGGTGAACAATCACCTGTTCTGAACGCGCTAGCCAATCTTACAATATCTGCGAAATACGGCACCATATCAAAACCATTAGACTTCCAACCCTCACCAACCACCGATGGTGGATATGAGGCTAAGATTTTGCCAACTCGGGTTGGACCATATATTTTAGTAGCACAGGGAGATGTCAAGGGACAAAAAGTTGACGGTGAATTTAAGATTGAAGACGTAGAGTCAAAATCCATATTTTCCTTCCCTGACAGTTCAATTGACACAACCAGTTCGAGTAATCAGAATGAACAAGTTCAGGATGCAATTAACAAGTTATCAAACGACATTCAAAAGGGTAATGACGACTTAAATATGTCAAGAAAAGAAATGACTGATATTCAAGAGTCCATTGGCAGCTTATACAGAGATTCAGGTATTTCATATTTGATACTTTTGACGGCACTTGGGATAGGAATTGCGGGGGTCGTATTGGCAGGTTACTTATTCACTATATTGCGATTTAAAAAGGGATTGATAGAAGGTTCCTAATAGCATAATACAACCGATTGCAACAATGCTCACATCTATACAATGGATTATCTATTCAAAACGCATAGCACTTTTGATTTTATTTCTTTTCTTGATATCAGCGGGATATAATAGTCGTGAAAATTCACACCTGGTATCGGGTCATTTTTTTGGAACAACCAAGAAGATAGGAGACTATCAAATAGTTTTTGCCCCATATCCTCCTCTACCTTTTGCTGGAGACAACTCGACAATACTAAACTTTAGTATCCTAGACAAGGATAATCAAAATGTAAACAACATCTTTGCCTCGCTCATTATTAAGAATAAAATTAATAATTCAGTAGTTCAAAATATTCCTTTCAAATTTTATGAGTTCAGCGACATTAGCTTCCCGTATACTTTTAAGAAAACTGGAGACTATCTAGTTACGCTATTAATCAGGATAAATGGAGATCCCATGTATTCTGAAAATCCTTTTTCGATTGATTTTGACATATCAGCTACCGATGCAAATCAAGCAATTCCAACAAATGAACTGATAGCATATTACTTGTTACCTGCCTTAGCAGTAATTGCTGTAATTGTAGCTTACCTAAGACGAAAAAATAAGATTTAACTTTACAGGGGATTTGGTATAATAGGCTATGGCGATGACACAAAATAAAGATAATATCTCAATTACTTTTCCCAATATCACATACTATACAACGAGCTTGATATTTTTATGTATTTACAGGATCCTTTAATATTGGTCCTATTATTGGTACCTATAAGTCAACGGTAATTCAATACTTCCCTGCTACTTACTTTTATAATGGATTATTATAATGTGTAACTATTTGAATGTTTGCGTTCCTGCACAGAAGACTTGCGTGACTCTACCTATTGGTTGCAAATGCCTCCGAATTTGTCAGAAAATATCTAGTAAGAATGAGAATGCTATTTCTTTCTTGAATCCAAATTTGTAACTTGTGCACAACTAACTACTTTCTAATTTTTTTGGAGTTTCATCTTATGCCACAAATAATAAATTTTGGTATCATAGTGTAATGAGTTATGAATTTTTACCATTCTGCTGCCGTCCTACTCTCTTCATTGGTGGCAGGAGGGCTATTTGTCCCGTTTGGTATTCATGGGAATCACTTTACTCCAAGTGAGGAAGCCTCTTTCCTTTAATCAATGGATGAGTTTAAAAGAATTATTTTATTGGTAGAAAATAATGTGGATAATGCTACATTATTAACAGATTATGCAGACAAAGCTTCATTGCTGCTAAACGGTTCTATGCAGACAAAGCTTCATTGCTGCTAAACGGTTCGGCATTAAAGGAAATCAATGAACTGAATCAACGTCTCGGAAAAATTATCTCTGCTCTTCTACACTTGTTTTGAATAATGTGAGTAAGACGGATGCAAAGGAGAGGACGAATGTAATTAGATGATATCATTGCTGAAGTCATTTCAACAAGAATGGATAAATCACAACTTGAAAATTCGACAATGCATGCACTCGCAATTTCGTTGAACCTGAATAAAGTCTTTGATTACTATACCAAGGCGGTTCAAGCATCCGTATCCGAGATGAATAATTCAAGACATAAAGGAATGAATATGAAAGTGATGAATAACCACGTATTAGATTCGAATTCGACAAATACCAAGAGTCAGAATACAAAACCTGCCATAGGCCCATATGAACAAGCCTTGTCTCTCACTAATGTAACTATAAACCGTTTTGATAATGAATTAGTAAATCCCCTCAACTCGACAAGTCAATTGGATCTAGTTAAAAATAGTGTTGATACTCTCAAGACAAAGATAGAAGAAAAAAGTTCTATTAATGATATAGCCGGTTTAATCCACAGTCAAGTACAGCCGGCGCTACAAGAAGTGTTTAAACTTGAACTTGAATGATTATTATTACTAGGCAAAATACACATAGGAAAAAGGCACCAGAAAAGTGAGAGACATTAGTTAGACAAAATAATAATCAAATAAGCCGTTGCTAGAAATTTTTTTGTTCTTACCGACTTTCAGGTGATTTTAGTTTAAATTTATATTTGGTGCTTGAGGACTTCAAAATGATGTCACTTATTGAGGTAGCCAGATGATGATATTACACATGAAAATTCCAAATATAATAGGCATGAATAATTCGAAAATTCCTATCGCATTGTTATCATTAACTTTAATATTTTCAAGTTTGTATGTTTTGAATTATCAGGCAATCTATTCCCAAACTTCAG
>JASKBU010000083.1:0-5598 GCA_033272285.1 Nitrososphaeraceae archaeon
TCGGGTCGGATAGCACCAGCATCTTATATTGTCGGCCTATATTGAAGCAATTTATTTTCTCCACGTTGCCAAAGTGGCTTGTCAACCGCCTGAAGTCTGTCTTGTAGTCGAAAAAAAGGTCACCGAGTACCAGGTACGACCTTGGCATCATCCAATGCGCCAGTATCTCGTACGCGTTAATACGCTTCCTTGCCAAATTATGGAATACGAGGTTGGAGACGAAAAGATCATACTTCCCTTTGCTGTAGTCCGATGAAAAGACATCCCCTTTCTGAAATCTTATCCTCTCCGAGAATCCTAGGGTCTTTGCATTGTTATTTGTCTTTGCTAAACTCGATTCCTTGAGGCTCGCATGCTCGAATGTATCAAATCCTGTAATCCTTGCTTTTGGGTAGTATTCAGCACAGACGCATGAGAGAAATCCTAATCCGCAACCTACGTCCAGTATTTTCAAGCTGTCGTCATAAGCGAATGGCAGGTTGCTAAAGACTTTCGTAAATAGCATCTTGACCTTTTGCCTTATCTTCTTTGAAGCTCGTGGCGTTGAGTGGTGATATGTTCCAAAATCTGGTTGCTGACTGTTGCTTACCTGTCCTCTCATTTTCGCGGTAGGGATGCTCTTCAAAATATGTTTCGTTCTCTTTATTCAGTATTGATTATTAAACACAACTAAAATTGTTCTATCAAATTGTGGAAAAATACTGATGGTGCAAATGTAGGAAAGTAATCGATTATTTGGAAAGCAGAGTCTGCTTGATCAAGTATGTTCGTCGAACTAACCACTCTTTGTGTCAGTCTGGGGAGCCTCAAGGCACTACTTCCGATCTTACCCATATTAGTCAGCTACGAGTCTCTCCTATCTACTCTCACTCTTTTTAGTTAAAACCTATGAGCAATGGATAATAAGTTTCCTGTAGCATTCTGAATAATAGATATATGATTAAAACTAAAAAATCCATTAAATCATCAAAGGGTCCAGAAGATGGAACAAGAATACTAATCACTAGATACGTTCCCAGATACATTAAGAAAAAAGACCAAAAGAATCATTGGGATAAATGGCTTATAGATTTATCACCTTCAAAAGCTCTTCACAAACAGTATAAGAACGGGAAAATAAGTTGGGACGTATTTTCCCAAAGATTTCGTGATGAAATAAGAAATAATGAAAGGAGCATGGAGTTATGCAGACAGTTAGCAAAAGAAAGTTTGAATAAAAATATCACATTATTATGTTTTGAGGATGACGAACACTTATGTCATCGGTCGCTTGTTAGAAAAATCTGTGAACAAATGAACAAATAAAAGTTAAATTTATAAACACATGCGATCCTTATTTAAAGACCACGGTTTTATTGTCATTGAGCTAATTTTGTTCTGTTTTGAAGTCCTATTTATTCTACAGCTCGCTGTGAAGAATCTGCGAACATCAGAATTATTTGTTACTCAAAGGAATCAACTCTTTGTCAACAAATTCCTGAAATGCAGGATCAAACCATTTTTCCATTTCTATTTTACTTTTCCAAATGTCCTTTATCATTCCTTGGTCAAAAGCGCTCTTCATCCATCGCAACCATCCAGTCCATTCATTGTCACTTAAGACCTTTCTTTTGCGCATATGAAGCACATGTGCAAAGGTGAATAATATATGATAAGCATATGCAACCTCAGATGACCAGTGCGATTCAACATTGCTTACTACCTTTATTAGTTCTGGTCGCTCGATCATCATTCGGGTAATTTCGCGAATTCTTAAATCTAAATCACTCAGTATCTTGGTTTCTATATCCACAGACAGAGCCTCCATTTGTTTCCTGGAAAAATACAGAAGAACAAACATTGTGACAATTATTCCTATTGCTTCAGCCATTCCGAAATACTCGGCTAAACCAATCTCAACCATTTTTTAAAACAACCCTTGATATATTGTATTTATTAAACAACAATTACTATCTTCATCCAAAAGATGGAATTCTCTTGTATGCTTAGACTGACTGGGTTTCTCCGATTTTCTAACCACTGAATTCTAGGTTTCTACCAAGGATATAACCATTAAATAGTAATCTTCTAGACATTTAGTTTCAAAAAATATTCGAATTCCCTAGCATCTAGTCATTGTGGATTGAGGTATAATAATAAACAAGAAAACAACCACCAGAACAGGACAAGAACTAAACTAAGAAAAGCTAAATACCAAGTCCGTCGGTTTCAACAATTAAATGTGATATATCAATAATATGGCTGGTCTCAGGGATGATTGAAATAAAAATAACAACTCTTACCATATTGAGTCTTGTCTTTGCTTTAGGGTTAACTTTCAGTGTTTCGAATTTAAATTCGCCAATATTTGGCTTTCACTTTGGAACTACTAGGATATATTCGGATGTTTATACAGGCGGAGGTAATAGCAGCAAACCGATAAATGAATTTGACCCTCTAAACAGGGAGATTTATACTGGTGAAACTGTGAAGTGGTCCAACCCAACGGCTGGTAAACCATATCCACATATAGTTGCCTTCATAGGTAACCAAAGCAACGAACTAAAATCAGAAATATCAAACATAACTAAGACGTTCCAGTCATCCAATTTGGAGTCTTTAATTAGCAATTTGAATGAATCAATATCCAAAGACGATAAACAAACCGGTAATGCTAGTCAGAATTTCAATAGAAGGTCGACTATTTTTCCGTCATTGATAAATTCATCGAACCTTTCTGTGATCTATTTAAATGCTAGCGCTAATCAACTTTTTAAAGGTGCTGAATACAACCTAACAGGGAATGAAACCTATCTTAATTCAGGACTAATTTGGGCTGGCGGTGTGATACCGAACGGGTTTCTGAAAATAAATTCGTTTATAGTCACATTTATGAATCCCGGAACCTATCATTACCAATGCTTGATATACCCAGAGATGAAAGGCACGATAACAGTTAAACCCAATCCAGGAATGTTAGGGCTGAATATAAAGTAAATTGTCTTATTTTATTTCAATTTGAACAGGCCTTATAGAGGACACTGTTATGCGATGACCGAAGCCGAGTTATGAATTACATGTTAGTTAAATTACCCAATTCTAAAAATCGTGACAAATTTCGTTCACTGTTGATCAGCACAATGACAAAAACCCTGTACAGCTTACCTGATTTTAGATGAGTTCCTAAAACCAATAAGCTAAATACGAAGATAGTAGAACCCTAATACATGCAAGGTTCTAACCCCTACGGCTGATAACCAGAGCAATCAATTATTTAAAATTTCAAACTTGTTCAGGGTTCCAACATTGCCTTTGCATACACCATCTTGAATGGCTTGGATGCTATCACTAAAGTGTCATACTGATCAGCAATATTACCTAAGAAGTAGTTTTGTGGGCCAATATTTCCTTTCAGTATCCCGAGATCTTTACTATTTACTAAATCCCCTTTGTTAGTAAAGTATACATGAAGCTCTGGCCCATTCGTTATGTTAAAGTGTTCAAATCGTAGGAACTCAATATTATTTACGGAGAGAATTCTTGAAATCCCACTGACTTTTGAGATGTTTCCAGAATCAGTAAAGTTACCACTTCTTATTTCATAGATTGAAGACATATCTGTATCAGGTGGGGCCATTGCCTGTATGGTTTCATTTACCTCGTTGTTTATTTGCGCAGCGCCCATCATAACCATATTAATATCCGTATTACTCATGTTCTTTATGGCTGAGTTTCTTTGATCCTCGGACATGGCATTAAATTGTTTGAAGGCCTCCATAGACTGCTGTTTTAGCTCATCAGAATCTCCCGCCGCATTCGAAACAAGAGATAATGTTATTCCTAAAAGAGCCAATTGTAAAACCAAGACATAAACAGACAATCTGTAACGGCAAGTATTGTCAAACATTAAGTAAAGTTCTCCCACATCAATAGATAAAGTTTATTTTTGATCAAACTCTCCAAATCAAAAAAATCCTTTGATTTCTTATCGATAATCTTATTCTGATATTATATGATATCCAGTGGCACCATTGGGAAAAGGAGGGCTCATTTCAGTAGTTTGAATCTTACCTGTTTTGTCAGTTGCTCGAACTACAATGGCATAATTTTCTTTATTTGGTGGTACATATCCAGCTGTCCATAGTACCCAAGTGTACTGCGAGAGAGGATCCTTTACTTGGGCTGTTTTCCAGGTAGCCCCTCCATCAGTGCTGACCTCAATCTTAGCTATTCCTCTGTCTCCTGCAAATGCTATCCCCGCAATTGGAACTTTACTCCCATCAGAGGGAGCTCCAGTTTCATCTAGCTTTCTGAATCTTTGTCTAGCCGGCGCCTGACCCGGAATTAATATGGACGAACCAGTTTTGTCCTCAGCGTTATTAGCCCATCCTAGTCGCTGCCAATAGCCCTCGTAAACCTTATCTACTAATTCAATTTCTGTTATCCACTTTGGATTCATCATTCCATATAGGCCTGGTACTATTGCCCTAACGGGGAAACCATGCTTCGGCGTAAGTGGAGTATAATTCATATCATATGCTAGTATAGTGCCTTCCATTTGGGATCTCTCTATAGGTATTCCTACATCATAACCGTCGGCGCATCTAAACACTACATATTTTACGTTTGGCTTAATTGCAGCCTTATCAAGCAGATAGCTTAAACGTACACCCTTCCAAATAGCGGTACTTATTAGGTCACCACCGACCTTGTTACTTATGCATTCTAATGTTACATATTCCTCCACTGAAGGCATTGCCTTAATCTGGTCATAGTTAATAGTCAATGGTTTTTCGACTAGTCCTTTTATTGTAAGATTCCAAGACTTTGAATCGACTTGCGGAACTATTGGATTGATATCAATCCTATAAAACAAATATGTTGGAGTAACTTCAGAAGCAAGAAGCGGTACTAGATTTGGATCCTCGAAGCCCTTAGGTCGAGGACCAGTCTGTGGTAACAGTGGGGTAGTCGATGCCAGTTCTTGTTCCTCGTTTTGTCTGGAAAGAAGCCTATCAACCCCAAGAAAAATTATCGGTAATGCTACAGCTGAGCCTGCTAATAGGCGAAGAAATGCTCTTCTACTGTATTTTACGCCCATGGTATCAAATGATTTATCAGGACTAGGCTTAGGCTCAGGTATCTCCGTTGATTTTCCCTTAGCTCTACCATGAAAGAATGATGAAAACACAAATCCAAAGGCGAGTTGGGATGGAATAAGGGATAGCACTATAAGGGATAATGGCACGACTTGTATACCACTTCGTGATTGAATTAGGGTAACCAGCATTATTGTTATAATTACGAAAATTATATACGACAAGGCAGATGATAGTAAAGCCTCTAGCAAATATCTCCTCCTTTTCAATCTAGCAAATAGTTTATCAAGAAAAATTGCTATAATTCCAAAAGCTACTATATTGGCAATAATTGAACCAATAAACGCCGAATATTTAGCAAGAGGTCCAAAATTTTCAACTGCCTGTGATTCAAATTCTCCAGGTGTTACTGAAAACAATGTCTGAGAGGCAATTTCTGGGAGAAACAATCCACCACTCGTCTCTTTTAGTATTATTGACACTGCAACAGCCACTGCTCCTGCCGCTAGACCTGCAACAA
>JASKBU010000084.1:0-14560 GCA_033272285.1 Nitrososphaeraceae archaeon
ACACCTCTTACAAGAATGTGCAGTTTCTCCTCCAGTCAAATAATACTGATGGTGATCTCTAATATGACCACAAACGCACAAATCGTATTTAGCCTCCATCTTATTATTTTCGTTAAATAAAAATGAGAAACTAAGCCTTTAATTTATTGTATTTTGAAATTTTTTATTCGCTTTTAATTTTAAAGCATTTGTCACAATATCTTTCAATCAATGAAATACCATCCATATCATAACTTGCTATCTTTGTAGGCATTTCTCGACATATGAAACAGGTACTGCCAATTATTTCTCTAATAAAGCGTCTTTTCAGATAATGTGATAAGTTTGGATCATCTAATTTTTTCTTTAAGAATTCTAAATTATCGTCTGAAATAATAATTGGCGTTATAGTTGGTTTTGGTTTATTCATCAGTGGTTTACTTTATTACTCCAATAGGGATTAACTTCTCCGGTACCGATAGTCCCTTCTCCGGTACCGATAGTCCCCTTGTCATAGGATAATTATAACACAATGAGGTATAATTATGCTTGCTTTACTTTCTTGATCTCAAATTCACATTCTTTGAAGTTAGAAGAAACTGCAAAAGGAATTAGATTATCGGTTCATGTTTATACTACTGACAGAGAAACAGCAATCAATGAAGCAATTGCAACATATTTAGAAACTAAACAAAAATGTAAGTATCACAACAGTACATTAGGTAATAAAAACCATAAAGATTAGTAGCACATTACGCATAAGTTCCCTGATGGCATCTATAAATGTAGGAAAAGATCCTTATCCATGTTTCTGCGGGGGAAGTAGATCTTACGAAATATGTGAGACGCCTAGTGATTACTTTTTCTTTAAGGTACCGGTACCCGAATTAGTGAAAAAATATCCAAGATACAAAACAATAGTTTGTGATAACTGTGGAAATGTGCAAGTCCTCCTAATTAAGTCGTGACAAAAATACAAATATAAATACAAATATTATTCTTCCAACTCATTTCTACAACATAAGTTTTTGTTTTGACTTTCAAAAATACATGATCCTATCCTATCATTATCATTAAGTGCAGCAACTTTTTGAGTTTATGCTCTATAAATTTAATATTTTAATTAAGCACATGCTTAATAAATCTAGTATCTTAATAAATAAATAAGATAGTCAATTTAATATAATTATGGTTTGGAATGACAAATGTCGCCAATGTGACCATACTAGAATCAGTCATAACCATCCGACGGGTCAAGACAACGACCGACATTGTTTCAAGTGTAACTGTCTGAAATATGAAGGGTGAGCGTACAAGTAAAAATAATAATCGCACCTATGGAGATTATAGATAATAAGAAATGAGTGATAACAATGAAGAAAGACGTGAAGATAGAAATAGAAAAATGAGTCTAGAAGAAGATAAATCAATACTACAAGAAAGGATTGATTTATTTGAAAAATCTTTAGCAAATACAGGGATTGGATTAAAACTAACAAGAGAAGAGCTAACCCATATCATAAAGAGCAATCCAGCCGAGTTTCTAAAGTTACTAATGGAGATGGAAAGGTTTAGCCAAGAAATGATAAAGAGGGGTAGAGGTATCACTAGATAAGATGAAAGCCTTGAAGATTCAGAAAATCTTCCTTCCCAAGAAACAATTGCTGGTGAGATTGTAGAAAATCTAGAGTCTGCTTTAGAACAATTTGGAGAAATTCAAGAATCTTTGAAGGTGAAATAATATCTGCGAGGACCTTACTATGATCCTATATTCTCTAAAAAATTGGTTTCTTTGCTTCATATCAATGAAAGCAGGCTTAATATTTCGACTGGAACAGTCACCGCAAGTCCTACGACCTTAAGTATATTTTCTCCAAGATAGAAACCGCTTATCGTTATTGAACCGAAGATTGCCAATAATGTCAAATAAAATTAGATTTAAACACCGAACCCTATAATTCGGGCCCGGAGGGATTTGAACCCTCGACCTGACGCTTAGGGGGCGTCCGCGCTATCCATTTTGCGCTCATCTCAAAACATGAAATGACCTGCGCTACGAGCCCTTGGAATTTGAATATGTATGTTAATATAAAGATTCATCCGGCAGTCGAAATTCATATAATTGTATGCAAACTGCAAATTCAAATCTTGTTACTTTCCTCAATTTAGATTAAAAGTAAACAACTGCTTTTTGTATATTGTTCTAAAACCTAACTTTTTGTAGAATTCGTCATATTTTTCTTCAGTCAGACTCTGCAAAACCAGTGTATTGTAGTCATTATCCTTTGCTATTTTTATTGCATTTCCTATCAATTGCCTTGCCACTCCTTTATTCCTAAAATCTAGAACAGTTCCCAAACAGTAAAGACCTATGCTATTATTTTTTTCAAATAGTAAGCAACAACCCACAGGATACGTTCCCTGATCCAAATTGTAATGCGCAACTAATAATGTTAGTTTTCTGTTGTGTTTAGAAATAATACTTGTTACTTCATCTTTGATTCCTAGTGAATCAAAAGACTTACAAAAAATATCAATCCACTCATCTAAATCATGGTTGTAAACTTGGTCTATCTCAATTTTTCTGCTAGTATTCAGTACATAATTATTATTGATGTCAAAACCCAATATTTTCATAGTGCCGAATTTCGGCAGACTCAGATTGATAGAATTCTTTGTATCGCACATCAAATGTATGTAATAATTATTAATATCACTGGTACGTTTACTCTTTATAGAATTAAGAATTTCAACAACATTGTTACATGGATATCTAATGTTTAATCTATTAAAAAAATAATCATCTCCTAGTTTATCATTTGAGAATAATTCTACGCAATCTATTTTTTGATGTGCTCTACTCCAAAGATAACAAAATGATGACTCATTGTAGTCGATATATTCAATATTCAAGTCCAAAAATTTTCATCATCATTCTAGCTTCATTCATCTTATTCGGATCCATTACTGTTTGTAGGAATAACGTCAGCGCATTGGGTGTATCCAGATCATTATCAATATAATTTTTAAATTTTTTAAGCGTATTTGTTTCTAACTCTTTTGAGTCCTCAACATTAATATTCTTGGTATCATATTTTTTGTTTTCATGAGCTGAGTTAGAGACTATGTTTCTAATCATGGTGTTTATTTCTTCGAACTTCATTAATTCTGAAATTTTAAAGTTTATTAATTTCTTATAATGAAGCGAGTAAAAATACAGTTTTAGAGTATTTGCATCAAATTTTTTCAATAAATCCCTGACATAAATTGCATTACCAGAAGACTTTGACATCTTTGTACTCTCAATGTCTAAAATGCCGACATGCATCCAGCACTTTACAGGATTCTTTTTGCCTGAAAGTGCCATAAGAATCGCACGCAGTACTTCGTGATGCGGGTAGCATAAATCAAGACCCCCGACATGTACATCATAATTACCATTAAAATGAAACATGGCCACAGCTGTATCTTGGATGTGCCACCAAGGACTACCGTTTCCAAAGACCTTATCATTGTACTGGATTCCGTAGTTGTCGCTCGTATTCCACAAAAAAATATCCGTAACATTTCGTTTATTAATATCAATATCATATCTTTGATACCATAGTTCCTTTTTGGATAAATGTGAAAGAGCTCCGTACGATTTGAATTTAGAGGTGTCCAAGTATACGTTACCATTTACAGAATAAGCTAATTCGGCCTTCACTAGTTTTTCAATCAAATACTTTGATTCATGTATATAATCGGTAGCTCTTGCATAATTTAAATCACCAATATCAAGTCTATTCAGATCATCAATTAGGTTTTTAAATATAAAATCAATATTGATGTTATTCTCGTATAACTTTGGATCTATATCAGTAATATTTACTATCACATGTGGAATATAGTTTCGTGATTGTAGTAATCTGCTTATGAGATTAACCAATACAAAAACTCTTGCATGACCTATATGGCAATTGTCATCAAGAGTAGGACCACATACAAAAATTCTAACAATCTTATTAGTAGGCGCTATCGAAATTTTACTTCGAGTTAGTCTATCAAAAATTATCAATCAGCTAAATGTTGAGACAACAAAATATTAATTATTATGCATGATTTGAAGATTTAAAAGAAGAGTTATAACATAGCTGCAAAATTTAGCCTTATTAATACGTCAATGAGTAATACAATAGAACCAACCGCCACAGTGACTATCATGAAAGGAAACCCTACTTTAAGAAATTGATTAAAGGTAATTTTGTGGCCATTTATTTCGGCCAAGCCTGTGGCAACAATCCCTGCACTTGAGCCAATCATTGTACCGTTTCCTCCCAAACCAACTCCAAGTGACAATGCCCACCATAATGGACTTATATCCAGATTTCCAAAGACTGCAGCTAATGATTCGTTATTGTAGATGGTAAATATGAGAGGGATCATAGTAGCGGCAAAGGGGATGTTGTCTATGAATGCACTTGCTATTGCAGATACCCAAATAATCATAAAGAATAATATCCATGGATTTCCTCCACTGATATGCAGTACGGTGCTTGACAATAGATCTATTAGTCCTGCTTTTTCTGCACCGCTAATAATAATGAAAAGGCCTGCGAGAAAGATTAAGGTTGACCAATCCACAGATTTTAATATCTGCTCAGGTCTCGACTTTGCCAGAACCATCAATATACCCGCACCACTCAGTGCTATGATTGAAGGTTCTATATTGAGACTCCCGTGTATTACGAAAAGAACAATAACTGCACTTAACACTACTAATGATTTTTTTAAAACTGATCTATCCCTGATGAGGACTTTCTCATCCTGCGACAACAATTCTTCAAAATTGTGGGGCTTTTGCGAAAGTTCTTTTCTAAACAGAAATTTTAGAATAAATAATGATACCAACAGAGAGACCGCAATTGTAGGACCCATATTAATAATAAATGAAGTAAAGTCTATATTCGCAGCAGAACCGATTAATATATTGGGTGGATCTCCAATCAGTGTCGCCGTTCCGCCTACATTTGACGCAAGTACTTGAGCAATAATGAATGGAACTGGAGATATCCTGAGCGTCCTAAATACTGAGATAGTAATTGGAACTATCAACAGAACAGTGGTAACGTTATCTATAAACATGGAAATAATTGCAGTGAATAAGCAAAACATTACCAACAACTTCCACATATTTCCCTTCGATGCTTTGCTCATCCTTATACCAAGGTACTCGAAAATTCCAGTCTGACCCAATATTGCTACGATTAACATCATTCCTAGCAATAACCCAATTGTATTGAAATCGATGGCGCCGATAACAAATTCGAAACTCACAGATGCATCAAATAGCCCGGTTGTGATACCCATCAGTATAACAAAAGCTGCTCCTACCATCGCTACAGTAGTCCTGTGAACGATTTCAAAAGAGAGTAGAACATATACTGCTAAAAGCACTAATGAAGTAAGCCTCAGAGATATTGAAATTTCCATTCCAATTAGATCTGGAATCACTAAAAATAGTACTGTTACAATTGCAAGAACAAAAAGTCCCACTCTTTGTTTATTTTTTATTAATATCAGGGTTTGGGATTTCATTTTGAATGTTTATTAGATAAGCTTGAGTAATAAGATGGCATTAGGTCAGTTTTGTTTTTAACTGACTCAAAGTATGCCATCGGGGTATATTGGCTAAATTCAGGATAAAATTCCAGTATTGTTTGACTTGATATTATAATGGAACCATTGTGTCTATCAGCCTTGCATTTGTAATTTGTCCATCTTTTTCATTTATCAACAAGTCTACTGTATATTGTAGACCATCAAGCAAGAAAGTTACCTGAGCGTCCCAGGCTTCTCTATTCTGTTCATTTGGATATGGAAGAAGAGTTCTAACCTTCAAATTCTCAACATTGCTACCATATAGCACCTCTGTTGCTCTTTTCGCTACTGATTCGACTTCTTTTTCGTTGCGAACCGGATTCATGAATCAATTTGTATTTACAAAATATATAAGCATTATTATTTCGTTGATTTTCAATGACAGTAAACTAGAACAAGTTGTACAATCGCGACAATGAAAGCTCTTTTGCGGCTTCGATAGTCGCCAACTTTCCGTCTACTTTAACAACATAAGTCTCCGGATCGATTTCTATTTTAGGTATCAAATTATTGAACACCATACTTTTCTTGGATATATTGCGACAGTTTTTCACTGGTAAGAGTTTTTTCTTGAGATCTAATTTCTTTTGAAGACCATTTCTTATCGCCGCTTTTGAGGTAAATGTTACTGATGTAGAATATCTAGCTTTACCCTTGGCGCCGAACATAGGTCTGTAGTAGACAGGCTCTGGGGTTGGAATAGAAGCATTTGCATCACCCATTAGAGAATATGCAATAAAACCACCTTTAATAATGAGTTTTGGTTTTATCCCAAAAAATTGTGGTGTCCAAATTACTATGTCGGCTATTTTCCCCGGTTGCAGTGAACCTACATAGTCTGAAATTCCATGTGTTATTGCAGGGTTAATGGTGAGTTTTGCTAGATATCTTTTGACGCGCAGGTTATCGTTATTTCCTTTTTCTAGCTTTAGTCTTCCTGACATCTTTTTCATTTTGTCTGCAGTTTGCCAGGCTCTTGTTGTCACTTCTCCCACTCTACCCATAGCCTGACTATCCGAAGAATACATGCTTATAGCTCCTATATCGTGTAATACATCTTCTGCAGCTATTGTTTCGGCCCTTATCCTTGATTCAGCAAATGCAACATCTTCTGATATAGATGGATTAAGATGATGACAGACCATCATCATATCAAGATGCTCTTCAAGTGTGTTTACTGTAAATGGTCTTGTTGGATTCGTTGATGAAGGTAAAACATTGATTTCGCCGGCAATTTTTAGTATATCTGGTGCATGTCCTCCACCAGCTCCCTCCGTATGATATGTATGTATAGTTCTACATGATATTGCGTCTATTGTATCATTCACATATCCACATTCATTAAGTGTGTCAGTATGTATTGCTACCTGTGTATCTGTTTTGTCTGCAACTCTTAATGCTGCGTCTATCGTTGCGGGAGTAGTACCCCAGTCCTCGTGGAGCTTTAGGCCGCATGCTCCTTCATTTATTTGCTCTAACAGAGCTGGTTCTAATGAATCATTTCCCTTTGCCAATAATCCGAAATTTAATGGATATTCATCCAACGACTCTAGCATTCTATGAATATTCCAGGGTCCTGGACTGCAAGTTGTGGCTTTAGTACCTTCAGAAGGACCGGTACCACCGCCTATCATGGTAGTGGTGCCACTACATATTGCTTCAACTATTTGCTGGGGTGAAATAAAATGTATATGAGTATCAATCGTTCCGGGGGTACAGATTGTGTGTTCTCCTGAAATAACTTCTGTATTTGCCGATACAATAAGATTATCATCCACGCCATCCATCACATTTGGATTTCCAGCATTGCCAACGGCCAAAACCATCCCATCTTTGATACCTATGTCTGTTTTGATAATACCCAACAAAGGATCGATAAGTATGGTGTTGGTAATAACTAGATCTAGTGAAGATTTGCTCGTTACTCCACTCGCCTGTCCCATTCCGTCTCGAATACTTTTGCCACCTCCAAAAACTAGTTCATCTCCGTACACTAATAGATCTTTTTCAATCTCTACTATAAGATCAGTATCTCCTAATCTAATTCTGTCTCCCTTTGTCGGTCCATATAGCTCCACATATTGTTTCCTAGGAATCTTTAGAACCATGGCTATTTTTCCTCCTTAAACCCTTTTTTCTTAATCTTCAAAAGAGAAATTTCTTTTTGTTTTTTTGTTAGTTTACCATTAACAAGACTATTAAAACCAAAAACGGTTTTTTTGCCTCCAAATTCTGTTACTTGTACAATTCTTGAATCTCCCGGTTCGAACCTTAGCGAGGTTCCTGATGGAATGTTTAGATGAAATCCAAATGTCTTGCTTCTCTGGAACGATAAGGCTTTATTAGTTTCAAAGAAATGTGTATGCGAGCCTACCTGAATCGGTCTGTCTCCTGTGTTTGTTACCTTAATTTCGATTGTTTTTCTCCCTACATTAGCCAGTATTGGTTCCTTGGACAAAAAATATTCACCAGGAATCATTTCTCACCACACCTCACACAATAGGATTATGAACGGTCACCAGTTTGGTACCATCGTCAAACGTGGCCTCCACTTGAACGCTCTGTACTAGATCTGGAACTCCGGGCAATACGTCGTCTTTATTTAACACATGTCTTCCTGATTTCATGAGTTCAGAAACCGATTTTCCATCTCGCGCTCCTTCTAAAATGTAATCTGCGATTAGAGCCACTGATTCAGGATAATTGAGTTTTAAACCCCTTGTTTTTCTTTTTCGCGCGACCTCTGCACTCATAGAAATATATAATTTATCAATTTCTCTGGGTGATAGAAACATCAAAGATCAAATTTTATTATAAAGTCAGATATTTATAATTGATCTCAAATAATCAATTAAAGATTAGTTTTTCATGAATCATAAAAATATGCAGTTATTTGGTAATGGTCTTAAAAGAACGTATGGAACTGAAGCAAGGAGATACAATCTACTAGCTGCAAGGTTGATTGCAGACCTTGTTAAAGGCTTTCTGGGTCCCAGAGGACTTGAAAAAATATTTATTGACATTCTTGGCGAGATGACTGTTACTAAGGATGGTGCAACATTTCTAAGAAAGATTGATGTTGAGCATCCTGCCGCTAAGGTTATTATTGAGGCCTCCAATGCGGTGGATAATGCCGTCGGTGATGGTACTACATCAGTTGTTGTGCTTGCAGGAGCCCTAGTTGAAAAAGCAGAAGCTCTATTAGAAATTGGTATATCGCCAAGCAGAATTTCAGATGGTTATCATAATGCATTGCACATGGCACTTGATATTGTCAGGAAAGTTTCCATTGAAACGACTAATCATGATAAAAAGATAATGAGGTATCTTGTCGAGACTTGTTTGAGATCAAAGGCTGTATCTCACTTTACAGAAGAAATAGTAATTCCCAGTCTTGTTGTTGACGGAATTTGTGAAATCGCTGATTTTTCAAGACGCTATCTTGAAGTGGATGATATTAAGATCGAGGAAAAAATAGGGAATAGCTCTGATACCGAGCTTGTTCAAGGAACTGTAATAGACAAAACAATAGATGATTCGTCAATGCCCCGAATTATCGAAAACGCAAAGATTTTGCTTCTTGACAGCGACATTCAGGATGAACGCACAAAGACTGATGCCGAAATTAGAATTTCAAACCCTAGCCAGATGACCTCGTTTATAAGGAAAAAAAACAGTAACTTGCTTCAAAAGATTCAGTATGTAATTGAATCTGGTGCAAATGTTGTTTTTTCGCGTGGTGGGATAGATTCCCTTGCACTAAATCATTTTGCCAAGAACAAAATAATAACTGTTAGAAGAGTTAAAGAAAACGATCTGTTATGGCTGGCAAAGGCTACCGGAGCCAAGGTCGTCATAGATCTTGATAGCATACAGGGCAATGATCTGGGGTATGCTGCGAAGGTGTATGAAAAAAAAGTTGGTGATGACAAAATGGTTTTCGTTGATGGTTGCAGGAATCCAAAGTCAATAACATTTCTTTTGCGTGCTAATTCAAAAAAAATCCTTGATGAATTTCATCGTACGATACTAGATTCTATTTATGTTCTGAGAAATTTTATTACGGATCCAAAAATTGTACCTGGAGGGGGTGCCGTAGAAGCATTTATTGCCATGCTAATAAAAGAGAGATCATATCAATTACCAGGAAAGGAACAGATTGTGATCCAAAAGTTTGCAGAAGCCCTTGAAGAGATCCCACTAACAATTGCCAGAAACTCGGGATTGAACACAGTTGATATAAGAGCCCACCTCAGGCAAAGAGTTTACTCTCAATCACAGCCAAAGAATAATAAAAAAAGTAAGAAAAACAATTTCAATAATGATCGCGTATGGTATGGAATAAACGCATTGGAAAGAAAAATAGACAACATGATGGAATTGCATGTTATAGAACCTTTAATTGTAAAGGAACAGATTCTTATAACTGCAACCGAAGTCATTATTTTGCTTATGAGAGTTGATGACGTACTGATGAAAAAACCAGTTGAAACGCACGGACATACTCATACGCATATGGATGGCACTACACATTCACATAAAGGAGGAAGTGATCCTCATGATCATTTTGATAAACTAGGAAAACAGCAAAGACCAATGCATCATTATTACTAGGCCATATTGGTGCAGATTTGTAACCCTATGTAGCCTTCTTATTAGAATAAGAGGTTTATATTATCACTTTTTGTGATAAGAATATTTATACGGTTACCTATCAGTGGTATTTCTAATACATCACGTTGGGTCTTTCAAGGAGCTAGAATGTAGCCTGAAGTCGAAATAGGTTCTTTTATTGTGATTTTTAGCCTTTGTGAATTTGGCATTAGTACGTTGAAACTAATCTTTCGGAGGCTCTCTGGTACTCCGATCATTACCTGATCTGGTGTAAGGAGCGTTGAAGCATTTGTTATCATTTCGTTTGCATTCCTGTGCAATCGCAATTCTTTGATTATGTAATTGAGATAAATGTACAATGTTTCATTGAGGTTTATCCTCAAATCTTTTGATAATTTATCATTTATAGAATTTATTAATTTTGACAGGATGATGTAGTCAGCCTTATTGTAAAACCGAAAAATTCTTGTGAAAGGTACCGTATCAAGTTCTCCTTGCACAGTAACTGCGACGTCTATCAAAGTAGTAACCTAACCATGACTTATTTTTTGGCAGCATTTCCATAGTCTAGGGGAGGCCTTTTGGGAACTTTGGCCTTTGGTCCGTTACCAAAGTCATATGTGTTACCCAGTCCTCTATAGAATTTAGGTCGCACAGGATTTCCTTCAGTCTTGCCTTTTTTAGTTAATGATAATCCGGCCAATAGTTCTACTATTAGTCTGTTAGCCAAACCTGAGGTAATACCGCCATTATACGAATTACCATCACTTACATCATAGTTGGGAGCAACTTCAACTAAATCAAACGCAAATCTATCCGGATCAAACGATGTTGAAAGAAGCCTCATCAGTCTCATACCTTCCCTTGATGTTAAACCATTTGGTTCAGGCTCACCTGTACCAGGGGCAAACGCAGGATCAAATGTATCGATATCCCAGCTTATATAGACTGCATCGACGTTATCGTTAGCTCTATCGGCTGCCTCTTTTGCTATCTTGTCTATCCCAAGCTCTTCAACATCCAGCATTGTAAACCATTGGAAATCCTGATCTGCCATCCATTTATACAAATCAGGTCCCGGCCAATAGCCACGTGGTCCTATCAGAGTATAGTTCTTTCCTTTAAGACATCCAAGCTCCATTATTCTTCTAATATGTGCACCATGATCGTACTTGAAACCAGTTAACCCTTGTGGAGCACAATCGGCGTGAGTATCAATATGGATCATTCCAATATTTTTATACTTCTTGGCAAAAGCACGCACGTTCGCAAAAGTTATCGAATGGTCCCCGCCAAGCATGACTGGAATACCGTCTATATCTAAAACTTCTTTCACTTTATCTGTCATTCTCCTATGAGATTCAACCACGTCACCAGGAGATACATTTACGTCCCCATAGTCAACAGTTCTAAAAACACCAAATGGATCTACCCCCGTTTCTATGTTAAAATGCTCATATGGTGGAGAAGGAACAGTAGACGCCGCCCTGATTGCTCGGGGACCGTACCTCGCTCCAGGACGAATAGTTGTTCCAAAGTCAAAAGGTTCTCCAATTATTGCTACATCTGGTTTGACACTCTTTAGCTCTTCATGACTTCTTATCCAAGGCAGCTTCAGAAACGTTGGAATACCCACAAAAATAGGCTCATCGTTACCCTTGTACGAATTACCGTAAAATTCCATTCCCATACTTAGTCCATTCTTGTAAGGTGGTATATTTTTTAAATATTTCTGAACCTAGTTGAATATCACCAGATAAACTAGATATTTATTCATGTTATCAGGTTCTAGAAATAATTATTGCAAATTTTTTAATAATTGTAAATTTCTTTGCTAATTCTCTGCTTTTGCGTTAAATCCTTATATATATAATAAATCAACAAGTTTGGATGGTATCACTTGACTGGTATGGAGTCGGTGTTATTGCATTTTTAGCTGCGTCTTTGGTCGTTGGAACATTAACCTCAAGGCTAGTAAAGAAAAGTAGTAGAAGATACATGGTTGCTGGCAAGAGTCTCCCGCTTTTTTTTGTGGGTACAATGCTGGCTGCCCAGGCAGTAGATGGTAACTCTTCTCTTGGTAATGTTTCTCTAGTGTATCAATTTGGCATTTGGGCTGGAGCTGCTATCCCTATTGGACTTGGAGTATGCCTAATCCTTACAGGAGCATTTTATGCTAAAAAATTGAACAAGATGTCAATGCTTACTCTTCCTGACTTTTATTACAGAAGGTTTGGAGCAGGAGCAGAAGGTATCTCAGGAGTACTTATGATCATTAGTTTTATAGTTCTTGTAGCTGGTAACTTTGCTGCCAGCGGATATATTCTTACTGCCGTACTACATATTGATTTCTTTTGGGCAATGCTTATAGCGGCACTAGTTGTGCTAGTCTACACATTTGCTGGTGGTCTCTTTTCTTCAGCGTACACAGACATATTCCAAATATATCTAGCAATAGGTTCATTTTGGGCGGCCTTCATATTTTTTGCCGGAGGATTTGCAGGAGTCGATTTTGGTACTATCCTGGGTAATGCACCACCCTCGCATATTGATCTCTCGGGGCTAACTGATATCGGAAATGGTGCGCTCATTAATTGGGCAGGAATCATGGCTTTGGCGTTGGGCGACATAGTGGCGCTTGATTTTATGGAAAGAGTTTTTGCAGCGAAAGATGGCAAGACAGCACGAAGAGGTGCATTCATGGGAGGAGGATTGACATTATTTACAGTCATTCCCACAACTATGATGGGTATAGTAGCACTATATTTCCTTCCGAATTTGGTTGATCCTTTTACAGCATATCCTGATTTGGCTCTAAATCACGTGCCATTTGCAATAGGTATTGCTCTATTGATGGGAGTTTTGGGAGCATCGATGTCAACAGCAAATGGAGGATTGCTTGCAATATCTAGTGTTATTTCAAGGAATATTATACAACGAGACATATTGAAAAAATGGCTCAAGAGACCAGGTATGGACGATAGAAAACTATTGAGAACGACAAGGTTATTTACCATTCCGATGATGGCTGCCGCATTTATTCTAGGCTATTTATTGCCTCAACCTGGTGTTTATCTCATTTTGGCCTTTGATATAGTGTTTGCTGGCGCGTGGGCTCCTCTTACTTTGGGTTTGTTTTGGAGAAAAGCAAATTTCCCAGCTGCAATCACATCTTTAGTTTTAGGATCTGGCCTTAGATTGTTATTATACTTTGTTATCCCCATAGAACTTGCTGGCCTTGATACAATGATACCACCAGTCGTATCGTTTGTGGCATTTATCATAGTAGCTCTAGCAACACAGAAGAAGCATCCTGGAGCGGAAAGACATGGTGTTATAGAGTATGTTCCACCAGAACAAGATGTAGTATTGGGTGAGGAGCTTAAAGGCTATACAAGTCCAAGTGGTTTGAAATACTCTTGAAAACACTTCCCCAAAAGACTAGTGTGTATTTGCTCTTACTTCACCATTCTTGGCAGATTAATTAGCGGTAGGAATTAATAAACAGGCAATTTTGAAGAGGTCGTCTTATTTTTTGTTGTTCCCTAAAAAGCCACAGATAACAAACATTGAAGATGTGAAAGAGCAAATTACCAAAATAATTTCAAGTCAACGAAAACAAATTGAATCAAATTTAAAAACAAGCGTTTCAGAGGTACAAAATCTTCTTTCTGAAATTTCAGAATTCAATGATAGATGGATCAAGCTCCCCACTATCTATAGAATTGCGTGGATAAGAACCTCTGAGGATGATACTGTTGAAAATGTCACGTTTAAAGAAAATATTGAATTACCTAATATAGATCATGATTTGGAACTTATCATGAAAATGTTAAATCATATGAGAGAGGAAAAAAATCTAAAGGTAACTGACATGCCTTTATTTATTCATCCTGATGAAATTTCAATTGCGCAAATGGAAGATAGATTTCCTTATGGAAACATTAGTATTATTTCCCAAATTGCTGTAGTATTTCAGAAGGGCAGAATAAAATATGTAGGAGTAGTTATTGATAGAAATTACGTCTTGCTCCAAGATAGATTAATAAATCTTATTTTACAAAAATGGCCTCTTATCGATCAGATTAGCTCTACACTTAATTCTTGATTCAAAACTTGGGCAATAGTAGCCAGTATTAAGGCCAAGATTAAAATTTAAAGACTATAGATTAGAATACAATGCCTTCAACGGCATACCTCTCAAAAAAATTATCACAAGAACTATTAAATCTCGATATTGATGAAGGAATACGAATAGAATCAAATAAGAATATAAAGTGTAAAATGTATATAAATAAAAGAACATCATGATATTTCGTTCTTGAAA
>JASKBU010000085.1:0-2549 GCA_033272285.1 Nitrososphaeraceae archaeon
ATGGGAATAGAATTGCATATGCTTGTTAAAACTAATTTTATAGATTGCTATGAGGATAGCCGGCTTGGATGGGATTTTGACACGGAACCGCTAAACACCAAATCACAAATTGATAAAACCCAAGCCTGTAATGCAAAGGTCCTGGGAACAAATTCAATTATAGTTCCTTCAGGGAAATAGTAGAGAAAATCAATATAACACCTCATAATACCTATCAATATCTTCAAATGCCTTTATTTTTTCATCCGGATCAACCATTATAGTTTTTAGTTTAAATTTATTTTCGTAGAGATTAACCTTAGTTTTTTCAGATATGATAATTTGATTACCTTTGGCCCTTTCTTCTAGTCTACTGGCAAGGTTAATAGTTGGGCCAAATGCTGTAAATTGATCTCTTTCAATAGTTGATAATTTTCCGACCAGTGTTTCACCTGTGTTTATTCCACATTTTAGGTCTATCGTGTTAACCTTATGATGAAATTGCTTTTTCCATATGTCAATCCATTCTAATTTAATCTCTTCAAAAGATTTTTGTAACTCAAAGGCAGCATTTATTGAACTAACTGCTCCTCCTTTACCACCATCATCAGAATCTTTATAACCAAAATACGCCATAATTCCATCGCCAATGAATTTGTCTAAAATTCCATTATGCTTATGAATAATACTATTTGCCTTAGTAAAATACTCTTGTAAGAACTCAACTATCAAGTGCGGTTCATTTTTTAAAACATTACACAACTTTGAAAAACTACTAATGTCCCAAAAAACAATAGTTAGAATTCTGTTATGAATGGTTTCCAGTTCATGATGATAATATCCTTCCCTAACTACCGGGTCTTCGTATCTAGATAATGTGGAGACTATGTCTTCCTCTTGTTGATGTTTGACATTATCGAAAGTAAAAACTTGTTTTAGATGATCTATCCTTTCTTTCATAGTCATTTCGTCTTCAAATTTGTCATAAATAATAATAGTTCCTCTTTCCTCAGGATGTCTGATGCAAAAGTAAGGTATTGACGGGATACTGTTATCAAATCTTTTAGAAAAAGATTTACTTGGTTCAATTATTCCAGTGTTGAGAATACCATCAGGTCTACCATGTTCTGCATTCCCAGAAACCAACTCATGTGGTTCACTATCTCTATTAACCCATGTATTTGTTTGGCCAGTCTGAATTTTTATGAATCTGGGAGAAAAATATTTAACGTTAGTCCTTTTTTGGTTTCTTGCTACTCTAAAGTGTTTTGGAATAACTACTATTTTGTCCATCCTTTATCCAAAATAAATATAACGAATACTTTTAAGATTATCTGAAATTGGTATAGCTCAACTCAAATTCTAGAATCAAGTATGTCAAACTCAGTTCATGCACATACATTTTTTCGACATTTGGTTTGGAGATAGCAATCCAGTACCGGCCTTCGCAGAATGTTCCCAGTTAACACCTAAAAGCTAGGCCCTACTATCTATGATACAATACTCATTACTGGACTAATGGTCAAATAGCGTATTAAAAAAGCATAATGAGTGGCAGCTGTTCTGCGAATCTCCAGGAACATAGGCATGCGGCGTGCCGACCTAGGATAACTAAACCCTTTAGTCATATTACAACCTGACTTCATACAATAAGTTAAACGGATTATCTAGAGGTAATTTTCTTACATGGGTAAATCCTGCCACATTACAATATTCTTTAACCTTTGATGGTGGCATTCCTAAAGTTCCCAGACCTTGCCCACCTTCAGCTAAAGAGGTAGTCATACAATACATTATGCTCCAACAATAAAACAATGCACCCATCGCACCAAAGTTATCTTCTAATCTGTCCTTAGAATTAATTTCTAACCAAAGATATGTTCCATCTGGCTTTAGTGCTTGACGGATAGATCTTAGTGCAGCTTGCGGATTTGTCATATCATGAATAACATCAAATGTTGTAATCAAATCATAATGTTCCTCTGGAGGAAATCCCTTTGAGATATCTGTTTGCTTAAATGATATCCTATCAGATACACCTGCAGAGACAGATTGAGATTTAGCATGTTCTATAGCAGGTTCAAATATGTCATATCCTACAAACTTAGAATTGGGAAAGGCTTGGGCAAGTTTTATAATGGCTCTACCCCTTCCACAGCCTACATCTGCAACTAGAGCACCTTTTTCAAGCTTTGTTTTCACATCAGGAACTGTAGGAATCCATTCTTGTAATAGTAAATTTTCAAACCAAGAAGCAGTCATTCGATCCATCCCTACAAATTTATTTTCATCAAATTCTTCTAGTGGTATGCCACCTCCTTGTCTGAATATTTGCACCATTTTCTCCATATTCTTTACGTCTGCCAACAATCGCTGATAGATTCCTGAAACAAACATTGGACCTCCTTCTTCTGTTAATGCAGGTGCATGCTCTGGAGGAAGTCTAAAACGTTGACTTGTTGCATTATATTCCAAATATCCTGCACAAGCCATTGCACTAAGCCACTCTTTTGCATATCTTTCATTAATACCAGCTATTCTTGATAGTTCTTGACTGTTGTAGGACCACT
>JASKBU010000086.1:0-6999 GCA_033272285.1 Nitrososphaeraceae archaeon
CAAATCCAGCTGGAGGAGGGCTTCGTATCAAGATAGGAAGCGTCTGATACACCACCATTAACGCAGTGAGTCCTACAGTCATGTTAATTATATTTGCATAAAGTATGATCTTATTTTTTAAGATCTTGAAATCAATTAGTGGAAAATTTGTTTTCTGCTCTATTCTTACAAATAAGACTAAAGAAACGACCGATGCAATTGAAAATGATATAATTTGTATTAAATTGCTAAACGTGATGGGCTTTTCCAAAAATTGAATACTAATTAAAAATGAGATAATCACAAACGAGAGTGTAATTGCTCCTTTTATGTCTAAGCTCTTGCTTACTACCTTATCATTATTACTAATACTGGTAACAGTCGTATTCTCTGTTAATAGTATATCTTGTCTTACATGAGTAAACCTACAACAAAATTCAGAGGCTTTATTTGAGACATATTGTTGCTCTTTTCCAACACGAACAAACCTAGCAATTATTAAAAAGAGAATTATTGCGATAGGCGTAATGAGTAAGAAAGTTGCCCGCCATCCAAAGTCATCAACTATGATTCCTCCAATAATCAAACCTATTACTGCACCTCCTGATAGTGTAGAACTAAATATACCCTGAGCTATAGCAAGTTTATCCACGGGAAACTTGTCTCTTAGAATACTGAAAGCTATAGGGAACATTGAAATTCCTATCCCTTGTATTGCCCTAGCGATAATAAGTGTAAGAAAATCGAATGCAAATGAACCTATTAAAAGACCTGTTATGTAGACTCCTAAAAGTATCAGTAAAATACTCTTCTTACCATAGACATCGGACAACTTGCCAGCAATAGGAGTCATAACTGCGCCCGTGATTAATATCGATGCCAATATCCATGACGAATTCTCATAGGATATAGATAGCTCTTGAATAATATTTGGAATTGCTGGAAGCACCATGGTTTCTGCAACCATAGCGATTATACCGAGGCTGCTCAGGATTGCGAGTATCAACCACGGCGAAGTTAAATATTTCTCTATTTTTTGCATCGGATATTAGATCTCTTTATTGGTATGAGTCAATTAAACTTTGTATGTGGCGACTGAGCAACCAGAGAGTTATGACACAAGCAATACACGATTACTTATATTCGTGCTCAAACTCTTTCAAACCTTTATTGCCAATGTGTTCCCCTCTAATTTCCAAGATATTAGGATCACATTGTGAAATTTCTTTGAGTGTTTCGTGTTTCGAGAGATAACTTGTAGTTAACAAGAAAGTGGGTACCAGAATCATATACTTCCGGGATCATACCTGTTTTTTCCAATATTACTTGTTTGAATTTATTGACACCGGTTTCTTTCCTGGTAAAGATTTCAATTTTGTACATGTATTCTAAACCTGGATCTTCTTGTTGATGCAAAATGCTTTAATAAATACCGATGTAGATAATTTACTTATGAAAGTTGGAGTGTTCTTACCACAAGTTGGTGAGTATGCTACGAAAGAGAACATTTTATACATTGCCAAGGAAGCAGAAAATGAAGGCATTGATTCTCTTTGGGTGTTAGATCGTCTGCTATGGCCCATGCATCCACAGACGCCGTATGGGGGAAGTCCTGATGGAATTCTGCCTGTCGAGTTTCAGAATGTATTTGATCCTTTGACCGTATTGACATATGTTGCTGGTTTTACCAAACGAATTTTATTAGGGACATCAATAATCGATATGTTATTTGAAAGTCCTGTCCTATTAGCAAAAAGAATTGCTACATTAGATATTTTGTCAGACGGAAGGACTATTGCTGGATTGGGCATAGGTTGGTCAAAAGATGAATACGAGGTGTCCGGTGTTCCATACAAGGATAAAGGTACTAGAGCTGATGAATTTCTTGAGGCTTTGAAAAAGATATGGACTGATGAGATTGTAGAATTTAAAGGCCAATTTTACAACATACCTGCGTCTAAGATAGGACCCAAACCCTTGCAAAAACCTCATCCTCCGATATTACTGGGTGGATTCAGTTCAAAGACCTTTTCACGAATAGTCAATCATGCGAATGGATGGATTGGTGTTGCTGGTTTTGGCCCTTTAGAACAGCTGGAGCAGGTGATAAATGGCTTGAAAGAAAATGCAAGGAAGCATGATAAGGACCCCTCGAAAATAGACATCTTCATCGGTTCATATCCAAACGTGCTAGAATCTCCCATTGCTGCTAATGAGACAAGATCTCCTATGACAGGAACGATTGAACAAATTGGAAACGATATTGAGCAGATCAAGGCAATGGGTACAAATCATATATTCTTTGGTTATATGTCTCATTCCATACGCAAGGATATGATAAAAATTGTTCAAGTCACAAAGCAGCTTGCAAGATTCGCTAAATAATTTTTATTTATTCTCATTCCAGATGATAATCTTAATCACGCAAAAATATTATCCAAAAAATCAATGAATTTGCTAGAAATCTTATTTGTTACCATAAATAAGAGCTAGAAAAGTTGGTTATGTGTGGAGACCTCGGACGTCGGGACCCACGACGCTACCGGTTCTGAAAATGGGATTCTAGCACATTTATAGCATTACAGAGCTTTAAGGTTTTTCTGGGTAGAATATCGATATCGACGGTTAATGATTGTTGTTATCGCTTACAGGGCATTCGTGTAACGATGCTTCTTCAATAAACTGTAAGAAAGTTAGACCTGTCGAATAATTTTTTATCTCGCAACTATGTTGTGTACGTGAAATGTATGCGAAGTCACTCTATGCTCACATTCAGTTCCTTCTGGTGGGTTTAACTCGTTGGCAGACACACATGCAAAAAATATGTCACCTTCGTGGATAGTGCCAATTTCCGGAATTTTGTCATATACTAACGGTAGGATTATAGTGTTCTCTTTGGAGTTTTTCAATAACTTTTGAGCATTGATTACGCTTGATTCAAATTCTCCTTTAATCATGGTAACAACTTTAAGTTGCATCACATCTTTTCTATCAGAAAGCGGAATCCGGACATTAATTGTAGGACTATTTATTTCACCACCGCTGACAGTTTGGAATGTCCCAGTTGACAAAGTTTTCTTAGCGCCTGAGCCTATATTGATTGTATTTTTCCCATCCGAATGCTCAATATTACCTTCGACACAAGAATAAGATTGCATTTGATTTGTTTTAGGATCGAGGGCGTAAGCGCATACAAAGTACTCATCACTACCACCGACTGTAACGATATCGTTCTTTTCATTGAATTCAAAAGACACAGTAACGCTATTTGAATTCAAATCGTTACCGGTCAAATACCTGGTTCCGGTCTCTCCATTAGCAGAGGCAACAACCTTCAGTTTATCGGGAAGGTTGAGGCTTTTTAGATCTATTTTTGCCTCCACTGAAAACTTTCCTGCCGCAAATATATCATTCGGTTGGACAAAACTCGAGGACAATATTAAGGAAATAGACAATAAAGATGTTGAAATTAATATTTCATTTTTTAAATTAGCGTTCCTCATTTCCTTATTTTCCAATGGATTTTAAGTATATAATCTGAATGGTATTTTCATTTGGAATATTGTTCTCTTGATTAGAGAGGCAGGACTTTGATTTAACAATAACCTCTATAAATATGAAATAAAACGCATAGGTCTTCGGACGGATCCGACTCAAATTCTGTCAGTTCTTTACTCATTTCTCTACTTTTATATCCCAGAATCCATGGACCAGAACAATATTGGTCGCGTTTGTTGCCATATCCCGTGTTCGTTGATGGGTTCATTAATGTCTTGTTATGTGAGCTGGCGAAGTCAGAATATGGTAGTAAAAAGCCTAGAAGTAAAGTTATACTCAGGTTCAAGAAACCAAAAATTTTATCTTTTCTCTATTTTTTTGAATTTATCGTGTCATAATGGCTATATGACTATATATGTCATAGTGGTGTTTTTAATTTCAAATTTTATTAGTCATATGTTCATTTAGTATATGATATGGGCACATATGATAATAATACTCAGGCTGAACGCATTTCTAATTTTAGTTCAAGCGTGATCACTACTAAGGACGGGACGGAAATTTACTACAAAGACTGGGGGAAAGGCCCAGTCGTAACATTCTCCCACGGTTGGCCTCTGAGCGCCGACGCCTGAGATGGCCAAATGCTTTTCCTCGTGCAGAACGGCTTCCGCACAATTGCTCACGACCGTCGTGGACATGGACGGTCGAGTCAGGCCTCTTCCGGGAATGACATGGACGGATATGCTGACGATCTCGCAGCCGTGATCGAGACACTCGATCTCAAGGATGCCGTGCTAGTAGGCCACTCAACCGGTGGCGGCGAAGTCGCCCGTTACATCGGGCGCCATGGAACGAAGCGGGTCGCCAAAGCGGTTCTCATCGCGGCCGTACCGCCGATAATGGTGAAATCTGCAGTCAATCCGGAGGGACTGTCTATGGATGTCTTTGACAATATGCGGAGTGGCTTGATGAAGGATCGCTCGCAATTCTACAAGGATCTGGCGATACAGTTTTACGGCGCCAACAGGCCAGGGGCCAAGGTCTCACAAGGTATGCTGGATCAGTTCTGGCTCTGGAGCATGCAGGCTGGCCTCAAGAACGCCTATGAAAGCATCAAGGCCTTCTCAGAGACCGATTTCACCGAAGACCTCAAGAAGATTGATGTCCCGACCCTTGTCATTCACGGTGAGGACGACCAGATCGTTCCCGTCAAGGACTCGGCGATGAAATCAACCAGACTCATCAAGGGAGCGAAGGAAATCTATTATCCGGGTGCACCGCACGGCATAACAGCAACGCTTCAAGATCAGGTCAACGCTGACCTGTTGGCCTTCCTTAAATCCTAGACGTTTCAATGGAGCCTATTTGATTAACCAATGTCAAAGGAAATCGATAGTTTAGATGTCGTGATTATTCGAGGCGGGCTTGCAGGTCTTACAACTGCCGTGCTGCTTGCTCGTTCCGCAAAGTCAGTGACGTTATTTGAACGATCATCTGATGAAATAGGAGGTCGAGCAAGGACTGGAGAAGTTGGATGGTTTTTACTTTAATCAAGGACCGCACGCTCGGCCCTTATAATGAAGTGGGACCATTTAAGAATGGATTACTTTGTGTTTGATATGATTCATAGTAACGGCATATTTGCTAGAGGACTACATTATGAATTGATCCAAAAACAGACCAATTAATTAGTGCCGTAGTACTACTAAATATAATGGATACTGAAGAAGAAATTGAAAAGATGGCCGAGAAACTAACAAATGATCACGGGTGGACTAAGCTCAAAGCATTATCTATGCTGCAAAGTCGGTATGAAAGTGAAAGAAGGTTAGAAGAAGCTGTGATCGTGAAGAGGATCATTGACAGAGAAGAATCCAAGCCAGAACAGACCGGTAAGGGATTTCATAATGAACCTTAATTCATTTCTACGCAATTAGACCATATTTTTTTCATTTTTATATGTTCTTCAGTATTCAAGATGTTCTGAAAGGGACTGATCTGAAATTTCAGATGGTCGCAACTCTTTAGACGTCCGTAATCGCAAAATGGCTTTTTAGTATATTCCGCTATTCCACTGTCTCTTCTTCCATCTCTTTTTCTTCTTCGTCTTCTTCAGTCTCTAGTTCAAGTTCCTTTATAGAGAAACCTAGTTCTTTGGCTCTCCTTGCGAGATCCAATAACTTTTCTAACACTTGGATTTCGTCCTTTTCGGTTGTCAGGAGTTCTAATTCAATTTCCATATAGATATAATTGAGTGCGAAGATGTATTTTATTGTTTAAGACCCTTGAACTATTTTACAATTTATTGTGCATTAGAAGGTAAGTGCCATAATTACTAAGAATGCTGGTAGGAAATTCTACGATCCTAGCCACCAGTTTTAAATTGTTATGAGGAAGTCCTCTGTCACATATATCGAGTCAAAAGATCTCTTAAAAAGATTTTAAATCGGAACCAGCTGAATTTTCAAATATAGAAAAACTATTAATGTTTGTTTATATCTCTCATTATTTGGATTTCAATGATTTATTCAGGTCTTCGGACGTCGGGAACCAAATTGTTAACAACTCGGATCCAATCCCAGATGGATATGACTGATATTCAATCGGAACTTAATTAAAACAAGGAAGACTCGGACGGAATTAGAAATCTGATCTAATTTATCCTACTAGTGGTCTACCACAAGTATGACATCTTAGGTGTGATTTGACAAACAGGAGTTCAGAACGTTCTGATACCTCTATGCATTCACGTCCACCTTCCTTGCAAATATGGCAATATAGTTTTGTCATTGAAATATTTCGTGAAAGTCAGATATTAACTTGATCCTCTATACAGTATTTGGTCATAAATCTTAGCCTAGCTGACTAAACCATGGATCAAATACAAACAATGTCATTAAGCACTTGACATAATTTGACATGAATTTTGTCAAGAATTAGAATTATATTTGCAGTCAATAGCCTTGTTTAGTTATACATAAGTGACAGATAGATATGGACCCGTTGGGAATCATATCGTTAACAATTCGGATCCAAAATTTTTTCCTGCAATTGGAATCAAAAAATTAGAAAGTAAATTATATATTTCTTATAGTGGGACCAGTGGGATTTGAACCTTGCTGGTAAGTGGGATCAGTTCATTGAGTTGAATAAAGCGGGCCCAAGGGGATTTTGAACCATGCTGTTATGTTAGGGGCATGACTGAGTGTTAACTGTCGTCTACTGTTCTCTAATGATGCCAATGAAGTAGTTCACATCTATTATGCACCAACTAGAACTTGATCTGGGAAAATCTCCTGAGGATCAACCATAGTATTGGAGCACCAAACGCAACAATGGAATATGCTAAAACAGCATTAGAATATTCCAATTTAAGTAGGATCAGAAATCCAATGGCCCAGAATATCATAAAACATCCAGGAACTTGTACACGTCTTGCATTGTAAGCAGATTGCCTTAGTTGCTCTTTCGTGGGTTCATCATCCTGATAGAATGGTTTGAGTAGATATGTTGCAGACA
>JASKBU010000087.1:0-3839 GCA_033272285.1 Nitrososphaeraceae archaeon
GTCGAATCAACAATTATTATGATATTGGGAAGTATCTTACAGGTTGAGATATTGTAAGATTTATTAGATAATTTATCCCTTATCTTAATTAATGAATCAAAAGCGTAATTTAGCATCTTTCCTCATTTGTTTCTCATTTATAGTACTTGTTGCTGTTGTTGTTGCTGTTGCTACCCTAATGCCAAAGGAATCAAGCTTTGGTTTTATGCAAACTTTAGATGCGTTGAATGCTACCAACGCTACGTCATCTGCTACCAACGCTACCCTTTCCAAAACTAAACAGATTAATTCTGCCGATACAAAACAAGCCACTGATGGAAAAAGCGTAGATATTGACTTACAAATTCAACCTTTTCCAGTTACACAAAACGGGAACTCACAATTTAAGATTACTTTTTTACAACCATCTTCTCAAACAGTGCAAGTTCATGTAGACTATGATTTTTCAATATCGAAAATGAATAGCGAAGTTTTCAGGGCGTCATCTTCAACTGGACAACCGTTACTGCACACAGCAGAGGGAATCGTCAGTATTCCGTATAAATTTAATCAAGAAGGCGAGTATTCAGTTCAAGTAAGCGTCATGGGAATCAATTTCATCCCTATAAAAACGGAACAGGCCTTATTTGATCTGAAAGTAAGTTAGCCCAATTAAGCCAAAGGATACCTTTATGAAATCTAACAAATTCAACTGCTAGTTTTGGTTTTCTGTTTCGTTTGTAGTCTCATTTTCGGAGGATGTATCAATTTCCAAAGTCGCAGAATCTGGCTGTTCATTAAATAATTTGAAATCACTATTGTTGATAAATGCGTACGCGACGAAAAGCAATAACACTGCACAAAATATCGCACTCACCAACAAAAGCATATTCATTCTTGTATTGAATATTTTCTGAGTAATTTAAAGTAGTATTAAGATTTGAGCGTTCTGTGAGCCCATAAAATTAATTCAATATTCCTTAAAAAATTGAGATATAGCCATGTATAATAATTTTAACAAAAATAGTAAACATTAACTGAGCTCAATGAATATGAGCCTATATTTTCATCACAATGTCCATAAATCAAATTGATTTTATCAAGACATATAGAAAGATTTGTAGGTAGATTTGACTGGACGACGCTAGACCTAGTATACCTGAGAAAATGGACAGTCATTGGAATTATCATAGGAGTTCTATCAGGATTCCTGGTAATAATCGGCTTTGAGGCTGTTAGAATTTTTTCATCGTTTTTTCTTAGTGATATAGTGAGATATATCCAGCCATATCCGGAAGATGTGGCAAGCCTGTCTTCTGACTATTCTCTTTACGTCTTAAAACCATGGCTTATTCCAGTAACTTTGGGTCTAATTGGTTTGATTATAGGAATACTTTCTACAAAACTCTCAACAGCGCTAGGCAAAAACGGAATAGATGAGATCAGTGATGAATTTCATAATAAGAAAAATCAATTTAGTCTAAAAATCTCGTCGTTAAGATCATTTTCCAGTATACTGGCTATAGGGAGTGGAACTAGTGGTGGGGTTGAAGATTCTCTAGCAAATACTGGATCCACACTAGCATCTATAATAGGCAAATTTTTCAAACTAAATCAAGAGGAAATTCGTATTGCGATTGCAGCTGGAATGGGTTCTACAATAGGAGGCATCTTAAGGTTACCCTTTGGAGGAGCAATATTCAGTTTAGAATTGCTGTATCGAAGAGATTTCGTTATCAAGTCTCTGTATCCAGCGTTCTTAGCGTCAATAACAAGTTATATTATTTCAGGTATTATTCTGGATTGGCCGTCTTTCTTGTATATCCCTCAGGAATTTATTACAAAAACAAGTCTTCAGTCCATAGGGGCATATGGTCTAATTGCTGCCATGATAGGATTAATAGGAATAGGATATGTAAGGACTATTCAGACTTTTCAAAAACATTTCGAGGACATGAAAATTCCACTTTACTTAAAGCCTGCTCTAGGTGGTGCAATTATTGGAATAATCGCAATCGGATTTCCGGAAATATTAGGTACTGGTTACGGCTGGTTACAAGTTGCAGCACTTGGTAATCACCAGATTTTTCCATTGTGGATAATGTTCCCTGTAATCATAATGAAAATTTTTGCAACATCAGTTTCTAATGGATCGCGAAATAGCACTGGTCTACTTGGTCCTTCACTGGTTATAGGCGGACTTATTGGTTCAGCTCTAATTACACTGTTTCATTCTTTTGGAATCTTCATGTTTATTGACACGACATCTGCTACTTTGATATCAATACTCGCTTTCTTTACTGCAAGTACTAGGACTCCAATTTCTGCAATTGTCATAGGGATTGAAATCGTTGGAAGTTATACTTTGCTTATTCCGACCGTTATATCGGTTATAATTTCAAATATTATTTCTGGCAAGAATAATTATATATACAAGAATTATGTTACTAATATAAGGACGCAAATTTTAAAGGATAAGAAACATGATTCTATGTTAAAAAATTATCTCATAAGAGATGTGATGACTTCTGATTTTTATAACATAAATCGGAATACAACCATTAATGATGCTGTTCATATAATGAGAGAGTTGAATGTTAAATCACTAGTTGTTACCAATAATGCAGATAGATTCGAAGGGATGGTATATTTTGAGCATTTGTCAAATGTTTCAAAGATACAGGGGACAATTGAATCTGTTATGATATACGAACCACCTATGTTACGTCCTTTAGATTCAATTCTAGACTATTTTGAATTGATAAGTAAGACTGCACTGTCTGAAATTCCAGTAATTTCTCCAGATGATAGTAAATTAGTATTATCAATACTAACTATGAGAGATGTTAACAAACTATTGAACAATATAGACGATCCACTATTACCTGATTTGCAAAAGAGTTACAGCAATTTGCAAATAGATAGTAAGATTTTTCATAACCCACCGGCTGATCAAGACTTTGACAATAATAGTAGACTAATTAACAAGCTTAAAGATTATTGGGCCCGGTAGTAGAGTTTTAAAATTTAATCAAGTTATTACTATTTACTTTGTACTATTAAGTACTATCATAGTCACAGCTCTAGAAAAGATGAATCAGAAGAGCAATGATTCTTGAATTGTATTCTAAATAAAAAGAGAAAGGGGAGATTTAGTTTACCACTACCTGACCCTTCATATACGGATGAAGAGTACAAAAGTAGTCAAATGTTCCTGGGGTACTAAACGTCCACTGAAAAGTCTTTCCTCCTGCCAAGTAACTTGAGTCAAAGTCTGCACCTGGTTCGCCACCCTCAGCACTTCCTGAAGTTACGGTATGTAGTGTAGAGTCCGTATTCTTCCAAGTTACTGTTGTGCCTGCTTTCACCGTCAAGGTTGTAGGTTCATAGAATTTTGTATTACTTGGAGAAGAGGATCCTGGAGAAATAACTATTTCACTCCCTGATGCTCCGGTTTGGTTTCCACCTGTAGTTGAGTTTCCAGCCATCATTGTTCCGTTAGCAGTCGTGTTACCGCCAGTGGTATTGAGCATTGTAGCATTTTGTGTTACTTCGCTATCACCGTCTTCTGCTTCATTTCCATTTCCATTTTCATTGTTGTTTGCGCCCTCATCTTCTGCTTCATTTCCTTCGTCATCAGTTGCAGTTTGGTTTTCTCCTGCGGCGCCTTCAGCTTGTGTTTCTGCTTCTTCTGCTGCTGTGCATACTATGCCTTCACCTTTTGCCGAGACACATGTTCCTTCTGGATGATCAGTTGCAGTTGAGTTCTCCACTGCCAGTACTGCAAATGCGCCACCTTTTACGACATCGGACATTGCGTGGTCAACACCTACATAGACACCTTCTTGCGGGAATGTTGA
>JASKBU010000088.1:0-77937 GCA_033272285.1 Nitrososphaeraceae archaeon
GGTAAGTAATATCGATAAGCTAGGAACATGCTAGTGCGGAGTTTCGCAAGTCTAGCAAAGTTAAATCAATTGCTTTTTTGCGTTCTGTTATGTTAATTGAAACGAATCAGAACTGACTTATGGATCTAGGCTTTGCGTAAAGTTCAGTTAGTACATCGTGTAAAATTTCTGTTACCTGCTCTTTATCCAGCTCACCAACCAATCCATGTAAAACATCTCTCACGTCATCTTTTTCAAAAACGTTTATATCTATTAATTCCTCTATTATCCTAAACTTGGTAGCTGTAGTCTGAAGATGGTTCGTTTAAATCTAAATCTAAAGCCTTAAATCTATATTTAATAGGTAAAATTTGAGGTGTAGATTTTTCTGCAACGTGCTATTGATCATAAGAGCGTTATCAAATACTTAATCACGATTAATTACTTAATATAAGAACAAAGTACTATTGTTCGAGACGATTAAATATACCCGTGATAAGGTTTCCACCGTGGCTAATTAGGCCCATAAACTCCTTACCAAGAGGTTCTAAGCTTTTGTCTGACATCATCTTTGCGTATACTTCTTTACTGTGATTTTGATCTCTAAAGTATTGTAGCTCCATCCAAATATCTTCATCTTCGGCAGCAAGGGTTTTAGTAATATTTTCCATAATGTACATTCCAGATGCATTTGCAGACTCTATTGTTTCTTGGGTATCTTTTCCAGCAAGATGATAGTATTCAAGTCTTACTCCATTACTTACAAACCATGGAATAAACTTCTTAAGGTTCTGTGAGATAGCGTTGTGGTCCTTTTTTGGAACTCTGTAAAAGTAAGCTGCAAGGTAACCTCCAGCATCGAGTTCTTTTGAAGAATTTGTATCTGTCATGATTATTACTATTGATACGTTACTTATAAAGAAAATTTGGACTACAACATGGGAATGTCAATATAAAATACCTTCGTTACGTATCTTAAATGGTAGAAATTAGTCAAAAACCAAGCGACTTTATTGGTGCAAGGAGTATGAAATTTAATTGGAATTATACATGGATGTTCAGGTTGGGCTATCCTCCTTGCACGGTCCGCTCTTTCCTACAGATATGGAGAATAGAGCTTGGCTGTCTTACTGCTCTCAGATATTAAATAGTAATTTCGAAAACCATCTTGTTTGAGCAAATCTTAAATAACAACTACTCGTTAAATGAAACTAACCGGGAGAAACGTCATATTTCTGATATTATAATACAAATTATCGAGGCTTTGTTTAAGACGAAATCTAAAGCCTTAAATCATGTCATAAAACACCTTTTTTTGGTAACTGTCATAAATGCTTAAGGACTTCTCCAAAATACATACCTTTAACAAGAAAAAAGTCAATACTAGCATGAATGCATTTGAGATCTTTAAGCAGATCTACATGAATTATGACAATGTATTTATTCTAGAATCTTTGACCGGGCCCAGGGAACTTTCGGAATTTTCGGTAATTGGATTTGATCCGGAATTTACGGTAAAGTGTGACAGATCTAGATTTCAAGTTTTTCGAAAGGAAAAAATGATTTGTGATAAACAAGTAGTTGATCCACTTGTAGAATTAAGGAAAATAATGCCAATTATTAACGAAAGGAAACTACGATATATCGGAGGTGCAGTAGGATACGTTAGCTACGAAGCCATCAAATTTTGGGAACAGTTACCATCTAAGAAAACTAACAATATGTTTCCATTAATGGAATTTGGGATCTACACTGATGGTTTAATCCATGACAAGAAGGATAACGAAACTTACTATTTCCACATTGGTAAAAAATCTAGATTTAATCAATTAGGGAAAATCATAAAGTCTAAAAAACAACCCAGAACAAATAGTCTTTCCTATTCAAAACCAATATCGGAAATTTCCAGGAGCAATTTTATTGACAACGTTAAGAAGGCAAAGGATTACGTATATCAAGGAGAGGTCTTTCAGGTAGTAATATCAAGAAAAATCAATTTTGTCATAAAAGGGGATCCATTGTGTATATATGAGAATTTACGAAAATTGAATCCATCACCATATATGTATTTTTTTAAACGAAAAAAGCGATTAATAATTGGATCCAGTCCTGAAATGCTACTTCGCGTGATTGACAACAAGATTGAAACATTTCCTATTGCAGGAACACGACCTATTACCAACAACGAAAGTCAGAATAGAAAGTTGAAAAATGAGCTTTTAAGGGATAAAAAGGAGCTGGCAGAACATACCATGCTTGTCGATTTGGCAAGAAACGATCTTGGCAGAGTATGTAAATTTGGGTCGGTCCGTCCAAAGGAATTGATGATAGTAAAGAGATTCAGTCATGTTCAGCATATAGTGTCTCAAATAACTGGGGAGCTTTACAAGAAATACGACTGTTTTGATGCTTTTAGGTCATTATTTCCTGCTGGAACAGTATCTGGAGCGCCGAAGGTCAGGGCGATGGAGGTAATATCAGAGCTAGAAAAAACGTCAAGGGGCCCTTATGCAGGGGCCTTGGGATACTTTTCCTTCAATAGATGCTGCGATTTTGCGATAATTATAAGATCCTTATTTATAAATGGGAAAAACGCTTATGTTCAATCAGGAGCTGGGATAGTTATGGATTCCGTTCCTACTATTGAATACTTGGAAACCAAGCAAAAAGCTGGAGCATTATTTTCTGCACTGCTGGCAGCAAAGAGAAATAATACAAAATAATTACCAAGTAACCCCACCAATTCTTACTAAATTTATTGAAACATGTTACATTTGTTATACTTCCCTAAGTTTAGTATTGTCAAAGGGCTTTGATCGTAACCAACAATATCTAAAATAATCTAAACACCACTCATGAAAAAGCATATTTTTATTATCATTTTCCTTGCTCCTGTTTATGCTACCGAGAAAAGCCCCATTCATATCGGTTTCACCCTTAATTGATGGAAACATCACCAACGCTTTTTTTTCATTTAGCACCACTGAGACTTTAACTTCTTCAGTCATTTTTCTTTCAACTAACCCGCTTTTTAGCAAATCTTGAAAATTTATCTCATTTAGAAAATCTTTACCTTTTTTTGGTACTACAGCATTTTTTGGTAATATGTAATTAAAATTAATCTTTCGATCCTTTACTACCTTTGCAGCTACTTCCATAAGATCTAGAGGGACCTGAGGGATCATGCCATAAATATACTCCTCGGAGTGTCTATACATCTCTTTGATTTCCTCAATTACTGCGACCAGACCTTGGACAAAGGTACTGTTATCCAGGGATCCTATTCTCTGAACAAACTTCATTGGAAGATCCGCGAAATAATGATCTGAGAAATAGGCCTTGTTTTTTGATAGAAAATTAATGGAAGGTATTTGGGTAACTATTGTATTCCCGAATGTCGTCAGAGAGTAGGCGCCATTTGAATCCTTACTTACAATACCTGCTTCCATGAGCCTATTAAAATTTCTATGAGCCTCTTGCATCGTTATCCCAAGATGTTTTGCTATTAATGTCAGATTCATCTTGGAATTTATAAGAGCATTTATTATCTGAAGCCTTTGAGAGTTAGATAACTCTATGAATGTCTTTTCGGAATCTTCAAAGACAGTCTCAGTACCTTCCATGCATATTACAGTTGCATTCATGTTTATAAGTGAATTTTCTATTCGGATATCGACATATAATAATCAGGATATTTTATTTATAATACGTATTGTAACATCTAAGACACCTATGTGGAGTTACTCTAAAGCAGGGATTGACATAAAGAAAATTCGTAAGATACAAGATGAAATCGGCCTACTTGTATCGAAAACTCATTCTGGTTTTGAAAATAAGGATTGGAAAATAATATCTGGATTTGGGCACTACGCTGGACTTATTGAATTTGATTCCAAAGTAATTGCAATGCATACTGATGGAGTCGGTACCAAAATAATAATTGCCCAACTTATGAAGAAATTCGATACTTTGGGCATAGATTGTGTTGCTATGAACGTTAATGATATAATATGTGTGGGTGCGGTCCCAATTGGTTTCCTGGATTACATAGCATTGAAAAAACCCGATCCTTACCTTGTCAGAGAACTATTGAAAGGATTGACAAAAGGAGCTAAAGAATCAAGGGTTGCAATAGTTGGTGGGGAGACCGCGATACTTCCAGATCTTCTAAATGATACTGAGGAAAATACATTTGATCTTGTTGGTTCTGTTTTTGGTGTATGTGATAAAAAAAGATTAATCATGGGCAATAAAATAGTAGAAGGCGACATTATTATTGGGTTGGAAAGCAACGGATTGCATTCAAACGGATACTCCCTTGCTCGAAAAGTCTTACTTCCCAAATTCGATTTGCAAAATTCTTCCGCATTTCTTGATCATTCAATTGGTGAAGAACTGCTGAAGCCAACAAGGATATACGTAAAGCCTATTCTTGATTTACTTGAAACAGAACTAACCTCAATTCATGGACTTGCTCACATAACTGGAGGTTCGTTTAGCAAATTATCAAGACTAAATAGTAAAATTGATTTTAATCTTGATAATCTTCCAGAACCAAGAGGCATATTCAAGCTCATTCAGAAGACCGGCAAGATCTCCTATGAGGAAATGTACTCTACATTTAACATGGGTATTGGTTTTTGCATCGTAGTTTCAAAATCCGGAGTGGCTAAGATAGCGCACATATTGGATAAGCACAAGCTAAAATATCATCAAGTAGGCCATGTCACGGAAGGTCATGGCAGTGTATTCATATCGGTAATGAGAAAAAAATATCTCCTCAGTGATTAATAATTCGCGAAACTTTACTTGTTTGATACCATCAAAGAGTATTGGAAGAATACTGTCACGATGCAACACCAGACCCTATTAACCTCCATCTGTCGGCAATTCTTCTACTAATAGCAACTCTGCTTTGATTAACCATGCATACTGGTTTCTTTAATTTAATTTCGACGGCATGATCTTTTACATGAGTAACTGTGCCGAGCGTTGCAGCAGTACCAATATTTAGTCGCAATGATTCTTTTATTTTGATTGGATCAACTTTTACCAGCTCTTGGGTCCCAACAGCTGTTTCAAATAAATTAAGTTCAATTCTAACATCATATACATCGGGAGGAAGCGAGTTTGGAAGTCCTACCAGTGAGCCTATCAACGAGTCACTCTTTACTAAATAGGGATCCAGTGTTGTTCCAAGTGCAACCAGACCACCTGGTTTTACGACCTCTACGATTCCTGCACCAGTACCTAATGAGGAGATCTTTGACATTATAGGTTCGTATTTACCCTTTTTCTCATCATGGATTCCAGGTCGTATCTCAATTTCGTCTCCTGTCTCAAAATCTCCCTGGATTAAGGAACCACCAATAACTCCTCCTTTAACATCACTTATAGGAAGACCTGGTTTATTGATATCAAATGATCTCAGGACGTGCATTAGAGGTTCAGAGTTCTTGGATCTTTCCGGAGTTTTAATATTCGTTTCAATAGCCTCAATTAGCGCATCAATATTTAATTTGTGTTGAGCAGAAACTGGAATAATTGGTGCGGCATCTGCAACACTTCCTTTAACAAAGTCCTTTATTTGATTATAATTTTCTATTGTTTCTTCATATGATACCAAATCAACTTTATTCTGAACTACTACAATTTGCTTTATGCCAAGAGTCTGTAGGGCCAATAAATGTTCTCTAGTTTGAGGTTGGGGCACTTTTTCATTTGCTGCAGTCACCAAGATTGCGCCATCCATCAAAGCAGCTCCTGAAAGCATATTTGCCATTAAACTTTCATGTCCGGGAGAATCTACAAAGCTTACTACGCGTTCGAATTCAGATTCCTGGCCACAATTTGCGCATTCAGGTTTTGTCGAATAGCATGTTGGTGGAGGACAATTCTTACATTTGTAAAAAGCAGCATCAGCGTATCCTACCTTTATTGTAATTCCTCTTCTTAGTTCCTCACTATGGCCACTGGTCCAAACTCCAGTTATGGATTCAACTAATGTTGTCTTTCCATGGTCGACATGACCAGATGTTCCAATATTAACGCAAGGTTGATAACCGTATTGTTTGACGTACCAGTCGGGTAAAGTTTCTTTCCAATGCAATAAGTATAGTGAAATTTTACAGAGATATTAATTTAATTGAAAGTATTTCTTTCGATGTTATCATTATCCCAGAAGATGCGGGAAATAACTATTATTCAGCTTTTTCGGATTCAGTCGTCGAGGTTTCAGCGGGAGTTGGCAAGTTTCCTTCCAAGAGTAAACAATTTATCTGATATATTTCCTCTGTAATCATATTACCCCTGACCAGTTTTCTCTTTCTTATGCCTTCCCGATCATCTCTCATGCCTGCACCTTTGGATAACAGCACGTATTTTTTTACACCCCCGTGAACATCACTTCGAATAGGGGTTCCAGATTTATCACTACCACCTTTTAATTGGATTTTTCCAGGGGTTATACCAACAACGGAAGCATCTACAATTTCTCCTACCCTTAGACCCACCAGCGGTTGAGCTTCTTTGTCCTTTAGTTCTTTGCTAACGCTTTTACCATTCTTATCAGAAACTATTATCTTGAACTGAGTCAATATGGATTCAAACAAATATCACATTTAATTAATCTTTGCAGAATAAACGCTAAATCCTTAATAAGTGCCAATTCGATAACCTGTAAAGTGCATATAGAGGAAAAAAAAGAGGATAGAAATGAAAGAAGATGCTTACGTTGTGGATACTCTATGTTTAGTATTCAAAGCTGCCATCTGCGATGTCAAAATTGTGGATCCGAATTAACCTGTTCTGACAAAGGATATTTTTGGTAAGATCATCATCAATTTATGCAACCCTAGTGGTGAGGGGAATTCACACATACAAAACATACATACTTACGCATACTCATGATTACCTAGTTTGATAATTTTGATGATTGATTTGATTTACTTTAAATTTAGAGATTGCCTTTAAACTGATAATTATCAGCCATATTTTCAGCCTTTGATTTCATCGTTTCTATATAATTTTCATAATTATCTATATAACCACAATTTTTACACTCAACTCTTGTAACGTCATCATCAACTTGAGCTCTATAATCACATTTGGGGCATTTCGCGTCAAGCAATCCTACTTTTAATTTACGCATTCTTGTTATTATATTTTGAGAGTTTAAGCCTGAACGTTGGATTGTCCTAATAGGGGAGTTGCCTTGAGAATAATAATCTCTGAATTAGGATTATTTTTAGTTAGTCTTTGAAAATCTGTCTTTGAACATGAAACTACTATGAGTTTTTTTTCACTTGAGTAAAAGTCAAACATAGAATCTTGTCTTTCAACATCACCCACATAATCTTTCAATCTTGATTCCAGTCTGGATATTATTTCCAATCTATCACCCCTCATTTCATTTGGATCAAATGTCCATGAAATTATCGCTTTTGTTTTGCTTGCTTTCAATTCATATTTCTTTAGAATAATCTTGATGTGTTCGGTCAAGTGTTTTATGTAGTTCTCTACTGTGGCGATATTGCCCTTAAGCAAGAGAGTCAATGGAGAAATTCCAGTCAGAGATGCCAATATGGTATTCAAATCAAATAACCCCCCTACTAGGTCATCAAGGTACATCTCATCAAATGATTCGGTTTCAGAATTCTGATGTTGAAAATTATTATCTGCGAATTTGCAAATTTCAAATATAGGCGACATCAAGCCATAATGTCTCAATATTCTAATACAATAAATGTACTCTGCAGACTCAATATCTACTACCTTCATTGTTTTGTCTGTATAAAGTCCACTCAACATGCTTGCAAAGTCAGAATTCAGCTCAGTTCTCGTTCCGATTATTGCATCAAACATGCTTGACGATATGGAGCTAATAGGCATATAGTGATAGAATATGTTTTTGCCAACACTAAGACCTGTTCGATGTTCTATCAAAGTAATGTTTTCATTGTTTACTCCAAAGCCTGCAGGAACGGTGTAGATTATTGAACTATCTTTGCTCACATGTTTTATCACATCTTGAAACTTGGACACAATATGGTTCCTTGCATCAGGCCATGATTTTCTGATTCTTGGACTAAAAAAAATAAATGATGCACTGTTGATAGCTATATCAAAAGGTTCAAAATCCAAGAGAGTTTCGTCTTGAATAAATGAAGTTACACTAGAATAGGTCTTCGCGATATCTGGTTTAAGGGTAATCGCCATTCCAGAAGAATCATCGATAATTGAAACTGGTATTCCTTTATTAGAAATATGAGACGCAATTCTGTATCCTTCAGTACTTAACCCATAGACAGCTACCTTCGATCGATGATTCAATAGTCAGTGGCTATATCGACCCCAATTAGCATATGTGTGTTCCTGAACCAAAGTTAAAATTGGTTGAAGAAAAGTTTTTTCTATGAGGATACTTATACATGGTGCTTGAGAATCTGGTTTGACGTTTTAACCCCAAAACAAGTTATGTTCTTCAAATATGCAGTGGAACTCCTAAGACAAAGAGATTACGAAGTCTTGTGTACGGCAAGAAACTATCGAGAATGTGTAAGGTTGGCTAGATTAAAGAAATTTGAACTTAGATTGGTAGGAAGGCATGGGGGTTCCTCAAAATATGACAAATTAAGAGCAAGTTCTATTAGGATTTTTGATTTGGCAAAAGAGATTGAAAGATTTAATCCCGATCTATGTATTAGCTTTTCCTCGCCAGAAGCGGCAAGAGTTGCGTTTGGTTTGGGAATACCTCACGTCACCTTTAGTGATTCCCCACATGCTCAGGCTGTTCAAAAGTTGACAATTCCGTTTGTTAATTATCTTTTATGTCCTTGGATTATTCCATATTCGGCATGGGACAATTTGGGTATCTCGAGAAATCAAATTGTTCGTTATCGGGCACTAGATCCGGTTGCGTGGCTAAGAAAGGAAACAAAAAATATTGACTCGGCTAAATTAAAGAAAAAATATCAACTTTCAAAAAGCAATACGTTTGTGATTAGGCCTGAAGAAAGTAAGGCGTCATATTTGATCGACAAGGCTAATAATAATGTGAATGATATCTTAAAATCTATAGTTCAGAACTTTCATGATACAACAAATATCCTGGTCCTATGCAGATATCAGGACCAAATGATACAATTCAAGGAAAAATATGGCGACAAAATCAGGGTATTGAAAAATGTAGTCGACGGCTTGGAGCTTATATCGGTTGCCGATATCTTTATTGGCGGTGGTGGAACCATGACTGCCGAATCAGCACTCCTTGGAAAACCAACTATTTCAATTTCTCCGATAAAATTCTATGTAGATGACTATCTGGTAAAAACCGGTCTCATTTATAAAATTGGAAATCCAGCCCAGATTGTAAAAAGACTACGCCGCATTCAATCTGATAATTTATTTAGGCTTAGGCAGAAAAATAGAGCTCAACATATACTGAAACGAATGGAAGACCCAGCGAACAAATTGCTAAAAATTGTTGGTAAATTCGTATCTTTATAAATCAGGTGTTCCATAAAAAAATCGTCCGGCAGCCCGGTAGAGAATTTATAATTCGCTGAGTGTAGTGGCCAAGCATAGAGGCCTTTGGAGCCTTTGACCCCAGTTCGAATCTGGGCCGGGCTAATTTAATTTTCTCGTATTTTAATAATCGTAGTAGTTGCAAGTAGTAACAATATACATACAAAAACGCTCGTCGCACACCCCGGACATAGTATGCTCATAAAATTATATTAATACACTAGTAAGATGTTATTCTTAATGTATGTCATTTATTGTATTGTCATTTATTGTATGTCATCATACCTTCGGGCAGCTTTACACTATGTCATTCAAGTCGCATTATACTCTTCGGGATTGACGAAAAACACTTTACCTTTTATGAGATAATACCGGCATTTAGGTATTATATTCTTTCGTAGTATCAATAAGTTCGTTAATATTAGTGAAAAGCTGCAAAAATCTTAAACCTTTTTCCGTAATCTTATACAAATGTTCATCCTCTTCAACCTTTATTAAATCATTTTCAAGCATTATGGAAAGATATTTTTTCAGCTGATAATGAGAGAGAAAGGATTTGTACATTATTGTTGTTATTCCGACTCCCTTTGGATTATTTGCGGATTGCAAAATTGAGGCAAAGATATCCGTGCGGCTTCTGTATTTCATGATTTATACTTTTTGAATACTCAATCAATTTTAATATATCTTGTGGATGTCAAGACACCTTTTTTGGGAATCCTAAAACTTACGAACAAAAGCAAAAAGGGAAAAATAAAAAATAAAAAGTAAAAAGTAATAAGGAAATAAGATTACTTACGACAAGTTGGAAGAAACACAATTTAGATACAAAATAACACAGCTTTCCGATAATGGTACTAACATTACTTTGTCCCTAATTGAAGATATAGAATTAGAATCTATATCACAGCAGCAGTTAATGTTGGAGGCCATTGACAGATCGATATCTGATGACGAGGTAAAGAAGCAAATAAAGCCAATCCTTGAAGCTATACTACGGTCCCAGCCACAAACTGTAATCAAGACATATCCAAAAACGCTAGTTCAGATTAATATGCCTAGGCAAAAATACGAAAAAATAGGAAGCCCTGGAGTGGGCAGTGGCATTATCATTGATATCAAGGCCGATACCAAGTAGAACTATTCTTATATCATAAATGACCATTATAATTTCTTGACAAATCTCTAGTAGATTAGAAATGCAACTCAAAACAGGTCTAAAAATGCAATAATGCAAAAATAAGTTAAGATACTAGACGGTATACATTATGCCACCAGATACTATGGGAACTGAGCCCACATTTGCAATTTCCTTTATCCTAGCGATTAGAGCATTGAACCAAAGACTATCAATTCCCTGGCTCCAGATGGTTATCTTCTTGTAATCTCTCTTGACTCCATCACTAAAAAAACCATTACAATCTTCTACGGTGATATTGTTATATTTTTGACTAATTTCATCTATCAAATCTTTAGCCTGAGTCACTAGATATACGATTGTTAGTGTGGGAAAAGGTATAGTATTAGAAGCTGTTGAGGAGATATCTTCCGCCATATTATCTCATCTAATTATTTCATTTAGATAAATATCTTGTTTTTGTAATCACTATGATATTTTTTGTCTTTTGTAAAATTTAATCTCAAGACTGATAACATGAACAGTGATACATAAACACATAAAGACAGATATAGTTCTGGAGCATTAGATATTGTTCACATGAATGACCTTGAGTTCTTGAATGGTCTATTGGCAAGCAACCCATCTTTGAGGTTTTCAGGATTAGTCGAAAAATCAGGACACCTTTGCGCTAGTATGTTCCGACAGGGGCTAAACGAGCACCTTAAAGGACGAAACCCAGAAATAAGCTATACTCAATCTGCGTACATCGTTGAACTTAGGAAAATATTTGAATCTGAATTGGGGAATCTGCACTCAGTTATTTACGTTTATGAAAAGGTAATTATGTTTAGCATTCCAATAAAAAATCACGTTGTCGTTATTTCCACAGAAAGGAATATCGACATTAATTCTGTTTTCGAACAAGTACAGTCCTTCATAAAGAATTCTGAATCAGAGCTAGACATACAGCTTGATGTAAAAAATATTAGTCTAGATAAAAAAGAAAGTGTCAGGAATTTATACGATTCTGGGATATCCGAAGAAATGATTGCAGAACAGGTTGACTTGAATTTGGCGACTGTCAAAAGCCTGGTAAAAATTATCGCTACAAAGACAGACTAGTGCAAATTATTTTGTTTTAACCATGAGATTTAGAAACCAAGTCAACTGACTGACTGACTAACTGACTGAGTAACTGACACTTGCAAGCTGGTCGACGTCTGATTTAGTCCTAACCATACGCATCCATCTCACTTTCTGTGCCCTGTGTTTTTATTTTGGTTATCTCTTTTTCAATCTTTTCAGCTTCCTGTAATAGTAACGGGATATTGCATGATACACCCGGAACAAGATTGCTTATTGTTGTGGATAATTCGGCTGCCGCTCTAAAATCTGGAATTCCTTCAATAATTTTTACCAACAAGACGATTACATCAATACCCAACACTGAGCTCTGATTTAATAATACTGCCGGAATTCCTCCTATAGTACCATTATTCAGTAACGCTATTTTTGAATCTTTTAACCTGTTCCTTGCTCCCACTGTATTGCCAATTGCTGTAATTGAATATTCATTTGGATTAGAAGCGTTAGTAGGTTGAGGATTTACACTGTTACTTGAGCTAATGATGAGGTCACATTCATTGTCCTTCGCCCAATCTAGCATAGTATTTCCAACGAGATAGTACAGTGATGGCTCTATACTTATTTCCGAGATAAAAATTGCTGTCTTTAATTCCTCATTTGCGTATATTCTTACTGGAAAATAGGGGATAGAGTTTCTAACTACAGATAACTGAGAAAAGTACGATGATTCTATTGTTGCTATCAATTGTGTGTTGATTGAATGAAGTATACATTCAGATGCAATAGTATTTGTAATCCCAGTCGTTGCGAAACCATCTATCACTGTTCCACCTTTTAGATTCATTTTCTTTAAAGTCTTGATGACCAATGTCTGCGAGTTTGACATTGATTTATCTTAAGGATACTGCTTTAAGAATCTTAATGCACGAATTTGGAAAATTACTATCAGGTTGGACTCAATATTTCTAAAACCGAATCTCTATGATTTTAACAAATTTAGTATTCGTTGAAATTTTTCACGGTTCATGTATTTTTTATATTCTTTGATACTTTTGATAATGTATGTCCTTTCCTTATTGATCGCATTTTGTAATTTCGCATGTATCGGTCCATGTAGAAAAATTGATTGAGATACGCTAGTCACGTTACTGCTCCTCCTTTTTGTACTTGATGTTTCAAAATCCATAATTGTTGGTAAACCATCTGACGACACTACTATATGTCGGTCAAGCCTGCTCAGTTGGCCGTGGTCAAGTTTTAGGCAGTCAAGAAGGAAAGACTGTTGAAGTATTGCATTAGTGCAACGTAGCATCTTTTTGTTTGATATTTGCGATTTGTACCAACTCTCAATGTTTGACCCTTTGATATACTCCATCAATATGAAATTTTCAGAAAAATTTACGAGGAAAGGACCAATCCCGATTGAGTTTGCAAGTGATTGATACAGTACTTCATCATACATATTCACTCTATTAGCGTCAGTTCTTCTTATCTTCAACGCTAGAAGTTTATTTTTGTACTTTACCAGAGTTACCAAGCCAACAGATCCCTTACCTATTATGTGGGCCATTTTCAATTGTACATTACCAAATGAGAATACCGAGTTAATATCCATAGATGACAATTCTCTCATCCTACTATCAAAAATCTTTTCATCAAATAAAGGATAAGTCAGTAAAAATTCTAGACTTTTCCTATTATCTGTGTCTAATAAATTCTCCATCACGGACCATGTGATTAATGGCAGTGGAAACAAAACTATTCAACACTCTTTCATTTGCCAAATAGATAGAATATCCTTTTGAAAGATCTAAAGCAATTCCAGTTTTGGCACCAGATTTGATGTCCTTTTCAATTATTGCACTTGTATGCTCCTTAATCGGTCTTTTCTCGGTTTCTTCAATGCTCATAATTCTCATACCTTCCGTGCACATAATAATTGATTTGCTCTTTCTTTTTTTGATAAATGCATCTGTTTCTGCTCCTAGAAATATTTCAGGGCCATCATTAACTGTTAATTTTGGCAATTTTGCAACCTCTGCCATAAAGATAAATACTGCACGTTCCTGCTCATCAGTAAAGCAAAATGTCTTAATTATTTCAAATCTTGCATTTTCAAGCTGTTTTGAAATGCTAGCCAGTTTTCTTTTTAGCTGGCCCCATATTATGTCAGGACTCCTTCTTTGAATCTTAAATTCTACTACAAGCAAATTTGATTTAATTTGCCCTATAGCTTTTGCATTGGGCTTGTGTGATACTTTGAAAAATTCAAAAGAAGGATCTTTCAAAAAGTGTCTTGATGCCAGCACAAATTTTGCAACACAGTCAGCTGATATGGCAGCACCAAGGTTTCTATTTGCATCAATAGGATCAATTATTATAATGGGACTCTTAAATTTCGAGATTATTTTTTCATCCGGAGTATATATCGAAACGACGTAATTTGGCATAAGTTCAGCAAATGTTTGCAGAACATTCCTAAAAGAACCATATTTTAAGATGAGTACCTCAGTTACATAACCACTAAAACCTGAAATGGATATTTGCGAACCATATGTTCCTATTGACTTTAAGAATAGTTTGAGGACTCTTACCTGACTTTTCAAAAATTCATTTAACATCTTTTGCATAAAATCTGTGTGATACGGCGATCTATCCGCGGCACTTTTCCACCTGTTTTTTTCAACTTTGTAACAAGGTACTATGTTTACTCTTATGCCGTCAACTTTCCCCTCAACGTACGGATGTTCAGAGTATCGTAAGTAAGGTTTGTATTTTTTTAAAGCATGATAACCAACTTTTTTGCCCAGTTCTTCGAATTCCTTTCGATCTACCGTTTGTTCTATCATTACAAAAAAGTCGATGTCAGTATCGTTATCAAGCCAGGTACCTTTCGCAAACGATCCACCTAAAATGACTTTTAAAATTCTTTTATCTTTAAAATTCAAAATTTCATTTTTTATATCATTTGATATTTTTGCTAATTTCTTCTGCCCTGATTTTGACGGAGCTGAAGACTCTGATATTTTTTGTATCGCGTTTTCTGTAGAATTCATTTGCCCTTCACGGATATTATGTTCTCGTATGTAGGACCATGAGGGGTTATGAGGCTCTTTTTTACTGAAATTGCATCGATTACATCATCAATTTTATTATCTGATTGGACGTGTTGTAGGTTCAAACAAAGTGGCACCTTCCTTGCTCTAAATAGTGTTATGTGTGGTATTATCTCTTTTTCCATCTCATTTTCTAACTTTAGATCCAGTTCCTTTAGTTTAGATATGACGATATCGTACATTTGAGAGAAGGTGTGTTTTGTTTCCTCATCCAATCCTATCCATATAACTTTAGCCCGCTTAAAATCTGGAAAAGCGCCTATTGGGTCATAACTTATTCCAAATGACTGAAATTCTATTTCTGAAATTTTTGTAACAATCTTATCAAGTAATGAATCATTTATTTCACCAAAAAATACTAGTGTAAAATGAAAATTTTCTGGCTTTACAAGTTTTAGATGTACATGTTCAAGCTTCAAACTAGATATCAAATTCTTTTGAATGTTTTCAAGTTCACCCTTTCTATGTATATCCGCGGCTACAAATACCCTTGGCATAGCAACAAAATATCGAGTTTACTAATATTAAAATTTGAACGGGCAGGTAAGAAACAAGGTACTATGGTGAGCTTTACTTCACTCAATAAAACAGGCAAAGCTTTTATCGCAAGTATTAAATAATTTACTAAAACTCAAATTGATATGTTATTTGGAAAGCCCAAGATAAAGGAGGGAGATTACGTATTTCTTTCCCAGGATTACTCTGGAAAATTAAGACTGGTCATAGGACGAATTACTTCATTAGCTGATTCAATTGCAAGAGTAAGAGGTTCATATGTCATTCCTGAAGGGCTTATTGAAAAGGTAACTTCTGGAAGAGGTGAGGGCAGACCTAAAGCTGTTCTTCAAGATCCTGATCCAAATAACTGTATATTCATGCTAATTGATTATGTTGAAACTGGCATTTTTGATGAAGACATCGATATTGATTCATCGAAAGCAAAATGGATAAATGAAGAGCGATTTCACGTACTGGATGGATGGTTAAAAGAAAATCTGGCTGAACTTTTTGCTAACGTGTTAAGGGCTAAGACTGAGGAGGATAGAATGGAAGCAAGAGCAATTCTGCTAGAAAAAATGAATTCGCTCTATGAAAGAGATCTGAGGGACCATATGTACGCTGTAGCAAGAAGTACGAAAATACTTTGATTTTGAAAGTTTTATATTATGGTCATGAATAGGCATTCTTTAAATGGAATACGTATATGCTGCATTATTACTACACAAATTAAACAAGGATATCACTGAAGATAATGTAAAAAATGTCATAAAAGCAACTGGTGCAAGCCCTGATGAAGTAAAGATAAAGGCTCTCGTAGCAGCCTTGAGCGAGGTAAACATTGAAGAATCTCTAAAGGCAACTCCTATGGCTATGGCCGTACCTGCAACATCAGCTGCTGCTGGTGATGCTGGAGCGACACAAGCAAAGGATGAGAAGGCCGAAGAGAAAAAGGAAGAAAAGAAGGAAGAAGAAGCCTTGGAAGGATTATCTTCTTTATTCGGTTAGATTTCCTTTTTTACTTAGTTTTTATTTTTTAGAATTAATTGCGTAATGCTATCTTTACTTATTCGTTGATTTGTTCATTAATGTAGAATTGATAGGACTTCATATTCTGTTATCTTTGTATCATAATCATAATGCTCATTTGTATCATAATCATAATGCTCAAGTAAGCAACATCATTTTTTGGGACTAAAATATGTAAAAAATTGGGAGCGATTACTTTTTGTCGAATCGCAATAATTGAGACTAACTTGGTGTATAACCTTTGCTTTTTAATTGGGCAGCTAAACTATTAGCTTTCATTGCTGATTTTGAAACTATTAGTCCTGCAGTCTCGTTTGTCATAATGTTTGATTCTATTGCAAGCGTTTGTGCATTTCTAGATGCCTTGGACAATAAGTATCCGATTGATTCTTTTGTAAAGTAACTTGATTCAATAGCAAGGGAAATAGATTCGTTGTGTGCTCTGCCTAATTCATTCTTAAATTCTTTTAAATCAATTCTTAGATCATTTTCCTCAAATACTAATTTGTCTGAAAGCGCGTAGTTTACTACAATTCCTGCTTCAATAGGTTTTATGTTTAACTTTGAAAGTAGAGATGCAAGCTTTGTGGAAATCACATCTCCGGGCTTTGCGACGACAGTGTCTTTACTAACCCATATTGTGCCTTGATCTATCTTTGTAGGCACACTTGCTTCTTTGAATTCTGACAATACAGGTCCCGGAGTTATTCCTGTGTCACCAGAAGCAATCATTATTTCAGTTCTTGTAACATCTCCGCCCTTTGCAGGTAGGAATACCTTATTTTGATCAAAAATTAGGTTAAGCTTGAATGGACTTATGTTGGTAAACATTAGAGCACATTGTCCTTCTAGCTGGGAACTTAATTTCTCAATGCCATGTACATCTGACAGTTTTTCAAATGCCCTTTGTGTTACCCTATTTTTTATTACTTTGATGATGATGTCCTTGTGGAACTTTTTCCTTATCATCATTAATTGTGTAGCTCTAACCTTGTTTACCTTAGAGAGTGCTATGACATTATAGGACTTTGGAAGTTCGACCATTTTCTGATATAGCTCTTGCTTTCCTTTAGGATAAGTTGTTCTGGCGTGCTTGTTGTCAGTCATAATCACATCTCGCCTTACTTTTTGTTTTTCTCCGAAGGTACTGCTGAAGCCTTGGAGGGTTTGCTCATTGTAAATTTTATAATAGCGTTATGAATATTCTTGTCGCCCTGTGGCAATTTCTTTTCAACTGCTGAAATAATCGCCTGCGCATTGCTCGCAAGTTGCTCGTCTTGCATTTTTTCGTCACCTATCTTGGCAGAAACATTGAGTTGATTCTTTGCTCTTGCCCTAACTGATCCCCTGAATCTATCTGCAATGTTCTCTATGGGTGCCCCGTATGGAAGCGGAGATGGCATTTTACCCTTGGGTCCCATGAATTGTCCTAACGAGCGACCTACGCGGGACATTAATGTAGTATCTGCAAGGAAGAAATCATAAGCCTTTACAACTTTTCTTGCGTCCTTCTTGTTAGTGCCAAGTCTGTCCAACTCATCAGGTTCTATTACTCTATCGACTTCAGCCTTTCTTGCTCTCGTTCCCATATCACCTGACGCAAATACACAAATGGTCGAAGTCTTTGTGGACTTGTTTGGAAGATTTACTACCTCGTTAACGCTAAATCCCTTTTTAACATCAATATCTTTTAAAATCAGTGTTAATTCTGCAGATTGAGTGAAATTACGTTTACTAATTCCATCACGAGCATTTTTTATCATGCCCTTTAACTGATTATCATCAAGCATAGTTGAAATTTTTAGAATTTAAGCCACTTATAAACGTGAGTTGAAATTTGGAATCAAATTGATCTTGAAGGTAACGGTAAAATGCTATAATTGACAGCCACTTGACTGACCGGCACTAATAACATTTGTTCATTCTGAAAAAGTGGCACGGGCCCGGAGGGCTTCGATCCCTCGACTTCCGGCTCTCTTTGTTAGAACTTAGAAGGCAGGCGCTCTATCCAAGCTGAGCTACGAGCCCATGAGGCCTTGCATGATTTGCAAATCCTTTGCAAAAAGGAAATAAAATATTGACTTATAAACTGTTCAAAAGTTCATGAGCAAAAAGAAATTACCATAACTAGGTTTATGGTTCCAGTTCTAGTTATGAAGTTAGCCTTAAGTGTAAAGGACATCAGTTCCAAAATAACCATGATTTGTTATCAAACATTTAGCCAAATTTCACTTTCTATTTCAGATAACCACTACCATTTTCTAACTTTAACAACTTCGAATGCCTCGGCATATTTGGCATCTACTTGATATCCTCTATAAGAACATCTACCGATAACTGCAGGTATCCAAATCTCCCCGCAGCGGATAAATTGAGATTGAAAACATTCAAGTGCATTTTTCTTTATATCTATTGTTTCAGTGATATCTACAAATAATTGTGGTCTAAATGAATTTTCAGTAATGCCACCTGGTATCGTAGTTTCATACATGAACAAGTTATTCTGGTTTCTACAAGCTGAAATCACACTGCTAGTTAAAATTTGATGATCCTGATGAGAGTCGCCGTACCACTGAGTAAAAACCGAATCTGGTTTGTGTTCTTTAATCAACGAATCAATTAAGGTAACCAATTTTCTACCAAACACCATCTGTTCCGGAGACAGGTCAAGAAATATTGGAGATTTACACCCCATCACTTTAGCTGACAACATTGATTCTGACTTTCTTCCTTCTTTAGTGTCTGACTTTATAAAATTTGGTAACGTAGCTATGACTGGCTGAACGTTATAGCCCATGGCAGAAAGTTTAGAAATTGTACCACCCATGCCAATTTCAAGGTCGTCTGGATGTGCGCCAAAAGCTATAATTGTTTTAGATTCCATACAAACAGATCAAGATTGTATTCCTATTTATGAACTGTTAATGGCATGCGGAATCAACCTGGCACCTCTCAATTCTCTGAATCTTCGGTATTCCTTGTCGACTTCCATTGCGGAGATCAATATCTTGCTTTTTATTGATTTTGACGACTGCAGGAACATCTTTGTGTCCTTGGGTAAACAATGTCCTCCGACTCCATCACGAGGTTCAAGAATTTTTACATTCCATTTTGTGTTCAAGGAATCTCTCAGTTCTCCAAAGTTAACGTTATTGGCCTGACAGTAGAGATACAAATCCTCGGAAAAGGCTATTTGCAGATACCTGTCGGCGTTTTCAATTATTTTGGTCAGTTCTGCGATCTCTATTTCAGATACAGGGTGCAAAGGAATACCAAGATCGACAGCCGTGGTTTGAGCGCTTCCGCTTGTATTTTCATTATTAGTGTTGTCGTTAAATTCAAGGGCTATATTATTCCTGTCGTAGAACTGAAGTGCTGTCTTTAGACAACAGTCACTTACTCCACCGATTACTCTGACTTGATTAACCCCATGTACGTCTTCTTCAAGAGCATACCATCGGTGAGGAACATGTGCCACGTGAAGTCTGTGGTTTAGAATTTCAAAAATTTTCTTTGAAGTTCCTTTTGGCACAGTACTTTCTATGGAAACAAGAGAACCGTTCTTTGCATCTTTAGAGATTTTTCTTGCTAGCTCAAAAAGACCATCTACATATGGTGTATATTCGTCATCGGGATCGTGCGTAGAAACACACAAGATAAAAACATCAATGTCATCAAATTGTTCAATACTCTTAACTCCAAAGTTTTTCTCGGCCTGCTTCATTTTTTCCGAGTTCATATCATATCCAAATGTCTCGAAACCTCTTTGTTTCACATATTTTGCAACAGGCAAACCTAATTGCCCAAGACCTATAACTAAAACTTTATTGATTTGAAATCCTAATTCTGAGTGCATTTTTGCTGATACTAAAGATTTATAATATAATTATTAAAGGCTTGAGATGGAATAAAACGTAAGTTAATCACTAAAGAAATTTCTATTTTGTTCTTATAGAACTATTTGTATAAACTTGTGATATCTTTATCAACCTAAGGCTAATTTTATCCTCTCTGATTTTTGCCTAGCTTTGATTAAATTACTTGCTAGATATAAATAATCAAGCTAGAATAATAGATATGTGATAAGAATTGGTTTAATAGGCAAAACAAATACTGGAAAAACTACTTTCTTTAACTCGGCTACTTTGGGAAATGAAGAAATTGCAAATTACCCATTTACAACAAAAAAACCAATTCATGGAAATGCCCACGTAATTACCTTGTGTGTTCATAAGGAATTTGGAGTTGTTGACAACCCACGAAATTCTCTCTGTCAAGACGGATGGCGATTTATTCCTGTAGAACTGATAGACCTTCCTGGACTCATAAAAGGTGCTTGGGAAGGTAAAGGACTTGGTAACCAGTTTTTATCCGTTGCCGCACAATCTGATGTCTTACTGCACATTGTAGATGCATCAGGAAGTATTGACGCATCTGGTAAAATCGCCGAAGCTGGTGCCGGAGACCCAATTGCGGATGTATCCGATATAGAAGAAGAGCTCGTATTATGGTATTTGAAATTATTTGAGGGAAATCGAGAGAAAATATCAAGAATGACTAACACCGGCATGGACACTGCTCGTGCTGTTACTGAAATATTTGGCGGTATTGGAGTAAAAGAATGGCACGTAAAAAAATCAATAGCTGAAAATAATCTTGCCGACAAAAATATACATGAGCTTGATTCAGATGAAAGTCGAAAATTTGTTTCTACCCTTAGGGAAATATCAAAACCTTCGCTTATCGTAGCAAACAAGATAGATCTTCATCCGGCTGCGGAGAATTTCAAGAGGCTTCGTGAACACAATAAGCATATGTTTGTAATTCCTTCGAGTACCGATGCTGAACTTACTTTGCGTAGAGCACAGAACAGGGGTTTGATAAAATATTCTCCTGGAGACGAAATATTTGATATATTCGAAAATACAGTACTTAATGAAAAACAAAAGTGGGCGCTGAATTTCATCAGAAAAGATGTGTTAGGCGAGTATCTTAGAACGGGAGTACAGTTTGCTTTAAACATTGCTGTTTTCAAGTTATTAAACATGAACGTAGTTTACCCTGTTTCCGATCCAAACAAGTTGTCCGATAAAAAGGGTAACGTACTTCCAGATGCCTTTCTTATGAAAAATGGTTCCTCTGTGCAGGATCTTGCGAGTGAAATACACACGGAATTATCCAAAGGTATTGTTTATGCGGTCGATGTTAGAAACGGTCTAAGATTACCTGGTGACTATCAAATAAAAGACAGAGATGTGCTGTCTATAGTTTCAACAATGATAAAAAAATGAGTGAAAGTAATGAAGAAAAGGAAACAGTGTATCTTATTAAATAATATTACAATTTGATCAGATAGTAATTGAAATTATATTAAGTGTCCAAAAATAACTAGACTAGGGATCATTTTTTGTAGTCACTTAATACGTCTCTATATCTTACGTCCCTATAGGCAATGTACTTTACATATTCGCCATACGTCATTTCTAGACTGCAGAATTGACACTTTACAAAGCTAAAATCATCTGAAAGCTCGGCAGGTTTCCTGCAATCTGGACAAACAATCTTCATAATATCTTTAACCAAAAACTGACAAATAAGCGTTGGCCGTCTGACCGAATTGTGTTATATTGCTTTTACTTGCTTCACGATAGGCTGTCTTGCCTTTCGAAATACCCTAAATCCACAAATACACTTTATTTCAGGGAGTTTAGAGAGTTCTTCGTTAGAAACAGGAGTACCGCATCGCATGCATTCGTAAATAACATTTCCTACAGAATTTTCACTTGGGATAGTGCTAGTGTCGCCTTCTCCCGTATTTTCGCTTGCCACAATCACTGTCTTATTGCATTGAAATTTATTTGTTTATCTCGATTTTGCGATAGGTTCTAAATTTGAGTAGAATATGTACGATCAATACATTTGGCCGATTCAGTTCAAGTTAATGATCTCTTAATTGCCGTCTTCATTTCCTTTATACATGCATTAGGATTTCTCGGATCACTTTCCAATCTTCCACCAGAAGCAAATTCATGTCCACCACCTTCAACGAGAAACGACGCTACTTTATTACATGAAATTTTGTTTGTATTCCTTCTGATGCTTACTTTTCCCTCCTTATTAAAGAGCATAACTAGGTCAATTTTCATTTTGGAGAATATTTCATTGGCAAAAAGGCTTGCCTGAACAAGCGGGTATGTGAAAACAAATGCCACATTAAATGAGTTGACTTTCTTAATTACTAGTGTATTAAGGGACTTGCTTTTTTGATAGTCGCTCAATTTGGCGAATTTTACATAATCAAGCTGCATGTCATGGTCCCATAACACTCCTATCGATGCTTTTCGAACTAGAGATTCAAGTTTTTGTCTGGATCTTGAACTTCGGTAAAAATGGATTAATTCAGAGACTCTGGAATCATGATTCTTGACATCCGTCATAAAATCAGAGATATGCGCTATCAGTTTTAGCTGTTTTGCAATTTTGCTCTTGTTCATGAGCCTTTCATACATGATCTCAGTTGCACATTTCTTTCCAGTGGGGTCGTGATACAATTTAATCAATTTTCGAATTGACGCAAGGCTTTGTCTGTGCCAGGGATGATGATCGACCCAAATTATAGACCATCGTCTCGTTTTCAGATACCGAATTGTATCTATGCATAATTGTGATACACTCCCATCATTTATGCCAAGATCAGAAATAATTGCAAGTCCGCCTACAGCCTTCCTTGCTTCACCTTTCAGGTAATCAAACATTCTTTTGAGGTAATCTAGACCGTAATTATAGAAGGAAATATGAGCACCAGGATATTTTATCAGGGCAACAGAAGCAGAATACATGCCATCAATATCGGCTTCATGTGAGCATATTATTACTCGCATTATTCAAAGTGAGTTTGAACTGAATATGTATTTAGTGTCTCATCCTTATCTCAATTTGGCGTCTAATAATCCATGAAAATGATAAATCGTTAACAAGAGTTGCGCTAACGCCGACTTGGCTCAAAGTCATGATGAAAAGAGCTCCAAGAATAATTTTATATTTAATAGAATCTGTCAGATAATACATTACGGATTATGTACTACTCCATTGAAAAAAGAATATCTGCAAGGACTGTATATCTCATAGTTTTTTACATATCCGCTATTATGATGACCGCTATTACGTTCTATGCGCTGTACCAGAGTATAATTGAATTTGCAGCCACAGGTAAAATAGTGATAGGAGAAATTCTCGTAAGAACAGAATTTCCATTTAAGGGATTTTCAAAGCTAATTACGTACCTGATGATTGTTTCTGTAGTTTCATGGTACTGCGTTACCAAACTTGGTGGTGACAAAGTCAAGGAAATCTCCCCAGCTCTGCGTTCTATCTTCCAGCTTATCGTGTTAGCGATTGTAGTTATTTCGCTTTACGAATTTGTCTATAATTTTGTTGTATGGAGTTCACTAATAACTATCAATGCACTTGGTGGAAGCATAAATTTGGACAGTCTTAGTATCGCCTATCCCAATCCTCAAACCCCTTGGAATTTGGTATTTGCTACCAAGATGTCTCTTGCAGCATTTTTAATATCTTCTCATGGGTTTTATATTATTTCAAAAAAGGGCAAGACGTAGCTCAAAAATACACTAATTATATACGCAATGCAAAGCAAAGCAATGGCACACGTTAAACTTTAGGCAAAGTTATATGCCCGTTTTTTACTCACAGAATATAGTAAGATGGCTTCTACGGACAATTCTAAAGACCAAGTTTCAGCTGAACAAAAAGTTAACGAGATGATTCAGCAATCAAAAATTCTTGAAGCTTATATGAATGATATTTTAACAAAAGAATCGACAGTTAATAGACTAATTGCAGAAGCCCATCTCGCTTCTGAGGCAATTCAAGAATTATCGTCTTCGGCCAAGCAGGAAGAATCTCTTGTCCCAATTGGAATTGGTGTTTATCTTAAAGTGTCTGTCCCCGCAGTAACTAATCTTCTAGTTAACGTAGGTTCTGGTGTTACTGTTGAAAAGTCGAAAGAAAACACAAAGAATTATGTGGAGTTAAAAATGAAGGAATTTGAGCTTGCATCAAAACAACTACAATCACAGAAAGAGCAGGTGGCGATGCGTATGAATCAACTCCAAAACGAAATAAATTCTGAAGTTCAAAAATCACAGCACCCTCCAGCTTAGTCAGATTCAGGTTGTTCTCCGTTTGTTTGAAAAGTTAAAAAAAATATTCTCTGAAACCGCAAAGAGCCTTGGTCAAAAATCAATTTCTAAAAAAGAGATTGACAGTATCTTTGACGAATTGCAGATAAGTCTAATGGAAAATGATGTAGCTCAAGAAATTGTAGACGAGCTGACATCCAAAATAAAAAATGAAATACAGAATTTGAAATTGGAACGGTCAGAAGATTCAGAGCAGGTAATAACAACAAAATTATATTCTTTTCTATCCGATTTATTCTTATCGACAAATAACAAGACAGATATCATTCAATCCATACTGGAGAAGAAGAGATCCAAAGCAGGACCATATTCTATCATCTTTCTTGGTATCAATGGAACAGGAAAGACTACTACCGTTGCAAAATTCTGTAAATTGTTGAGAGATCATGGTGTATCGGTCGTGTTGGCAGCTGCAGACACACATAGAGCTGGGGCTATTGAACAGATAACACATCATGGTAACAATCTCCATGTTAAAGTAATCACACAAAGATATGGGGCTGATCCATCTGCTGTCGCAAGGGATGCTTTGGAGCACGCTCGAAAGAATTACATTGACGCTGTACTAATAGATACAGCTGGCAGAATGCAGACTTCTAAGAACCTCATGGAGGAAGTTAGCAAGATAATTCGAGTTATAAAACCTGACATGAAAATATTCATCGGTGATTCCTTAGCAGGTAACGATACTGTTAACCAGGCAAGAGAATTCTTTGAGTACACTAATTACGACGGGTCCATATTGACTAAAAGTGATGCTGATTCCAAGGGTGGAGCAGCTATTTCAATTGCTTATTTAACTCGTAAACCCATCTTATATTTAGGAGTAGGACAGGGATATGATGACTTGACTGAATTTGATTACGACGCATTTCTTGATTCAATTTTCAAAGACAGATCATATGAAAAAAGCAGCGACAACCTGAAAGAATTAAAAGATAACTTTTTCGAACAAGAAACTTTGAACGATGTTCCCAAAACAGAATCACAAACTAATAAGAGTACTCTTGAAACTTTAATTCCTGATACAAATAAGACTGTCAAATCTGATAAGTTGCTCCCGTCTTCTACAATAGCAGCGACAACTAATCCTACTGAGAATGACAAGGAGTATGTTAGAAGCGAATTTACGAATGTTGGGAAGGAGAAGCCAAATACTAGTAATAACAAGGGCAAAATTGATGATCAATTAGTAAAACAGAAAAATGAAATAAAAGCAAAAAAGGGATCCTTTTTGAGATTTTTCAAAGAGAAAGATGACAAGCAAGACGAAGTCCAAGATAATATCAATAAAGTTAAACAAAATGAAGATGAAGATATAAAAAGGAAAAAAGATAAAGAAACAAGTAAAAAAGTCACTGAAAGCAAAAATGAGGATGAAGTAGTATATTTAACTGATGATGATATAGATGATCTCATTAAATAAGAAATATCTAACCAGCATTGATGATTTAAGTGAGGAAGAGATCCTCAATCTAATTTCGTATGCAATTGAATTAAAAAAGAATCGTCATCATGGCAACAATAATGTGGAAAAACAATTTTTGGCAGGGAAAACTCTTGCATTGATGTTCGAAAAACCCTCAACTAGAACGCGCTTGAGCTTTGAAACTGCAATGTTTCAATTGGGTGGTAATACCATTTATCTGAATTCTAATGATCTTCAGCTATCCAGAGGAGAATCAATCAAAGATACTGCCAAAACCATATCATTGTACGTTGACTGTTTGGTGGCAAGAGTTTATTCCCATGAAACAATAGTCGAATTGGCACAAAATTGTAAAATTCCCGTAATTAACGGATTATCTGATTTGTATCATCCATGCCAGATCCTGGCTGATCTGATGACAATATTGGAATATAAGAAGAGCTTTATAGGATTAACGCTTTCATGGATAGGTGATGGAAATAATGTTTGTAATGATTTACTAATAGGATGCGCAAAAATGGGACTGAATATCAAAGCTGCAATTCCAGAAGGATACGATCCGCCATTAGAGATACTTAAAATAGTAACGCGGGAATCTAAATTAAAGGCAACAGACTTTACTATTCTACGGGATCCAATAGAAGCAGTAAAAAATACCGATATTGTCGTAACAGACACTTTTGTTTCTATCGGGAAAGAAAAAGAAGATGGAAAGAGAAGATCAACTTTTATTCCAAAATATCAAGTAAACGACAAACTAATGAGCTACTCAAAGGACGATGCAATTTTTATGCACTGTTTACCTGCAAAAAGGGGTCAAGAAGTAACATCAGATGTGATAGATGGAAGTAAATCTGTTGTTTGGGATGAGGCAGAAAATAGATTGCACGTTCAAAAATCTCTATTGCAAAGTTTTCTTAGCTGATTTAAAGTACAAAGTAAGAATAAAAGTATACAAAATTATTGTTATCACTGTTATAGGACTTATTGGAATTTCAATGGCTAAATCAGGACCATTAGGATGCTGATTAATGTTGTTTTTTACAATAACTCTATTCAAAACTCATTTTTGAAAATAGCCAGTGCTAATAGTTTATGATACTCGCTATGATACTCGCTAATGAGAAAAGTTAGTCATCGCTCGTGTTTACTGCTATTTTAGATTTGAATGTGTCACTATCTGCTTTATTGTATTTTGTATGTTCTCTTTTACAAGATCTATACTTTCCTTCTTTTTGTGAACATCATTCGAATATCTCTGTAACAGTAACTTGCGTTTTCTTATTATTCTAATCTGTTCTTTTGGATTTGGAGAACCCTCAGAATGGCGGACTTTGATAGATCTCTTGGAGTCAATTTCTCTTATTGTTTTGATTAGCTTATCTACAGAGATGTCGGCTTTCACTTTCGACAGAATATCTTTAATATCGCTACTTAATAAAGACCTGAAAGGTATTTCGTCGTTGTTACTTATCGAGAGATTAACTAGCGCTCCAACCAATTTATGAGCGATTCTAAAAGGTACTTTGTATCTTGTAACCATTACTTCGGCAATATCTAGAGATATCGCATAACTTTCATTTGACGCTCTTCTCATTACATCTTTTTTTACTATTAGACATTGAATGATATCATTCATAATATCTAGTGACGAGACTGCTAATTCGACAGAGTTCCAAAATGGAAACTTTGTATCCTGTAAATCCCTGCTATAGCCCGAAGGCAGTGATTTTAGTATCGTCAAAATGGTTGTGAGATTTCCAATCACAATTGCCGTTTTGGACCTTGTTATTTCAAGTGGATCAGGATTCCTCTTCTGTGGCATGGCGCTTGATGTTGAAGTATGTCTATCACTGATTTCTATGAAACCGAACTCTTGGGAGGACCAAATAATAAAGTCTTCGGAAATTCTACTCAACGTTATCATTATTGAAGACATAACTGATACAAGCTCTACCATGAAATCTCTTGAAGATGTTGCGTCTATCGAGTTAGATATTATATTATCAAAACCTAACAGTTTTGCCGTCATATTTCTATCAATTGGTAAAAGTGATCCTCCCATTGGACCGGCACCTAATGGAGATTGATTTAACCTATCATATAGCGAAAACAATTTATCTATCTCTCGTATAAGGCCATCAGAATATGATAACAGATAGTGAGCAAAGTTTCCAATTTGTGCTTGCTGTAAATGTGTATAAAGAGGCATTATTGAATCTAGATTGTCTTCAGACTTTGCTATTAGTACTTTTATTAAATTAATAAGGTGAACTATGACATTTATTGTATCATCCCTTGCCTTAATTCGAATATCTGTAACTATCTGATCATTTCGTGATCTGCCTGTCTGAACTTTACCTCCCACATTGATTCCTATCTTTTTTATCAAGTGAGTTTCAAGCGCTTCATGAATATCTTCATATCCTTTTCTGGAAAGTCTTCCCGGATAACGCAATACACTGTCCAATTCTCGTATCAAGCGTGCAACCTCATCCTTGTCTAATATGTGAATCTTGTAAAGCATTATCACATGGACCTTGGTACATAAGATATCATAATAGAGAATCTTATCATCTATATCAATGGATGAAAGAAAATTTAATGTGCGCTTATCTAGATCTTCTTTGTGCCTCGATCTATACATGGTTAAAACAAACTACTGCTAGACTTATTTATTGATATTTATGACCTAGTTATTTATTTTCACTGCAATTATCTGATTAATTTTAATAAAAAAAATCAATAGTTATATAGTATTAAAATAAATTCATTAGACATATGAGTCAGGAAATTCAGCAATTACGAAAATCAATATTTGATGAGCTTACAAAAATCGTAGATCCTGAAATTGGAGTTTCCATCATGGAACTTGAATTAATTGATAAGGTCGACATTGAAGAAGGGAAAGTAAAAATAGATTTACACTTGACAAGTCCGTTTTGCCCTGCCATATTTGGTTTCAAAATAGCTCAAGACATTCGGGACAATGTCTACAAAATACAGGGTGTTACAGAATCAAAAGTAAATGTGAGTAATCACTTTATGGCTGATGCAATAAACAAACAAGTTAACGAAAGCAAATTAGCTTCAAAATAGTTAGGGTCAAAGAATTTGAAATTTTGAATTGAACTATTAGCTATTGCTATCAATAGCGCTGTCTTCTGTATTTGCATTGTTGTTTATTTCAACTCTTTTTGCCGGGACTTTATCGTTCTTGGATATACCAAGCACGTAGGATCTTAATAGCTGAATCCCTAGAGCAGGGTCTACTCCTTTAGGACATACTTTGCTGCATGAGCCAGCAAAATGACATCGCCATATTCCATGTCTATCATCGACTATATCCAATCTATTCTTGGATTCATCCCTTGTGTCGGCAAAATATCGGTATTGTTGCGCCAAGGCCTGTGGTCCCGGAAATTTCAAATCAGTTCCAACAGTAGGACATGCAGACGAACACAAACCGCATTTTATGCAGTACGAGAACTGTAGATACTTATCCACGTCTTCTGGAGATTGGTAAAATGAAAATGTCCCTTTATTGGTATCAGTTTCTAAATTGTCTTTAGCCTGTAAATAAGGCTGCATGTCTTTATGATGGTTGAAGAATTGTGAAAAATCAGTAACAAGATCTCTTATTATTGGAAAATTTGAAAGGGGTGCGCATTCAATAATTGATGTTTCCAGTTCAGAGATTTTTGTATAACAGGCCAGTTTTGGTATCCCATTTATTTTCATACCACAGGAACCACATGAGGCCATCCTGCACGAATATCTTATGGCAACGCTGGGATCTATGTAACTTTTTACATATAATAGCGCATCAAGTACGGTTGTCCATTTTTTGTACGGAACTTCAAAAGTGTCATAATGGGACCCAGTTTTCTGTGACCTGTTTTCTCTGTATACTTTTAATGTTATCCGCTGCTCATTCACGTTGTTGATATTGTTATTGCTTTTACTGTCAGCCGTATTGCTCAATATCTATTATCACAATCCATTTGCCAATATTATTGTTCTAGTCCCGTATGCAATCAGTGCAATCATTGCTGATATTGTCACGACAGTAACCATGTTTTCCCAGGCCCTACTTTGTCTAAGCTCTAATAATATTATTCTTACTCCGTTAAAACCATGCACAGAAATTAGGACAAGAATTGACTCTAAAATTAAGACATAGACTAAATTCTTGTAATTGGCGATAATGTAATCATATTCAAGACTCAGTTCAAATGGGACTACTAGTCTCATCAAGATGTGAACTGCAACAACAAATATTGCAGCAATACCTGTGATGTAGTGAATTTTCATTATTTGGCTTTCTTTTAATAGTGTACGGCTTTCCATGATTGATTGATTACACTCCGAACAAGACGTTAAAGCCATAGTACATTGCCACTGCAGACAAAATCAATGCAATCCATACACCGGATTTTTGCCTGTAATTTAGTGACGCCGGGCTGTATGGGTAGTCTGGTCTTCCGGGAGTTCCCAGTCCGATACCTGCATGGGTAAAGACGAGTCGAATACCATTTGCAGAATGAAATGTACTAGCACCAATTACCATAATTAGAAACAGGTGTCCCCATATTGTTTGAGTTAATTCTAAAAATGATTCCCATGCATTCTGGCCATTAACTATAGTACTTGTTTCATACACATGTCCAATAAAGTAGATTAAAAGAAAAACTCCTGTTAACCTCTGAAACCAGTAGGAAATTCGCTCCCAACCATACCTCGAAGGATTAAGCCATCCTGCTATTCCTTCAAAGTTGTTACGAGTCGGCTGTTCTATCTCTTTCATCAGTATTTTCTCTCTGCTGGAATATATCTTGTCAAGGTTACAGGATGCCACGAAAAGTGCGGTTCATCTTCGCCTTTAAAATATGCCAGTGTATGTTTTAGGAAATTAACATCATCTCTATTAGGGTAGTCATTCCTAGAATGTGCACCGCGTGATTCCCTCCTATTCAAAGCTCCAACTATTATTATTTCTCCCACTCTCAATAATGAATCTATCTCCATTACATTAATGAAATTTGTATTATATTCTTTGGCACTATCATCAACGTGTTTCCATGCTGAATTCCGAAGCTCTCTCACCTTTTTCAAGCCTTCAAGGAGGTTGTTTTCATCCCGGAAAATATAGGCCTTGACGTCCATCATATCTGTAAACTCCTTTCTAATGTCATATGGGTTGACCTGGCCTCTTCCACGGAAAATTCCATCAAATATTCTCTTTTCTTCAGATTCAACCTTGTTTTCTGCAACGGTTGTAGTTGTGCCTGCCTCTTTCTCCTTTTCAGCGTAATTTGCAGCCAATTTTCCTGTTATGGTTCCCCATACCAAGCATTCTGAAGTAGAGTTTGCTCCAAGTCTATTTGCCCCGTGCAGGCTATTGCAGGCTGCTTCACCTGCAGACCACAAGCCATTCATTTCAGTTTGACCATCGATGTTAGTGTGAATGCCACCCATCATGTAATGACAAACAGGTCTAATTTCTATAGGCTCACTTATTATATCGACCCCTGAAAATTTGAAACCAATTTCTCTAATACCTGCTAGCTTTTCTTTTATGCGTTCTTCGCCCAGGTGAGTGAGATCTAACTTTAGACAGTCTACTCCAGTTTCGTGTTTAAATCCCCTGCCATTTTCAATTTCCTTTATCATTGATCTGGAAACGACGTCACGCGGAGCCAGTTCTAGTTTTTCTGGTGCGTAGTTTTTCATGAATCTCTCGCCTATATTATTTATCAAATATCCGCCTTCTCCTCTGGCGCCTTCTGTTATGAGAATACCTGACGGAAGTATTCCTGTAGGGTGAAATTGAACAAATTCCATGTCCTTCAGGGCCAAACCTGCCCTATAACCCATATCCAGACCATCCGGAGTGGAAGAGTACGCATAAGTTGAAAAGCTATAAAGTCTTCCTGCACCACCGGTGGCGATAATTCCAGAATTAGAGTTAAACACATAAAAGTTTCCACTTTTCATCTCTATAGCAGTAACACCGGAAAAGTTATTGTTACCATCATCGAGTATTGATGTGCAAAACCATTCGTTATAAAAATGGATGTTATCATATTTTAGACACGTATCGTACAGTGTTTGCATTTGATAAAAACCAACTTTGTCTTGCGCGTAGGTAGCCCTTGGGAAAGAATATCCACCAAATTTTCTCTGATCGATTCTGCCATCATCCCTTCTTGACCAGGGCATTCCCCACTTGTCCATTTGGTATATCTCATTTGGTATTTCATGGGCTAGTTTTTCAGCTACGTCCTGATCGCACAGGAAATCACTACCCCTTATGGTATCATATATGTGCGACTCTATATTGTCGCCCTCATCAGAAAATAGGACCGCTGCTGTTCCACCTTCGGCAGAGACCGAATGTGACCGCATAACCTGGACCTTTGAAATTACTCCGATATTCAACTTGTCATTTGTCATTGCAGCGGAAATAGCGGCACGCAATCCTGCCAGGCCTGTGCCTATGATAAGCATATCGTGAGAAATATGGTCTGTCAAATAACTATTGCAACCTCATCCAATCCTTCCATCCATTATCCTTTACGATGACCTCTATACTCAGCAGTAAATATATTATTCTTTTTTCAGAGGAATAAATACTAATCCAGCTGACATGCCTGAAGATACACTTTAATTGTGAGATCCTATTTTTCCCAGTCAGATGAGCCTAAATTGCACTGGCAAGGTGCTCCTGACAACCAATACTTCAGACGATGGTATAGCACAAGCTGCCAAGAGGATATTGATTGAAAACGGGATACAAGAATCACAGATAACGTTGGGTTATGATATACAAATCCTGGAAAAAGACGATTTTTATGTTAGCTATGATCCGCCAGATTTGGTCATAAGAATTGTATATGATAAAAAGCCAAATGGTATGATAAAGATGAAGAATATCAAAATGATTAAAATTTAAACCAAAGATTCACAATATTAAATTAAAAGAAAAAGAAAATTTGAATTACATTTGTCTATACTATCTTATCTAAATATTTGTCAATTTCATTAATACTGTGCTTCTGTTCCTTTAATCCAGACTTTATAGTAACGATGCCTTTTTTGAATTCATCAAGGCTTATGATAATTATAGCAACTGCTTTTTTGAGGGCAGCTTCGTGAAACTGTTTGCTTATTGTTCTGCCGTTTATGTCATAATCAGTAGCATACCCAAGATTTCTTAATTTTGAAACCACTTCAATTGCATGTTTTTTCTCTTCTTTGGAACTATAGGTGACATAAATTAGGGGCCTTTGGGTTGTCTTGTTTGATTTGTCTTTTATGGCCGTCAGAATCCTTTCCACGCCACCTGCGGCACCGGTTGCAAACAAATCTTTTCTACCAAACGCTTCTGTCAATCTATCATATCTGCCGCCACCGACAAGCGATCCAATCTGGGATGATCGATCTTTGGCTTCAAATACAATGCCCGAATAATAATCAAGCCCTCGGACTATCCTAAAATCTACCATCAAGTTGCTTACCTGTCTTGATTTCAAAGAATCTACAAGTTCCACAAGGACTTTGGATGACTCAAATTCACTTACCTTACTGTTTTCTAGCATTTTCTCAGGTGTGCCGCTAAAGGCGACAAATCCAATAAGTTTTCGCAAACTGGCCGAGTCAAGCTTTTGCTTGTATTCTTCAACTATTTGCTCAGTACTTTTTTTGGCAAGTTTATCAATTGCCCTCATCATTTCATTTACAGTACTATTATCTGCAATCCCAAGAGATCTTGTCAAGTATTCTTCTAAAATAGATCTATGGTTTATTGCAATGACAAAATCAATTCCCAATTTTTTCAAGAAGTGTGAAACAAACTCTATAATTTCCGCATCAGCATCTACCTCCGGCGATCCAAATATTTCGATATCCCATTGATGAAAATATCTGTATCTTCCTAACTGTGGTTCGTCATAACGCCAGACACCTCCAAATGATGATAATTTTGCTGGCAGTTTAAGGTCTCTTCGCATGGAAACGTATCTAGACAGTCCTATGGTAAGGTCAAAACGTAATGCTATATTTCGTCCACCTTTATCCGAAAAGCTGTATGTTTCGTCAATTATTGATGGCCCGCTTTTGACTTCAAGAGTGGATAATAATTCCAGCGTTGAAGGCTCTATTTGCTTAAAGTCAAAGATTTCTGCAGTTTCTACGAATTTGTCTCTAATATAGGATATATTTCCTAATTCTTCATATTGCAAATCCCTCATGCCTCGCGGAAGGTCTAACTTCACAATCATGAGGATCGTGTGTCACCATTTAGATTTTGCGATTAGTTATAATAAAGTAGCAGAAAAACAGACATTGTTGGCTGGAGGTTACAGATATCTTGACCACGTCACGGATGCATATATTGAGGCGTACGGTGACAGCATGGAAGAAGCATTTTCGTACGCAGCCAAAGGAACAGTCAATGTAATGTTTGAAATTAACGCTATTCGGGGCAAAAGCAATTTAGAATTTGAAGTAGAGGGACATGACTATTCAGAATTATTATTCAACTGGTTGGAAAGGATACTTTTACTTATTGCAATAGACAACAAAGTAATGTCGAATTTTGAGATAAAAATTACTAAACTTGAATCTAAATATCAACTGACAGCAGTGACAATGACAGAATCAATAGACTTGTCAAAACATGGCTATAGGACCGAAATAAAAGGGGTTACCTACCATGAAATGGAAGTTTTACAAGAAGGAGATTTGAATAAAGTAAGGTTCATCCTTGATTTATAGTGAACCAAAAAGGCACAAAACATTACAACACCAAACATTTTAGAACTCATAATACGTAGTATAGAAATTTTTGTTGTTGCCTTACAAGATTTAAATATCAATTCAGATGATAAATTGTAACAATGAGTTCTGATTCTAATAAGCCCACGCTTGTTGAATTGTCCGAAAAAAACTTTGACGAAGTAATAGGGGGTAATAAGCCCGTACTGGTAGATTTTTGGGCAACATGGTGTGGACCATGTCAGTTCATGCTTCCAATATTTGACAAGCTTGCCAAAAAGTATGAAGAGAAAGTTATTTTTGGAAGACTGAATGTTGATGACAACCAGGGAGTGGCAATGAGGTTTGACGTCTACGCGATTCCTACATTCATTGTATTTATGAATGGAAAGCTAGTCGAAAAAGCAGTCGGCGCTGTTGGCGAGAAGGGGCTAGAAGGTTTACTAGACAAGTACCAGTAACAAAATTTTGAATCTTTATTTCAGATATATCCAAACGCAGGATCTGATTCACGTTTTTTTGATAGTATAAAATTAAAAATTTCCTGCTCCTCTTCGCTGAGTTTGTCTGAAAATCTTTCCAGCAGTATTCGTGCTTGTCTGCTGTTTAGGTCTGTATAAAAAACATCGCCTTCATTTATCTGTCTGCCAATCGTTGGTTCCTTTATGGAAAGAGCCACCTGTGTTCCTCTATCGGCGATTTCTAGGTTTTTGCCTTCATTTTGTATTTGATGTACCACACCAATTTTCTTACCATCTTCATTCATTACAGTAATCTTTTGCCTTAATTTGCCGACTAATATCTCGGCACCAAATACTGCGGGGTTGTTTCTTCTGAAAACATAACCCTTCATGAATTGAAATTTGCAGATAGGGGGTATTTCATTAAAAATAATTGAATCTTCGTGAACTCTTTCATAATCTACCCATTCAGAGTAACTTCTAACTAAATTGTAGATTATTTTTTCGTTAAATATTTTTATTTTCCTTTCAAAGGCTTCCTTTTCTGCATCTTCAAAAACCTTTACATTGAATCCAAGAACCACTCCTAGGTAACGATCTTTCTCTCTAACGGCAGAGGCTGAAAGGATGTCCCTGCGAGTAATAGTCCCCAGATCAGCGGATCTTATTGGTATGTTTTCCTTTTTCAAAAGTTCAGTAATAGCTTCAATTGATCCTATGGTATCGCATCGCAAAATTATCCCGTTGGATTCTGTTTGTATTATTGCTGATCTAATCTCGGATTCTATACTCATTCTTAATTTTTCTTCGTCCTCAGGCCTTTTAACAACATAGAGTGGACTTCCAGCAAGTACACCTTCAAGGTCGGGCGAAGTTACCTTCAGGCCTGCAGCAGCGGTAACTTTATCAACATGTCTAAATTTATCCCTGGGATCTCTCATTTCATCCAGTGGTTTTGGAAGTAGTAACGCCTTGATTTTGGTGGTGGTAACAGTATCTTTTTTACCGACAACAATTCTGTCTCCTTGCTTTAGAGTACCGTCTAAAAGTATAATATTTGCTGACGGTCCCAGTCCTATTTCGTCATTAACTTCAAGCACAATACCCCTTGTTTCCGTTTCATGTCGCGCCAGCCTTTTAGACAAGTATTGTTGGGTCAACCCCACCAGTACTGCCAGTAGTTCTGGTATTCCAGTTCCTCTTACGGCACTTACAGGAACAATTGCCAGTTCCTTTGTAAAATCTTTAACGCGCCAGAATGCCTCAGAATTATATCCTAATCGGGAAAGGGCACCAACAACAGTGTAAATTTTTTCATCTAGAAATGACACAATGGAGGTATCTTGAATCTTTAATTGTTCTGCAATCAGGATCGAATCATTTTTCTTCCAACCTGATATTTGATCTATCTTATTGAGGGCTATGACAAATGGGACCTTTCTCTTTTTTAATATATCCAAACTTTCAATCGTTTGCGCCTCAAGTCCTTTATTAACATCTACTACTACTATGGCAATATCCGCCGCTGAACCACCCCTCATGCGGAGATTTGCAAAGACTTCATGACCGGGAGTATCTATTACGAGTAAGCCTGGAACGGGATTGTCTGATTTGGACAGCTGGTCAAATAACTTGCCTGTAATATCTTTGATTGTTTCAATCGGGAAATAGCTTGCGCCAATGTGTTGGGTTATTCCGCCCTCTTCTCTGGATTGTACTGCCGTTCCACGAATTTTGTCAAGTAAGGAGGTTTTACCGGAGTCTACGTGACCTAATACAACTACAACAGGTTGGCGGAGTTCCACTTAACTAAAAATGATTTTAGACTCTTTTATGAAGCTTTCAGCCGAATCGGAGGCATGTATTATATTATCAGTAAATCCAAGTCCAAAATCACCCCTGATTGTCCCCGGTTGGGCTTCTGTAGAATTGGTGTTTCCAACCATTAACCTTATTGTTGAAATTGCATTGTTTCCTTCCAAAATACACCCGACTGTTTTACCAGAACATATGAATGAAACTAGCTCGTTGAAAAAATGCTTGTCTTTATGAGCATCGTAGAATTTGTGTGCCGTATCTCTATCAAATTGAAAGGACCTAAGATTCACTATCTGAAAGCCCTTCTCTTCAAATCTGGAAATAATTTTTCCAACAAGACCCTTCTTGAAGCCATCAGGTTTTACCACAATGAGGGTTTGCTCTAAATTAGACATTTCCTAACTCTTATTTTTTGACCTTAATTCCACCCTTAACGTACTTTCGAGTCCATTTCAGTTTTCTTGGATCTCGTTTTAACTTCATGTTCTTTTTACACTTAGGTGAACATGTCCACTGAATAGAACCATCATTTTTTACTGACATCATTCCTGCATCAGTAGGAATATGTTTTCCACAAAAGAAACAATTTCGGAGAGACGCTGCTGCTTTGCTCAAACAATATCACTACTTTATCTTTCTTGCCTCTCTTTCAGTTTCTCTCAACATCAGGATGTCTTTCATCCTAACTGAGCCTTTAACATTTCTTGTGAGAATTCGACCCTTGTCCTTTCCTTCTAGAACCTTTACTCTAACTTGGATTACTTCTCCTGCTATCCCGGTTCTGCCCACTATTTGAATAACTTCTGCTGGAGTTACCCTTACTTCTGCAGCTTTACTCACTAGTAAAATCACTCCTTCTTGTCTTTAATACTTGAAAGTGTTCCAATTACTTGGTCAACAATATGCTGACCTTCTCCTGCATCAATTATAGTTGCTGCAGCAGAGCCAACTTCAATTCCAAGTGATTCACCTAATTGTTGTTTGCTTGGTACAAAGATATAGGGAGTATTCCTTTCATCGCAAATAATAGGAATGTGAGCAACAACTTCTGGAGGCTGGACGTCTTCTGCTATTACCACCAATTTGCCTATTCCTCTTTCTATCGCCTTTGTAGTTTCATTAGTCCCTTTTCTAACACTTCCGCTCTGTTTGGCTACTCTGACCGCTTCATAGACAGCACTTACGAGATCTTTTGGAGTTTCAAATTTTACATAAAAAGGTTTACTCATTTTATAATTCATCACCCATTGGGATCATCTTTAATCTACTCAATAGATGTGAAGGCGTATTAAAAATGTTGCCGAGCAAATATTATTTTCCACCTAGCGTGTCGTTAACAAGCCGCGTGTATTCGTTAACTTTGGATTTTATCAATAATTCATCAGTTGATTCTCCATACATTCTAATCAAGGGTTCAGTACCGCTGGGACGGAGCATTAACCAACTTTCATCATCAAACCAAATCTTGACGCCATCAAGTGTTTCTATCTTCATCGGACTGCCATGAATCTTTGCATTTTCTATCACTTTTTGAACCACTTCCATATCAGAACAATGAAACTTTGATTTGTGCTGGTAGGCCATGGGAAGAGAGGATAGCAATTCTGAGAGCGTTTTTTCTTGTGATGCCAATAGATCCAGCATTAGTGCTGTTGTCATGGCACCATCTCTAACCTGATTTAAAATTCCGTACATGAAACCTCCGTTTTCCTCCATGCCAATAATGGCGTTTTGTTTTACCATTTCGCGGGAAACTTCAACACTACCTACCTTTGTGTGAATAACGCTAGAGCCATTATCCTGTGCAATTTTTGTCAATATGTTAGTTGTGTTTATCGGGCAAACTATTTTGGCTCCCTTGTGTTTTTCAGAAATCAAGTATCTGGCCAATAATGTTCCGGTCTTATCACCCCAGTGAATACATCCCTTTTCGTCACAGAAGATGGATCTATCTCCATCACCATCATAAGCAGCGCCAATATCGGAATTGGTTTCTTTTGAAATACTACATAGCAAATTGAGGTTAGAAGGTGTTGGCTCTGATCCTCTACCTGGAAAATTCCCATCAATAGTTCCGTTAAGAGTTATTACCGAACATCCAAGTCGTTTTGCAAGTATTGGAGCGACTAGCGCCTGAACACCATTTCCCAAATCCATTGTTATTTTGAATTTGCGTTGCTTGATTCTGTCCGTATCGACTAGTTTCAGGACATCATCAATGTATCTTTCAATTACCATTTCTTCTTTGAAATTGTCCCCTATCTTTGTAGAACTAATGAACGCCTTGTTCCTAAAAATCTGTTCCACCTCAGTCTCATCATCTCTTGAAAGCTCAACTCCATCTTTTGCAATAGGTTTTACACCATTATACTCTGGAGGATTGTGGGAAGCAGTAATCATAATTCCGCCTTGAAAATGATTCTTTTTTGTCGCATACTGAAGACACGGTGTAGGCAAAAGGCCGGCATCAACCGTGTTTATACCATTTGAATTAAGGACCGCGGTAACAATATTGAACATGATATTGTTTGAATTACGGCCATCTCTACCGACAAGGATTGAACCTTCCTTGTAGTAAGAAGCCAGTGCATGCATTACATCGACCAAGAAATCTAGAGAGAGATCTTTTCCGAATACTCCTCTGATTCCGTTGGTGCCAAATAATGGCATATTCCTGTTCATCATAACTAAACACCAATATATTCTAAATAATAGTTAAATTTGGCCGAATAACTTTCAATAGGCAGACCTCGATGCGGGGGTTGCCAAGCTAGGTCAACGGCGCAGGTCTCGCTAATTGCGAGTGCGAAGCTTAGAATGGATGTCATTCAATTCCTAGATCCCTGTTCCTTAGGGATTCGTGGGTTCAAATCCCACCCCCCGCACACAATTAAGGACCATTACTGTCAGTTGCTATTAGTCAAACTGACTTCAGATTTAGAAAAAAAAGTAATTCACAGATTGAATTGGATTCTACTATACGCTACATAATTTCTTGTGTCTTTCATCGTGAAAATGAATTTCACAAAAATCTGCATTACATGTATAACAATGCCACCCTGATAGCGTATAGCATACTGAGCATTTTCGTGTAGGATTATTATAATCAAAATCCTTTCTTGATTTTTTGAATATTTTTTGTCTTGCTTCAGGACTCATATCTTGCAAACCAAATTGTAAAGATCACTAAAGGAGAACATGTCATTGCTAGTCTATTAGGTATAAATGTAAATGCACCAAATGTGTATTTATCACCGCTTTAGAATTGGTTTTAACTTATTTAAGTATTAGTGTTGATGCTTAATTTTTAGAATCCTTTAATTTTGAGGTCTTTCTTTAATCCATTTTAATAATGAACAGAAATGACAGACTCGTAGTTGAGGTAACAGTAGTTGGCAAAGACAGAAAAGGTGTAGTTGCAGATGTAACTAACTTTATTTTCAAAAATGATGGAAACATTGAGCAGATAAATCAAAGCGTAATCAACGGACTGTTTGGTATGCAACTGGAGGCTTCATTTCAACAACGTGAATTCAGAAAAGAACCTTTTGATACAGAGCTGAAGTCTCTCGCAAAAAAATTAAAAATGGAGGTAAAAGTCCATTATGAAGAGCCTAAAAGATTAAAGAATATTGCGATTTTTGTTAGCAAAGAAAGCCACTGCCTCATTAAATTGCTCGATGCAAAGGCGGCGGGGAAAATAAGTGCAAATATTGTTGTAATCGTAGGAAGCGAAAAGACGACCAATTCTATCGCAGAAAAGTACCAAATTCCATTTTATAACATCGTGCATTCCCAGCAGACTGATGCGGAGATTGAAATTTTGGAGATAATGGATCGTTATAATGTAGATTTGATAGTTCTAGGAAGATACATGCGTATATTGACGCCTAATTTTGTTTGGAGATATCCTGATAGGATTATTAATATTCATCCATCATTGTTGCCTGCTTTTCCTGGTGCATATGCATATGTTCAGGCGTATGAAAGAGGGGCAAAAATCGTTGGCTGCACAGCCCATTTTGTTACAGAAGACCTTGACCAGGGACCTATTATTTGTCAGGAATCATTTAGAGTTAGACAAAGAGACACCGTAGAGTCAATCAAAAGAAGGGGGCAGAAACTAGAAGCAGTAACATTGCTAGAAGCAGTAACATTATACTTGGAAAACCGTATCCAAGTAAATTGGGGACGGGTTGTGGTTAAGAACACCAAATGAAACTAGGCAAACTATGCAATCACCACAGCTCAAACGTAAATTATTTTGATTAGTTTAATAACTCAGTTGGACATTTCTACTGATATTGTCAATATTCAACCTCAGTTTCAGCGAGATAAAAAACAAAAAAAGGAGAGCAATAATCCCGCTGGGTTCCATAGAGCAGCATGGGCCGCACCTTCCGATAACTACTGATATATTGATTGCAGAATATCTGGCGAACCAAATCTCAAAAAAAATTCCAGCTCATGTTCTACCCGGTATTCCTTACGGGGTATCATATGAACACAAATCATTTTTCAACATTTCAATAAATAACGATTTGCTATCAGATCTCTTGACTCAGATTTGTGTTTCATTGGCAGAAAATGGCTTTAGATCTGTAATCATATTAAATGGCCACCACGGAAACATGGGAGTATTACAATACGTTCCTCAAAAGGTAGCAAGCAAGAATCCAAATTTGAGTGTATTTGGTATTAACTATTGGAATTTGATAGAAAGGGAATTTGATCATGCAGGTTTTGTTGAAACTTCATTAATGCTGTCTATAAATCCACAGCTGGTCCAGATGCATAAAGCCAAGCGCGGATATTCGGATACAAAAAGATTGCATGCTACATATTCTATATTCCTAAATAATCCATCGTCATTTAAGATTACAAAAAATGGTATTTGGGGTGATCCTACTAAGGCAAATAGGCAACATGGCAGAAAAATAATGTCCATAGCAATTAAGAATATTATTAGGACGATAAAGGAGCTGGATGAACTGAGTAGATGATCTGATTTTGATACTGATTTGTTTTGAATTTAGAATTTTTTATTTTGAATATTAGTTAATAGGAATTGAATTAGAGCTAGTGATTCATACAATGTCATTTCAAGACAGATATCAAAATTATTATTAACTTTAATATAGACCTTCATTAAGGAATACCATAGGTAGTGATATAGATGTCCGTTGACATGGCTGTAAAAGTACTTGATGAGAGCTTGGGTAAAATAGTTCTGATAAAACTAAAAGGAAGTAAAGTAATTCGTGGGAACCTGCACGGTTTTGACCAGCATATGAATTTACTACTTGACAATTCTGTGGAATTACTTGATGAAGGAAAATCAAATGAAATTGGAACCATTGTTGTAAGGGGAGATAATGTTGTTATGATATCTCCACCACCACCCTAACATCACTAGTCTAGATAATTTGGAGGAAAAATTGCATGACCAAAGGAACAACTTCAATGGGAAAGTTTACCCGAAAGCGCACTCATATAAGGTGCCGTAGATGCGGCCATAACGCATTTCATAAAAGAGACAAGCGATGTGGGAAATGCGGATATCCAGATCCAAAAACTCGAAAATACGATTGGATTAAACGGCGAGTTACTTAGACATTCTAGGGATAAGACTTAACAGTATGTTGTGATTTACTACCTTAAGTTGGATTTTGTTGTTACATCAATTTCAATAGGATTAGGTGCAATAGCTTCAGTGGTTTTTCGTCAAATTAGAAACCAGAGAATTGCAAAAATGTACAATAAAAAGAAGAGTACGAAGCAAGCATACAGTTTCGACACTTCCAAAAATAGCACTGATCTTGAGATGATGAAAAATGAGTTGGATTCACTACAAGTTGAAAGATCGATCATTGCTGGTTCAGCTAGAAGAGTAGACGAGACTTTTAAAGAAGGTAAACTAAGTCAATTAGAATTTGACAGATTAATGTTAAAGTACGGTGATGATTTAAGAAAATGTGACGAAGAAATAGAGCATGCGCGATCGGTTGTAGACCTTTACGATTTGAGCGCAATTAAAAACAATCTTGTTTCTATAATAGAGGACAAAATCAAAGTTATAGATACAAGATTAACAGAGCTCTCTAACAGGAATTTCAATTTGACAACTACGGCAAAGCGGACGCGACCTGATATCATAAAAGAGGATTTTGCTAATTCATCATTACGCCAAGAAAATCTAGATTATTCGTTACGTACGGAGGCAGAAAAAATAAAGAATCTGGAAATGGAAATTAATCAAGCACTTGAAAAACTTGATAGTTTCGAGTCTACAAAATCAGGACCAGGATTACAATCAAAACCAGGAGCAGAATTAGATGCAGAATCCAAACTAAAATCAAAAATAGCAATTGAATTAGGGAAAGAGGAAATACTGAAAAATAGTTTAGGGTCGAGTGATAAACAGGATGTTGCTACCAAAAGGGATCCTCTTAGGAATTTTGCCCCATCAAAGTAGGTCTAAAAAAAATAATTAGATGGGGAACGTTAATTTTTAAGGATCCATAAATTTCAGAATTTTTACTTTCCTATTCTGAACATCTTTGTACCGCAAGTCGAACATATTCCTTGTGTTGCCGGTTTTCCATTTTTCATTGTTATCTTTTTTTCATCATTCATAATCCTTTTTTGTTTACACTTTACACAGTATCCTTCCATGAAAAATAGATTTCACGTGTAAATAAAAACATTATGCATGGGGTCTTATTTTCGTCAAAAACGTAAGGATTATTGTTCCAATTAGGAAAACTATATAAATTTTGAACTCCTATTGTACTTTTTAGCTAGATACAAGCCAAATATGCTATCGAAGAGTTTTGATTCATCATAGTCTAATAACTTTCAATTGTTGCACTGCTTACGAAAAATTGTAAGTGCTCCAATAGTATAGGTAGTATTTTGAAAATTTATAAGTAATCTCAAACTTCGTTCATTGTTAAATGAAAATTACCGTAATTGGAGCCGGACGTGTAGGTTCTTCTGTGGCCCTAAATTGCTCCTTGAGAGAATTAGGTGATGTGACGCTTCTTGATATTGTCGAAGGACTTCCTCAAGGCGAGGCAATGGATATTAACCATCAACTTGCTGAACGAGGAATAGATTTCACAGTTAGTGGCTCTAATAACTATGAGGACTTGAAAGGATCCGAATTTGTAATAGTTGTAGCAGGGGTGGGTAGAAAACCCGGTATGACGCGTATGGACCTTCTTAAAACAAACGCTGACATTGTAAAGGGAGTATGCAATAAAATCAAAGCCTTTGCTCATGATTCTAAGATTATAGTAGTAACAAATCCGTTAGACCCATTGACATATCTTGTAATCAAATCACTGCAAGGACAACGAAACAAGATAATGGGTATGGGGGGAATGTTAGACCTGTCTAGATTTAAGGAACATATCAGTAGGGTGACTAAAATATCCCGAGAATCAATTCAGGCAATGGTCATAAGTGAACATGGTGAGAATATGCTGCCACTTGTTAGATTCTCCAGTATGGGTGGGATACCATTAAGTGAGTTCATAACCCCAGAACAATCTGAAGACCTTGCCACAAAGACAAAAAAGATAGCAGCTGAGGTAATTTCTTTAAAAGGTGCTACTATTTATGCTCCAGGAAATGCTGTCTCAACTATGATTGAGAGCATCGTAAAGAATAAAAGGACAATACTTCCTGTGTCAGCCCTTCTTGAAGGAGAATATGGATACAGTGACGTTTGCATTGGGGTACCATGTGTACTTGGAAATGAAGGTATTGGAAAAATAATCGAGTTAAAATTAAATGAAAAAGAACAAAAGGTCTTTGACCTGGGAATTCAGAGTGTAAAAAGCGCAATAAAGAGCTTTTCACAATGACTTCTTATACCTTAGAATCCATAAAAAAATAAAATGAAATCGTGAGAAATGGAAATTACGAAAATCTTAGAAAAATTAGCACGAGGCGAAATAACAGTCGCAACGGCAGAACAGGAATTACGACTATATTCAATTGAATACGTGGAAAATAACTTGGCTAAAATAGATCCACTACGAGAGGCAAGAAGTGCAAAACCAGAAGTAATTCTTGCTCAAGGAAAACAGTACAAAGACCTCTTTAAAATTATTAGAGCAACCGTATCAGGAAAAAAATTTGCTGTAGTAAGTAAAGTGAGTCCAGAGTACATGAAAAAGATATGTAAAGAATTTGAAAAACAAGAGTTCAAAATTTACAGAGGAATCAATACCCTACTAATTTCGAGTAGACAATATAAATTTCCCAAAAGAAATGGCAGAGTGGGAGTACTTTGTGCTGGAACTTCGGATATTAAAATTGCGGAAGAAGCGAAAACTATGGCAGAAGTCATGGGTAGCAAAACCGTAACTGAATACGATGTCGGGATAGCTGGTATTCACAGAACAATAAAGGCAGTTGCCAATATGATAAAATCTAAAGTTCATGTTATCGTGGTAGTAGCAGGTATGGAAGGTGCACTTGCTTCTTTTGTGTCTTCGGTTACCGATATACCAGTTATAGGGGTTCCAACATCAATAGGATATGGATATGGCTCAGATGGAATTGCAGCACTGGCTTCGATGCTCCAAACTTGTTCTATGGGGATGACAGTTGTAAACATCGATAATGGGATAGGTGCTGGCGCTTTTGCAGCAATGGTAGCAAACAAGATGTCAAATGAATCCAAAAACAGCGATAATGAAGATTTATAAGTAATTCACATTCTTGTCAATTTTATAAATAGGATAGATAGATAGGTGAGTTTTTAGTTTATGGTTTATACTTCGACATTTAGGAGAATAAGAGAGAAAAAAACTAACTACAGGAAAAGGGAGAAATTGCTTGTAGGTAAAAAGGATTTTGTAACAGTTAATGTCAGTGATCAAAACATCTCAGCGCAGTTAATTAGACCAGACCTACTGGGAGATAAAGTAATGGCCTCAGTACATAGTAACGAACTTCTATCATACGGATGGAAAGGCTCGCGTAAAAATATTCCCTCATGTTATCTGGTCGGTCTCTTATTAGGTAAAAAATGTCTTCAAAAGAAAATTTCTAGTGCAATTTTGTATATTGGCAAGAGACATTTTACTACGAAAATTGCGGCATGCTTGAAGGGATTATCGGAAGCTGGCATGGAAATGCCTTTTTCGGAAAATATTCTTCCTTCTGAAGATAGAATCCAGGGAAATCACATAGCTGATTACGCGAAAAAACTAAAAGCAAATGAAGATGTGTACAAATCAAGATTTTCATCCAACTTGGGTTCAGGACTGGAACCAGAAAAATATCCTAGTCATTTTTCAGAAATAAAGGATAAAATAGTTAACGATAAGGCTAAAAAAGAAAAGGAATCTGAAAAAACGCCGAAAACTACCATTAAAACTAAATCAAAATCTAAATTGTCTGAGAAGAAAGGAGATTCAAAATGAGTAGTTCAAGAAATGAACAGGCCACAGTATGGAAGCCTCGTACGACTCTAGGACAGATGGTAATTGAAAATAAAATAAGTTCAATGGAACAGATTTACGAAAATGGTATGCGTATTCAGGAATCTGAAATAGTAAAACATTTGCTTCCGGACATAAAGAGTCAAGTTGTACACGTTGGAATAGTCCAGAAACAAACTGATGCTGGTGAGATGACTAGATTTAGTGCCCTTGTTGCTGTAGGCAATGAGGCAGGATGGTTTGGTATAGGAATGGGCAAGGCTTCACAAATGAGAATTGCTATTGACAAGGCAACAATTAATTCATATCTTCATATAATACCGGTGAAACTTGGTTGTGGCAGTTGGGAATGCCGATGTACACAGCCACATTCTATACCCTTCAATGTTAGAGGAAGAGGCGGGAGTGTAAAAGTAGAGATTCTGCCAGGACCAAGGGGACTTGGACTTGTTGCAGGAGAAAATATCAAAAATCTATTAAAGCTTGCAGGAATTAAGGATGCATGGACAAAATCATTCGGATCCACTAATACAATGACTTCTACTGCGATGGCAATTTTTAACGCATTAAACTCGACGTATATTACAGGATGAAAAATGGCATTTTTAGTAGTTAGAATGAGGGGAACCGTAAATGTCCCGTTTTGGGCTTTGACCACCTTAAAAAATCTCTATTTGAACAAAAAGTTTTCGGCTACTCTAGTACCAGAAAATTCGGATTACTTGGGAATGTTAAGGAAAATAAATCAATGGGTGGCATGGTCAAAGGCAGATTCAGAAATCGTAAAAACGCTGATTGAGAAAAGAGGCAAAAAGAAAACTCCAAAATTAGATGCACAGAAAGAAAGCGAGAGAAAAGATGAATACAAGGGAATTGATGAATTGGTAAATGTTATTGTAAATGACAAAATAAAATTTTCAGACCAAAATAGTATAAAACCGTGGTTTAGTTTGAATCCCCCCAAGGGCGGTTTTAAAAGGAAAAGCAAAAAACAATTCTCAGATGGCGGTATCCTCGGGAATAACAAAGATTTGCTTGAAATTGTAAAAAGAATGGTATAGGTTGATTGAACAACATATGAGTTTTACATTTATATTTACACCTACTCTTTTGATTCAATAAGGTATATCGCATATGGCAACTAGGTTTAGAAAAAGCAGAAGACAGCGAGGTACAAGGTATTGCGGTTGGGGTCAGATAGGCCAACATCGACAATCTGGTAGCCGGGGGGGAATTGGCGGCGCTGGAAAACATAAGCATTTTTGGATAAGGACAGTAATCGAAGAACCCGACCACTTTGGACATGATACTCTTAATTCATATAGTCGATTTTTGGTTAAAAAATGGATAAATCTAAGAGATTTGAAGAATCTGTCTTTGAGACAGCCTCATAAAAAAGACGAAAAACCAGTTCTAGATCTTGGGTCATTGGGAATTCAAAAACTCTTGGGCGGCGGAAATATCGGTGAAAGTTATGTTATTAAAGTAGCACAAGCATCTGCTAGTGCTAAAAAGAAAATAGAATCCGCAGGAGGGAGCATAATTTCAAATGAGCACAGTGCAGAATGAAAGCATAATAAGATCGGTAATCAAAAAAGTCTCAGCTTATATTCCTCAAGTAGAGAAACCTAAAAAGAAAATTGGGCTTAGTGAAAAATTCATTTGGTGTGGAATAGCACTATTCGCTTATCTTGTAATGGGTCAAATCCCACTATATGGAGTGACAGATTCTCCAAAGTTTGATTTTTTGGCGTTTGCTAGGGTTATATTCGCTGCACAACAAGGAACGTTACTGGAATTAGGTATTGGACCCATTGTAACTGCTGGTCTGTTAATGCAGTTATTAAAAGGCTCAGAATTAATAAAATTAAATTTTAAAGATCCTGATGATAGATCTCTATTTACTTCTGCAACAAAGATAGTTACCATTATAGTTATCATTGCTGAAGGGTCCTTGTATGGTGTCAGTGTATATGGAGGCCTACTTTCGCATCCCAGCCTAATTCCCGTGTTAATTGGGCAACTTGTAGGAGCCAGTATTGTTGTAATGTATTTGGATGAACTTATTCAGAAAGGATGGGGTCTCGGTTCTGGTATCAGTCTTTTCATTATGGCCGGTGTAGCTCAGGGAATTTTGTGGAGTTTGTTCAGTCCACTTCCAGTACCTGGTGCTACGGAACCATCTGGAATATTTCCATACATTATTGATTCTGCCATACATGGAGATCTTTCTAATGCATTATTTAGAAGTGGTCAACTGCCAAGTATTTTTGGTCTAATAGTTACTTCCTTGGTGCTATTGGCTCTTGTTTATGTACAAGGTATTCATGTGGACATACCAATAGTGTCTACCAAGTATAGAGGGTTTACTGCAGTATATCCTATAAAATTACTTTACACATCCAATATTCCTGTTATCCTAGCGTCAGCTTTACTCGCAAATGCTGTTTTTATGGGGCAGATGCTATGGGCAAACTATAATCCTGACAATTCAAATCCATTTTTTAACGTGATAGCTCAATTTGATCCGCAGCAATCACAGTCGCCAACAGGAGGAGTTCTGTATTATATTACTGCTCCGAGAAGCTTTGAACATTCGCTTCAAGATCCTGTAAGAACTGTCGTTTATATTATATTTCTGACAGGAATTGTTACTGTATTTGGTCGTCTGTGGGTTGAGCTAGGTGGTCTATCTCCAAAAGCAGCGGCGAAAAACTTGTTGGATGCTGATGTACAGGTCCCTGGTTTTAGACGAACGCAAAGCTCTGTACAAACTCTGCTTAACAAGTACATACCGGCTGTTACAATAGCAGGTGGAATAATAATTGGATTACTGGCATCAGTGTCAAATGTTTTGAGCGTTTTTGGTACTGGAATTGGGATCTTACTTATGGTCGACATTTTGGTTAATTATTATAACTTGCTCATCAGAGAACAGGTAGATATTCATATGCCCAAACTGGCGGCTCTCCTTGGAAGAACCTAAAGGAAAAAAAGTTATAATTGTTGGTATTCCCGGTGTAGGAAAGAGTACAATAATTTCCAATGCAACAACTGCGTTACAAAATATAGGAACATCTGTCACGACTGTGGTTTTTGGATCCGTAATGTTCGAAGAAGCTAAAAAATTGGGAATAACACATAGAGATCAGATGAGAAAACTTTCAATTGATGTGCAACAAAAATTACAAAACATGGCAGCCGATCTCATCTCGGGTCGAAGAGAATCGATAGTTGTCGTTGACACCCATCTTTTTATAAAGACATCGTCGGGCTATTATCCTGGATTACCTATGAATTTAATTTTAAAGTTAAATCCTGATAGATTGATTCTAGTCAGCGCAAATTCGGAAGAAATTCTCAGAAGAAGAAAAGATGATAATACTCGAACAAGGGATATGATATCTGATGATGAAGTCAAAAGGGATATTGAAGTTTCCCTGTCAATGATTTCATCTCTTTCTATTTTGACAGGAGCGCCCTTTGAGATTATTCATAACAATGATAACATGATAGATTCTGCTACTGCTCAAATGGTAGAATTACTAAAATCTACTTAACTGATAAATATTAAAACATGAGTTCCATAGATACGAATATTGGGCTGACAATATCAGATTAGATTAAGGGAAAAGATTTGAAATTAAATGATGTTCGGGATATAAGTGTAGTAATATCCGGGAGTGCGGCTGTTGGCAAGACTACACTGGCTGATGCTCTTGCAAAGGAATTTGGATTTAAATTATATAATGGAGGAGATATATTAAAGGAAATTGCACGTCAACAGGGTCATACAATATCTGGAAATGATTGGTGGGATTCCGATGATGCGGTAGGATTCATGAAAGAAAGAAAGAAAAACCCAGCCTTTGACAAAGAGGTGGATGAAAAACTAATTAAAATAGCTCAAAAAGGTAACGTTATCATTACTAGTCATACACTTCCTTGGTTAACTTCCGAACCAATTACTTTTTGGCTCAGTGCATCCCCGGAGAAGAGATCTGAAAGGATGTCAAAACGTGACAACATTTCGTTATCGGAGGCTCTGAATATTGTAAAGATGAGAGATAGGGAAAATAAAAAGATATACAAGAATATTTATGGTTCACAATTCGGAGAAAACAAGGGCGTTTTTGATTTCATAATTAATACTGAGTTATTGACTCTTGAATCACTAGTTTATTTGTGCAAGGAAATCATAAAGAAGATGAAAGTAAAGTAGTTTAGAAGGGGCATGTCATGACATTAAAACTTGATACCTTGGAGATAATAAACGATGACGTTACTAGCGAAAAGTATGGACATTATCCAGAAAAAAGACCCATGGACGTTCTATTGGATAATGGCATTATTTTATTAGACAAGCCTTCTGGTCCAGCAAGCCATGAACTGGTTGCTTGGACAAAGAGAATTCTGGGGATTCCAAAAGCAGGTCACAGTGGAACGCTTGACCCAGGTACTACGGGTCTCCTGCCCATTGGTCTTGGTGATGCCACAAAGGCACTATCAATACTTCTATTGGGACCAAAGGAATACTACGCTATTGCAAGAATTCACAATCAAAGCAATGTTGATGAGATAGACAGAGTACTTGATAAGTTTAAAGGAGAGATTTACCAAAGGCCTCCCCAGAGATCCTCAGTCAAGAGATCTACTCGCATTAGAAAAATATACGAATTAGAAAGAATGGAAAGTGCTGATAACATTCTATTGTTGCGCGTACTATGCGAAGCAGGTACGTATATTAGAAAATTGGTGTATGATGTCGGTGAGGTACTTGGAACAGGAGCTACGATGTTCGAATTGCGGAGAACAAGAGTAAGCTTATTCTCAGAATCCTCGGATAAACTGATAAGATTGCATGATTTGGTAGATGCATTTGAAACTTATAAAGAGACAAAGGGAGAAGAAAAAATTCGTTCAATTATAAAGCCAATTGAGGTAGCACTAGATGGGATAGCCACAGTTGCAGTAAAGGACTCTGCAGTTGATGCATTGTGTCATGGTGCACAAGTTGCCATTCCTGGGATCGTAGCTTTTGATAAAGGTGTGAAGAAAGGGACTTTGGTCGGAATTTATACATTAAAGGGTGAAATTATTGCATTGGGTGAAGCGAATATGGACCCTGAAGAAATACGACAAAATGATAAAGGTATAGCCTTCACAATTAAGCGATTGATAATGAAACCTAACATTTACCCACGTGCATGGAAAACGAGTAGAAACCTGAATAAAGATTAAAAAATTAAGTTAAAAAATCAAAAAAAAACATAGTTTGTAGTTTGTTGTTATTGGCACCTTAGGAATGCCATTTGCTAATCTGCGCTAACCATAGATTATTCATCTCCGGATTCGTCATTTGAACCGGTATCGTCATCCTCTGAGCCGTCTTCATCTGGATTACCTGTATTATTGGACGCATTGAGCATTCCTGCAGCCGTAGCATTAGTGGCATTTGTAATTGGTGAAAATGGAGGTTCCTCTCCTGTTTGAGCTTGTTTCTCTTCTCCAGTATCAGCCTGTTGTTCTTCTTGATCTCCAGTTGATTCTTGTTCATCTCCTGATTGTGATTTTTGTTCTTCTTGATCTCCAGTTGATTCTTGTTCATCTCCTGTAACAGCACTTGTCACGTTTGGCTCTGTTGCAGTTGTTGCGTTAGTAATATTCGTTTGTTCTTCTCCAGTATCAGCCTGTTGTTCTTCTTGATCTCCAGTTGATCCTTGTTCATCTCCAGTAACATCTGTAGCATTAGTTGCATTAGCATTCTCTTCAGCAGCTGCTTGATCTTCCTCATTTCCTGTCTCTCCACCAGTAACATCTGTAGCATTCGTACTTGTTGCAGTAGCATTCTCTTCTTCAGCAGCTGCTTGATCTTCATCTTCTGATGTTGCGTTAGCTACTGGGACTTCATCATCTTCTTCAGATGGTGCACTTGTAGTATTTACTACGACGGATTCAATTTCTTTAACTTCTTCTGGAGTTGCGAGTGATAATATTGATTTGTTATCATTAGCGTTAGATGTCAATTTTTCAAGCACATCAGTTGGAGCAAGGCCAACGCCGGTGCTATTCTTCAGGTCATCATCAACAAATTTTATGATTTTTGAGGAATTTGCAGGAAGTACTTCTAATATTTCCGTTCTATTGCCAATTGAAAGTGCGTCGCTATCGGGATCTTTGACCAATGTTTCTTTTGGTAGCTCAGCTACTGTTGTGGCATCTGCTGGAGGAGGTGGAGGAGCTGCTCCATCTTCACTCTTCGGCGTAAAACTTGGAGTTTGACCATCAAATTCGGGAGTTTCTGAATCCGTTGTATTTGTTGTATTTGCACCTTGACCAAAAATTACTTGACTTTGCGTCGGGACTACGATAAATAACGCTGATGCCAGTAATAATAAACCTACAAAACCGTATTTTAGGAGCTTCATTTCAAGACATACTTTTAACATGTTAACGATAATTTAAACAATGCTAATAAGAGTTGTGGATTTGGAAAATATATTAATCCACTAGAGGGTCTCTACAGCTTTCAAAAAATTAGGGTCCACAGGTAAAGGTAGCATACAGATCTAATTACTTATCTGTAAATAAAAAATAATTTTTGTAGGGAAATGAAAAAAGATTGAAAAGATTAAAAATTTAGAAATCTTCGCAATTTGATTTCTTTGTGTCTCCTCGAGATGGATGGTAATCTAGGATAATATCGTCTCCACTCCCACAATCAAATTTATCCGCTCCCGAGCCTCCTCTAAGTACATCATCATCTTTTCCACCAAAGAGTTTATCATTTCCTTTCCCGCCTGACAGTCTATCATCTCCGCTTCCTCCAGCTATGTTATCCTTACCTGCAAAGCCTTTCAGTTTGTCATCACCCTGTTCTCCATAGAGCCAATCATTTCCTCTATTTCCTCCAATCCAATCATCTGCTCGACCTCCAAAAATGAAATCTTCGCCTCTATTTCCTTCTATTATGTCATTTCCTTTTCCTCCCGTTATATCATCATCCCCGCTATTACCTTGAATCACATCGGTATTTCTTCCACCATAAATGGTGTCATCACCGCCATTTCCTTCAACTATGTCTTCATCATCTCCTGCCAATATGAAATCATCGCCAGAATTTCCAATAATATTGTCATCTCCATCATGTCCATACAGGTTATCTTCTCCAGATTTTCCCCACATTACATCATCACCGTCCAATCCCCAGATACTATCATCATCATTTGTTCCCGGGAGAATGTCGTCATCATCACTTCCTACTATATTGTCAGCCCATGCACTAGAAATAACTGATGGAGATAGTGCAGCCATGATCACCGCAATTAAAGCAACAAATATTTTTTTACCGTTGATAATCTTATAGTACATCTCTTATCTACACCTAGTAGAATGTCCACTAATTTAAGCAGTACTTTTTTTTATCTAAATTCAAAGTAAATTTAATCTCTTTTTTTGCAGGGAGAACCAAATTGCACCATAAAAAATGCGCCTATAGTGGTTTGACATTATGTATACTTTTGGACAAAATTCACAGCGGGTACCCTCATTGGTGATATTATCCAGAATCGGATCCAATAATAGACAGTGAGGTTAAATAATTTCCGTCAAAATTTGATTGAATTTGGACGTTACCAAGTGATTACATATTAACAAGAATCTGTTTTATTCACAGGGATTAATCCACACACTCAAAGCTATGCTATACTTGGCTCGTGCGATAACAACCCCTTTGTTTTTAATTCCTGCTAATGGCTTGGTGGAAAGTTGAAGATTTTGCGCTTTTGCATCCCTGAGCAATAGCCATTCATCTCTTTTGATCTCTAGTATTGCAGATTTTTTTACCATTTATGAAAGCAATACAGGCAATGCGATTGCCAAACATGATTGGCGTACTTCGTCGGAGCTCTTGAATTATGCAGCTAGAATTAGATGCTTCACCGTGTGAACACTCGGATTAAAGCGCCGGGAGAGGGATTTGAACCCTCGAGACCTTCACAGGTCACAAGCTTTCAATATTCTATATTCCAGGCTTGCGCCCTACCAGGCTAGGCGACCCCGGCTCAGATTCTACTCAATTTTTTCTTTATATTAACTATTAATTAACTAATTAATTGCAATCATTGTATTCTGTTCTTATAACTTGAATCATGAGAAATTATTCTTCATCGCTTAGGAGTTTTCCAGACATCATATCATATTCATTTATGTTATTATGTCCTAACTTCTCCACATGTTCTTCAACATCAGAACGAAATGAAAATGTAGATCTACAATCTTTACAAATCCAAATTGATCTCAGATCATAGTTTTTCATTGGATGAATTTGAACTATAGAACATCCAATTTAAGCAATCAGGTAGGAAGTTACATATTATTCGTTAAATAAAATCTTTCTAAAGTATTAAGTAGTTGATTCTTTCGTAAAAAGAGGAAAGAGATAAAATTCGCAATTTATTCACGTAAAGTCTATAATATGCATCAATATTCTCAATATTAATTGAGCACTGCATCCATCTCAGTTGATTGCAAAAGTAACAGGCACTTAGAATGTGCAGATTGTATGTGTAAATGCCATATTCCGGGTACTATGGAGAATTTAGCAAAGAAAATTGCTAAACTTGAAAAAGATACTCCTGGAGTTGGAGAAACACTCTAATTTTTCACCAAACAATATTTGATTTTGCTGCCTTTAGACCCTATTCACCAAGTAGTCTTTTCCATTGTATGACAAACAAACAAGATAAAATTCACTACTTTTCTGTCTGCTTGCCTTGGGTTTACTCGTTATAACCTCCGAAAACACTTTGGAAGCCTCTTGTTTGACACTGCGAGAATTATTTCCCTCAAAAATTTTGAACACCGCCTTTCCACCTTTTTTTAAAAGTTTTGTTGACATTTTCAATGAAGTCAAAGTTAGTGAAATTTGTCTCTCGTGGTCGTAATGCCAGATTCCACTAACTTTAGGAGACAAGTCAGATAATACTACGTCAAAGGAAAATGGACATGCTTTATTTATGATTTGAATGATATTCAGATCTTCTATGTCAGCTTGAATTATGGAGGTACCGGAAATTGGTTCAACTGGATCCATGTCCAGGCCAACAACCTTACCATTTGGTCCGGCTAATTTCGTTGATACTTGCAACCAACCACCCGGAGCACAGCCTATATCTAAAATGGTATCATTTAGTTTTAGCAAATTGTATTTTTTGTTAAGCTCTATTAGTTTGTATGAGGATCTACTACGATATCCTTGTTCTTTTGCTAATTTTCTATATTCGTCCCTTCTGGCGATATCTATTTTCATATGCCAATATTCATTTGATTTGTTTCATTGAGATTTTTAGATTTTGGTATTCTTGTAACATGCATAGCACCATTCATCAATGTCCTGAGTGAATTTTCGTTATTTGATTTAGTAAAGACAGCAATCTAATAACTCCCAATCACTATGTAAAGTATTTTTTCATAATGTTTTCCATCTTTAATTTTTCAATATCTTTATCGCCCAAAGTCTCTGGATGTTGTTGTTTCAAGTGCCTAAATGCAAACCTAACACTTTGTCCACAAAGTTTACACTTCGCTTTTCCAAACATTTAGGATAAGGTATCATAAAGAGTAATAAAAATTGCTAGTATTGCATTGAAACGATTCAACCTTACTAAATTATTAACTCAAGTATTAGCACTCATCAGTTACTTCAAATTACAATACAAGACTTGCGACGTATGTTTTCTATTATATTTATCTCATTAATGAAGAGGTCGATGTGACCCATGTAAAGCAGCAGTTTTGAATAATCTCAACCAATTCCAATTGGGGGCCTTTTATGTTCGCTGTGTTCCAAAAGTGTATGATAATTTAACGTTTCAACATTTTCAAACGACTTTCCACAAATTTCACATTTACATGTGTTCAGCCCTCCAGCAGTTTTAGTCGACTGCCCAGTTGACATGTTATTATAATAGCGGTCATCGCAGATAAGGTTTTCATAATAAGATCGTCAAATCCATCTAATTACAATCCAAATGGCCAAATATGTCGTATTTGAAGGTGTTAGGCAATCCAAAATTAAGTTTTGAATAATAAAATAAAGGATTCGAAAAACAAAAATAGGAAGGGAAAAAACTCATCTCTGCATGCCGATAACTGATGCTAATAAGAAACAAATCGCCCAACAGAGAAGACTATTTTATAAAATATGTTTTGACTGCGGAGGAAAAAATCCCATACTTGCTTCAAGATGCAGAAAATGTCATGGAAAAAATATGAGACTTAAAAACAGGGCGTTAGGAGCAAAGAAGTAAAACATTATTTTTTCTTGTAGAATTTGGTGATTTGTTTAAGAATATATAAATATTATCAAGCTGAATTCTAATTATACTATGCCGATTAGGACAGGAGAAGAGTATATTCAGAGCTTAAAAGGGCGTAAAATGAAGGTTTACCTGTTTGGTGAACTGGTAAAAGAACCTGTTGAACATCCATTGATAAGACCGTCAATTAATGCGGTAGCTGAAACGTACGATCTTGCTGACAAAGATCCTGAATTGGCATCAGCAGAATCTTCACTTTCCGGTAATCATGTAAACAGATTTTTACACATTGTAGAAAATGCTGAAGATTTGGTTAATCAAAATAGAATGCAAAGAAAACTCGGGCAACTTACAGGTACTTGTTTTCAAAGATGCGTGGGAATGGATGCACTAAATTCATTGTATTCAACGACATTTGAAATTGATAAAAAATTCGGAACACCCTACCACGATCGTTTTAAAAAATTTGTAAGGAAAATGCAAGATGATAATCTTGTTATCGGCGGTGCCATGACCGATGTTAAGGGCGATAGAAGTCTTAGTCCGTCACAGCAAGAAGACCCAGATCTATTTGTACATATTTCAAAGCGAGATGAAAAGGGTATTTACCTATCTGGTGCAAAAGCACATCAAACTGGTTGTATAAATTCTCACTGGATACTGGTTATGCCTACGATGAGACTACGGGATGAAGATAAACAGTATGCAATTGTAGGAGCAATTCCAGCTGATGCAGAGGGTATAACGTATATCTACGGAAGACAATCCTGTGATACTCGCAGTATGGAAGGTGGCGAATTGGATGCTGGAAATTCAAAATTTTCTGGACAGGAAGCAATGATTATTTTTGATAATGCGTTTATTCCAAATGAATTAATTTTCATGGATGGGGAGTTCGAATTCGCTTCAATGTTGGTTGAGAGGTTTACCTGTTACCATAGGCGTAGCTATGTTTGCAAGACAGGCCTGGGTGATGTTCTTATTGGGGCAGCTGCCTCAATAGCAGACTATAATGGAATCTCCAATGCCTCGCATATTAAAGACAAACTTGTTGAAATGACCCACTTGAACGAAACCATCTTTGGCGCAGGTATCGCTTCGTCTTATCAAGCGCATAAAACATTGTCAGGAAATTATCAAAATGATGACATGTTGGCAAATGTTTGTAAACACAACGTAACAAGGTTTCCTTATGAAATAGGTAGGCTTGCGCAGGATATAGCCGGTGGCCTGATGGTTACTATGCCTTCTGAGAAGGATTTCCGTAGTCCTGAAACAGGACCACTTCTTGAGAAATACTTGAAAGGCAGGAAAGGGGTTTCGACTGAAAATAGAATGCGTATTTTGAGACTCATTGAAAATATGACACTTGGACGAAATGCAGTTGGATATCTTACAGAGTCGATGCACGGCGCAGGTTCTCCTCAGGCACAAAGAATCCAAATTGCAAGACAGATGCAACTAGGATACAAGAAAAAACTTGCCAAAGATCTGGCCGGAGTTGATGAAGGAGAATCCGCACAAGTAGTCAATGAACAATCTGAATATTTTGACAGAATATTCGGAGTAAATTCGACTTAGTTTTTACCAAGTTCAGATATATTAAATTTGACTTGTATGTTTGTGTAGATCTTTTTTTGTGTATTTCTTGATCTATCGGAACGTTAATTATGTAGTAGGATAGGATATGAAAACCAGCGATTATGAACGATGCAGAGTTTAAAAATCTAGTTAGAAGTTGGAATGACTTTCCCACAAAAGGAATTTCATTCAAGGACATAAATCCACTTCTAAGAACCCCCGATTCAATGTATTACCTTAATGAAAAGTTGTCCGAAATTTGTGCCAATATACAAATAAACAAAATTGCAGCTATCGAAGCAAGAGGATTTGTTGTAGGATCTCTTCTTGCAACAAGCCAGAGCAAGGGATTAGTCCTAATTAGAAAAGAAGGTAAATTACCGGGGCCGACGATTAAAGAATCCTATAGTATCGAATATGGGACTAGGGTTATGGAAATTCAAGAAGATGCTATATTAAAGGGCGAAAGAGTTCTGATAGCAGACGACTTGCTTGCAACAGGAGGTACTGCCGTTGCGGCAGCTTCGCTTGTAGAAAAATTAGGAGGCACAGTAGTTGGATTTGTGTTTATCATTTGTTTGAATTTTTTGGATGGTTTGGATACATTGAAGAGTAAAGGTTACGATGTTAGATGTATGATGGAGTTTGAATAACATGCAAAATTATCATGCCGAAATTGGTATAATAGGCGGAACCGGTACCTATAACACTGAATTACTGACTAATGCAGAAACAGTAAAGATCTTTACTCCTTATGGAAGTACATCGGATCTAATTACTATTGGAGAATACAACGGCAGATCCGTTGCTTTTATTCCTCGTCATGGTAAAGGACATACTCTTCCTCCACACAGGGTTAACAGTAGGGCAAACATATGGGCTCTACATTCATTAGGTGTGTCGAGAATCATTGCTCCATCAGCGGTGGGAAGTCTTCAGGATGCCTATAAGCCTGGTGATATTGTACTCCCTGATCAATTCATCGATTTTACTAAAGGAAGAGACTATACTTTTTATGATGAGGGGAAGGTATGCCACGTATCATGCGCAGACCCTTTTTGTAATGAATTGAGAGAAGTTTTTCTAAATGTTGGTAAACAACTAAATACTAAAGTGCATAACGGCTCTAATTATATTTGTATAGAAGGGCCGCGCTTTTCAACACGAGCAGAATCAAAATATTTTAGAGAGATATTACATGGCGATATAATTGGAATGACACTGGTACCGGAATGTGTACTGGCACGTGAAATGGAAATATGCTACGTATCAATAGCTACGGTTACTGACTATGATGTTTGGTATGAAAATCCTGTTTCCTCCAAGGAAATTCTTGGGGTGTTGACCAAAAACGCCAATAAAATAAAAGAATTACTTGCAGCGTTCATTCCGTCAATTCCAATTTCTCGAAACAAATGCAAATGCGGAAATGCATTGCACGATGCTATGGTTTGAATTGATTTTTGGTCACAGGGTCGACTAGGACTATTTCTCCTTCAACAAGTTTTCGTTGTAATGTTAGTTGGAAACTTTCGGTATCATAACCAAATTCCTCCAGTTTGGTTAGAGTTTTTTTTGTCAAATTCAGACTAATATTATGACCCCCAATCCTTCCAAAGGCAATTGCATTGAATTTAAATTTCGTATTTCTGACAATAAAGTAACCCTTTAATTTACTTGCATACTGCCCTCCCTGAGATTTTTCTACAAATATTTTCGGATCGTCAGAAGGGTATGAGTCACGAATCACTTTGGATGAGCCTCATCCGTTATTTCGATACTGCGATTTATATTCTTGGAAACCAGAAAACTCCACCAGTTGTCATCTACTATCTTGTAATCAGAAACATCTACACTTACTGTGGTTTCGTCATCAGTGTCAATAAAAGAGAACTTGCCATCTTTAGTTATTCTTATTAGTTTCCACCGTTCTTTACCTACCCTATTTCTGTTTATAGCAACAGCCCATTCTTGACCTTCTTCAATAGATGGCATACCGATGTAGTCTACGATTTCCAAAATACCCAATCTTTTCTCTTCGCAAAACATTTTCTTGTTTACTACATTTCTCCAAATATCAACGGCTCCTATTGTCTTGTTATTTTCATTAATATTAATAACCCCAAAATATACCACCTTATTGTCAGGAACGGTCGACATTCCACACTATTGATTCTAATTGCCTTATTTAGTTCTTGCAGATTCCTGCATTCTTTCCAGAGACGAGGCAAGACTATCAATTTGAAGGTTCTTCTTAAATTCTATACCCATTTTTTGGCAGTGCCGACGATAAGCGTTTATTATTGAAAATTTCGGATGAAATGTCTGATACTTGCCGGACAGCTCAAGTATTAACCCTTTTTCTAATAAATCACAAAGTTCTTGCTCAGAATCTTCCAAAGTGAGTTTTAGCGCTGCCGAAATACTTGCTACTGTTGATTCCCCGTTGATTATTAAAAATAGGAAAATTTGTGCTTCCTTGTCTGTTAGATTAATCTTTGAAATTAGAGCTTCCTTTATGTTGTCCATCCAGCATCAGGTCGAATTTATTTTTCATTTGGTACTCTCCTATTTACGTTGTCTGTCACAGAGGTTATATTTGATTGGCAGTAACAAAAGGTCTAGTATCCATGATAAGAAAATGGCTCAGAATGATAAAATCTCTTTATATTTTTCATGCCTCTGTTTTATGTCTTTATTACCAATATTGACTAATCTTTGAATTCCATAATCTTCAATCGCAAATGAACCCAGAATGTTTCCATGAATCATCGCATTTTTCAGGGATTTTGAATTTATTTGTCCGTTTGTGCACAAATGACCCATAAAAGCGCCACCAAAAGAATCACCGGCACCGGTAGGATCTTTTATAATTTCAGTCGGATATCCTGGAATAGGATAAAATTCATTTTCATAAAAAAGTAGTGATCCATTTTCTCCCTTATTTATCAAGGCGAAAGAAGGACCATTTGAGACTAGTAATCGGGCACATTTCAAGATGCTATTTTCTTTAAATAACAATCTAGCCTCTGATTCGTTTAATATTATTCCATCGACTCTATTTATCATCTTGATTACTTCGTCTCTCTTGTTCAAGATCCAAAAATCCATAGTATCACAAATTACTAACTTTGGATGGGAAAACTGATCTAACAGACTCAAATTTTGAACAGGATCATTATTTGCAAGATAAACATATTCTGATTCAACAAATTCTTTTGGTACTGTAGATTTGTAATTTGCAACTACATTTAACTCTGTTTTGTTAGTGGTCCTCTTGTAGAGATCATAACCAAAAGATGAATCGTAATGAAATGTCTTTTGCGTTTCACTAATTGACAATCCTCTGATGTCAAGACGATTTTTCAATATGTCCATATATGATACTGGAAAATCATTACCTACAATGCCAACTATCGATGTAGGTACGTAATTTGATGCTGCAATTGATGCAAAAGTAGCAGTGCCTCCCAGAGTCCTTTCAACAGTATGAAATGGGGTACGAGTGGTATCTAGTGCAACAGTTCCAAATACAGTTAGCATGCAGTTCAATCGATAACAACAATAAATAAGTGTTCAACAATATTTTTGATGTTGGTGTCAGAGGCAAGATATGATAAAATAGTGATTGGATTTTCTGGAGCATCAGGTATTATTTATGGAATTAGGCTCTTGGAGGTTCTGCATTCCATTAATTTTCAGACCTATCTTATAATCAGTGAATGGGCGAAAAAAAACATAGTTATTGAAACCACCAAAACACTAGAGTATGTGAAATCTCTTTCTTCAGTAAACTATGATAATTCTAAACTCGATGCCTCTGTGTCAAGCGGCTCATTTTTACATGATGGAATGGTAATAGTACCATGTAGTATGAAATCACTTTCGAGTATCGCAAACGGATACGATGATACACTGATTTCCCGTGCTGCCTCAGTTACTTTAAAGGAATCACGGAAGTTGATCTTAGTTCCACGCGAAACTCCTCTCTCCAGAATTCACCTTGAGAACATGATCAAAGTACAGGAGGCCGGTGCAATTATCCTTCCGGCTATGCCCGGCTTTTATCACAATCCTTCATCCATTGATCAAATTGTCGATCATTTGGTTGGAAAGATTCTTGATCAACTAAAAATAAAACACGAATTGTTCAAGAGATGGAAAGATCAATAAAAATCAAAAAGACCTTTGGATAGATAATATTTACTCTTAATGAAAAATTATATGTAAATATCTAATTTTCCCACAATTGTAATTTTTCAATTTTTGCTCGTCTCTTTGCTTGATAGAGCATCTCATATACTGATTTGTGAGATCTCCCATTGATTAGTAACATTATTGCATCGATAGCAAGCTTTGTTTCTTCATAGTCGCCTATCAGCCCTACCGTGTGCCCATATATTGAAATAAACGTGTTTGTTAATTCCTCTATATTCTTTCTTGCTTTGCCCTTTTCACCAATAATTCTTCCTTTGACCCTATTTGTAGAATTGGTTGTTGTTGTAAAATTACGTAGATCCAAAATTTGAAACAATGTTTCCTCTTTTAAAATTCTAAAAGCTCTTTCCGGCGAAAAACCACTAGAAATTGCACTGATAATGTCGCGTGCCTTGAGAGCACCATATTCATCGAAATCTTTAGAGGTTGAAGATATTGTTATTTCGCCAGTTTTGCTTTCAATTTCAATCTTCACATTGCACTTTTTACAAATTTCATTTTTTGTTTTTCCCTTGTTTCCTATTACTACGGGAATCCGTTCTTCCTGTATATGTAATGTTAAACTCAGATGATCTTTATTGTCCAAATAAGAAAACCTATACAAAATTTTGATGTTTAATTATTTATTCATTTATTTGCTAAACTAAGGGTACCTTATCGAATTTGAATTAATAGGATTGGGTGAATCTGTAAATCATGAGAAATGGAACATCTGAAAAGTACTTGACACTTGCCCTCTTTGCTAAATTCATTTCAATTGCCTTGTTCACCGTATCCTCACCGGCCAGGTTTGAAATTGATGATTTTTTCAGGTAGGATTCAATTTCATTTTCATCTGCAATTTTATCCATCCAGTAATTTTTTTTCATATTTATCGTGATTTCTCCATGATTGATTTGTTTATCTATGAGATTGAGATCGCATACATTTACCATAAGAGAGTTTTGGTATTTTACAGTTCTAATTGCATATCTTAATGACTGGTTTTTAGAGCTACTGGTCTCCATTATCAAACAATATTCAACAAGATAAATTAGATAAGTTTTTTTGTTTATTTTTTTTGCAGCAAGGTAAATTATAGGACTTTGTAAGATACATCAAACAATGTTATCTATTATTCTTTCAATCATTCTTACTAAAAAATAACACTATTATTGGACCATCAGATTAATTAGATGCACTTACATACTTAAGGAGTAGAAAAGATTGTCAAAGGACCTGGAATACATTCGAGACAAGAAGAGCTTGGATTATGGTTCTTTATCAACTCATTACAGGAGAGTTCTTGTTGTTTGTATTGACAGGGACGACGACCTGGGTAAAAACGCTGGCGTTGAAACTCCTGTCTTTGGAAGAGATCAATGCATAAGTGCAGGCACTAGATTGGCAATTGAAGATCCAGAGGATGATGATGCTAATGCAATTTTTGGCGCTGTCAAAATATATGAAGAGCTTGTAACAAAGGGCATTGAAACTGAGGTTGCCGTAATAACGGGCGCCTATAATCGTGGTATAGAGGCAGACGAAAAAATATCCTCGGAGCTCATAACAGTGTTGTCAAAGTTTAAGGCAGATGGAATTGTCGTAGTATCAGATGGGGAGGACGATGAGACAGTAATACCTCTATTACAGGCCATGGTACCTGTGATCTCTATTCAGCGAATAATAATGAGGCATAGTAGGAGTGTAGAATACTCTTATGCTGTTTTTGGTAAGTATGTAAAGATGTTAGTTTACGATCCAAGATATTCAAAATTCTTTTTGGGTGTACCAGGGGCGCTACTTATCTCAAGTGGGTTTGCAACCATTTTTGGCTTTACGAGAGAAGCGTTGGCCATAGTTCTTAGTGTATTGGGTGTTGCATTTATTATCAGAGCATTTGATATTGACAAGTCACTTGGATCCCTAAATAGGACTACGCCATCAACTTTCATCAGAATATTTTCGACGTTTGCAGGAATCATGATAATATTGGTTGGTATATCAAATGGGTTTTCGAGTATCCCTGATGGCGCCATACCAAAGGACGCAGGCCTTTCTCAAATAATTACAAATAGGGCTGTAGTAGGAGCCTTTGTGCACGGTTCAATTACTCTAATTTGGATTGGATTGGCGACTATTTTTGGCGGAATACTCCTTAGCAACTGGTTCAAAGGAAGCATTAGGATTCTATCAGATATCCTGAGATTGGTTGTGCTGGGATTGATTTACATTCCCGCAATTCAATTTACTTCAGTCTTAACGGAAAAAACAAATCCTTTCAATCTTATCTCTTCTTTATTTATCGGTCTAGCTATTACGCTTGTCGCGACAACATTTTTGTTTCAGTATTTCAGAAACAAAAAAGGTGGAGAACACCTAAAGCATTAGCAATTGCGTTCACAGAGTTATTATATGATTTAAAATCATTTACTTTGAGGGCAAATGCGCGGACTCTTTTATTATCTAATCAATAATAATTGGTTTTATCGATTCTATGAAAGAAAATTAGAATCACAGATTAGAAAAGATCCGCTTCCAAATCATGTTGCAATTATACTGGATGGTAATAGGCGATGGGCTAAATATCATTTCTTGGCAAGCAAAGGCGCGCATAAAATGGGCGCTGACAAGGCCGAACAGTTACTAACTTGGATTTATGACCTTAAGATAAAAATAACTACTCTTTATGTATTGTCTATCGAAAACCTCGAACGTGACAAGAAGGAATTGGAAGACATCTATAATCTTCTTGGAATAAAACTTGAAAAATTATACAATGATTCACGAATACACGAAAGGGAAATGAAAATAAAAGCCATTGGAAATATCGATGCTCTCCCACAATCAATAAAAGATATTTTGTTTAAACTTGAAAAAGAGACAAATCATTACGATCTGACTTTTCTAAACATCGCCATAGCTTATGGTGGGCAGCAAGAATTAGTTGATGCGATTAGAAAAATTGCTCATGATGTAGAAAAAAGAGAACTAAAAATTTCAGAGATCACAGAGCAGTCAATTGATTCATATCTTTATACTTCACACCTACCGCAGCCAGAGCCTGACCTTATACTCAGAACTTCTGGTGAAAAGAGACTGAGCGGTTTTTTGTTATGGCAAAGTGCATACAGTGAACTAGTTTTTATGGACGTATTTTGGCCCGAATTCCGAAAAATTGATCTTATGAGAGCGATTAGAACATTTCAAAGACGACGTAGAAGATACGGAAAATAAGAAAATGTTGATATGTCTATCTTGCAAGTATAAAACAAATGCCGCAGCATGGTGATTACGATCAAAAAAGTGCTAAATGGTTTTGCAGTATCTGGGTAGATAAGAAAGAATGGCTGGAAATTCATGGATATTCCCCACTTGCTACTAATTTTGATACGGATGAAGAAGAAGAAGTCGTAGAGAGCAGTTAGCACCTATCGAGTTAGTAGTTATTTGAAATGATGATAGAAAAATCTGCTGGGTTTATCCTCATCACAGATGATTTTGAAACTGATGACTATTCTGTATTATTACTTCATTACACATCAGGTCACTGGGACTATCCTAAGGGAAATATAGAAACTAATGAAACTGAATTAGAAGCTGCTACAAGGGAACTACAAGAAGAGACTGGTATTGAAATCTTTAGAGTGATACCAAACTTTAGATACGTACTAGATTATAAATACACTAGAAAGACTATGTTAATCTCAAAACAAGTAACTTTATTTCTTGCATCTACAGGAGTAAGAAAAATAATGATATCTCATGAGCACATAGGTTATAGTTGGGTCAAAAAAAGCGATGCAATTACTCAGTTGACGTACAAAAATGCCAAAAGTGCATTAAAACAGGCAATAAATTTCTTGGAAAAACCATCATCCAATATCCAATAGTAATATGTGTGGATGCTCCAGCAATTTTTGGAATTTTTGTCGAAACAAGTACCTTATCAAGTAAATAAACATGGTATGACGAAGTACAGGAAAATCATCAGATAGTATAGAAAGTAGTGTTTGAAACCATTCAACCAGTAATGAAACTTTTTGTGTATCTTAATGAAGAGGCTTTGGAATTTATAATATCTGATAGGGCCTTGCGTTTGTTTTTTGAATTTAGTACAGAGCGACCTATTATCAAATAATCACTTCCGCTGCGCATGGCAGTTTTTGCGTTACCTCCTTGAGTACCTATACCAGGTGAATAAACGGGGATACTAGAAATCGATGAAATGTGTTTCAAAACTCTCGAGTGTGTGGCACCCACTACAATTCCATCGACTTTAGTCGTTTTGGCGTATTTCAAGAAGAGCTCAAATAGAGGAACGACCTTACTTTCTTTTGATCTACTGTAAATAGTATTCAAACCATATCCTTCATTGACACTTTCGTGGCTCATATAGACAAGTGATATTATACCCATGCCGAGTTTGTGGGTAAATTGAACTAAAGATGCCAATTGTTTGTGTCCGATAATCGGATTTACTATAACTGAATCAAAGCCCATTGAATGCAAATGCTGTACGGTTACTTGATTCGTATTTCCTATATCATTTAATTTAATATCCGCAATTGAAAGCAAACCATGGGAATGTATGACTCTGTTGATGCTTTGAATATCTTTCTTGGCAAATGGCAATATAATATGAAAGTTAATTTTAATTGCGCATATAAACGGGTAAAGATTTTTTACTAATTTTTCAATATACTTGAGATTAGAATCTTGTGGATCCAAGTCCAGGGCTAGTATTATGAAGCTTTTATGATTACTTGAAGCACGAGCAATTCGTTCTCCATATGGGATTTTACTCATCAATCTTCACTAGGGGATGTGAACCGGATAATTTTATTAGTTTGATATAGATGTAACCATGCTCGTCAATATTGTTTGTAAAAGTCGGATTATCAGATTTCAAACTAGAGTATTTTATGAAACAATTAACTGGATTATCTGGAAGAGTTGTATAGTAAAAATACGAGACTCCATCAGATTCGGCCATATTCAATGCTGTCCCTACAATATATTTGGAGTTCTTGGAGCTATTAAAAACAAAAAGAGGAAGCGGTGATTCTTCATACATCATTTTGTAAGATGCAATCTTTACTAGGCTTTGGAAATTGGCTAATTTTATTGGTGCATAATTTGAATTCTTGACGCCTTTTGGTCTGCGCCAAAATATTTGTGGAAACTTTTCAACAGAAATTATCGGAGAATACATAACCGAAGGATTTTGTATATTAGCGACTATTGCTACATCCTCGTAGCTGCCACTGTTTTTATAGGCAAGATATTGGCCAGCGCTTGAATATTTGACGTAGTATATCACAGGAATATTGTTCAGAAAATCAATTTGCGTTGCCAATAAATTTTCTTTGCCAGACTTAAATGAAAACGTCAAAAGTGGAGTTCGTTCAAAAGCGCATACAAGCCTACCAAAATCTTGAATTGTAGAAACCTCGATAAAGAATGGGGATTTAATTTGCAATGCTCTACATTTTAAAACTACATTATTAAAATCATGCGAAAAGACTTGTCTGGAAGAAGATATTTCTCTTCAAAATTAATTTTCTTACCTGCGATCGATTATTTGGTTAATCTCGGCCCCAGTACCTATGAGAACAACTTTAACACCGAGATTGGCCTCTATGTTCTCAATAAATTGTCTTGGTTTAGAAGTCAATTTAGAATATTCCGTTAGGCCGGCACATTCCGGAAATACTACGTCTAGTTTGGTAACTGCTAATTGCGTGGCGCTGTTTATTTTTATCGATTTTTTGGCTAATTCCAAGTTAAAAGGTGATGCCCTTCTTTGTCGGCCAGTTACACTTCCGTATTCTACCCAACCTAATTTGGCGGCTTCATCAGGGCTAATTTCATTTTCCAGTGGCCCACCACCTACGCGGGTAACATATGCCTTAAAGACTAAAATAACATCGTCGACCTTCTTGGGTCCTATTCCAACGTCTGAACATATACCCGAAGCAGTAACATCTTTAGAAGTCACAAATGGATAATCGCCGTGGTACAAAGACAGAAATGTTCCTTGTGTTCCTTCTATGAGAACTGATTGACTTTTGTCGATAGATTCATTGACAATATCGGAAACATTGCCAAGATATTTCTTTAAACTATCCACATTTTTTGCAAGATTCAAGATCCTCAATGCACGATCCGAATTAGCCGGGCCAGTACCAGTTCCAGTGGTTCCAATAGTATTCTTAAGGTGTGAATTCTCTTTATCCCTTTTAATATGTGACTCATCAATTATCCCGCAATGATTATCTATTATTGTTCTATTTTCAGCATTATACTTGCGAGACTCATCTATCAAGACTTCCGGTGTTATGAGGACTCCTGCTCCTATCAAGAGCTGTGTTTCAGGATTTAAAACAGCGCTTGGCAGCATGCGCACCTTGTAAGTTTGATTGTTATGAACAAAAGTGTGACCAGCATTTGCACCAACACCCCCTCTTACCGCTATTTTTGGATTGTCCTTTAAAGATAGATATGCGATTATCTTTCCCTTTCCTTCATCTCCGTAAAAGCCTCCGACTATTACATTACAGGTCATTTCCAGTTCACATTAAATTACAAGTAAATATAAGGATAATCAAGTAATACTAAATTTCAAGGAATAAACTATTGTAGTTGATCATGAAGCTTTTACTCTATGCGCCGGGCTTAGTCATACAGGCAAGGTTTATGCTACAGTACTAAAAAACAATGCCACTAATTGACACAATTTTATATAGTCGATTTTGATTAAAGATAATATTTAAAATGGATTATGAAAACTTATGCAAAGGGATATTAGCCCTAGATCCAAAAATTCGCTTTGCCGGAGTATGTGACGAGACAGGAGAAATAAAATATGGTGGTCAGCGTGATGGACTGGCTAATTTGTTAACTGCTGAAGAAACAAAGAGATCTAATTTGCAAGCACTTGCGAGATGGGGATTGCGGAATTCCTTGGCATCCAAAGTTGGCAAAGGAAAGTATGCCATGGCAGAGTATGAAAAGATTAAGCGAATCACTGCTCCTCTGGATAACGATCATCTCCTGCTGGTTACAACAGAAGTGGATGCAGATCACCAGAATGTAATAGCCAAGGTTCTAAAATTAATTCAATGATTATCTCTATCTTTGTTTTTTTGACGCTTACTAGGAAGTCGACTGAAACTAGAAATCACTTTATCCATCCATGTTCATGCTCTCTTTGATCATGTGATGCTCCTACGCCGGTGACTCCTCCCATGTAGTCACCATACACAGCGACGACATCTTTCAAATCTGAGAGCTCTTTGAGAAATTCCAGTGTTAATTTATCGTTAAATGCGTAGTGGGTACCGCTATCATGTATTGTCGGATTCATCCCAGTCTTGCTAATTATATAAGTCCGCATTTCTTCTGAATTAATTTCTGGTTTAGTAAACACTTCAATTAAATAAAAAGGGTCTTTATCAGGGCTATTACGATTTCTCATCAACAAATCATGAAGGAGTTTTGGATTAATCTTTGGAAGATGAATTTCATACAGAGTATTCAGACCCTCAAAGACTCTTTTAATTTCACTCAATTCTGACAATTTTTAATCAATAATAATATGCGATTATAAGTATATGAGCATTTTTGGACATCATTTTTATAATCCTTACCATCGTATGATTGCCCAAATTACTAGTATATCATTAATCACTACCAATTGATTGGTATTGAGTGAAACCTGTGGAAGAAGAAATAACATATTAAATACGCTATAAATATTTCATATTTGATAATCAATTAATGGCTGGCTTCTCAAGTGACGGGGATATTGAAAACTTGATTTTTATTATAGCCAACCTTCCAGAATTTCTAAAAACTTCGGTTTGCAGAACTAAAACCAAGGAATTAATCGAAATGTCAGAGTCTGAAAAAAAGGAGACTATGATTAGGAGCTTGAGTTCCCTAAATTTGGTAGATGATAACAAGTTGATAGATTTAACAAAAACATGGATGAAAGTGATCTCAGAAATTGAACCTGATAAGCTTACGCAAATTTTGCATTGCTATCTACTGACATTAAGTAGTGTCAAGCTCTTTGACAAAATAGATCCAAAATTGATTTTGGATATATTCTCTTCACTTGAAGATAATCAAAGGAATAAATTGATGGTCTGTTTAAAGGAAGCACTATTTCTTAATCCAAACAGAGACCGGGTTTTGAAAAATATTCCAACGAATCTTGCCAAAGTAATACTTAATTAAGGCGCTTCAGGATTTTCTGGATTTTTCTTTATTTCCTCCACTTTATCCAAACCAAAGAATCCTCTTTCATATTTTCTTAACGCTTTCCTGTGTTCTGGTAATGACATGTCTAAATGCATTTCATTAATTACCATGACTCCGTATGTGGTCCATTCTTTCCAACAATCATTACACGATGGATATTTCAATGCTGACGGGTCTTCAATTTGTTTTTCCTCAAAATCTTTTCCGCATTTTAAGCATTTCATTAAAAGCTCATGAAACCTAAGGTTATTTTATTGTTTTATTCCACAAGCGCTTAATTTGGCCATTTACGCTACTTTTTGTAACTATGATTTTTTCTAATGTGATCCCGCATTACCTCCATTCCTTCGAACTTTGCGTTACATTTTTTACATTCGTATGTCTTGTTATCATGAGTAATTTGAAAATGCTGCATTAGGTTTTCTAATGTCCTGAAATTTTTTCCACAATAATCGCAGGTATTTTTATTAAAAAAACTAAACTTGTGAAATTTGAACACAATTCCAATATCTATTTTTTGGTATTTATATTATTATCAAATTCAACCTGAAATGGACACTACCATTGATATTCGACTTTATCTATTAATGAAAATCTTATTATTTTCATTTTATATTTTGTAGTCACAATGGGATTGTCTGGTCCTGCATTTTATTCCAGAAGTACGAAAGAAGTTGCAAGGGACCTCCTCGGCAAGAAGCTTATCAGAATAATTGATGATGGCTCAGGTAAGCTAATACGTCTATCTGGAATCATATCAGAAACGGAAGCATACGGTTCAAGGGACGACCCCGCAAGCCATGCGTTTAATGGTATGACGAATAGAAATTCGGTAATGTTTGGAGATGTTGGTAAAGCCTATGTTTATTTTATTTATGGGATGCATCATTGTATGAATGTTACTGCACATTCACCTGCTCATGATGCAGGAGCCGTGCTGATAAGATCATTGAATCCAACAGAGGGAATAAGCTCAATGATGAATCGATGTAATGTGCAGAATAAATTAAATCTAACAAACGGGCCTGGGAAATTAACTAGGGCTCTGGATATTAACAGATCTCATAATGGATTGAGCTTATCTGATAGGCAATCATTATTGCACATTGAAGATGGGATAAAGCCTGATAAAGTAATCAATACTGCTAGAATCGGTATAAGTAGGGCTAGGGAAAAACATTGGCGATACCTTATCGTAGGCGACAGATAAACATGATAAATCAAAAGAAATTGGGCCTGGTTTTCTTGGACCGTTACCAATATTTTGCTTTTATTTTCTCAATTACCCTTTCGTGTTCAGGGCCCTTTCTTCTAGCATATCTCTCCATTGCACCTAATGGAACTCCGCCTAATGTTCGAGCGAGTCCTGCAAAAAAGACATTCTTTATTGGATTATCTCGGCCTACTTTGTGCATAAATTTCTGAATTCCGTATTTGAAATTATGTTGCCATGTCTTGTACATCACTCCCAATTTAGGAGGATCCATGGTATTCCCAATATCAAAGAAATCTGATTTTTCTAGCAATCCTATTGGAACAAATGTCAGTGGAGTAGTGGTGAACTTTGAATCTGGTTGTTCCGTTTCCAAAGAATGAATTAATTCAATCGTGTCCCAACTGTCTTCGACAGTTTCATCATTATCCAGTCCCATTATTAATGTAAATGCAGGAACCCAATAGTTTTCATTTAATGTCTTTATTCCATTTTTTACTACCCAGTGCCATTCGGAAGGTTTGAATGGAGATAGCTTTCTATCTGCATATTTGCCGATTAAACGTATGCTGCCAGTTTCAAAACCACATTGAATACCTATCATATTGTCAGGTGACGCCCTAATTATTTTAGATATATTTGGTATTAATCTCTCGTCAGCAATAGCTCCTGCAAGAGTCCCATGAGTGGGATTAGTATGTTCAATTCCAGTAGACATTATTCCTGAAAATAATTCTTCTAGAGCTTCACGGTTAGGTTGCATGTTTTTGGTCGTTCTGGGATTCAAACCGTATACAAAAATATCATCGCTGTGAACCCACGCATTCTTCAATCCACCATATTTCATGTTGATTTCAATTTCTTTTACGACTTTCTCCACCGGGTAATATCTTAACGGTCTTAGAGTTACATCGCAAAACTTGCAGCCACGTCCACAGCCTCTCATTACCTCAATCATTCCATGCATACTGGGATTAATTATAGTTGGGATTTCATCAACGCTAGGTTCGTTCCAATAATGAATGAATCTGCCATGATAAGTGTTGCCACCTCTTTCAAATTCTTTTATCTCAACTTTGAAAGGATTCTTCTTAAATGGATTTGCTGTATCCAGCTCATTGTTGATCAAGGCGTCAAAAAACTTCGCTCCAGCACCGTCAATTTCTGGGCCTATTCCCCCCAAATCGCCCTCAACGATTCCGTATAATCCATATTCTTCTATTTTTGCAGGATCATAATTATACTGCCAGGTACCGGAGGCACCTGCAATCACTTTTGCTTTACTTCCATTTTTTTCTTTTGCTCTGTTAATCTTCATGTGTAGATCTTTCATGTAAAATTCATCATACGATATCTGCTTCCGCCCATAAGTAAATGTCATAGTTACAGGTCCCATGCCCAGGGGATCCATTTCATATGTTCCTACAACCTCAGTTTCAGGACCAATGAATTTTTCTACATAATCAGGGTGTGCCACCACAACATCCTCCTTACTATATCCGTCTCGAACCAGTGAAGCTTCTACCTTTCTAAGCCCATAGGGGGCGTAATCTGCAATACCGTTGTGGTGAGAAATAGGATTACAAATAAAATCAAACAATAATCTTGGTGTAACTTGGCTGCCGAGTATTTTGTACAAAAATGTATCATGTGCTCTGTTTGGATCAATAGCTGGTGCACAACCGAAAAATGATGCTAGCGAGATACCTCTATACGGTGACATGAGCGTTCGATCTGCTGTGAGAACGACCTTTGGATGTTTCAAGTGTCTTTATACATACCTCAAAGACGTAGATTTTAAGTTTTGCAAGTTCAAGGTATCCATTTAGAAACTCTTATTTAAATTAGCGCAATATTATTCTCAAAACATCATTGTCTTTCAAAACGTGATCCAATCCTACCTTTTGGGAACTAAATTTAACACTACTGCCCCAAACATAGGCATATTTGAAATCTTTAACAAAATTCCTGTGGATTTTTTGGCAAACATCTCTAATAGTGCAGTTTTGATTCATTATGAGGGGTTCATTATCAATTTTATCGCCTCTTGGTTTAAGGAAGACTCGAATAAACGCAAGTTTTTCATAAATCAATCTTTTCAAGTCTTCAATGTTTATTTTGAGATCAGCTGAGATAGGAATAAAACTTTGAATCTTTTTTTCGATGTCCAATACAAATTTACTATCTACAAGATCGATTTTATTCAACACAACCAATGAGGGTAGATAAATCCTATTTCCAGAAACAACGTCTATCAACTGCTCTATCGTCAAGTTTGGTTCTTTTATCATTATGCGACCATTGCTTATCCCATGAATTCGGAGAACCTCTTTTATCAGATCATTTGGAATGCTAGAAACTTGGTTATGGACAGAAAGTCCTCCGATATGTGCTTTTTCTATATGCACTTGCGGAAATTTTTTGTTAATTCTAATACCCACTTCATGCAGCTCTGTTTCCAGTATCCCTAATAATTCTGGTTGAAAAACATCCAGAACCATCAGAACCAAATCTGCGTTTCTTGCGACAGAAAGAACTTTCTTTCCTAAACCCCTTCCCTTCGATGCACCTTCGACGATACCTGGGAGATCGAGTATTTGAATTTTAGAACCATTGTACTGCATCATTCCTGGGACAGCTGTTAGTGTTGTAAATTGATAAGAACCTGTACGAGAATTTGCGTTTGTTAATGCATTGAGCAATGTAGACTTTCCAACACTGGGCAGTCCTACCAGAACAACTGACGCATCTCCAGACTTTCTCACATTGAATCCCTCGTTTTCCTTACCAGAAGAAACTGTCTTGCCATGTCTGTTTTCGTCTAATTCTCGTCTAAGTTTTGCGATTTTTGCTTTAAGAATTCCAATATGAAATTCTGTCGCCTTGTTTATTTGCGTCCTATGGATCTCTTCTTGGATAGCTTTGATTTTTTCAGGAATTCCCAGGGATATAACCCCCTATGTTTATTCGCTCATATTCGATAAATATCTGTTTAGATTGAGTAGATGAATTGAGCATATACAATAACAAGTTGTAATCCAAATCAAAATTTCACCAAATTATCTGTAGTGGACTGATGACTATTATTTTTTCTCCTGAAATGTTCATTATGTTTGATGAGCTTTTTTCCTTCCATAGAAAAATATGACCACGGCTATAACAGAGATTGTCGCTGCAAGTAGGATATAATTAATGGGTGGAACCAAAAATATCCCAATTTGTGGAATTACCAGTTTGACTTTTCCAATGTAATTCTTACTGTCTACTGGGAAATCAATACCTGGAATAGATACGGGACTAGCGTCTCCTTTAGTTATAATTATCCTTTTGCCGTTCTCTGACGTTATTTCGTTAATTCTGTGTACAATTATTCGGTCCTCCCCGGCCGGCTTGTTAAACACTATCATGTCCCCCACTTTAGTAGTGTTAAACATTTGTCCGTCACCAATGAATATTAGATCGTTTACATTGAGTGCCCGAGCCATAGTGTCATCATATATCACGAAAAAGGGCTGAGGATTGTCAAATTCAGTTTCAAGATAATGGTAAAGTGTAACAACTATTAAAACTCCCAACACAAAAACTATTACGTTCTTGATAATAGTTGGAAGGCGAGATCTTTCATCTAACAAATTATGAAAAATTATTTATGTAGATAAGATAAATCTTTAGGCTTGAAGTATTTAAAGTCAATAAGACTGCTTTACATAAATCCGCCGATTTATAGAAATTGATAATTCAGGTCTTGGTTAGACAACGAACAAGAACCCGGATTATGCACTTATGAAAGAGACACGGTGGCTGTCTAACGATTAATAATTAGTCAGTTTGATTTATAAAATTTTTTAGTCGCTTGGCTTGTAGGAGTGCATATCCTGCTTGCACTTATCACATCTATACATTTGGCGCGTCTTTCCATGAGAACCTGGATTCTGTTGAACCCACTATTTGAATGAGGATTATTCTCTTACCTAATAGCGTTTGATAATAGTCATCAAAAATTTATCAAGAATTCAAATAATTTCGAGAATGTTGTATTTATAAAAATATACCCGAAATAGTCTCAGAAAGTATGTTAATATTTGTAATCAATGGTTTAAAAAGTGAAGTATTTACAACGTTCGTATTGATATTCCCAATACTATCCTTACTTGGCTTCTTATCAATTAGCTCAATTTCATTTGGGTATGAAGAATATGTATTTGTCCAAAATTGGGGGAGATATAATAACATGCATGAAATTAGTGAAATACATGATGTTCTTGCAACTAAAGATTTCGTATTTGTTCCGGATTACGAGAACCATAATGTGAAGAAATTTACTAAGAATGGGACATTTATTCTAGAATGGGGAGAGGAGGGCTCTAATTCAGGACAATTTGACACACCCCATAGTATGGATGTCGATTCTCAAGGATATGTGTATGTTTCTGATATGAACAATAAACGCATACAAAAGTTCGATAGTAACGGGTCGTTTATTTTTGAATGGGGTATACCAGGTGAAGGTGCTGGAGAATTCTTGCATCCTCATGGTGTAGCAATTGATTCTAATAATGATGTGTATGTAGCCGATACTGAAATTAGTGATATTCAAAAATTTAACAAAGATGGACAGTTCATTAAAAAATGGGGTTCAGAAGGTAGCGGACAGGGGCAATTTGGCTGGATGGAAAATATGGATCTTGATTCTAAAGATAATCTTTATGTTGCAGATATACCAAACGATAGAATTCAGAAATTCACTAAAGATGGAGATTTTATTTTAGAATGGGGCTCAAGGGGAGATAAAAATGGTGAATTCGAAGGGCCTTCTGGTGTAGCAGTAGATTCTTCGGATAATGTTTACGTAATTGATGATACCGGTAGAATACAAAAATTCACGGATAATGGAACGTTTATCACCAGCTGGGGATCTGATGGAAGGAATGACGGACAGTTTTCAAAAGCAGAAGGACTTGATGTAGATCCTGAAGGTAACGTTTATGTTGCTGATACAGCCAACAAACGAATCCAAGTATTTTCACCGTCAAGTGCTGCCATTTCAGTCAATTAATAGGCTAGATGGATATCTGTTATTATCTACCAATTCTTATTCTCTTATCTACCCCAAATGCTTGGAGCAAATCATAAATCTTTTGTTCGGTTTTACTGCAGTAGCTACCCCCTGACGGAACAGATTTGCTGTTATTTGCAAGTCTCTTTTTTACTGACTGGAGAGCTTGCATTGCTTGGCTTACTCTTGATTGAAGGTCTTCTTTTGTTTGTGGGTTCAATCCATTATTATTGTCGTTTACTAATCTCTGGCATACTAGCACTGCCTGGAGCACTAAAGTATATTCATCGGTTTAGATATCTGACAATTCTATTACTTCACTCCTGCAGATCCTGATGATGACGATTGCATGCTGAAGTCCCACCCTTGATAATTTTGAATTATGTAAAATATTTACTATTATTTCTGATTATAAATGAGACGGTGGGGCGATGAATCTAAGCCTTGTTTGATTCAGGTAAGCGCCCACCGATCTGATAACAAACCTGAAATTAATGATTCGAACATTAACTATATACAAGTTTTGAAAGAATTTACTAGAATTCATAGATTCAAATTGGTAATAACATAAGTGGACCAATCGCAAATAGAGGATACATAGTTTTCTGATGTAACAATTGATTAAGATGAATAATATTCTGTTCTTAAATTCAGACTTAACGCAGTAAAGAAGAATCTATACTTTTTTTACCACTTGTTCTCACCCAATCCACTTATACTTTGTTTAGTATCATTTTGCGATAAGAAACGTTGAACACAAAAAACATCTTAATGTTCGTAGCAC